>NZ_FMWO01000077.1 GCF_900103035.1 Nitrosomonas mobilis
AAATCAAAACGGCGATTGAAGCGATAGGAGAATTCTGCAAGATAGCGCTGTGCATACTTGGCGTGATTGAATGCATGGTAGGTTCCGCTGAAGGCAGTCTTGAGATTGCCAAGAAGCGTATTGACCCAGCGAAACTCGGCACGCTGCACAGCAGATTTGCCACTTCCCACAATATGGCGCTCATGCTGCGCGGCTGTATGCGTAACCGCCCCGAAACACCCCAAACCATCAGATACGACTCGTGCAGTAGATGACAGACATTCAGCCGACCACTGTTTGAGCGCTTCATATGTAAAACCCGCTACGGGGGTCAAGCGTATATAAAGTGGCTTCCCCTCGCTGTTTGTTTGTATTGCCGCTACAAATGGCGTCTTACTTGCCGCGCCCCGCCCGCGCTTTCCCGGCCTTTCACCTCCCAGATAAGCATCGTCAACCTCCACGCGTCCATCCAGACGGCGTTGCTCTTCGCGCAGCAGCATGGTCTGTAACAGCTTATGCTTGATCGACCATGCCGTTTTGTAACTTACCCCCAGCTGACGTTTGAGTTCCAATGCACTGACCGCATTCTTGCTTTGCGTCATCAAGTAAATGGCCAGAAACCAGGTTCTTAGCGGTAATTTAGTATTTTCAAACACGGTGCCGACAATTGAAGAACATTGGTAGCCACAATCCAGGCATTCCCATAGCTTGCGGCCGTTATGGGTACAGGAATATCGCTCCCCATCGCAGCGCAGGCATCTCCAGCCATGTGGCCACCTCGCAGCAAACAATGCTGCTTCACATTGTGCTTCCGTGCCATATTGATGCAGAAATTCATGCAGTGACAGGCCTGCCTGAAACTGAATTTTATTCATCGCCATTGCCATCCTCCTCTGATTTTGCTACGTTTCTTCGCAATTTGTAGATTTTACAAGATTTCTGAGAGAAGTAACTAATCAGGAAAATCTTTATCTCATTGTCAAAGAAATCGCGCATTACGTCGAGCAGACGTGACAAGTAGCTAGCAGTGAAAGCGGCATGACCCAATTATTACATCGACTGGGCCATGTTTACAAAAAACCCAAGTTGATTCCAGGCAAAGCCAACGCTATGCGACAAAAGAAATTTATTGAGCGCTATTAGCGATTCTTCAAAAAAGAAATTTTGTATGGCAGATACTACGGAACCTCTGCCATGTTCAAGTGAGCTTGCGATGATTTCTTTGCTGCTTCCGAGCAGTTACGAGGATACACTACGTTCATTGTTGACCTATAGTTTTCAGATTATCGATTATGCTCGAGCACCAAAATTTGAAACTCAGATTTCTAAGCAAGACCAAGCAAAAATAAAAAATGTTTGACTTAGATGCGCTCCCAACAAATATAGTTATATTTGCTACTATTGGTTGGGCATAAAAACTGCTCTTACAGCCCCCTGTTAAGCTAATTGGCTCCTGTAAGACATACTACATATCAGTTTCATTTTTACTGGAGAAATCCCGAATGTCGATCATGCTGTATTCCATTCTCGCTATGCTCTTTGGTTTTGCCTTACTGGTATGGGGGGCAGACCGGTTTGTGCTGGGGGCATCGGCGCTGGCGCGTAATCTGGGAATCAGCCCGTTGATTATCGGTTTGACGATTGTTGGTTTTGGCACTTCTGCGCCAGAGTTATTGGTCTCAGCCATAGCTGCCTGGGAAGGTAACCCGGCGATGGGAATAGGCAATGTGCTGGGTTCCAATATTACCAATATCGGGTTGATACTGGGCTTAACCGCATTGATTGCACCGATGACCGTTCATTCCGTTACTCTCAAGCGGGAATTTCCCGTATTACTGCTGATCATGATGCTAGCATTACTCCTGATGCTGGATGGAGAGCTGGGTCAGCTCGATGGCGGTATTCTGTTAGCTGGTACAGTGCTGTTGATGGCATGGATGGTGCGCCTGGGTTTGAATGATCGCAATGGGGATCCCATGACCAGCGAATTCGCCGAGGAAATTCCGGCACAATTTCCAACAGGCAAAGCAGTCATGTGGCTAGTGCTGGGTGGAATTACCCTGCTGCTCAGCTCCCGCATGCTGGTGTGGGGAGCGATCAATATTGCCGAGTGGTTTGGTGTCAGTGACCTGATAATTGGCCTGACCATTATCGCCATCGGCACCAGTCTGCCGGAACTGGCGGCTTCCATCGTCAGCGCGCTGAAGGGCGAACATGATATTGCCATTGGCAATGTACTCGGCTCAAATATGTTTAATCTGCTGGCAGTTCTGGCCATGCCGGGATTAATTCAACCCTCCAGCCCGCCTGCTGACGTGCTGCTGCGTGACTTTCCAGTGATGTTTGGTCTGACGATCGTTCTGCTGGCAATGAGCTATGGGTGGCGTGGAGCCGGGCACATTAATCGTATTGAAGGCAGTATCCTGCTATGTGCTTACCTGGGTTATCTCGGCTGGTTATACCATGACAGCGTAACGGTTTGATGGAAAATTCCGGCAAATCAAATCTTGACTACCGGAGAAAACGCAGATTACGAATCGCGGTCACAGCTTGGCAATGTCGCAACCGATTGCCAAGCTTCTTCATATTCAACTCGTGCGCCCCACAATAGACAACCTGCGACAAACCATTTGCCTGCCAGTCACAGATATGCTTTTGTTGATCATCTTTTATCGCCGCTGATTGTCTTCTTTTAACGTGTAATTTACCAATCAAATCATTCCAATCAATTGCACCGGATGTCAACTTCAGGTAAGGAAATCCTTCAACCAGATAGCTCGATGTTCGTCCCTTTGTCCGTCGACATGGTCTCGCTCGGTGCCATCTCCGGGGGACAACTTACCAGTATATGCGCATAATCCTTACTCACTACACCCTGTACCATTCTGATTTCAAATGCGTCACACTCTGACGAACCAACCTCTCGAACGCGTTCCGCCACCCCTCCTGCGCAGCATGTTCTCGCAGTTAAAGCCGGTAGTTTTAGTCTTGTAAATGGGCAATAAATATGCATCAAGTGCTTCTGGTAGCCTCTGTAGGGCAGATTTGAGAGACCGTTTCGTATCTTCACACAACAGAATCGTGATTGACATATACAAAAATATATTGTTACATATCAAACTTAATGTGTTGCTGGAATTATCATGACTATTCAGCATAGACTTGCAGAGCAGTCAGTTATTTATCATACTACGAGTCATGCACAAACTCGAACTTCCTGACCTCACGACACTGACCTCAGATCAAAAAGATGATTTGACCCGCCTGTTATTCGGACAAGTTCGGATTTTGACTGCGCGAGTACCTAAATTGGAAACTCGATTATCCAAGGACAGTCACAATTCGAGTAAGTCACCGCCCTCCGATGGGCTGAATAAGACACGCTCACTGCGTCGCTCCTCGGGTGCCAAGCCTGGTGGTCAGGCTGGGCACAAAGGAACGACTCTCAAGCGTGTGCGGGAACCAAGCGAAGTGCTGTGCTTTGTGACTGACCTTCGTGCTCCTTACACAAATAATCTGGATGAATGTACGATTCGAATGCCTAAAGTAAAACAAAAAATCTCCGGCTGCTTCCGCACCCTCAATGGGGCGGAGAACTTCTGCATCATCCGTTCTTATCTCGATACAGGCATAAGCAGGGCCACAACACATTTGAATTGCTGCACCGCACCTTCATGGGCAATCCACTTCAGCCTGCCTCATGCTAAGCTGTCACAAATTATCTGAATCTGACAAAGTATAGAACTAAATGGGGTAGAGCGTAATTACGCTATCAAGCGCAGCATCGTGTTTAGATCTATTTTGTAGTACCGAAAAACATGAATAAACCTCACCTACAACCCTTCTACAAAACAGAGGATTTCTGGGCGATTGTGCTGGGCACATTTCTGCTGTTACTGGCTCTTGCGCTCTATTTCTCACTTGTCACTAGCGATGCCAAGCAGAAAATTGCCGGGTTTTCTACGATAATCGAGCAGGAATCTGTCAAACCAATTAAAACAGTCGTTTGGCATGAAGCCACTGCCGGGCTGGCACAAGTAAAACTCTCGCAGCAGCCGCTTGGGCATTTTCTGAAAACACTGACTGCCTTGCCAAACAAATGGCTGAGTGATCCACTCGAGGCGATTTATAAGCCCGCCAAGGAGGAAGGCGGTTTGCCCACAGCCTCTGATGCAGTCAAACTTGCTCGCGCGCAGGCACTGCGCGCTGAGCAAGCTGCGCAGGCCGCTAATTTTGCGCAGCTTGCACTCAATCTGGGCGCGCAAACTGCAATTGATGCCTGGCAGCAGCAATTAACTGCATTTGAAAAAAATAGAGCAAAACTGAAAGCAGGTGGATTCTCATTACCACACAGCCTGTTGCTGATTACAATCCTCACGATACTGTTTGCTATTGGCGCCAAGGTGCAGGGAATTGCTTTTCTGGGGTTTGCCAAAGGGTTTGCTCTTATTGCGATGATTGCGCTTGTTTCATTGATATTGGCCGCCCAAATTGATTTTAAGAATTATGGAATTGAGTATGCTATCTGGGCGATTGTGCTGGGTATGGTGATTAGCAATACCATTGGCACACCAGCTTGGGCGACGGGCGCCCTACAAACGGAATTTTTCATCAAAACCGGGTTGGTACTAATGGGCGCGGAGCTGATGATTGGCAAAATCCTCGCGATTGGCTTACCGGGTATATTTGTCGCCTGGGTGGTGACGCCGATCGTGCTGGTAGCGACTTACTGGTTTGGCCAGACAATACTGAAGATTACGTCTAAATCGCTCAATATCACTATTAGTGCAGATATGAGTGTATGCGGCGTGTCTGCCGCGATTGCTACTGCTGCGGCGAGTAAAGCTACACGCGAGGAACTGACAGTTGCTATCGGGTTGAGTATGATATTTACCGCAGTCATGATGGTATTGCTACCAATGTTCATCAAATTTGTCGGGATGCCGGAGGTATTAGGCGGTGCGTGGATCGGTGGCACCATCGATAGTTCGGGTGCAGTAGTGGCGGCGGGTGCTGCGCTCGGCGATCGTGCCATGTATGTCGCGGCCACAATCAAAATGATTCAGAATATATTAATTGGTGTAATTGCATTCGCGGTCGCTATTTATTTTGCTACCCGAGTGGAGAAACAGGCTGGCAGACCACGCATTGGGGTCGGCGAAATATGGCATCGTTTCCCCAAATTTATTCTTGGGTTCATCGGTGCAAGTCTGTTGTTTTCTCTACTTTATGCCACACTGGATAAACCAGTTGTCAATCTGGTACTGGAAAATGGTGTGCTGAATGATTTCACCAAAAACCTGCGGACCTGGTTTTTTTGCCTGGCCTTTGCCAGTATTGGGTTATCCACTAACTTCAAAACACTAAAACATCATTTTGTCGGTGGTAAGCCACTGATTTTGTATATTTGCGGACAGTCGCTGAATCTTTTGTTGACGCTGGGAATGGCATATCTGATGTTCTATAAGATATTTCCAGAAATTACGGCAACGATTTGAGCCGCCACTCAATCAGACAAGTCTGATTTTATTGAACTTACTAATTTTTCGCTAACTGTACGCACCAGTTTTTTCGACGGTAATAGTTTCTGGTTTTGCGGTCTTTGTGTACTAACTTATCGTCCCATTCCGCGAATGCATCGGCAAGATGCATTCGTGAACGTAACGCATTGGTGCATGGCGCCTGCCTGCGACAAACTGCTCACCTGTCAATCGTTGATATGTTTTCTCTGATGATCTTGCGATGCCATCGGCGAAGTGCAGCCCCTTGAGAAAAAATATAACAGTTTCCATGAACCGGGTAGTCGCTGTTATACGTACCCGTGAGCCTTGAACCAACGCACGGCCTTCTCCAACGCCACTTCAGGAGGATGTTGTGGCAGGCCAAGTTCCCGGATGGCCTTGCTGCAATCGTAGTGCATCTTGTACTTCGCCATCTTCACTCCTTCCAGAGGAATGCGCGGCGACATACCGGTCAAATTGGCAATCCAGTGATTAAGATAGGCGAAGGGAAGCACTACGCCTCTCGGTAATTTTAGAGCCGGGGCTTTGACGCCAGTTAATGTGCCAAGAATCTCAAACACTTCGCAAAGCAACAGGTTCTTGGAGCCAAGGATATACCGTTCTCCCTGGCGGCCTTTCTCCATTGCCAGCAGATGGCCGGTGGCCACGTCATCCACGTCGATAATGTTTATGCCAGTCTCGATATAGGCTGGCATCCGACCTTTCATGAAGTCCACAACGATCTGACCGGTTGGAGTCGGCTTCACGTCGCGTTCGCCAACCGGCGCGCTGGGATTGACGATAACAACGGACAATCCCTCCTTGGCTAGCTTATGCACCTCCTGCTCGGCGAGATACTTAGACCGTTTATAGTGGCCGGCCATCTGCTCGAGCGACACGAGTGTCTCCTCCGTTCCAAGTCCTCCGCCAGGTGGCAAGCCGATCGTGCCGATGGTACTGCAGTAGACCGTGCGGTCAACGCCGACATCGCGAGCGGCTTCCAACAGATTTCGAGTGCCGGTGACGTTAATGTCGTAGAAGATTGATGGATCTTTCGCCCACAGCGCATAGTGAGCGGCGACGTGGTAGAGGTGGCGACAGCCAGTGAGGGCTCTCCGAAGGGAGACGGGATCGCGCAGATCTCCCGAAACGCGTTCAACAGGGAGACCGTCAAGATTCTGGAGGTCGGAATTCGGCCGCACCAATACACGGACATCAATACCGGTTTGCACGAGGGCCCGCACTACTGCCGCTCCGACGAACCCGGTGGCACCTGTCACGAGGGTAATCATGAGCTAAGAGTGCTGATGACAAGCGACAAGCGGTTGATGGCGCGGACGATACAGTCGTCGGCCAGTTTCTTGGTCTCATCCACACCGTAGAATGTCGGGCGGGCGTTCTTCCCGCGCTCGACGTTAGGATTTTTACCAAGCTCTTCGCATGCACCTGTCACGTTCGAGGGTGTCCTGGATTTTGTGTAAATGGTGGTTGATAGTGCTGAGGCATTCTATCCTCAAATTGCATAGCCTGGTCCCCTTTCTACTAACCATCATCTGACTGCATGGCCTCTAAATATTGGCTGTGCAGGTGCCTTAACCAGACCAGTAGCACAGCGCTCATCGGAAGGGCAAGCAGAATACCAATGAAGCCAAACAGCTGGCCAAACGCCAATAATGCAAAAATGACTGCTACCGGGTGCAGACCGATGCGCTCACCGACAAGCCGCGGGGTGATCAGCATGCTTTCCACTATTTGTCCTGAGCCCAGCACCAGCCAGACTGCCAGCACACCACTCCATTCCTGCAACTGAGTGATAGCGGCCAGTGTTGCCAGGATCAGGCCGACAATCATACCGAGATACGGAACGAATACCAGCACACCGGCGATCAGACCAATCGGCAGAGCGAATTCCAGCCCAACCAGCCATAAGCCGGTAATGAAATAACCGCTCATGATGATGATCACGGCAATCTGGCCGCGCATGAATTCGGCAAGCACACGATCTGTTTCCCGAGCCAGCACCAAAACCTGTTCCTGCCAAGGTGGCGGTATCAGTCCCTTAAGCTTTTCGCTCAATACATTCCAGTCACGCAGTAAATAGAACAGAACAACCGGCAGCAACAGGGCACTCATGATGAATTCCAGAATCACCAGTCCGCCAGTTTTCAGGTCGGGCAGCACTCTGGCAGCTATCCCGCCTGCACTTTTCCAGTGATCAATAATAATTTGCTTGAGCAGAGCGATATCGATCTGTAGCTCAATATTGAACCGTGCTTCCAGCCAGGGAATTACACGGGTTTTAAACAGGTCGAGCAAGAAAGGGAGCCGCTCGATCAGCCTGGATATTTCCTTTTCAAACAGCGGCACCATGATCAACACCATTGCTGACAACACACTGATTGCAAGTAGCATAACGAGCACCGTGCTCAAGGTTCTCGGGATTTTATGGAATGCAAGCCAGGTCACCAGTGGATTACAGATATAGGCTATGGCTGCGGCAAGTAAAAAAGGCGTCAGGATCGGGTTGAGCAAATAAATCAAACCGCCACACAATCCGATAAATGCAACCCACCAAAAAAAACGGGAATCCCCGGCATGTCTACTGTTCATTTACGGTAAAATTCACCCTGAAAAAGTACCACTCTAACCTCAACCCTGCGAGAACTCAACTTGACTGCATCCAGAACCAGCCATCCGGATACAAATGGCGTTACTTACCAGTCATCCGGCGTGGATATCGATGCTGGCAATCGTCTGGTAGAAAAAATCAAACCTTTTGTGCGCCGCACACTGCGCCCTGAAGTACTGGGAGGTATTGGTGGATTTGGTGCACTGTTTGAGCTACCCACCGGATACCGGCAGCCGGTGCTGGTCTCGGGTACAGATGGCGTTGGCACCAAGCTGAAACTCGCCTTCCAGGCTGCGCGTCACTCAACTATCGGCATTGATCTGGTTGCAATGAGTGTCAATGATATTCTGGTGCAAGGAGCAGAACCGTTATTTTTTCTGGACTATTATGCGTGTGGCAAGCTGGACGTAGACATTGCCGCCGAAGTTATTCAGGGAATTGCCAGTGGTTGCGAGCAGGCTGGTTGTGCACTGATTGGCGGCGAAACGGCAGAGATGCCCGGCATGTATGCAATGGGTGAGTATGATCTGGCTGGTTTCGCAGTGGGCGTGGTGGAAAAAGATCGCATCATAAATGGCAGCACCATCGAGAAGGACGATGTTCTGCTGGGCATTGCTTCCAGCGGACCGCACGCCAACGGATTCTCACTGATCAGAAAAATTATTTCGCAAAATGAAACTGTACTGGATAGCATGGTTGCCGGTGGCAAGCTGATTGATGTCTTGCTCGCTCCGACACGCATTTATGCCAAACCTATCATGTCACTGATCCGGGCATTACCGGTCAAAGGGCTGGCACATATCACCGGTGGCGGTCTGTCGGAAAATATCCCGCGCGTTTTACCGGTTGACACGCTTGCACGGATTGACCTTGCAAGCTGGGTACGTCCACCGTTATTTATCTGGTTACAGCAACAGGGCAATGTCAGTGAACAGGAAATGCTTCGGGTATTCAACTGTGGCATTGGTATGGTGGTTATACTCTCTGTCAAACATGCCCAGGAGGCACTCGATATTTTGAGCGCAGCCGGTGAAGCTGCCTGGCAGATTGGCACAGTTCGTAGCCGTGAGGCAGACGCACCCCCGATTGAATTTGTCTGACAGCAGTGGAATAGTGAAATCTCTGGTCATTCTGATTTCAGGCAGGGGCAGCAACATGCAAGCTTTGCTGAAAACCTCGTTACTCGTCCACACCATTGCCGTAATCAGCAATAACCCAGCAGCGGCAGGATTGGCATATGCCCGGTCACGCGGTATCCCCACCCATGTAGTCAACCATCGAGATTTTTCGAGCCGGAAGGCGTTCGATCTTGCGCTGGCAGAACAAATTGATCGTTACCAGCCTGATCTGGTTGCTCTCGCGGGTTTCATGCGTATTTTGTCAGATCAATTCGTGCATCATTATCACGGCAGGCTGATCAATATCCACCCTTCCCTGTTGCCTGCTTTCCCTGGACTGGATACCCATGAACGCGCGTTGCGTGAAGGAATTCGAATCCACGGTTGTACAGTTCATTTTGTTACACCACAGCTCGATCATGGCCCAGTCATCATTCAGGCGGCCGTACCTGTACTCCATCGCGACACTGTGCAAACGCTGGCTGAAAGGGTGCTACGCCAGGAACATATGATTTATCCTCAAGCGGTGCGCTGGTTTCTGCAGGATCGTTTGCAGCTCATCAATGGCCGTGTCATAGTCAGAACGATTGAATGCGAATCCCAGGAAGTGCTATTCTCACCTTATATCGAGCAATAAGTCCATGAAATTATTACCACTGATTCTGCTGTTCTGGCTGGCTGATATAGCCCACGGAGCAGATCTGCCGACTCAATTTGAACTGGAATACACGCTCAAGGGAACCATCGGGCGCGGCAAAGCCAGTCAGACTTTTTCCATTGATCAGCGACAAGACGTCCGTCACTATCAGATAAAGAGTGAAATCAGGGCAAGCGGACTGCTCAGTCTGGTCAAATCCGGCAGCATTGTGTTGCAAAGTACCGGAATCATTCATCAGGAAAACCTCCAACCTGTTCTTTTTACTGATCAGCGGGGAAGCAAACCGGTGCGTGAGGTCGCGTTCGACTGGCAACAACAGCGCATTGTCTATCGGCGCAAAGGCAAGGAAATGATCGAACGCTTGCCGAATAACACTCAGGATAGGCTGAGTTTCATGTATCACTTCATGTTTTCCGGTGTCCCGCAGACGGCATTCTCCATTCATGAAACAGATCATCGCCGCCTGCAATCTGCCCGTTATGCAGTCAGTGAGGAAATTCTTGCCACTCCCATAGGTAAATTCGCGTCAATCGTACTGACCAGACAACCCACGCCAGATGACCCTCGTCCTAAAAAACTTTGGCTTGCAAAAGACTATTTTCTATTGCCACTACGGATTATTTATATGGAAAACAGTGGCATTGAAGTTGACCAATTGATTTCTTCTATCCGATACAATCCGGATGGCCACATGCAACGATTGGTGACCCATGCCGCTGACCGCTGAGCAACTCAGTCTGCTGATTGCAGGTACGCGCAAGGTATTGCCGCTGCAGGCACCAGCTGATGTCTTGCTTAGCCAGTATTTTCGGGATCACCCACAACTGGGACAAAATGACCGTGCCGCTATAGCGGAAACCGTATTTGGAATTCTGCGCCACCGTTTTTTCCTGGAAAGTCAGTTCGAGAAAGCGACTGCACGCGAAATGGTCATTGCTTATCTGACAAGGTTTCAGGGTATAAATTTGCGCGAGATACAACCCCTCATCCGTGAGGTGGAAGCGAAATGGATCCCCCGCATCAAAGCCACGCCACTCGCTACACTGCCCTTATCTATACAGGCAGAATTACCACCATGGCTGGTCGAGAAGCTGCAAGCCTTCATGCGAGATGATGACATTCTGAGTCTGGGAAAAATTTTACAACAGCCCGCACCTCTGGATATTCGGGTAAACACAATTCTGGCGAAACGCGAAACCGTACTGACCGAATTGGCGCAAGCAGGAATTGATGCCCACCCAACCCCTTATTCCCCTGTTGGCATTCGTTTGCCTGGCAAACCCACAATCAACCGTCACCCTTTGTTCCTGGAAGGCAAAATTGAGGTGCAAGATGAGGGCAGCCAGTTGCTGGGTTACCTGCTTGCACCCAAGCGGGGCGAGATGGTGGTTGATTTTTGTGCAGGCGCAGGTGGAAAAACCCTGTTGCTCGGCGCATTAATGCACTCTCATGGCCGCCTTTATGCTTTTGATGTTTCGGAAAAACGCCTCGGAAATTTCAAACCACGCTTGAAACGCTCCGGCTTATCGAACGTTTATCCACAACGAATCGACAGTGAACGCGACATGAAACTTAAACGCTTGGCTGGAAAAATCGACCGCGTGCTGGTTGATGTCCCCTGCAGTGGGCTAGGTACGTTACGCCGTAATCCCGATTTGAAATGGCGACAAACACTTAGCAGCATCAACGAACTTAAAATCAAGCAAGAATCTATTCTTAACGCTGCTGCCAAGTTACTTAAACGCGGTGGACGACTGGTTTACGCGACTTGCAGTTTACTGCCAGAGGAGAATCAGCAGATTATTGAACAGTTTCTCGCAACACATTCCGACTTTATACTACTAGATTGCGGTCAGTTATTCGCCCAACAGCAAATCCACCTAACCAGCGTGGGAGTATTTCTGCAGCTATCCCCCCTTCATCACCATACCGATGGCTTCTTTGCCGCAGTGATTGAGCGCGCACCAGATCAAAATTAAGTGCCTAAAAAACTAAGCCTATAGTTAAATGCAGAAAATACATTTTTGCCCAATAGACTGCAAGGAATCATCGAAGCGGATGAAACTTTCTTTCCTCTTTCCTGCAAAGATCAACTCACTTGGATTGCCCACCACGCAAACGTGGCACAGGCACCTGTCTTTGCCTGTGCTGGTAATACGTGACAAAACCGACTCAAACAGTAGATGAGAAGGCTTCATGGAGTCGCAACCAAGTACCTGGAAAATTATCTGGGCTAGCGTAGATGGTTGGAACGCCGGGGCGAGCACAACTAACCCCAGATTTTCCATTAGAACTTTCTAAGGGGAGAAGACGGGCTTAAATTTCACGGGCAAATCAAAGGACTTGGACTTGTCCCAGAGCCCTTCAAACCACTCACGATGTTGCATAGCAACGGCCATAT
>NZ_FMWO01000005.1 GCF_900103035.1 Nitrosomonas mobilis
GATCAGAAAGAGCAAAAGAGATTTGACTAAACCCTCAAATCAGGAGTAAAAAACAACCCCCGCGTCGCTACGCTCCGACTGTCCAGTTTGCCGTGGACTGAGTGTCCAGTTTCCGTGGAATACGCACTTTAGTCATTATTGGCGTTAACGAACGAGGAGATAAGCGCTTTCTAGCCATAGAAGACGGTGTGCGGGAATCTACTCAGAGTTGGCGGGAAGTACTGCTGAAACTCAAAGCCAGAGGCATGAATGCGCCAACACTCGGTATCGGTGATGGTGCAATGGGATTTGGGGCTGCATTGGAAGAAATTTATCCAGATACGCGGCAACAACGCTGTTGGATGCATAAAACGGGTAATGTGCTGAATTGCGTACCGAAGTTGATTCAGCCAAAAGTGAAATCTGCTCTGCATGAAATCTGGCAAGCAGAGACAAGAAATGATGCATACAAGGCGTTTGATCTGTTTATCGCGACCTATGAAGCCAAATATCCAAAGGCTACACTGACCTTACAAAAGGATCGTGGTAACTACTCGCCCCCCAAAAAATATTTAAAAAAACACTTGACAGGTTTTTGTACGAGAAAAATTCAATTTTGTACCTCACAGCCAAATCTCTGCGATAAGCAGCTTAGACCCATCGCCAGGCTGA
>NZ_FMWO01000006.1 GCF_900103035.1 Nitrosomonas mobilis
AATGGCTGGACAAACAAAATCTTACCTGGCTGTCATTTCTGCAAAGCTGGTTTTATAGTGATTCACTCAATGATCTGCCGTTGCTCGGCAAAGTCACGCATCCGGTTGCAGTCGATCCTGACGACACTTTGCGAGCACATGCCCAGAGAAACAACTGGCCTATTATCAGCTTGCGTTAGTCGGCACCATTCTTGGGATTCCCCCGTATAAAATATTCGATAGTTGTGGCGCGAAAGCGTACTCCCAGTTCCGTTATAATAACGTTTTGTGAAGGATCGTTACCATGCGACTGCTCCAGAAAGCACTGACATTCGACGATGTCCTGCTGGTTCCCGCTCATTCCGAAGTTTTACCAAAAGATGTCAAGCTTGTCAG
>NZ_FMWO01000095.1 GCF_900103035.1 Nitrosomonas mobilis
CTCGCTGTTTGTTTGTATTGCCGCTACAAATGGCGTCTTACTTGCCGCGCCCCGCCCGCGCTTTCCCGGCCTTTCACCTCCCAGATAAGCATCGTCAACCTCCACGCGTCCATCCAGACGGCGTTGCTCTTCGCGCAGCAGCATGGTCTGTAACAGCTTATGCTTGATCGACCATGCCGTTTTGTAACTTACCCCCAGCTGACGTTTGAGTTCCAATGCACTGACCGCATTCTTGCTTTGCGTCATCAAGTAAATGGCCAGAAACCAGGTTCTTAGCGGTAATTTAGTATTTTCAAACACGGTGCCGACAATTGAAGAACATTGGTAGCCACAATCCAGGCATTCCCATAGCTTGCGGCCGTTATGGGTACAGGAATATCGCTCCCCATCGCAGCGCAGGCATCTCCAGCCATGTGGCCACCTCGCAGCAAACAATGCTGCTTCACATTGTGCTTCCGTGCCATATTGATGCAGAAATTCATGCAGTGACAGGCCTGCCTGAAACTGAATTTTATTCATCGCCATTGTCATTCTCCTCTGATCTTGCTACGTTTCTTCGCAATTTATAGATTTTACAAGATTTCTGAGAGAAGTAACTAATCAGGAAAAGTAATTGAACATGAGAAAATATCATTAGTCATAAAAAGAAGATTGTTAGCGTCGATAAATGAATTTTGAGAATTATTGATCGAAAATTCTACGCATAACTCCTACTAATTTATGGGGGGGACAATGAATCAAGATCCAAATAACCCGCATGATCCTTATACGATGAACTGGGATGACCAGAATCGTAGGTACGCAGAGGAACAAGAACGTCAGCGCCAAAGATATATAGGTTTAATGGAGGGATTAAAGCAACAGCAAGAAGAAAATCAAATTAGGTCTGAGTCAGCTCAGATTAGAAATAATTTTACATCTACGTCTCCAAATACTAGTCAATATGTGCCCATAGGTATCAAAACAGGAAATCCAAGACCTATTAATCCAATTGTTATCAATAGATCAATTTACGTGCGCGTTGATGACTGGTTCGAATCATTGCCGAAGTCTTTATATTGGGTTTTAGCTATCTTATGTGGATTTGCGCTCGCAGTGGGGCATTCGGAAGTACATGGAATCAATAGCGCCAGTCTGTTGATATATTTTTTCCTGATTAGTTACCTATCTCAGAAATTCTCAATATACCGATCGGAAGAGGTTCTGTCGTTGCGGCGGCGCGCAGCAATCGCGGCACCATGGCAGCCAAATCAAAACGGCGATTGAAGCGATAGGAGAATTCTGCAAGATAGCGCTGTGCATACTTGGCGTGATTGAATGCATGGTAGGTTCCGCTGAAGGCAGTCTTGAGATTGCCAAGAAGCGTATTGACCCAGCGAAACTCGGCACGCTGCACAGCAGATTTGCCACTTCCCACAATATGGCGCTCATGCTGCGCGGCTGTATGCGTAACCGCCCCGAAACACCCCAAACCATCAGATACGACTCGTGCAGTAGATGACAGACATTCAGCCGACCACTGTTTGAGCGCTTCATATGTAAAACCCGCTACGGGAGTCAAGCGTATATAAAGTGGCTTCCCCTCGCTGTTTGTTTGTATTGCCGCTACAAATGGCGTCTTACTTGCCGCGCCCCGCCCGCGCTTTCCCGGCCTTTCACCTCCCAGATAAGCATCGTCAACCTCCACGCGTCCATCCAGACGGCGTTGCTCTTCGCGCAGCAGCATGGTCTGTAACAGCTTATGCTTGATCGACCATGCCGTTTTGTAACTTACCCCCAGCTGACGTTTGAGTTCCAATGCACTGACCGCATTCTTGCTTTGCGTCATCAAGTAAATGGCCAGAAACCAGGTTCTTAGCGGTAATTTAGTATTTTCAAACACGGTGCCGACAATTGAAGAACATTGGTAGCCACAATCCAGGCATTCCCATAGCTTGCGGCCGTTATGGGTACAGGAATATCGCTCCCCATCGCAGCGCAGGCATCTCCAGCCATGTGGCCACCTCGCAGCAAACAATGCTGCTTCACATTGTGCTTCCGTGCCATATTGATGCAGAAATTCATGCAGTGACAGGCCTGCCTGAAACTGAATTTTGTACAGCACCGCGCAG
>NZ_FMWO01000010.1 GCF_900103035.1 Nitrosomonas mobilis
CCGCCTGGCAGACCGGACAACTCGGCTCAAAAAAATCCTCAAGATATTTCACAACCACAGCTTGTGGCTTCGCCTCGCTCAGATAATGTTTGGCCTGTTCTTTTTGACGACGATTAAGTTGCGATATGGCTCTGTTGCAAAAAATAAGAAAATTGGTGCATTATTGAATTTTTTCAGGGTATTTCTCAATGTCGGATTTCAAATGGCGACATTACCAGGGCGGTGTAATCCTGGGTTGTGTTAGATGGTACT
>NZ_FMWO01000025.1 GCF_900103035.1 Nitrosomonas mobilis
TCCTATCGCTTCAATCGCCGTTTTGATTTGGCTGCCATGGTGCCGCGATTGCTGCGCGCCGCCGCAACGACAGAACCTCTTCCGATCGGTATATTGAGAATTTCTGAGATAGGTAACTAATCAGGAAGTCTTTTGAGTAGAAGGGCCAGGAAAGCCAAGTGGATGAACTGCAAACTGGTGTTAATCATTCGCTCGCAGTTCTTCCACAGTCTTCTATTCTTTTCCAGCCAGGCGATTCA
>NZ_FMWO01000027.1 GCF_900103035.1 Nitrosomonas mobilis
CAATGGCGATGAATAAAATTCAGTTTCAGGCAGGCCTGTCACTGCATGAATTTCTGCATCAATATGGCACGGAAGCACAATGTGAAGCAGCATTGTTTGCTGCGAGGTGGCCACATGGCTGGAGATGCCTGCGCTGCGATGGGGAGCGATATTCCTGTACCCATAACGGCCGCAAGCTATGGGAATGCCTGGATTGTGGCTACCAATGTTCTTCAATTGTCGGCACCGTGTTTGAAAATACTAAATTACCGCTAAGAACCTGGTTTCTGGCCATTTACTTGATGACGCAAAGCAAGAATGCGGTCAGTGCATTGGAACTCAAACGTCAGCTGGGGGTAAGTTACAAAACGGCATGGTCGATCAAGCATAAGCTGTTACAGACCATGCTGCTGCGCGAAGAGCAACGCCGTCTGGATGGACGCGTGGAGGTTGACGATGCTTATCTGGGAGGTGAAAGGCCGGGAAAGCGCGGGCGGGGCGCGGCAAGTAAGACGCCATTTGTAGCGGCAATACAAACAAACAGCGAGGGGAAGCCACTTTATATACGCTTGACTCCCGTAGCGGGTTTTACATATGAAGCGCTCAAACAGTGGTCGGCTGAATGTCTGTCATCTACTGCACGAGTCGTATCTGATGGTTTGGGGTGTTTCGGGGCGGTTACGCATACAGCCGCGCAGCATGAGCGCCATATTGTGGGAAGTGGCAAATCTGCTGTGCAGCGTGCCGAGTTTCGCTGGGTCAATACGCTTCTTGGCAATCTCAAGACTGCCTTCAGCGGAACCTACCATGCATTCAATCACGCCAAGTATGCACAGCGCTATCTTGCAGAATTCTCCTATCGCTTCAATCGCCGTTTTGATTTGGCTGCCATGGTGCCGCGATTGCTGCGCGCCGCCGCAACGACAGAACCTCTTCCGATCGGTATATTGAGAATTTCTGAAACAGGTAACTAATCAGGAAATTTTTTAACACTCGCCCAGAGATGGGGCTCACATTACAAATTCCAATTCTGGTAATACTTCTTATGCTGCTCCAAGCCTGCACTCACTTTGTACTTGAGGACTGCGGCAGGCAGGTTCTTGGAGAAAATGAAGCTCGTATACGTTCTTCACACTTTAGAATGGTGCTTGATGATGAATCTGCAGCTGCAAATCGATTTCTTCCATTCGCTGCAATGTCCACCCTGGCATACGCAGAAGACAAGAATTGTGGCAACGAGACTCCTAAGGTCGCTGTTAGCGAAAGGAATCGGTTAGAAGAGACTCTTCATGCCAGAGGTTGGCAAGAAAATAATGATATCGAATGGATCCCGGCATGTGAAGATGATACTGGTTTATTTTATCGGGTATACACCAAGGAATCGGATGATTTGATGCAAGTAGTAATTGCATTCCGGGGAACCTGGGGAATCAAGGATTGGTTTTACGGAAATCTTTATTGGTTAACGCGGTATTTACCCGTGGAAAACCAATATTTATCCGCAAGAATAAATACGCAGAAAATTATCGATCATTTCAGCAAATCGGATACGGCAGTTCAGTTCTATGCAACAGGACATTCTCTTGGCGGAGGGCTGGCGCAGCACGCTCTTTATTCGCATCCCAATAACATACTTCAAGCTATCGCATTCGACCCCAGCTCAGCGACAGGTTTTAGCGAGCAGTCCCTAAAGAATCAGGTGTTCGCATGCGAATGCGATTTAGCAGAGCTAAAGGGGGAGGCCAGGATATATCGAGTATATGACGCCTATGAGATCCTTTCGAATCTTCGTATCTTTCATAAGATATTCTTTGATCCGGAGCGACATATTCAGGAAGTGCGTTTCCCCAATAAAGCATCTCATTCTATGCAGGAGCTTGCGTCTTATTTGTCAGAAAAAGTAAAAAGAAATGATGCCTATGAATATACTCATCCTTGGTATGCAGGAAAAGGTAACCATGGCGATTCTGGTGAGTTATGCACGGTTGCTTTTGAGAATGCACAAAGAGATAGCTGCGGGGTTAAGGTGGAAACCGATCAACGGGACAGATGCCCGCAATAATCTTTCTAATCAGGATGGATTATTAACGGTACTTTAAGTAAGCCAACAGGTGAGCATAAAATAGTCTCGCTTGGATAAAAAAGCAAAATTAGACTGCCATTAGCTTAGCGATGGATTTATGGTGGTTATCGTGGCGATTTGGCAGTGAGGTACAAAATTGAATATTTTTCGTCCAAAAACTTGTCAAGTATTTTTTTAAATATTTTTTGGGAATGAGTAGTTACATTTAAAGCTCTGAATTTTTAGAAGTATCCTTCAAAAATACTGGGGGTTTGAGATGGCTATTAACGTTTGGGTTCGCTGGGTTAGTGATTATCAGAAACAAGCCGTGCATGAAATCGCTGAACTCCTGGCCCAACAGGACATCGTCGTACAAGACTATGATGAGCATCTTGCCCGTAATCCCGGTGTGATTTTCAGTAGTGAAGTCACTCCACAAATTTGCGAGCAGCTACGCGAATCCAGTCATAATGGTCAAACACAAATTCTTGTCTGCTGTGATACAGCCATTCCTGGTGATGCAGTTTGGCAACTATTGGGGGCAGGCGCCTCGGATGTGTTGGTATGCTCGGAATGTAGCACAATAATCCATGAGATCACCTCACGCCTCCGCCGCTGGGCGGCGGTGGATAGTTTGGTGAGTTCGCCCACCGTGCAAAATATTTTGATAGGGGAAAGCCAGGCTTTAAAGGCGATTCTGCGTCAAATAGTGGAAGTAGCTCATTTTACCGACGCGTCGGTATTGGTTCTCGGCGAAAGCGGCACCGGCAAGGAGCTGTTGGCGAACCTTACCCATACGCTGGATCCTCGTCCTGATAAAGGCGACCTCGTCATTCTTGATTGCACCACTATCGTCCCAGAATTGTCGGGTAGCGAGTTCTTCGGCCATGAGCGCGGTGCATTTACTGGCGCAGCAACTTCTCGGGACGGCGTGTTCGCGCTGGCAAACGGCGGCACGCTGTTTCTTGATGAAGTGGGTGAGCTACCACTTACACTACAAACTCAGTTGCTGCGGGTTATTCAAGAGCATACGTTCAAGCGCGTCGGTGGCAATGCTTGGCAGCGCACCTCATTCCGGCTAGTTTGCGCCACTAATCGGGATCTTTGGGCACAGGTTCAGCAGGGTGAATTCCGCGCTGACCTCTACTACCGCATTGCCAGTAATATATGTCATTTACCCCCCTTGCGAGAACGTCCTGAAGATATTTTTCCCTTAGCTAACTATTTCCTTAAGGAGAGTTATTCCGATCAGAATCCTCCTGCCTTGGACACTCCCGTTCAAGAATATCTGCTGCGCCGGGAATATCCTGGCAATGTACGTGATCTCAAGCAAGTTATAGCACGTATGCTGTGCCGTTATGCAGGGGAAGGCGCTATCACCGTGGGTTGTATTCCACCGGATGATCGACCGATTTGGACAGAGAATTGGAAAGAGTGGCGTGATACTGGCTTCGAACGCGCAATTCGTGTTGCTCTGAATCGAGGGATAGGACTCAAGGTCATTAGTCGGCATACTGAGGAGACTGCGATCCGCATCGCGGTAGATGAAGCCAGCGGCAATCTACAACGGGCCGCGCAGCGCTTAGGCGTCACTGACCGCGCACTACAGATGCGACGGGCAGCACAGCGTCAGGAGGTCTAATAGGATATCTCAGTTAACAAGCCAACAATTGCGGAGAGTTTGCGAAATGCTGACACGTCGCGCAAATTGATTCTCGACAAGCTAAAACCAAATGCTTGTGGTGATTGTTTTGGCTAACCTGCCTGTCATAGGCAATGATTCGCTGTGTTTCACTGAGCTGAGTAAATTTTGAAAATTCCCTCCTAGAATCAAGCTTTCCTGCGATGGCGGCAGTCGTAATGCCCTGATCTTGGCAAGTTCGACTGCCGGGTGCAGCCAGGGGCCATCCGAACCGAACAAAAGCTTAGCCGCTCCAGCTCGTTTGACGGCTTGTTCCAGTAAATCAAAACGTCGTACACCAGAGGTGTCGGCATACATATTTGGATGGCGAACCAGATGGTCAATCATGGACAATTGGGCGCACCAGTCATCGGCAAAGCTGCCAAGATGCGGAATGATAAAGTTGACGTCTGGATACTCCTGGGCTAGCAACTCACAGACAGACACCTCACCCGCGACATCGTACAGTATCGGCAAAGCATAGTTCCGGGCAACCGCACAGATCTCACGCGTGATGGCAGCATCATGGCGGTGTACCTTGATACCAACGAATCCGTAGTGCTTAACGGCTATCCCGACCCGTTCGTGCACATGCCCCCGGTCTCGCTCGGCATGCACGAAGGCAAAGCCGTAAAAACGACCAGGATTGCTCGCCACTATGCGCGCCACTTGCTGGTTGGCGACGGCATAGTTCGAATTAAATGCAGCAAACAGCACCGTGCGATGGATCCTTGCTGCCGCTGCACGGCGCAAATAATCCTGCAAGGGCGCCCGGGTATCCCACGGTCCGGTCAGACCATCGCCCATTCCGGCGTGGCAGTGGCAATCGATGATCATAAGGCGATGCCTCTCTTCACGTTATAGTCCTCGTTTATCCAATCGCACATCTGCCTGATCACTTGCTGCGTCAGCAGGACGCCGATTTTGGGGTCGCTCATACAGTCTTCACCGACCCGTTGCATCGTGCAGTCATCCAAACCAGGGGGCGTTTCGCAATTACCGCAACCGCCGTGGTGAACCGCGATCAGATACCGTAGCTTCGATTTTTCATCCCAATACCAAACCGGAGACCCGCTGATACCTTGGGATGTATCGGCGGCATAGGTAATAAGTTGACGGATTGGCCGCCTCATCGCAGTCGGCCCCACACTTTTGACCGTGGCTGGAACAAGCGTTGGTCGACCGTTGGCATGTATTTGATAACCGCAAATATTGAGCGCTTTCCCAGCCAGTGTCGGGATGCCATATTCGGGCAAGACTTTGACGGGTAGCAAGAAGGCGCCGTCTACTTTTCCCGCGTTGCCCCAGAAGCTCAGCGTCTTGTGCTTCAGTTTGCCAAACCTTCGATATGCGATGGGTGGATTGGGTAACCTGATCATACCGAAATCGAATCGCGGGTCGAAGTTGCTGGACCGCCAATTGGGGGGCGATCGCCAATCGAGGGGCTTCGTCTTCGACCACGAGAAGGGAATTCGCAAGCCATCAGCGCCAGCCGCAACATTGATGGCGAGTACTTCGACGGGTGTAGTAGGATCGTTTGCCCAATTCACATCAAAAACATGTGCGGCCGTGAGAACGTGCCGCGGGCCGACGAGCGTGCCGGTCGCAAACGATTGTCTGATCTCTCCATCTGGCTGTTTTAAAAACACCCGCAAGCGGCATATCCACCTGAACGGCACTTTCGTCATATCGATACGCCGCCCCACCGACAAGCGCTTGGAGGCGCTTTCTTCGTCGCATTCCCGTTGGGACTGACGCAGGTCGACCGGTTCGTCAAAACCATCGACCACAGCACCGCGCCCTAGAAAGGGGTGGACATACGGCTTCGCCGGCGGTATCCAGATCGTGGCGTAGCATTTCTTATTGCCACAGCTGAAGCGGGGCGAGAACGAGATCACGCCTTTCCCGAAATATTTGCGTTCGAAAGCATTTTTGGGTGGCTGCCAGAATTTCATATTCAATGGATGATTGTTGATGGCTTGTGCGTGCTTCAGTCGTTCCGCGCCCTGCCTGAGGCCATAAGCGCGTCCCGCTGTCTCGAGAAGGCCACCTCCACCATACTTGATTTTGTAAAAGCGACCTGGAACGAGGGTATCGCTCACCAATGAATATTCTTGTTCGAACTGAAAGCCATCACTCGAGCCCCCTAGCCATGGAGGATTGAACGAACCGAACGGCGCCTCCGTTTCGTCCAATGGGTTCTCCAGCCCTAATTCCATCGATCCCAAGGCGCTCATTTCAGCTCCGGGGTCTCGTCTGAACAGAACACTCCGCACGAGAACGATCCAGTTGCGCTCATGCTCGTACGCTTGCAAGGGCTCCATTTTTTTGATTGCGGAAGCCATACCCAGCAACGTGTGACAACCGTTCCGCTCAACCCGCTGGAGGGTCTAGTGAATTTTTGACACATGCCCTGGCAAAACCTTTTCGCATTCGCTGCCGTCATGGACGCGGGACCATGTTCCTCGAGACGTCGGACATTACCCTTCGCCGGACGTAACCAAGCGTCGAAATAGTACCAATTTTTCTGGTTATGGTGTGTTCCGAGCTCACCGACACTACTTTCGGTTTCGAACGCACCAAATGAAGATTCCGGCTCGAATTCATCCAGCGTGCCCACTTCTTTCAATCCGCTTGAAAAATCTTGCGATGTGGTGGGGTTCATCATGCTGTTAGTAGTCGTTTCCAATACGACGATCTTGTCGCCACGGCGCATCCATCGGCCTTGTTGCGCTGTGCCAGGCATCCATAATCGTTCGGATTCACTCAGGTGAAGATAGGGCAGATGCTTCTTGGCCGCGCTTATGATCGCCTCGTTAACGGCGACTTCCGTATCGATATCGGGCGATGACAAGGCTGCTTGCCGCATCGCTGTGCCCGCAATGCGTACAAAGCGCCGCGCTCTTTCCAATTCTGCTTCTTCCACATTCAGACCAGTGACTTCAAGTTCCAGTGCTTTGCTCAGCGCTGTTCCCACAGCGCCACCGATTGCCGTGCCGACGCCCGGTATCGGAATAAAGGAGCCCAACACTTTGCCCGCGATTGGCAGCGCAGCCTTTGCCAGAGTTTTCAGCCCTTTGCCCAGCACAGGCAGCACGCGTTTGCCAATGAAGCGACCCGCTTTCTTGAGACCCTTGCCTATTCCCTTGAATAGCTTGCCGAGAAATTGATCCAGCTCTTCCTCGCTGGAAATCGATAACAATTCCGCAGCGAGCTCGATTTCTTCCGCTTCACTGAAGGGGCTTTCCAGCGCCAATTCGAGCTCACGATCATTGGTAACTAGACCCGTTGGATTGAGCGTAGCCCGGATACTCTCTTCGATTGATTTGTGTTGGGGTGTTGGATACCAGCAGAAAGCATAACTGTCGGGATCAATACCATGGGATCTTATTTGTCGATGGTGTATTCTCATCCGTACATATAGATTCCCGGTCTGGCCGACATAACCGATGTGACCGCTGGGCGAGCGATTGCGGAAAATGAGGAGATATACTCCCCCTTGCTTAGGTGCATTGTTCCATTGGGACAAGGGATAACATCGTTTGCTATCCCAAATGGTCCGGTGTTTTGCTTTCATGCGGCGCACGAGCATTTGAAAATTGGCTTGAAAATCAGCAGGAAACTCCAATTCCAGCCATTCACTCTCGTAACCTGTATCGAATTCCATTTCCTCCGCTGACGGCTGGCTACCCGGCTTTTCGCAAGCGGATCTCAACGCTTCTTCGGTATCGGGACCGGCGATACCGGTTGTCCTGAGGCCTTGTTGCCGTTGAAAGCTCCTGACAGCGCTGCGCGTTTTCGGCCCTATGGCACCCGTCACCGGTAATTGTGTGCCTAACGCCTGATTCAGGCAGTCCTGCAGCCAGCGAACTCGCTCCGAGCCAGCCGGTACCGGTTCAATGGGGTAGGGCTCGCTCACGATACCATAAGGTTCACGTACCTTACTCCACGGCCGCCCACGTCCCCTCGGGGCAGGTCGGAACTTTTTAGACGGTGGGCGTTTACTTCCTTTTGAGCTAGATCCAGACCGAACACGCGAACTGGCGTATCGACGTCCGCCCCCATAAATGCTACGCCGCCCCCGTTCGCTTTCCTCTTCGAACAGTTCACTCTGGAATCCGGGTTCGATTTCAAAAGGTATCGTTTCAAAGCTGAATTCTTGATTCATAATTCACCTCATAAATATGTGTATCGTTGACCAGCAAACCAAAGTTGGCGATCTCTTGAGTCGTTCAGTTTTCTTTGGCGTTTGACCTCACGAGCCAATGTGTCCACCATGTCTATACATCGCTCAATTTCCCTGGCATGGTGCCGCGCCGTGAACAAAAAACTCAGACGGGGTTCCTTGCCATGGCGTGGCCGGGTTAATACGGTTTGAACACCATTTTGAGAAAGCTGCTGATGCAGCCGTATCGCTCTTTCCCCTGCGATACCACGCAGGGTTTGCACCGGAAACCAGCCGCCCGTGGAAGACCAGCCGATGCGTGCCAACCCTCCGCGAAATTGCCCAACCCGCTGTGCCAGTCTTCGTCTTACTAGATTGCCCTGAAGCCGGTTGACGGCCAGTGCATGGACAGCAGCTTGAATAACGGCCACCGAAGGTGGGCTGCTATGGACACGCGTGTCGCTTGCAACTGCAAAACGCCTGAGCAAACGTTCACTCCCTGCGAGCACTGCCACTGGTGCGCCCAATCCTTTGGCAAGGGAAGAGCCCACCAGAATATCCGGGCCGGAATACCCGCTCCAGCGCAAAATACCTCCCCCACCATGACCGTAGGGGCTGTGTAATGCGGGTGCTTCTCCCAAGATGCCGAGCGCCTGCGTATCGTCCAAAACCAGCAGGCCGCCGAAGCGTCTTACAATGTCCAGATAGTCACCAATAGGCGCTGCCGTACCACAAGCTGGACAGAAGCCATTGACGACGACCACCGGATATTTCCTGTTACGTGCCTGAAGCGTAATTCTGGACAAAAGCGCATTAGCATCGTGGTGACGAAAGGGGTGAACAGCCACACCCCTTGCGCTTAAACGCTCCATCCCCCAGCGGGCAATCGCATAGGTGCCCTCGTCCAGATACAACGTTACCGGTTGCTGGCACAACATCCCGAATAAATCCCAGAAGAGATGCAAGGTAGAAGGCATCAGCACGCCTCGCTCGCAACCCTGCAACTGCGCCAGTTCCTGTGCTATTTCCTGAGCACCGGGCGGTTCGGCCAGCGCAGCTGGCACACCCAGGGTGAGCTGCTGCCAGGGCTGCAGCAGCCGGCTTGGGTGATGCAATCCAAGGTAGAGTGCCGAGGTAAAGTCGATCATGGCGGCACATCTCAACTTGGCCGCTGTTGGCTTGCCAGCCGCTTCTGCAACAACACCGATGGTAAGGTGAAATCCACGCGCGCATTTACTGTTGGATCAGCCGATAGATCCACGCCTGTCGCAGCACGGTAAGCATGGATATAGCCCTGCACTTGAGGACGGAAGAACCGTGCCCAATTGAGCGCCTTCACCGGCTCGAATTCATCGCTCCAATGACCCCAGCGGATGGAAAGCAATAGCTGCTCGCCGAACATGCCCAGGTTACGGAAGTGCAATACGCTGGTGTCGGTCCATCCCCGCAGTTTCTTCATGGCATCGACACGATCCATCCAAGGTTCAGGGTAAGCCACCATAATGCGAGTCGGCAGCAACTCGCGGAATTCTGGTCTGGCTAGTAACCACTGCTGCATCAGCATTTCGATGCGGGAAGTCGACGGCAAATCGCCAAACTGGTTGTGCGCGCCCTGAGAAAGGATCAAATGCACTTCCTTGAGAGCGTTGAGCACCGGGAAGGCATCAGCTTTAACCGTAGTATCGTCATCCTGCTTATAGAATACGGTGCACAAGCGCAACAAGTGGTGGAAGGCTTCAAGGAATTTCGAACGTGTATCCACCGGGCGAAAATCCTGCACAGCTTTGCCTTCCAGTCGCAGACCGTAATGATGATCGTATTCATAGTTGCGGCGACTGATCGTCAGCCGATGCGGTTCATCCTGGATATAATTCCATAGCAAATTATTGAGTGGACGCAACGGATCCATCTCCAGGTTGGCAAGCGGATCCTGTGCAGACGAGCGTATGTTCTGGAAACGCCGCGAGATAGCATTCATCGACTGCACCAGCATGCCTTCTTCGTGCCAGTAGGACCAGATGAGCTCCAGCAAGCAAGGGTTGGTGAGTTTTTCTTGTAGCAAGCCGAAGCAATTATCAAGTATTTCACCTTGCTCTCCGAAAATTCTCGGAGTGGCGTTTTCGAACAACGTTGTCTTGATTGGAATATCTGGCAGTTTTCTGCGAATAACCGCAAGATAAGGCAGTGTTTTGTCGCCGTTTACGGATTCAAGATACTGACCGTAAGCGGCGCTCAAACCTGCGTTAGGAATGGGTAGATCCCTGCGGTCAAGATAGGCATCATCGCGATTCGGCCGATTTGCATTTGGATCGAAAGGTAATGGTTCCTGCTGCACGCCGCAGTTAACCATCACGAAAGCCTCGGTCGCCGCCTTCACGACACGATAGGTATCCGAATCGGTAAAGGGTAGGAAACGTTTACTTCTGAGGCGATTGTATTCTTCTTGCTTCTTAAGAAAGCGGCCCTCTTCAAAACCATTTGCCGGGTTTGGAGGTTCTCCACCACAAAAAATCCAGTCCATGAAGCGAAGATAATTATTGAACGAGAGCGCATCGGTGCTATTACGAATCCCTGTCCAAAATGCCGTGTCTTCAGTGAAAGAAGTTTCCGTACGCGTCAGCGAGACGTTAAGATTGCCTCCAATATTGGTTATAGGGGGTTGTCTTGAGAAGATAGGTGTTGTTCTGGTGACAGAGGCACTCCCTATTTCACTCATTGTGACGCTGACGATAGCTTCACCCACATACCCATGCGTATTGAGATGAACCATATCGCGTGTGGTATCGGATTCATAAAAATTGCCACCCGTTGCGGTCCATCTGAGCTTTCGTTTTTCCGGTCGTAGTGTTGAATTATGGAACACGCTGAAAACCCATGTGGTTCCTGAATCAGCCTGGATACACTCGTTAAATTCTTTTCCTTGACAGTCTTCCGTGAGTGCTCCCCACTGGACGCCAAACATTAAAGGCACCACGAGTGTTCTTGTGAGGCAACTATCCGACGTCACCGTGATGCTCTCTGTTTCGGAACAAATTCCAAAAGCCTCACCACGAATTTCATAGTCGCCAGGGGGTACTTCAAAAGCGGCAAGAGCGTTGCCATCTGTCTCTTGTCTATAAATTTTTTCTTCGCAAAAATACTCATCCGAATATTCTTCGATATTTCCTTTCGTCTTGGATTTCTGCCGCGCCTGCTCTGCACTTCTATTACCTACGGGAGTAACAGTAACCCACGCATTTCTTATGGGGGTACTTTGAGCGGTAGAGTGATCGGTTACCAAGATGGTCAATTTAGCTAGTTGTACGTTTTTCGTAGACATGGACGTCTCCTTAATAAATGATGCTCAATATTTGATTGCCAATTTAAACTCTGGTGTTTTACGTTCCCAACTCTGTCTGGAGCAGTCCGCAGATACTTGCAAGGTGCTGCTGAGTGCCCAGTGGGTCAGCAATTTACCTAGAATGGTACTTTCCTGTTCCGGACTCATGCGGCCGTCAGAACGCGCCTGACCGATCACGGCAAAGGTTAAGGTGGGAGGCGCACGGTACATTTTCGACGGATTTTGTTGCCAGTGCCGAAAAAGCGCTTGAAGATGCTGCGGCTGACGGTTGCGCACTTGCAAGGCTTCAGCCAAACTATGGCCGCGCAGGCATTTGGGTCGGTGGTTGATCAATAACGCGACCAAGCCAGGTAACGTTGCCTGCAAGGCGTCATAGTTGCGCTGTTGCTCAGTTCCCAGTTTGCTTAACGGATAGAATGCTTCCCATAGCCTGGCTAAGCGCTCCCATTGCGGATGAGGATAGAGCGCCTCGCCTATGGCGCAACTCAGCTTGACGCGAATCCAGGGTGATGGATGCGGATCGTCCCGACTCAAGCGAAACACAAAGGCGCGCGGCAGGCTGACAACGCCCATGAGGCCCAGGGTAGAGGCGATCCCGATTCGCGCAACCGACCAAAGATCAGCCACAATCTCGGAAATCCACCGCTCCCATAACGACCAGATGGCGCTATGCGATCCGTTGCCTCGTTGCATTCCCTGCAAAACGGGCCGCAGTGAATTCACCAGATTGAGCAAGGCAGCGGCCTGATGGCCAACCTCGTGAATCAGCGAAGAGGCAATGCCGCTGCCAATCATACGTTCCCGCGGCACGCGAATCACTGCTACCGGATTTTCACCCCCGCCTGGCAAGCGTGTTCGTGCACGTCGGATGGCAGCCCCGGCGCCACGATCGAGATAACAGATGACAGGAGGCACATCATAGTAATAACCCGGTAATGTCAGGGCGTCGGCAGAAACGGCATCGAGCCCAGAAAGCCAAACGCCGATTTCATGCTCGCTGCGCTGCGTCAGTGCATCATTGAACAAGTCAAACTGAGTCAATATGGCATTGAACCTGAGCCTGAGCATTGAAAATAGCCGTTGCGCTTGCGCTGGGCTGGATCTCTGGCCTAACGGGCTACGCAACCAGCGAATATATCGCTGAATCAAGCCTCTCAGCTCCTGTCGGCCTTTCATTAGATACCGCTCAATACCGATCTGTGCTGCTGGTAAAATAGCTGCCGCCGGCACCATCGTTTCATGCAATGCGAAAGGCTTGATGCGTTCCAATCGGGTCATCAGCGCGCGAGCGTCCTGCTCGAGCATCCATGTGGCGTAGGAAACGGCGGCCATGATGGTCACGCCCCAAACAAAATAATTCTGTTGCCGCGACGCATCCAGCGGCCACTTTTTGCTCCGCCTCCACAAGTGGGGCAGACTGTCCCCATTGCTCCGCCGGGCGTGACGGCAGGAGCGCCACTGACTAAGCCTGGTGCGAGTTGACGGGCAGCTGCCAGCACGGCTGATTGCGCGACCGCCCTAGGGTTGGCTGTCCGTGGTGCAGAGGCTGCATTTTTGGCGGCTGTCCCGGCAAACTGAACGAAGCTTTTCGCGGTCTCGTATTCCTGATCCTCCAAACTCAACCCCTCCAATTCCAAGCCAAAGATTCGGCCTGCAGTGGACGCAGCCTGACTACCAATTTTGGCGCCGCTACTGCCACCGAAATAGCCACCAATGGTGCTGCCGACCATGGGCAGGGCCTTTTTGGCTGCGCCTTTCAAGAGCCCGCCGAGCTGTTGGCCTACCGGCGATTTGATAAACTGGCCCGCAGCTTGACCAGCCTTTTTAATGAGGCTGCCCAAGAATTGCTCCAGCTCTGCTTCATTGCTGATCTCTAATAGCTCGGCAGCGAGTTCCATGGCTTCTGCTTCACTAAAAACACCCGTTTCAGCGCCCCATTCGGTTTCACCGCCTTCGTACTGTTCAAATTCATAATTTTCCAGTTCAGGGCTGGTTTCCAGGGTAGTGCGGTCAATATCGTGCATGATGTGATCCTCCTTGAAAAATGTGTTGTTGGGGATTATTCAAGCATTGAGAATAATGATGTTGCGGCCTCGCCGAATCCATCGTCCGCTTCGTCCCTTACCCATTGATGCACTTGCGCTTGCACCTAGCAAAACAGGTGCATATTTCTGTGCAGCTTTAGCGACTGCAGTTTGGGCTGCACGCCGTGGATCGATAGATGTAGGTGCTGAAACTGCATTTTTGACGGTATTAGCGGCAAAACGGACAAATTGTTTGCCGCCCTCGAATTCGCGGTCTTCCTGACTCAATGCTTCCAGTTCAAGCCCCAGCGCCTTACCTGCCGCTGAGGCAAGACCACTGCCGATCTTGGCACCCAGTGGGCCGCCGAAATACGTGCCTAACGCACCGCCTGCAATCGGTAAGGCTTTTTTGGCAACACCCTTGAGTACCCCTCCTACCGCCCGACCGATGGGAGATTTCACCACTTTCTTGATGGCACTCCCCGCCTTCTTGATCAATTTTCCTAGAAAGAGATCGAGCTCTTCTTCGTTGGTGACGTCCATAAGCTCGGCAGCCAGCTCCATCACCTCGCTTTCGTTAAATACTTCTCCCCACTCTGTTTCCTCAAACTCAAATTGCTCATTCTCAAATTGCTCGTTCTCGTATTGTTCGCTCTCAAAACTGTTCATTTCGGGATCGAATTCGAATGTGTTTTCGCTCTCATACATGGCTGATTCCTCTAATTTTTAGGTTTCACGTCACACCTAGACCGATGGTTAAACCACTCATCAATTCCAGCATAAACGCGTTTTGGATATGCTCCCTCGTCAGGCCGATCCGTCCAGCTTCGGTTGCCTTCACTATAAATATATGCAAATAACGTGCCAATAATTGTCGTGAGTCTGATGCTTGGTTTTCAAACTAGCCAATACATTGAAAATAATATGGAATAATCAATCCATCGCCGATCATGGTAAGAATACAAAAGCACCGGCGTTGGCGAAGCTGGTTTCGGCTAATCGAATAAATACCCTTTGCAAGACGAAAAATATTTCGGCAATGCCAGATCATGTTGATTTGATGTGCGGCAGCTAGGCAAGATGGCGTATGTTGTTGCGCGTCTCAACAAGAAGCCCATTCGGAAAGAGGAGATGCTTTATGCAAGCCTGGAGCATGCGGCGGGGGATCACGTCACCTTTTTACTCCACGAAATGGAGTGATGTGCCAAATAACTTGTGGCAGCAGAAACGCACTGTGCTGGAACTGTGGATGCAGATCTGTTCGACAGCGTGGATACTGGTTCGATTATTGAACCGGTTTGCGGAAAAATCTTTCTCTGTTTATGTCGTGGCGCGACAAACAACCACTGACCGGTGGTATGGTGGCGCAGTGGCTACGCATGGAATTTACCGGACTTGCTTTCAGGGAGGGTTTGAACCGGAAGTCCTCAATACTCGCTTTCCCCAAACAGCGTGGCGATCCAAGATTGCGGGTGTAGCAGCGTCAGCATTACCCATCCTTGGGTCACCGATAGGGCGATACAAAGATGAAAGCTGGATATCTAAAGTTGAGATTCAATGAAATCAATGAGAGGTTTTGATGAAAAACGCTTAATGTGGTAGAGCCTTAAAACCCAAAATTATAGATTGATATGCTAAATATCGCTGGATACGGTGAGGTTGTTATCGAAAAAGCATCAGGGGTGCAGCGCGGCCGAAGACTCAATAGGGCGAGATCAAGCAGTCGCATTGCTGTGAGTTCAGCCGTCCCGCAATCAGCAGTGCGCTTTTGTCAATTCTTTAAGGTTTTCCGAGTAGTTTGCGTGATGGCTGCCAACTCCAGCATATCGTTGGATGTTCAGTTGCATCCAGTCTCTAGCATCCTGCCAGCCATATTTAATGGTTTTCAGTGAATTGAAGCTATATCTCTCAGATAAATGGGATTAAGTAAGTGCCATTCATCGCTGACCCGAGGTATATATGTTAAATCTGGTGTTTGAGCGGTTGAAAGATAACGGCATTGATCTAATACTCAAAAAAGATGGCGAGGTTTTTCTGATTCAGTGCAAACAATGGTGGGCTTATAAGGTTTCGGTCAATATTGTGAGAGAGTTACTCGGTGTAATGGTGCGAAGGGAGTAGTGGGTGGATTCGTTGTAACTTCCGGGGTCTTTACGGCAGAAGTACAATCTTTTGCTAAAGGGCATAATACTACCGAATCACTCGATGGCTCCAAGCTCATGGCGATGATCGAGAAAGCGCACATAGCTGTCTCCGTTCGTTCTTCTGCAGAATAGAAAATTTATCAGGCATGTCTGTGTCCGCTAGTGTCTACAGTACCAACAGTGGTACCAAGTTGTCCTAGATGCGGTGGCGTGGGATTAGATATGGCGGCTTGCAACAGTTGGTTAGTATTTATGTGTGGCAAATTGTCACGCCCCAATAATAAATCTGGCTACAAAAATTACAGATATTAGACATAACTATCCAAAGTTCTATCGCATTAACGAAAGAAAGCTGATATCTGGTTGATTTTGTCAAGTGTACAGTTGGTCTTGACACGATTATCTAACCAGCGCATAAAATTGTTCAGCAAAAAACATCTTTTCTGTTCCTCCCATCATCGACTGACCTTTGCGAATCATATGCATGAGTTCGATGCCAGCCAGGATGTTTTTAGCCGATTGAAAAGATTTGAATCCGAGCATTGGCTTTGTTATTTGCTTCACTGCCCGATGGTCTTGTTCTACGATATTGCTGAGGTATTTGATCTATCTGACGACAATGGAAGTGTCATTATTCTTGATGATCTGATCAATTTCAGTAGATTTGATCCCCATGGAAAGAATGGTTTGTTTTATTTATGCTCATGACTATTGAAATTTTATTGCATTTTGGCGCGCAGATAAAGAATCGCTCTGTCGGATCCCGGAGTTTGCCGTTTTTCGATTTCAAACAAGGTTTCTTTATCTTTGACCAGATCTGAGAGTTTTTTATAACCATATAATCTCGAATCAAAATCGGGTTGCAGTTTGGTCAAATAGCTCCCAAAAACACTCAGATTGGCCCAACCAGTATCATCAACGGATTGCTCCAGTGCAGTCAAAACAAATTCTTCGGGAAATTGGGGTTTCTGCTCTACTGTTTTAGTAACAGCCTTAGCCTTGATAGACTTTTTCTTAGTCTTAACTTCTGGGGGTGGTTCGTCCGATTCGGTGATCCGACTTGGGCGCAGAATTTCAGTAAATACAAATTTGTGGCATGCATTGCGAAAGGCATCCGGCGTTTTCTTTTCACCAAATCCAAGCACTGTAAGCCCCTCTTCACGCAGCCGCATCGCAAGACCTGTAAAGTCACTGTCGCTGGTAATCAGACAAAATCCATCAAATTTGCGCGTATAAAGTAAATCCATTGCATCAATAATCAATGCGCTATCCGTAGCATTCTTTCCGGTAGTATAGGCAAACTGCTGCACCGGCTTAATCGCATATTTTTGCAGCACCCGCTTCCAGGACACGCTCGCTGACGATGTAAAGTCACCATAAATACGCTTTACCGTAGCTTCCCCGAAACGCGCAATCTCAGCAAGCAGCGCTTCTATAACAGCGGCCTGAGCATTGTCGGCATCAATCAACACTGCCAATCGCAAGGTCGGTTCTTCGAGTTCATTTTTTACAACCAGTCGTGGAGAGGCCAAAATAGCTCCTATATTAGAAAAATATAATTGGATTCAATAGTACAGTCACGATATGTTTGCCTATAGGACAATACAATTGATTTGCACGGCGTCGATGAGGGGCGTAGTGTTCTTAGCGTATCGTGTTGCAATACCGCGCTCACGCTTGAGGTGCAAGAAGGTGTTTTCTACCAGACGGCAAAATTGCCCATGTTTTGCCTGTTATGTGGTCTCTGCGACGTGAATGTGTCATGTGTGATCCTTCCGTTGTAGATAGAAGCACACATTTTTTATCTTGTGATTCCACTATTTAGGCATCCAGGCGCAAACGGTTTGGCTTGATGACTGATCGAGACCAATGCTGCTCCACCGACTGGATAAACATCGGGTGTACCAGCTTGGCCCGCTGCACCAGCCAGTCATTCTGATCAATCCGAAGATAGATTCCTTCCGCAGGCTGGTTGGTGAGTTTTGACTGGGACAGCAGCTTCCTGATTTCTTGGTACGTAAAACGTCCGCGTGTGATAACTGGTACCTGGGCAATACGTATTTTCTCGAAAAGTGTGTCACGCCCCCTTCGGACAAAAAGCGACCGGATTGCTTATCGTAAATATCGAAACCAAGGAACCAGTCCGGCAAACGATCATAAAAAACCGAATGCTGAGCGTAACACCATTCCCCAAAAAGAATGTAGCGATCGGAAGGCTGTTCGAAAAGCGTATCAATCCGTGGGGTAAGCCAGTTTCCGAGCTTCTTCCACTGACCTGTTCTTGGAAGATGCAGATACGCACCCCTGTTCTGTGCTTGGATATTTCCCTCCGAATTAAACGAAATTCCTAAATTCGCTCCATCCACCTTCTCTTCAATAACAAGATGATGCTGCAAAAATTCGTCACGTTCAGATTCCGATAGAACCTTATCGCCTCTGATGTCAACTCCAGCAATCGTTGCCAGATGTGGCGTGGAAGGAAATTTGAAGAAATTGTCTTTCACATTCCCATCTTTCCCGCGCATTTGGACTTGGCATATTCGGGACAGATAAAATGAACGGTAATGCCTACTCCCGTCAAAGACTCTCTCCATCGCCACCATTTGCTGTCTGTTACTTGTAGAATCGGAGGTTTTTCAGGGTGTGCGTTTGCGACGGCAACAAACTTGCGGTCTGATTTGTCGAAATTTTCCAGACCCGCATGGACGGGAAACCGATGATAAGATTCGCCATTTTTAGTAATGCTAACCCGGTCGGAATCGCGCAGGCTATGACGGTGATCGTGAGCCCATTTCATGAATTGATCGCCCACGCCAGGCCGCCCCTTCATGGAAAGCTGCTGCCGGTACTCATCGAAAATTTCGTCACCAGCATCGATGACCAACCCTCGTTTTTTAATGACGTGCTCAACCGCCTCAATGCATGCCAGCACACATGCATCGGGGACATCGGACTGAGGGTCTGGCTGCATAGCGAGGTTGGCTACCTTCGGAACATTGGTGTCCACTAGACATTTTTTAGGTAAAATCATTCGGATGCCTCCGATTTTTCCGTGCTCTTTTGCATCCGCTTTTTTATGGCAGCCTTGGCTTGTTCGAGAATGTCGCCCATTTCATCTTCGAAAAAATTTTCCAGCCAATTCTGGATGTTGCCGAGCATATCAATTTGCAGTGGTTCAAGTGTAGCGGAAGTCCTCGCAATATTGGCGAAGTAGGCCGATACTTTCTCTTTGGGTACTGCATCCTCAGCAATTCGCCGCTGCAAGCGCCGCAGGAAATGTTCAGAGTGGGTTTCAATTATTAACTGAATATTCCTATCGGCTCCATTTTCCTTAGAATTGATCACATCGATCATCACATCGGCCAGTGCAGATTGTGCACTCGGATGCAAGTGAATTTCTGGCTATTCCATGATAATGATCGAGTCAGAAGGCGCATAAAAACATTGAACAAGAACTGGCAGCACCTGCGATATGCCAAACCCAACATCCGGAAGATCTACCCCATCCTTTGATCCTTTTGTTTGTACAATGACTTCATATTCCTGCCGATTTTCTGCAATTTTTTTAACCCTAAAATTATCAATGAGCCCCATATATTTCAGGCTTGCGGCGATGATCTGCTCGAAAGGTTTGGCCGTCTTGTTAGGCCCAAGGCTAATTTTTCTATTTTTGCTTGCAAGAAGGGCAGCGATGGTAAGTTCACCTGAATACCCAACACTCTCTGGTGTAATGCCACCCCAAGTGTAGAGCCTTTCCGCCTTAATCCTCAACGGGCCAAGATAGCATATGGGCTTAAAAAGTTTCTCTTGCGCAAGATTCAGATCCTGCACAAATTCAGAATTTTTATGGTTGCTAACTACCTCATCAGGAAATCCATAAAAGCGAACGGGTAGACTCGGATACCAGACTCTACCTGGGTTTCTGATCAAAGCATACTGCTGAGAATTAACTTCATACTGTCCTGCTTTCTTTGCAGACGGGCTCATGCCAACAGTTAGTACAGATTCTTCACCTTCTTTAAGGTGGTAGCGTAATTCTTCAATTTTTAAATCATCAGAGGCTTTGTCGCCTTTTACCTTTGCATTAGAAAAAATCGAATCGGCGATAAAATTGGTTCCTGATTAGCAACGAACGTCAGCAAGATTTGTCTGACGAGTTTGTTGCGACATAAAAGTCATGGCTGTTAAATGATACAAGGAGTTATCGATCATGGCGATGAATCGAATTCAATTTCAATCTGGACTGTCGATGCTTGAATTTCTCAAGGGCTTTGGTACGGAGGCGCAGTGCGAGCAAGCGCTGGAAGTTGCTCGTTGGTCGGATGGGTTTCACTGCCCACGCTGTAACGGTACTGCTTACTATGTTATACGTGATGGTATACGCAAGGTTTTTCAATGCAGAGCCTGCCGACATCAGACCTCATTGATTGCCGGGACAGTTTTTCAGGGCGCTAAACTACCGTTGACCATCTGGTTTTTGGCAATTTATCTGGTTAGTCAGGCCAAGACCGGTTTGTCGTCCCTGGCGCTCAAGCGCCAGCTGGGAGTGAGCTATCCTACGGCATGGTTGATACACCACAAACTGATGCAGGCGATGGCTAATCGTGAGGAGCGCTATGTCCTTGATGGCAGAATCCAGGTCGATGATGCTTATCTTGGTGGAGAGCGTGCGGGAGGAAAAGCGGGTAGAGGTTCAGAGAATAAGGTGCCCATTGTTGCCGCTGTGTCTCTGACTGAAGATGATCACCCTTTGCGCGTGAGGCTTACCCCAGTCTCGGGATTTACGCTAAAGGCAATTTCAGCCTGGGCAAAGGATTGTCTGGCACCCGGCTGCACGGTGTTCTCGGATGCCTTGGCCTGCTTTGGTGCCGTCACCAAAATTGGCTGTAGCCGCCATTTTACAGTTATCGCCGGATGCAAACCAAAGGAGACTCCCGAGTTCCGGTGGATCAACACTATCCTCGGCAATCTCAAGACCAGCTTGTCGGGTTGTTACCATGCTTTCAACTTCCGCAAGTATGCCGCTCGTTATCTTGCCGCCTTCAGTTACCGATTCAACCGGCGTTTTGATCTTTGCTCACTGCACGAACGATTGCTGATCGCCGCTGCTTCGACCACTCCGCAGCCCTTGCACTCTATTCGAATGGCTGACGTTCGTTGCTAATCAGGTGTGCCTTTGAAGCTGATGCTGGAATATGTGGCAACTCAGAGCGATGTGATTGCCAGTCATCATGTCGCTCTCAAGGTGGTAGAAAAACTAAGACCCGACGAAGATTCGCTTCTGACAAAAGACTTTGAAAAAACCAAACAATCTGGAAACTTCAGTGACTGGGCTGCAGACTTGTTATTGGAGAAACATTTGGATGTTAGACATTTACATGGAACCAGTCTAGTGGAAGTCAACTTTACGTTTATTGACCCACAATTTGCCACGATTGCGGCTAATGCCTTCATTGATGCATATATAGATACCAGTATCGAAATGCGTGTCCAGCCAGCAAAACTGAGTGTCGACTGGTTCGACTTGCAAATAGCCTCACTGCGAGAGCATCTGGAGCGAGCGCAATCCGTGCTTTCTACTTATGAACAACTACATGGTATCGTCGCGACTGATAATAATCATTTTGATATAGAAAATACTCGTCTGTCTGATCTATCGAGGCAGTTGGTAGATAGCCAGAGACGCACTAGCGAATTGTAATCCAGAAAAAACCTGCTGGTAACCATGGATGATCAAGTGGGAGAAACTCAATCTTTACAGGAAGTGTTGAGTAGTTCTTTGATCCAGTCGTTAAAATCGAAATTAGCACGCGCAGACGCTAGTTTTGCTGAATTAGCCAAGCGAGTTGGTAAAAATCATCCACTATATAAGCAAGCTAAAGCTGAAGTTAACAGCCTTCAACAGAAACTTCGGTCAGAAATTAAAATGGTGCAAACATGGATTCATCGCGCGTGGCGGTCAGATCATCGACGCCACGCTGGTGCCGGCGCCCAGGCAGCACAACAGCCGAGGCGAGAAAGGACTCATCAAGCAAGGCGCGATGCCCGCCGACTGGAAGCCGGCGAAGCGGCGCCAGAAGGACACCGACGCGACCTGGACGAAGAAACACGGCAAGAGCCACTTCGGCTACAAGCTGTCAATCAGTATCGACAAGAAGCACAAGATCATCCGCCGGATTGAGACCGATACCGCCTCCACGCACGATAGCCAGCACTTTGACAACGTTTTTGACACGAGCAACACGAGTCGTGATGTCTATGCCGATCGAGGCTACCCGTCGGAGGAGCGCGAAGCCTGGCTCAAGGAGAACGGTTTCCGAAACCAGATTCAGCGGAAGGGCAAGCGCAACAAGCTGCTGTCCGAGTGCCAGCAGCGACGCAACAAACGTATTGCCAAGACGCGCGCACGAGTCGAGCACGTGTTCGGCGCTATCGAGCAGATGGGCGGCAAGTTGCTGCGCACTATCGGTCAGGCGCGGGCCAACTTTGCGATGACGATGGTGGCAGCCTGCTACAACCTGAAGCGACTGGTCTACTTCGAAGAGACAGGAATCAGGGCCTTGTGACACCCGAAATGGGCCTAATCGCCAATGTCCTGGGCGATTCGAGGTAAAAACGGCGCGACATCGCCAGGAAAAGCGGCGATTTGTCATGGAAATCGAACCGAATTCGGCCGCGGTCATCATTTTGCGGCAGGATTTACTGAAAACCTCGGGATCTCCGAGGTTGCCA
>NZ_FMWO01000017.1 GCF_900103035.1 Nitrosomonas mobilis
AAATCAAAACGGCGATTGAAGCGATAGGAGAATTCTGCAAGATAGCGCTGTGCATACTTGGCGTGATTGAATGCATGGTAGGTTCCGCTGAAGGCAGTCTTGAGATTGCCAAGAAGCGTATTGACCCAGCGAAACTCGGCACGCTGCACAGCAGATTTGCCACTTCCCACAATATGGCGCTCATGCTGCGCGGCTGTATGCGTAACCGCCCCGAAACACCCCAAACCATCAGATACGACTCGTGCAGTAGATGACAGACATTCAGCCGACCACTGTTTGAGCGCTTCATATGTAAAACCCGCTACGGGAGTCAAGCGTATATAAAGTGGCTTCCCCTCGCTGTTTGTTTGTATTGCCGCTACAAATGGCGTCTTACTTGCCGCGCCCCGCCCGCGCTTTCCCGGCCTTTCACCTCCCAGATAAGCATCGTCAACCTCCACGCGTCCATCCAGACGGCGTTGCTCTTCGCGCAGCAGCATGGTCTGTAACAGCTTATGCTTGATCGACCATGCCGTTTTGTAACTTACCCCCAGCTGACGTTTGAGTTCCAATGCACTGACCGCATTCTTGCTTTGCGTCATCAAGTAAATGGCCAGAAACCAGGTTCTTAGCGGTAATTTAGTATTTTCAAACACGGTGCCGACAATTGAAGAACATTGGTAGCCACAATCCAGGCATTCCCATAGCTTGCGGCCGTTATGGGTACAGGAATATCGCTCCCCATCGCAGCGCAGGCATCTCCAGCCATGTGGCCACCTCGCAGCAAACAATGCTGCTTCACATTGTGCTTCCGTGCCATATTGATGCAGAAATTCATGCAGTGACAGGCCTGCCTGAAACTGAATTTTATTCATCGCCATTGCCATCCTCCTCTGATTTTGCTACGTTTCTTCGCAATTTGTAGATTTTACAAGATTTCTGAGAGAAGTAACTAATCAGGAAAAATTTTTGATTTAAAAGACTATTGGCCACGACTTTCTCCAATAACGAGTAAACCCAAGATTGAAAACATTGCGTGCGACGGTTATTGCTACACCATTAAATTGGTGAAATAGAGCATATACCCATTTATTCAAAATGGGTATATGTTTATTATTAAGTATATTTCTGGGCGGTGTAAGAAGAAAAATAAATGGCGATTGTTACTGATCTGTAAACAGTGCCAGCTACTGGAACCGTTACGAATATTTTAGGATTATGACCGCGCACCAATCTAGGCCAACGACCAGGTTCTGTCGCATTAACGAGAGAAGGCTGATATCTGGTTGATTTTTCAAGCGTACAGTTGATCTTGACGCGATTATCTTGCCAGAGCGCAAATTATTCAGCAGAAAACATCTTGTTAGTTCCCTCAATCCTTATCTGACCCTTCCGAATCATGTGCATGAGTTCGATGCTAGTCAGGATGTTTTTTGCTGAACAGTTTTATATGCTGACAGAATAAATACGCTTAGTTATAGAGATCGCATGTAAACTCATTGGAAATATGTATTTTTGCACTTAATGCGACAGAAGCGCATTTTGAACGAAAAGCATTGGTTTGTATTCTTACTTGAAAATTCGGCCAACGGAGAATACGTATTTAATTTTGACAGCCAGTATGTACGCTCGCAATGAATTCTAACTATTAGTCAATAGGCTATACTCATGCTGTTTTTTGGCATGGTCATCAAGCTAATGAAGGCGGGTGTTTTACCTACGGTGAACCCGGAAGACGACAGCAAAATTGTGATGATTTTTCTCCGCTACGGTTTTTAGTTGGCGGTTCTGGTAGCTTTATTAGGTTTGTGCTTACAGTTTTATCAAGCGTTTCATGATAGCGAGACTGCTGTTCAAAAAGGTAAAGCAGAGATGGCAAGTAATAATAAAGCGATGACGCAGGCTATAATAGAGGAAAATCGACAAGACGGCCAAACCGAAGACCTGACAATCAAAAACTTAACCTCTGCAGTTATTGTTTTAAGTCAAGTTAATGACATTAACAGCACAGGATCGCAAATAACGCAACAATGAAAGCCTTAAAGAATAGCGATACCGCAGCTTCCAAAGCATATTATAAACAAGAAGTTCAACGCGTAGGACAAACCACTGAAGGTGCCGCATAAGCCTATGGCAGCTTAGGCAAGTTAGCTTTCTCTGATAATACCCTAGCAACCTTAGACGCTTATGCCCATGCCGTTGAACTTGGGCGCGATAACGTCGATAGCTGGAACCAGTTAGGGCTACTGTTAAGCCGTATCAGCAAATGGGATCAAGCAATTTCTGCCTATAGCATAGCGTTGGAATTAGACACATCAAAACCAACAAGCAATCGCGTCAGCTTACGGTAAGCTAGGATTCTGTACAAAAAAGCGACCCCGATAAAACCATTGATATGTATGAAAAATCGTTAGTTAGTGATTACCAGACCGTTAGGCATGAAAGATATTTATTCAAATAAATACAATAACTTAAATATTTTTCTCCAAATAAAGATAATAAAACTGAAGCCAAACGCTATTGGCAACAAAGTCTCGAGTTGTATAAACAGTTACAAAGCCCAAAAGCAAAGACTGTGCAAGGTGAGTTAGATAGGTTGTAAAGAAAACGTAACATCAGTTTACCTGCACAAACACAGATTATCGATGTCTATTGCCAAACGTCCGAAGCTGCAATCAGCCGGCTAACCACAAGCTGAAGGTATTCAACTTTATGCGTAAATTTTATTTTTCAGTTTTACTGGCTTTCATTGCCTTAACTCTGATTTTATCAGGGTGTAATTTTGCCGATGCCAATTGGCGAACAGCCAGCCGGGCACGGGTTGGTCTTGCACCTGATCCAGAGAATACACCCGAAGCTATAGTTCAGATATATAGCGCTCGCGCTTTTGGTTGGCGCGGCTATTTTGGCGTGCATACCTGGGTGGCAGTCAAACCATCTCTTGCAAAACACTTTACTGTCTATGAAGTGATTGGCTGGTATTTGCGCCGGGGTGGATCGGTTTTATCGGTCCAGGAACGTGCGCCGGATCACCGCTGGTTTGGGAATATGCCGGAATTACTGGTTGACAAACGCGGAAAGCAGGTAGATGCATTAATTGACCGCATTCAGGAAGCCGCTAACGGTTATCCGTACCAGGACAGATATACTATATGGCCGGGCCCAAACTCGAATACCTTTACTGCCTGGGTTGCGCGTAGCGTTCCCGAGCTTGGGTTGGACTTGCCTCCCACGGCTATCGGCAAGGATTTTCTTGAGGAAAATTTTGTTGCCACCGCACCTAGCGGTACTGGATGGCAATTTTCACTATTTGGGCTATTAGGGGTCATTGTCAGCGAGGTCGAAGGGATTGAATTAAATTTTCTGGGCCTCAGTTTCGGGGTGGATATGAACCCGCTCGCACTCAAATTGCCGTTGATCGGTCGCATTGATTTTACTTCTGATGACTCATGATGTTCAAAATTTATTACTGAGGAGCAGAAAGATATTTTCTTGTACTATTATGAATGGCTATCACATGAGTTCAGCCTAACTAACATAAGGAAATGAAATGAGCCTGAAGAAATGGACTGATGAAAAATTAGCAACGACTCAAGATGAAATAGAGGGATGGAAACTCAAACACGCGAAATCGGTTTGGAGCGGGAAAATTGGCATCCTGGTCGGCTTGCTCGGAGCATTTGCTATTTCGACTGGAGTCGTATTTATATTTTTTGATGGTCTGGATGCCATGAATCTGGTCCTCATTATTTTAGGATCGATCGTTTGCTTTACCTGGTACAAAACCGATAAACAGCTCAAAACTAATACCGAATTTCTGACCGGGGTCAAGACAGAGATCGCTCGTCGCGCGAAAAAACAGAAACAAACACCCGATCAGTAAATAATAGATATCTATAAGCCTATAGGCATGACCTGAAGTCATGTTTAAAATGACTACACCTGCTAGCCCACCGTCATGCTCAGCCCATAAAAAAGCTTGGAGGCGCCTAGCTATTGGACTGGGTGTCGCCTTGACACTTTTTGTTTTACTTGGGCTGCTGGGTTATTTCTGGTTACCTGGGTTTGCCAAAAATAAGGCAGAAGAAATACTATCACGCGAGCTGAATCGGCCAGTATCGATTCAGGCTATCGAGATCAAACCCTATTCTCTCGAGTTGCTTATTCAAGGATTTCATATCGGCGAACAAGTGGTTGCAACCGATACATTGTTTGCCTTCGAGCAGCTATATGTCGATCTCAGTATCGAATCTCTCTTCCGGCTGGCGCCGGTCGTGACAGTCGTTTCCCTAACGAAGCCTCGCTTTTACTTGCGGCGGGAAGATGACGGATCATTGAATATTTCAGATCTGCTTACAAAATTCGGGGGGCCACAATCATCTGATGATGCCGTCGTTGATGCAAAAGAAGAGTCACTTTTCTCGATCAGCAACATCCAGATCATCGATGGCCATGTTGAATTTGATGACCGCGTAACTCACAGCGTCCAACGCATTGCGGCAATTAACTTCGGCATTCCTTTCCTTGTCAATTTTGAAAGTGAGCAGATCAATTGGGTAAAACCGCATTTCAACGCCTTGATCAATGATGCACCTTTCACACTGACAGGCAAGGCACGGCCATTCATGGACGATCAGGAAGCAAACCTTGTGCTCACATTCGACAATGTTGATTTGACCACCATCACCGGCTATATACCTCTGCCACCCGGACTCCACCTGCTTGCCGGTTATCTTGATAGCGACCTACAGCTGACCTTTTCGCAGCATAAAGGAGTTGCCCCCAGCATCACGTTATCCGGAGAAGCTGCTCTCAAGCAATTGGCGGTTGAAAACCTGGCTGTTGCGTCTCCTTATGATGTGAAACTCGAGCGACTGGATGTCCAGCTGTCAACAGTTCACCTTGCGGCAGAGCCTATCTCGAAACTGGCTCTGACCTTGACGGATCTCTCACTGATTGCGCAAGGCACGACCGAACCTGCCTTGCACCTGCCAGCGCTCAGCATTGGCGAGATTGGCATTGATCGCTCGCAGCGGCAGATTGCAATCGACAATATCACACTGGAAAATTTATCTGCCTCCTTGCAGCGGCTCAAAACTGGAACACTCGACTGGCAACTGCTATTTGAGCCTGTTCCCTATACAGCCAGCACACGACGAATAGCATCGGATAATATCGCTTCCGATATACAGACGCCAACCCCGGTTCCCATTCCCGCCAGCAAGCCCATTGTCGTTAAAATTATTCCATTTCCCGAGATCAAGCCAGCTTACGTTGCAACGGCACCTGTTGCTGTTGCAACTGAGACTGATCCATCTATAACATTAACTGCCAAGATCATTCCGTTTCCCGGACACAAACCGGATAAGGCGCAGACACCGATTCCCACTACAGCAGAAACCGGATCAGATCAACTTGGTGGTCAATGGAAGACCCGAATTGGCCAGATAGAACTGGTTGATGCACACTTCCGATTTGATGATCGCAATCTCCCCAAAGCAACGCCAATGGTAATCGAGAAGTTGAATTTGACGCTCGATCAAATCGACCTGACCGGATCGAAACCGCTGGCATTGGCGCTACAGGCCGTCGTCAACCAGCGTGGGCGTATCGACATCCAGGGATCATTAGCCTGGGATCCGTTATTGGCAGCGATGACATTCAATCTGCAAAATATCGATCTTGTTTCGTTGCAGGGTTGGGCTGAAGATCACCACCACACTTTGCTGACCAAAGGCGATTTTTCCTTTCAAGGCAATATTAATGCCCAGCCTGATGATCACGAAACAGTCGGTATAAGGGTTGATGGTAGCGCACAGCTTGCGGACTTCAATGTACTGGATAGAAGAAATGCTGCGGAACTATTGCACTGGAAAACAATCGATTTTTCAGGCATCCGCTTTGACAGCACAACGCTGCGAACTGAAGTTGGAACGATCGCATTACGTGATTTTTCTGCCCGCCTGTTATTGACCCCGGCAGGCAAGCTCAATCTTGGCGACATTGTGCACAAAGATGAAACAGGTTCTGGTGAAACCGCCGCAACGCCAGCAACCACAACCGCTTCTACCGCAACCAGCGAACCGCCGATCCGTATCGACCGAATCAATTTGCGTAATGGCAATATCAATTTTACCGACCAGTTCATTCAGCCGAATTACCGCGCCAACCTGACAGGACTGAAAGGACAGATCGGGCCGATACATTCGGGTAAAGTCACCACCATCGATATTCTCGGTGCAGTCGATCGCTCTGCACCACTGGCCATCAAGGGTAAAGGTGATTTTCTCAGTACAAACCTGTTCCTGGATATGACAGCAACCGCCAAAGGAATCGATATGCCGCCGTTCAGTCCCTACTCGGGCAGGTATGTCGGCTACACTATCCAGAAAGGCAAGCTTTCAGTAGATGTGAATTACCATATCGAAAGTGGAGAGTTAAGTGCACAGAACCAGATTTTTCTCGATCAGCTGAAACTAGGTGACGAGGTTGAGAGTCCGGATGCAGTTTCGCTACCGCTGAATCTGGCGATTGCTCTGTTACAAAACCGGCGTGGAGAAATCAATTTGCGCCTTCCACTCAGCGGATCGATCAATGACCCCCAGTTCAGTATTGGCGGCATCATCTGGGAAGCTTTCCTTAACATTCTGACCAAGGCGGCTACCGCACCTTTTGCACTGCTGGGCTCACTGCTCGGAGATGGCGAATCGCTGTCCGAGCTGAGCTTTCCCCCGGGTTACGCGGTATTGGAAGAAGATGCGGTGCAGCGATTGCAGTCTCTCTCACAAATCCTGCAGGATCGTCCCGCACTCAATCTCGAAATTACCGGGCTGGCGGACCCGGTTTATGATCATGACGAACTCAAGCGTGCTCTGCTCACACGAAGAGTCAAAAACCGAAAGATAACCGAGACTGCCAAAAAAGGCCAGGCAAGTGGTTCCACTGATGAAATCGAACTCAATGAAGCTGATTATGCGCGCTATCTGGAAGCCGTTTACAAAGATGAAGAATTCGAGAAACCCAAAAATTTCATCGGATTGACCAAAAGCTTACCAGTTGCTGAAATGGAAGAACTGATCCTGAAGCACACCGAAATCAGCGAGGATGATTTGCGCACACTTGCTGAGCAGCGTGCCAACGCTACCTACGCGTGGCTGGTTGAGCAGGGGGAAATTTCCAACGAGCGTATTTTTCTGCTGGGCAACAAAATCGAGGCGGCAGACAGTAGCAAGCAACAGAACAACCGCGTTCAGTTCTCAGTACGCTAGCACTGTAATTACTACGCTATCGTTTCGCCACCCAGCGCATCCAGCAAATCCGGCAGCAACAGCTTCAATTCTGCTGTCATCAAATGAAAATCACTATCGAATCTATCCTGGGCAGAATCAACCGGCTCTTTTTCGATATCCTGCAAAGTCAAGCGCTTAATCAGCAGGTTTTCATCCAGCATAAAAGAAATCTTGTCCTGCCAGGTGAGCGCCAGCCTGGTCACTTCCTTACCATCCCTCACATGACGCGTAATGTCCTGTTCATCCAATGGCTGCTGGTGATAACTGATCGAGACCTTCTTATCGTTGCGGCTGCGAAAAACGCTATCCGCATCGATGGAAAACACCTGCGGCAGAACATCCCCAGACAGCCAGCCCGTCATGGCCGAGGTCGGTGCCATGGTGGTATCGACTCGTCTGAGCGTGATTGCCGAAGCCGATTTCAGAAAAGCCTCTGTCAGCGTATCCGCCTTGGCAATGTTGGCATTATCAATGACAAACCAGCCGTCAACCGGGTCTATCCATACATGGATTTTTTGCCGGACTGCAAAAGCGCGTGATAGCAGCTCGTAATACGCAGCCTCCTTGATGTCCTTCAGTTGCTTACGTCCTGGTGCGTATCCCTGCCTGGCTTCCATTTCCTGTTTACGAACATTGGCCAGTTGATTCACCACCGATGCCGGTAGTAGTTTTTTCTCAATTCCCAGCGCAATCAATAGCTGATCACCACGCGCATAAACCAGGCTCGTTTCTTCGATACCTGGCGGCACCCAGCCGATACTTTGTATTTCCATGCTTGTGCAGGTTTGTAACGTACGCTTGGACAGTAGCGCTTCAAGCTCGGCCGATGTGATTTGCCAGCCATTGACACGATAAATCTGTAAATTTTTAAACCACATTGATACAACTCGCTGATTAGAAATACTGGGAGTTACGGGTCATACGCCAGGCAGATAATTCAGGCAAAGCAAATGACTTCATGAGAACAGAAGCACAATTCTACCGTTTTCAGGCAATGCCGTGATGCAGTTATTAATGGTTTCTCACCAGATGAAAGCAAGCAGTTTTAGCCAGACGATTTGAGGATTAATAACTTTTAATTTTCAGATCGAATACCTGAATATTGTAACTGTCGATACCCGATTGATCATGCACAAGTTTTTCTCGGGTTCCGCGGTGTGCTGACACAGCTGGAACATCTAACGCACGCAGGCTATCTCCCAAACGCCTCAATCTGGCAGCAGGTTGTTGGTTTGTAATAACCTGATGATTGTCGAGATCATGCTTCTGCAGTCCGGCTGAGCTGTTATTCTCATGGCGCGATGTTGTGGCCAGATTTCCATGCCTCGTCGTAACCGAGCCCCGGGGAGTGATTATGTTGATGGGCGCTGCTCCAGTCAACTTTTTTACATCTTTTCGTTTATCAATTGCCGACGGCGTATTGGTATAGGTAATGTGACCTTTGTCATCTTCGACTTTGTAGATACCAGAAGACAGGCAAACCAATGGAAAAGACCAGGCTAGCCCTATCAACAGCCAAACACAAAATATTTTCATGCGAGAACCTCGACCTGATCTGACTAAAACAGCGTTTCAGAAAGAATAAATCCAGATTCTAGTTCAACCGTCCTTCCGATAAAAAGGCGATAAGCAGTATTTTTGCCGTCTTTTCTACAGGCTGTAATACATGGCAAATTCCACCGGATGCGTAGTCGTGCGCAACAAGGCGGCTTCCTCTGATTTGAGTGCAATATAGCCATCGATCATGTCATTGGAGAAAACGTTGCCCCGTGTCAGAAACTCCCGGTCATGATCGAGATTTTCCAGCGCGTCTTCAAGTGATGCGCAGGTATTCGGCACCATGGATGCTTCTTCCGGAGGCAGGTCATACAGATTCTTGTCCATGGGCTCCCCCGGATGAATCTTGTCCTGAATACCATCCAGACCGGCCATCAATAATGCCGTAAAGGCCAGATACGGATTGGCGGATGGATCCGGGAAGCGAATTTCGATACGACGCTGCTTGGAATTGCTGGCATAGGGTATTCTGATTGCTGCCGAACGGTTGCTCGCTGAATAGGCGATATTAATCGGCGCCTCGTAACCAGCCACCAGACGTTTGTAGGAATTAGTTCCGGGATTGGTAATGGCATTCAACGCTTTGGCGTGTTTCATGATACCGCCGATGTAATAGAGCGCCAGCTCCGACATACCTGCGTAGCCATTGCCGGCAAACAGATTCTTGCCATCTTTCCAGATAGACTGATGCACATGCATGCCGGAACCGTTATCACCGACAATGGGTTTAGGCATGAATGTCGCGGTCTTGCCATACGCGATTGCCACATTGTGAATGACGTATTTCATAGCCTGGTTCCAGTCTGCCCGCTTGACTAAACTATTGAAACGGGTCCCGATTTCGCATTGTCCCGCATTGGCCACTTCATGATGATGCACTTCCACAGGGATGCCAAGTTCATCGAGAATCATACACATCGCAGATCGGATATCATGCAGGGAATCCACTGGTGGCACCGGGAAATAGCCACCCTTGATGGCCGGGCGATGTCCAGAATTTCCGCTGTCATAATTTTTCCTGGTGCTCCAGGCTGCTTCTTCGGATTCAATCTTAAGTGAGCAGCCGGACATGTCGGTATGCCAGCGCACCGAATCGAAAATGAAAAACTCGAGTTCCGGTCCAAAAAATGCAGTATCACCAATACCAGTCGATTTCAGGTAAATTTCCCCTCTTTTTGCCAATGAACGCGGGTCACGGTTATAACCCTGGCCATTGGAAGGATCGACCACATCACAAGTCAGCAACAACGTGGTTTCTTCCATAAACGGATCCAATGATGCCGCTCCCGGATCAGGCATCAGGAGCATATCTGAAGCCTGAATACCTTTCCAGCCGGCAATCGAGGAACCATCAAAAGCATGACCATCTTCAAATTTGTCTGCACCAAACGCATGCGAGGGAACTGTGACGTGATGCTCCTTGCCACTGGTATCGGTAAAACGCAAATCTACAAATTTGACTTCATGATCCTGGATCATTTTCATTACATCTGCTACCACAGTTTTTCTCCACAGAGGTATTACATTATCAGTTAACCAACATCTGGTTTTGGATAAGAAGGGATTGGTGCGTCAAAGGAATATCTGCACAGCAATGAATCTTTTATAGAGCGCAATTATAACTGGTTACAGCATATTATTCATCCGAGGAATTACCGGCAATAACAAGCAATCTTCTCGCTTACAATAGAAAAATAGCGCCTCCTCTCGTTTATCACCTCATCCTGAAGCAGAATTCCATGAAAAATATGTCCCGGTCAGCGATATTCTTTCAACCACACGTGATTGGCTGGCTGGTGGGGTCGGCCTTATTCATTCTGACTATTCTGTTGCCTGCGCCAGAAGGCATGCCTGTATTAGCCTGGCGCACAGCAGGCATCGCCATGCTGCTTGCCGTCTGGTGGACAACCGAAGTATTACCCATTCCGGTCACGGCATTACTGCCTATCGTACTTTTTCCTGCAATGGGAATCTTAACCACTGCGGAAAGCAGCGCACCTTATGCATCTCCGACCATTTTTTTATTGTTGGGTGGCTTTCTGATTGCCATGGGATTGGAAAAATGGAATCTGCATCGCAGACTGGCACTCAATCTTCTAATACGCACAGGTAACCAGCCGGCGATGGTGCTCGCCAGCGTCATGGGCGTTACTGCATTCCTGTCAATGTGGATCAGTAACACCGCCAGCACACTCATGATGATTCCAATCGCCCTGTCGCTGGTATCCGGATTGGCAAAAACGCACGAACACGATCGTTTTACCCTGAGTTTGGTACTCGGCGTTGCTTATTCAGCCAGCATCGGCGGCCTGGGCACATTGATCGGCACACCGCCCAATTTGCTGCTCGCCGCTTTCGTTCGCCAAACCTACGGGTATGACATCAGTTTCCTTGACTGGATGATGCTGGGAGTGCCTATCGTAATGGTGCTATTGTGTATGGCCTGGTGGGTATTGCATAAGTGGGTCTATCCAGTTGATACCAGCAAAATCCATCTCTCACAGGGTTCAATTGCCAGTGAACTGCAACAACTCGGTGTTTTGTCTACTCCGGAAAAACGACTCGCCGTTGTGTTTATTCTGGTTGCCGCAGCCTGGATTTTGCGGGTTCCGTTCCAGCAGCATTTTTCCTTGATGCTGTGGCTGGATGATACGCTGATCGCCGTCATTGGAGCCATCGTAATGTTCATCATTCCTGCCGGCGATCACACCAGAAAGCGCAGCGCACTCATGGATTGGGAGCGGACACGCAACCTTCCCTGGGGGGTATTGCTGCTGTTCGGTGCCGGGCTCAGCCTCGCCAATGGTATTGATAGAAGCGGACTGGCCTTATGGCTCGGTGAATATATGTCCGGGGCAACGATACTTCACCCGCTGATCATGATCGCTGGCCTGGTCACCCTGATCATTTTTATGACCGAACTCACCAGCAATACCGCCACCACCGCCACTTTGCTACCGATACTCGCAGCATTGGCCATGACCAGTAACATGCCCACCCCTATGCTCCTGTTTGCACCCGCCACCCTTGCAGCCAGCTGCGCCTTCATGCTACCGGTTGCAACCGCGCCCAACGCCGTCGTCTATGCCACTGGAAATGTCACCATCGTACAAATGGCGAATACCGGATTTAAGCTCAATCTGGTCGCTATCATCACCATTACTACCCTGACTTACCAGTTAGTTCCCGCCATTTTTACGTAATCGCCCGTGAGCTTAATAAAGGAACGCTACCCTTTCTTATTGGGTTTAGTAATTACAACCCATGAATACCGAGACTAAGCAGAACTGTATTTGCCGGAATACTGCATCACATCACGCAACGAGGAAATCGGCGAGAAAGAGTAATATAGAGTAGCGTCCCTTTTTTTATCTTGTTTTTATGGAGAAGTACGTATGGAATTCTTTTCTGGTTTCAAATGGGCTGTTCCGAGAGCATTTTCTGATGCAGTGGCACTATGCCGGTTCGAGGAAGGCGATATTCTCTATGATACAAAGAAGGCATATAACGATGATTGGGAAAAAGCCAGCCAATTTATAGAGCATTCTTTGCAGGTAAAATACCCTGCAAGAGCAGTAAGTGGGGGTGCTACGGAAAAGGGTGGTGGAGTATTTGGCAGCAACTGGGGCTCCGAAGTCTGTGTAGATCTCTATAAGAATCTTAAAAAAGTAGGTGTAGGTCAAATTCATACTACCCAAGGCCGTCTATATACGGCGCTTTGGAAGGGTGACATAACTGTTCTAGAGAAAGAATCAGAAGAACCAGCGATTCCGTTATCAGTGCAGGATGTTACGAAAACACTAGATCAAGCTACTGAAAAAGCCAAAGAGCTATCTGTAGGCTATCCGGTCTTTGTAATGGCTCGCGATCTATCGAATCCAGTATCAAGAGAGAAATTTTCAAAAATACTAATGGCATTAAAAAAACATCCACACAACCAGCCAAGTATCTTGGCCCCTAAAAAAGCTGGCCTCAGTAAATTTGAAGATATAGCCCCAACGGTAGATATAGCGTTTTTTCCAATGAACGGAACAAGTGCTGAAGAACTACACGAGCTTGTTAAGAGAGCCGTTTATGTCCCAGCAACAAATACAAAAAAAGAAAAGTTCCGTATTTTGGCACATGGAATAATTGTCTAGGTATTTACTGAATGGAAGAAATTATTTTTAAGGTGAAAGGTTCTGCGCAAGATCCATACAAAGTAACTTTTACAAAAAATAAAAATAATATAAATGCTTTTTGTACGTGCCCTGCTGACGAGAACGGTCAATATTGCAAACACCGTTTTGCCATAATGGCAGGTGAAAGCGAGGCTGTCGTAAGCTCAAATAAAGAACAAGCCATGGTTATAAAATCATGGTTGCCGGGCTCAGACCTTGAAGAAGCATTAATGGAGTTAGCAGTAGCGGAACACGAGCACGATAAAGCAAAAAAACGCTTATCTGCTGCAAAGAAAAACATAGCAAGAGCAATGAGACAATGAAGTCTAATTGAGAATAACAAAGGGTTTTTCCGTGCTTGTCTGGCGACCCAAATAACGGAAAGCTGACGGTTTAAGCTAAATTTATTATTTGGCCACGGGCTAAACATGGCCAGGCACGAGCAACAATCCAGACCCGTATAGTGATGCTCCACGGCAAGTCCCAAGCGCTTTTGAGGCATTTAGGACTGTTTATAAAGAGGGATGGCTATAACTTAGGTTGGTCTTTATTAAGTTGCAACGGCTGATTGAGTGGGCGTTTCATAGCTTTGCGCATTTTAATATTGAGTGCTTCAACCCCCAAGGAAAACGCCATCGCAAAGTAAATATAACCTTTGGGTACGTGCACGCCAAATGCTTCGGCGATCAATAAAGTCCCGACCACGATTAAAAAAGATAATGCCAAAATCTTTAGTGATGGGTGTTTGTCGATAAAGGCACTGATGGTGCCGGCGGATAGCATCATCACCAGCACCGAGATTATAATCGCGGCAACCATCACTGGCACCTGTTGTACCAAGCCGATTGCGGTAATGACTGAATCCAGGGAGAAAATAATATCAATTACGGCAATTTGTAGCACCACTCCCATAAAGCCTGCCTTAATTCCGGTGCCATGCTCAGACGCTTCTTCACCTTCAACGCTGTGCCAAATTTCCAAAGTGCTTTTAAATAAGAGAAACAAGCCACCAAAAAACAGAATGAGATCGCGGCCAGAAAAACCGTGTTGCAAAATCACAAAGAGATCGTTGGTCAGACGCATCACCCAAGTAATGGAGAGCAGTAGCAAAATCCGTGTACCCATAGCCATCAGCAAGCCAAAGAAACGACCTTTCGCTTGTTGATGGCGAGGTAAACGGCTAACGAGAATTGAAATAAAAATAATATTATCGATACCCAGAACAATTTCCAGTGCAGTTAGGGTGAAAAAAGCAATCCATATTTCTGGGTTTGAGAGCCATTCCATACAAGGTTATTTCTCTGTGGGTTGAAGAAAGTCTGGACCGTGCCAGCGCCGAAGCTTTTTTTGAAATAATAAACTACTTTGGGTGCTTGTAACAGAGCGCCTTGAATACCTTTAGGTAGATCCTCCAGGTCGTCCATTTTATGATTTCATCCTGGAAAAAAAGGGGAGACCACCCTTTTATTGGATTTAGCTACACTCCATGAATACCAAAACTAAGCAGAACTATATTTGCCGGGGTACCGCATCACATCACGCAGCGAGGAAATCGGCGAGAAAGGATAATATAGGGTAGCGTCTCCTTTTTTCTGTAGCGTTTGTCAGCCTTGGCCGAGCTCGTCCAACAAACGGTTCAGATTGCGACTCGCCTTGCAATCACGACTTAGACTGAATCGTTATAGCGATTTTTATGGGTGGCTATCTATGTGGACATCCTCAAGCGTTGGCTGCCATTTGCCGTTATGTTCAACATCAAGCATTTCCAGAAGCAATAGCAGGACTGGAAAAGTTGCCTGACATACAAACATCCGTTTCATGCTGATTCGAGTTCATGCATGTAACGACTGTCGGAACAGGGGAATGGCTAGACAATGATTGCTGCCGCTATACATGAAACTACACACACCTCGATTGATTTCAGGAATATAAAATCAACTCAACCTGACATTATCGCCAGAATCATCGAGATAGATGAGACTTCGCCCAATTGTTTCAGGGAGATGGATTGTCTATTGCGTGCGGATCAGGCAGTGGCTTCATTTATTCTGCGCGTAGCCAATTCCCCTATTTATAACCGCAGCCAACCCATTCGCACATTGCCGATTGCAATCAGCCTGCTGGGTATCAATATTATCCGCTCGCTGGTGATTCTGGCTTTTTCGCGATCGGTATTTTCTAAAAGCAAAAATACTTTGGTATGCAAGCATATTTGGCATCATTCGCTGCTGACCGCAATTGCCAGTTACAACCTGTGCCTTGAGCTGGGTGAAACGGCACAATGCGAGGAAGCTTTTGTCGCAGGTCTGATTCATGATATTGGCAAGGTGCTGCTTTTTTCACATGCCCGCAAAGCATATATGCAGGCTCTGGGTTATACGCTGGAACATAATTGTTCAAGTGTAGAGGCAGAGCAATTATTTT
>NZ_FMWO01000018.1 GCF_900103035.1 Nitrosomonas mobilis
CAATGGCGATGAATAAAATTCAGTTTCAGGCAGGCCTGTCACTGCATGAATTTCTGCATCAATATGGCACGGAAGCACAATGTGAAGCAGCATTGTTTGCTGCGAGGTGGCCACATGGCTGGAGATGCCTGCGCTGCGATGGGGAGCGATATTCCTGTACCCATAACGGCCGCAAGCTATGGGAATGCCTGGATTGTGGCTACCAATGTTCTTCAATTGTCGGCACCGTGTTTGAAAATACTAAATTACCGCTAAGAACCTGGTTTCTGGCCATTTACTTGATGACGCAAAGCAAGAATGCGGTCAGTGCATTGGAACTCAAACGTCAGCTGGGGGTAAGTTACAAAACGGCATGGTCGATCAAGCATAAGCTGTTACAGACCATGCTGCTGCGCGAAGAGCAACGCCGTCTGGATGGACGCGTGGAGGTTGACGATGCTTATCTGGGAGGTGAAAGGCCGGGAAAGCGCGGGCGGGGCGCGGCAAGTAAGACGCCATTTGTAGCGGCAATACAAACAAACAGCGAGGGGAAGCCACTTTATATACGCTTGACCCCCGTAGCGGGTTTTACATATGAAGCGCTCAAACAGTGGTCGGCTGAATGTCTGTCATCTACTGCACGAGTCGTATCTGATGGTTTGGGGTGTTTCGGGGCGGTTACGCATACAGCCGCGCAGCATGAGCGCCATATTGTGGGAAGTGGCAAATCTGCTGTGCAGCGTGCCGAGTTTCGCTGGGTCAATACGCTTCTTGGCAATCTCAAGACTGCCTTCAGCGGAACCTACCATGCATTCAATCACGCCAAGTATGCACAGCGCTATCTTGCAGAATTCTCCTATCGCTTCAATCGCCGTTTTGATTTGGCTGCCATGGTGCCGCGATTGCTGCGCGCCGCCGCAACGACAGAACCTCTTCCGATCGGTATATTGAGAATTTCTGAGACAGGTAACTAATCAGGTTGTATTTTGACATGTCTGCTGTTAGTGGAGCAGCCCTATTTAGCTTGCGCAATTAGACGGATATTGCCTCCCGCCGCGGCAGTATTAATGCACAAATGCCGCTCAACCATATACAACATCGGCGCCAGCACCGCGGACACAAAACGCACAATCGGCCCCTTCCGTTCAGCCAGCGCGCGGCGATAAGCTTGCGCCAATTCTTTCTGTTTTTCTCCGCTGGGCGTAAACACTAAACAGGCCAACGCCTCCATTTCACGCACCGTGTCTATTCCCAGCCCTTCATCCGTTACAAAAATCTGAATGCAATTCGCCAAGCACTTATGTTGTTCAACACTAAACTGCGTATTAAATATCATTACCGGGTTGCCACAATACAATGCTTGTAATACTTGCCGGAAGGCAATATCAGGATCAGGACTTGCCACCACGACCAACCCCCGCGCATGCAAGGTAAGCAGATTTTCTTCACCGGTCGGTCCCGGTAACCGGCGTTTCTGTTTCAATGCTTGGCGGCAGGCTGTGATAACTGGCGCATAATTTGCCGCCAACTCTGGCGTAAGGGGTAACAGTTGCTCAAATTTCGCTGGTTTCTGCGTCAACAGTTGATGCGCAGCTTGTTGCGCCAAGGTATTGTCCAAAAGCTTGCCTGCCGGTTCGAACCCAGCCATTTTCGCTGCGCCATCCTCATCCGTCCGCACCAATCTTTCCACATAATAAGGTCCGCCCGCTTTCGGCCCCGTGCCAGACAAACCTTCACCGCCAAAAGGTTGCGAGCCAACAACGGCGCCAATCTGGTTGCGATTGACATAAATATTCCCAATCTTAAGCGTATCCATGATGCGCTGCACCCGCGAATCAATGCGGGTATGCAAGGCAAATGTAAGACCATAGCCAGCGGCATTGATCTCTTTTATCACCTGGTCCAATTCCTCCGCCTCAAATAGGGCGACATGTAAAACAGGCCCAAATACCTCATGGGTCAGGTCGGCGATCCCCTGCACCTGGATCAGCGTGGGAGAAACGTAACAACCTTGATCCGGCGCCGACACTTGCGTCAAAACCGCTTCACGATGCCGCTCAATATAGGCTTGGATGCTCATCTGCGCCTGAGCATCGATGACCGGTCCCAGATCACTGTCCAGCATCCAGGGATTCCCGAGCTTGAGCATGGCCATGGCGCCCTTTAACATTTCCATTACACGCTCGGCAATATCCGTCTGCACATACACGATACGCAAGGCTGAGCACCGCTGTCCAGCGGAACGAAAGGCGGCGGTCATGATGTCATTGACAGCCTGCTCAGGCAAAGCGGAGGAGTCTACCATCATGGCATTCAAACCGCCGGTTTCTGCAATTAGCACCGCTTCATGATTCTCTTCGGCGCACAAAGCGGCTTCTATTTGTTTGGCGGTAGCAAGCGAGCCAGTAAATACTAGGCCGCTAATCGATGGATGGCTGCTCAGAGCCATACCGATTTCACTGCCTTTGCCAGGAACAAATTGCAGCACATCAGCAGGAACGCCAGCCTGATGCATCAGGTTGACAGCCAGATGCGCGATTAAAGGCGTCGCTTGCGCTGGTTTGACGAGAACCGCATTACCCACCGCTAATGCGGCGCTGAGCTGAGCGGTAAAGATAGCCAAAGGAAAATTCCAAGGCGAAATACAAGCCACCACGCCCAATGGTTGACGCGGATCGGCTATATACTCACTGCGGGCAGCATAGTAGCGAAGAAAATCTACCGCCTCGCGCAGCTCGGCAATCGCATCCTGTATCGTTTTTCCGGCTTCGCGGGCCAGCAGTGCAACTATCTCCCCAGCTTGCGCCTCAAACAAATCTGCCGCCTGCAGCAAATATTTTTCGCGTTCAATACTCCCCAGCCGATGCCACGCCGGTTGGGCTTTCGTCGCACTCACAATGGCCTGTTCCAGTTGAGCAAGACTGGCCTCGGTTATCTGGCCGACTTGCTCCCCTGTTGCAGGATCACACACCGGCAGCGCCTCACCTGCCGGAATAGCGGCGCTATTTGTTGGTGCTATCAACGGCGCAGCCACCCATTGTTTATTCGCAAATGGCATGCGCATGGCCTCAATCGCTGCAATATCAAGCGTGCTTTGCCAATCAAAACCTTTTGAATTCATTCTTTCGGGTTGAAAAAGAGAGTTCGGTGGAACAACCCCGGACGTAGGATGCAGCAGCCATTTATGCGCGATGTTCATCGGATCGGCGACAACTTCACGTGGCGGAATGGCCGTATCCAGCAACAGATGAACAAAGGATGCATTGGCGCCATTCTCCAGCAGACGCCGCACCAGGTAAGCCAACAAATCCCGGTGCACACCCACCGGCGCATAAATCCGAACCGGCGCCTGATGTTGGGTACGCACCAGTTCGTGCAAGTCTTCCCCCATGCCATGCAGCCGCTGGAATTCATAGCTATGTGCTGCCGAATCTTCATCCCGGGTCATTTCCAGAATCGCCGCTACAGTATGCGCATTATGAGTGGCGAATTGCGGAAAGATGCGATCACGCTGTTTGAGCAACTTTTGCGCGCAATACCAATAACTTAAATCAGTATTATTCTTGCGCGTATACACCGGATAACCGATGAGGCCCAGCTCCTGGGAACGTTTAATTTCACGGTCCCAATACGCGCCTTTAACCAATCGCACCATCAAAAAGGTATTGTGCTGTTGCGCTGTACTATACAACCAATCCAATATCCACGGCGCGCGATAGCTATACGCCTGTACGACCACCCCCAATCCATGCCAGTCTCTAAGGCTAGGATCTGCGAGCAACGCCTGAATAATATCTAGTGACAGATCTAGCCGCTCCGCTTCCTCGGCATCAATATTTAACCCTATCCCCACTTTTTTGGCGAGCAGGCACAATGAGCGTATGACCGGCAACAAATTGTCCATTACTGCCTGTTTTTGCAGATATTCATAGCGCGGATATAGAGCCGATAGCTTGACTGAAATACCGGGATTAGTGCGAATGTTTTCGCCGGTACAGTAACGGGAAAGTTCCACAATCGCGTTGGCGTAGGCCATCTCATAACGATGCGCATCAGCCTGAGTTAGCGCCGCCTCACCCAGCATGTCAAAGGAATACCGGTAGCCTTTATCCTGCCAGCGCTGTCCATTTTCAATGGCATCCGCAATGGTTTTTCCCAGCACAAAATGCTCGCCCATGCGCTTCATCATCTGCTTTATGGTTGTCCGAATCAGCGGTTCTCCGGCGCGTCTTATTAGTTTTTGCAAAACTGAAATAATCCCGTGATGGTCGGATTCCGACAAGATGTTCCCAGTCAGCATAAGCCCCCAAGAAGAGGCATTTACCATCATTGAACTCGAGCGCCCCAAATGACGAGCAAAATCTTGCGGCGTGATCTTGTCTTGAATCAGCTCATCCAAGGTTTCTTCATCCGGCACCCGCAAATAGGCTTCCGCCAGGCACATAAGCGCCACACCTTCATGCGTAGACAAGCCATATTCGGCCAGAAAGCTTTCCATCAGACCCGGACTGCAGTCCGTTCGGATAATCTTAACCCAGGAAGCCGCTTGCTCAACAATCGCTTTTCGTTGCTTTTCGCTGACTTTCATACCAGCTAGCAGTTGCGTGATTGTCTTTACCTCATCACCGAGTGTCGCCTGGCGAATTTGCTCGCGTATCTGATCCAGTTGGCGCATAGCAGACCTTGGGTTTTAGGAAGAAATTAACGCATGGTAACAAACTCTTCCGCACTGGTCGGATGAATCGCCAATGCCGCATCGAAGTCAGCTTTAGTCGCACCCATCTTAACGGCCACAGCAAAGCCCTGGAGAATTTCATCCATACCATAGCCGATTCCATGAACACCCACCACTTTTTCCTCCAAGCCGGCACACACCAGCTTTATCTTGCATGGTTGCCGGTGGCTAGTAACCGCAGTATACATGGCGGTAAAATTGGAGGTATATACCTTTACATTTTCCTTGCCATAATGGGAATATGCTTCAGATTCGGTCAAGCCCAAGGCGCCAATGACTGGATGGCTAAACACCACGGTGGGAATTGTAGTCCACCTTTGCAGCTGACATACCATTGAACAGCCGCTCAGACAGCGTACGTCCGGCTTTAATGGCGACAGGTGTAAGTTCCACGCCGCCAGCCATGCAGTCGCCGGCACAATAGATGCCTTTGGCAGTGGTATTTTGCTGGTCATCAACGATGACATACCCTTTTTTGTCTAATTTGACGCCGGTATTCTCTAAGCCGATATTACCTGTTGAGGGCGCACGGCCAACAGCCCAAATCATGGCGTCAACTATATAATTCTCGCCGTTATCCAAATGTAAAGTCAGACTGCCATCGCTACGCTTCTCCACGCTTTGCGGGATACTGTGGGTATGTAATGACGGACCTTCAGCCCTGAAAGCGTGACGGTCGTACCTGATGCAACCTGCACATTGGTGCTCCACTTGTAGATGCCTGGAGCAAGCGGCGGCATCAACATATGCCGTATGCAAATCGCTGATCGCCGCGGTCATCTTCGCTGCGTCGGCACCGCATAGTCGGCGGCATAGACCTTGTCGCTCACCTGCGAATAGGGAAAATAGACGCCCTTTTTCACCAGAGTGAATTAGCAATTCAAGGCCTGGCCCGAGAAGTCGATACTTTGAGAACGAACATCACTCTCAGAGATCATGTCAACGGCTGCATACCGCAACCCACAAGAGAATCTACACGCATCCGCCCACCACACGGATGCGGGGAAACGCACTCACTATGAACGACACCGGCCGGTAGAGACCATCCTGTACCAGTTGGTGCAAGAACACGTGGAGACCTTCTTTGCGCAAGTTGAGGCTGAAACCGGATCGGGCTTGCCCGATTTTGTCAAAGACGAGTTTGATGCCTTCCTTGAATGCGGCATTTTAGCGCATGGTTTTCTGCGCCTGCGCTGTGTCGACTGCACCCATGAAAAGCTGGTCGCCTTTTCCTGCAAACGGCGGGGGTTCTGTCCTTCGTGCGGTGGACGGCGCATGGCGCAGACAGCTGCCCACCTGGTCGATCACGTCATTCCCAATGTACCCGTGCGGCAATGGGTGCTATCATTGCCGATTCCGCTGCGTTATCTCCTCGCGGCCCATCCGCATCTGCTCTGCTCTGCGTTTATTTTTCCTATACGCGAACTCGAGGTTCTCTTCGACGCTGAGATCAGCGTAGAAAGTGGAATCGCAAACGTCGGCCATCTTCGCGTGGAGCACGCGACCACAGCGGCGCTCACCCTCGAGCGGGGAACGCTTCGCGTCCGCTCGGGTGAGATCAGCGATACACCAACTCGGCCTCGCCGTGACGCCGGGGCGCGAGCCATGAACTCGAAGACGTGCGCATGCGCGACGTCGCCGTCGCGATCGAGGGTTCAAATTGAGAGTTGGATCAGAGAGGGGAGGAAACGCGCCTCATGATGCGCTTCGCTTGCTGATGGTTGATGTGCATCCCATATTTTTGAGTGATTTATGAAAACAATTATGCTTGGATCAGATCTGACCTGTCCGTCTTGCGGTTTCATTAAACAGGAAACTATGCCCACTGATGCCTGTTTATATTTTTATGAATGTACAAACTGCAACGCTCTATTACGGCCGAAACCGGGTGATTGCTGTGTCTTTTGCTCCTATGGAACGGTGATATGTCCACCCAGGCAGACTGGGACAAGCTGCTGCAATCTTTCTTGATAAGTTTCGTATGATTGCAGGTAATAATGACTCAAATACTAAAGCATGGCTGGAGGAGTATGGTGATTACCTGTTCAGTTACGCGCTTTTAAAAGCGAAGGATACGCATGTCGCTGAAGATCTCGTTCAAGAAACACTGCTAGCGGCAATAACTGCTAAAAATACTTTTTCTAATGCGTCGACGACTCGCACATGGCTTGTCGGCATACTAAAGCACAAGCTGATTGATCATTTCAGACAGCAGGGACGTGAAGTAGCCGTTGGTGATCTGTTTGATCAGGATGAGGGAGATAGTCTGGATAACTTTTTTAGAGCCAATGGCCGATGGATTGAAAAACCGGATGCGTTTCCTGACCCGGAATCAGCCTTGCAACAAAAAGAATTCTGGGAAATCTTTCAGGAGTGTTTATCTGGATTGAAACCAAAGCAAGTTGAAGTATTTCTTGCTAAAGAAATTTATGGCATGAGCAATGAGGATATCTGTAAGGATTTTGCGCTCAGCCCGACTAATGTGTGGGTAATTATGCATCGTGCGCGATTGTCCCTGAATAGATGCTTAAAGACTAACTGGATGGATTAATGGGATGGCAAGTTAAATGTTAAATTGTAAACAAGCCAGCCAGTTGGCTTCTCGAGCAATGGATGAAGAATTATCATTTTGGAAAAGAATCACATTAAATATACATCTGATCTTATGCCGCAGCTGCACTAATTTTACGCGGCAGCTCCAGTTTTTACGTAGAGCATCACGTCAATCCAGAACTAATCAGGGTCTTCGGTTAACTAATGAAGCAAGGCAACGAATCGCCAATATGCTGAATGATAAACAGGGTAATGGCTGATCGTAAAAAGGAGCCAAGAAAAGAGTCAATTCATGTGCGTCATCTTTAAAAAAATGATAATGAGTTATGAGAAACAAAGATATCATGTTGACATGTCATGTTTACCGATTGCCGCTACAACATGCCTAATCTGCTGTTCAACATTGATAGATGCGTAACCTGTGATCTCAAGCTCCCGGTCCTCATAAACATCCATGCCTGTATGCTTGAGCTTCCAATCGGCAATTATCTGATCACGCTGTTGTATTAGCGCTTCTATCTGCGGCCGGAATAAAACCAGCATGGCGGAAATCCATAAATTAACCGGCCACGAAGGATAGGCATGGTCGATCCTGAAATGATCCAGCATGGCAATGACATCTTCGGCCTTATACCAGGCTTCGGCTGTTACCCATCGATTGGTTGCGAATAGTCCGAGTGGAAAACCGTAGGCATCCATTGAAATGCCGATGAGATGGGAGAGCGAGTCACGTCCTTCCGGCCAGGATTCAGCCCCGTCGTGAGGAACGGGCAATAATCCAGGCGGCATTCCCGGTTGACGCAGAAATGTATGGAAATGCCCATTTTCGCTGGTCTCGGCACGGTGAGCATGATAGTAATACTGACTGTTTGTTTCCCCATCAAACACATCATCTTTAGGATAGTGCTCCAGCTCGTAAAACTCGCCTTGCCCTTTCAGTACTTCTCCAACAATATTAAGCCCGCCTTTTTGCAATACCCGGTAGCATTCGATAATCCGGGCGCCGGCGTCAGCCATCAGCTCAAGCTGTATGCGGGATAATTTGGTGAAAACGTTATTATCTATTTCAAATGTGTTGTCGTTCATAAAAAAGCGATGAAGCCTGTATCAGCGCCTCATCGTAACCTCTCTGACCGTTTATTAGTATGATTTTGTTGCACATGGGTTTCTCGGTGCACAAGGATTTCTTGCGGCGCACGGATTAGCCGCATTTGCCACCGGCTTGAATTTTTTCTGTAACTCCGCTGTATATGCGGTTAATGCGGCAAGTTGCCGTGAATCTCAGGCAAATGGCTTGCTTTGCATGGGTTTGATCATGCATAACTGCACCATTCCTTCCAGGGTGATTGATTCCATTCCGGCAGCATCTTGTGCCATTTGTACAAAGTGTGGGTAGGGTTTGGCAAAATCAGGTTGTAGCATTTCGGTGCCATTCTGATGACAGCTTGAGCAGGCTATGGAATTATTATGACTGATTGCTTTGCTGTTCCACAACGCTTTTCCTTCATTTAACAAAGCGGTTTGGTTGCCTTGATAGGGTTTAGTCCCTGCAGGCCGGGTTAATGTCCTGGAATCAACCCGGTCACCTGCGGCACAGGGATTTTTGGCTGCGCAAGGATTCTTGGTGGCACAGGGGTTCCTGGCCGCGCAGGGATTTTTGCCAACACAGGGATTTTTCGTACCTTGCTGAGATTGTGCTTTTGCTTTTGGCGCGCATGGATTGCCTTCAGCAAACGTCGGTGCGCTCATGGAAACTGCCAGTAAGCCTGCTACCATGGAAGAGGTCACGGTCAAAAGGTTCTGACGTTTTTTCATTGTTATTTCTCCTGAGATTAAGTTGTGAAATGAAACAAGAATTCAGTACAAATATCCAAACTCTTGCAACTTAGTCGAAGATAAATTGATTCCCTTACAATAATCTTTGCTACATCCAATTAAACGGCGACCTGTACGTCAAGGGCGGGATCATCATCGAATCATGAAACTGGATAGCGTTCTGTGTCTTCTACGGCGCTTGTCAGGCTTTTAGTGGTTTCATAGAATATTTCCACCCTTCGGCCTTCCTGATTAGAAAGATTCTTCAGCTTGTCGCAGCCAACGTGCTGGGCGAGAACCGATAGTGGCTGCGGCGACGAACAAGCGTAGAGGGAGCGCTTCAAGATGGAAGCGCCGGTAGAGACGGTAAACAAATGCACCAAGGTAACGGGTTCCGTATTTAGTAAAAACGAATGCATGATAAGCGCCAACCAGGCTGGTTTTTAGTTTGCTCAGAATCGTATTGATCCAGTTGAATTCTGGCAAATCCTTAGGCCTGTGACTGTCCGCAACGATTGCCCGGTGCTGGCAGCCAACATCAGTAACTCCGGCAAAACAGCTCAATTCCTCGGTGAGGTATGCTGATTTTCATGGAGTCCGAAGTTTCATAAAATGAAGACATGAAATGGAGGATGGATATGGAATTACCCCACACACAATATAGTCAGGAATTTTGGAAGGAATCAATTAAGTTTTTCAAAGGGAGTGAATTGGCTCTGATTGAAGCAACAACAAAACGGCTGTCGACACCGAAGGGGCACTAAAAACTGGATTTATGCTGACAAAGGGGGAGAGCTCGCTACAGTAGGCAAGCATCAGAAGCCGCTGACTGAACTTGAGATAGAGCTATCCAGAGCTAAACGAGAATTAGCAGAAGTGAAGATGGAGCGTGACTTTATAAAAAAGTGTGCGACGTACTTCGCCAAGGAGTCACGGTGAGGTACGGTCTGCCTGAATCGATGCGACGAAGCTATCCGGTTGCACTCATGTGGCGAGTATTTTTATAATTATCGCCTAACAGAAAAACCTGAATCAAATCGGTTTCCCTCGCTACGATTGGTAAAGCCAGACAGGCTCTAGAGAAGCCACTCTACCGGTAGCCACCCGACCACCTTCAACGCGAGGTTTCGGAACCTGCTTGACCCCGGCTCCTCCGTGGTGACCGTGCCGGCCGCAAAATCGACCCATGCAAGCTCGCCATTCCGCGCCTCAACCCGCCAGGCGAGACCGCTAAAACAGTCATCAAAAGCCGCATGCAGCCTGTTCGCGAGGGCCTCACTGTCGATCAGCAGACCCATTTCGGTGTTGAGCTGGATTGAGCGTGGATCAAAGTTGAACGAGCCGATGAATATGCGTATGCCGTCGACTGCGAAGGTCTTGGCGTGCAGGCTTGCTCCCGAAAAGCCGAAGATGCCCAGATCATCAGGGGTATCCGGCACGGCCATGCGACGAAGCTCGTACAGGGCGACGCCGGATTCGAGCATTGCCTCTCGCCGCTTGGCGTAACCCGAATGGACCGGCAGGACGTCCGTGGCCTCCAGTGAGTTGGTCAGCATGCGGACTGCGATACCCCTGGCTTCCAGCGTGGCGAAGGCTTCGACGCCCGCCGTGCCGGGGACGAAGTAGGGCGTGACGCCGTCGAGGCGCCTCTCGATGGAGCCAACCGCGCGGGTCAACTGGCCAGTCAGAAGATCCTCGCGCGGAACCGCCCCTTGCCCCTTTATCGGGTCATCGCTGACCAGCACGGCATCGGTCCATTCCAGATCAAGCGTGCCCTTGGATAGAGGCGTTATGAGGTTCGATGCCTTCAGGATTGCCTTGTATTTGTAGAACCGGGGATCATCACGCCAGCGTGCCAACCGTGCGGCGATTGGATCGCCGCCGGTCGCCGCGACGATGGTTCCGGCCATGTGGACCGAGGGACTGGCCCAGTAGCGGTCGAAATCGGCGGTCACCTCAGGGACGATCTTGCCTACGGCCAATACGTCCAGATCGACGAACAGGGGTGTGGGGCCGATTCCGAAGTATTCGTCACCAATATTGCGCCCACCGACGATTGTGGCGAGACCGTCAACGGTGAACGACTTGTTGTGCATTCTCCGGTTCAGGCGGAAGAAGTCGAAGCCAAAGCTCAGCGCTTTGAAACGACGCAGGTTGAACGGGTTGTAGAGCCGGACCTCGGCATTCTCGTGCGCGTCGAGTTGTGCGATTTCTGCATCGAGACCGGAGGTGCCGTTGTCATCCAGCAGCAGTCGCACGCGCACGCCACGATCCGCCGCGCGGCGCAAGGCATCGAGCAGGAGCGAGCCGGTCAGGTCGCCGTGCCAGATGTAGTATTGCGCGTCGATGGAGGAGACGGCGGCATCCGCCAGCAGGATACGCGCGGCGAAAGCGTCCGCGCCACTCCCGAGGGGTGCGACGCCAGTCAGGCCGGGACGATTCCGCGCAGCTCGATCGGCCAGCGGTCCGTCTTTCGGGGGCGGCAGAGCGACATCGTCAACCCTACCCTTGGCGCCCGGAAGGGCGAAAACGATCCGCGCTAGCACAATTGCGAATGCGGCCAAGATTAACAGAGCGGACGAGACTTTCAGAAGCCACATCGTATCGTATCTTTTTGTGGAGGAGCCGGACTGTCCGCGCCAGGCATGGCGAATGCAGTTTTGTCGCGAGTTTCCCCAGTCTCGTACATGCGGCAATCATTGGACGCAGCTATCCTAACAGCGCTAATGCGAAAAACTGCTCCTATGCCAACGGGGAACTGTCGGTTTGTCGCTTTTTTAACATGCGCCATAGTTCTATTCCAGCCAAGACCGACTTTGTTAACCAGAATTATCCTTATTGTTAAAGTTGACACAAAACTGATCTAGGATTTAGAAAACTATGTCATCGTTAGTTAGCGGTGTCCATGTAACTAAATGAATTTTTAATAAAATATCAATTGCTGGTTTTTGGGTTAATGACTTGTTTATAAATGATGACTCGTGTTTATTTACAGTAACCAACAATTAACGATGATATAGCCATTTAGAATCCCATTGCTGCGCCGTCACCCCTGGGATCCGCTCCACCTTCATAAAACCCAGACTCATGATTGATGCGTATCACTTGAGCATGCCCCAGGGTTGACTCCCACTGGGCAACCATTTTAGTAGGATGAGAGCGAAGTTTTAGCTCGCGGACTATTTCATCGCTAATGCGTGACTCCAGGAAAAGGTCCCGTGTAGCCATTCCCCATGTGCGTCCCATTAACCAGCGTGGTGCTTCAATAGCTTGTTGCACGTTAAAATTAAAATCCAATATCCGCGTTAATATTGCTGCCTGAGTTTGCGGCTGTCCTTCCCCGCCCATCGTGCCATAGGCGAGCACAGGCTTGTTATCTTTCATTAACATTGCTGGGATGATGGTATGAAAGGTTTTCTTTTTTGGCTCCAGTCGATTCGGGTGGTTAGTATCTAGCGAAAAGAAACTGCCACGGTTTTGCATTAAAATACCGGTATCACCACCCACAAAACACGAGCCAAAGTCATGATAAATAGACTGAATATTTGATACGACTAAACCATTGGCGTCAGCGACACAAAAATGCACGGTATCGCCATCAGGCACTTTATGGTCAAAAGATTTCCTGATTAGTTACCTATCTCAGAAATTCTCAATATACCGATCGGAAGAGGTTCTGTCGTTGCGGCGGCGCGCAGCAATCGCGGCACCATGGCAGCCAAATCAAAACGGCGATTGAAGCGATAGGAGAATTCTGCAAGATAGCGCTGTGCATACTTGGCGTGATTGAATGCATGGTAGGTTCCGCTGAAGGCAGTCTTGAGATTGCCAAGAAGCGTATTGACCCAGCGAAACTCGGCACGCTGCACAGCAGATTTGCCACTTCCCACAATATGGCGCTCATGCTGCGCGGCTGTATGCGTAACCGCCCCGAAACACCCCAAACCATCAGATACGACTCGTGCAGTAGATGACAGACATTCAGCCGACCACTGTTTGAGCGCTTCATATGTAAAACCCGCTACGGGAGTCAAGCGTATATAAAGTGGCTTCCCCTCGCTGTTTGTTTGTATTGCCGCTACAAATGGCGTCTTACTTGCCGCGCCCCGCCCGCGCTTTCCCGGCCTTTCACCTCCCAGATAAGCATCGTCAACCTCCACGCGTCCATCCAGACGGCGTTGCTCTTCGCGCAGCAGCATGGTCTGTAACAGCTTATGCTTGATCGACCATGCCGTTTTGTAACTTACCCCCAGCTGACGTTTGAGTTCCAATGCACTGACCGCATTCTTGCTTTGCGTCATCAAGTAAATGGCCAGAAACCAGGTTCTTAGCGGTAATTTAGTATTTTCAAACACGGTGCCGACAATTGAAGAACATTGGTAGCCACAATCCAGGCATTCCCATAGCTTGCGGCCGTTATGGGTACAGGAATATCGCTCCCCATCGCAGCGCAGGCATCTCCAGCCATGTGGCCACCTCGCAGCAAACAATGCTGCTTCACATTGTGCTTCCGTGCCATATTGATGCAGAAATTCATGCAGTGACAGGCCTGCCTGAAACTGAATTTTATTCATCCGCTTAAATAT
>NZ_FMWO01000031.1 GCF_900103035.1 Nitrosomonas mobilis
TACGGAATTAGCTATCGTGAATTGGAAGAAATGATGTTGGAGCGTGGATTTGAAGTCGATCACACAACGCTTTATCGTTGGGTTCAACATTATGCACCCGAAATGGAAAAACGCATGCGGTGGTACTACAAGCCGACGATGGGCTACAGCTGGCGGGTAGATGAAACCTATGTGAAGGTTAAAGGGAAATGGACATATTTGTACCGAGCTATTGATAAGCACGGTGACACGATTGATTTCTATCTTTCACCTACCCGTAATAAGAAAGCCGCCAAACGGTTTCTAGGCAAAGCGCTCAAATCCATAAAACCATGGGCACATCCGCAGACAATTAATACAGATAAAGCGCCGACTTTCGGTCCTGCCATTGATGAGTTGAAGGAAGAAGGGAAATGCCCTGAGGATACGGTACACCGGCAGGTAAAGTACTTGAACAATATTGTCGAGGCTGATCATGGAAAACTCAAACAGCTGATAAATCCCGTACGCGGGTTCAAATCCATGAAGACCGCCTATGCAACGATCAAGGGGTTTGAACTCATGCACATGTTCAAGAAAGGACAGATGGATGCATGGAAATATGGGCAAGGTCTCATAGGAGAAATCCGTCTTATTGAAAGACAATTCGATATTTACACCGCATAATCAAAAATATCAGAGATTTACTCTAGCCAACGCTATTTTTTGCAACAGAGCCAGATAAAGGCAATCCAGATAGGTTTACTTTCAGTCCGGACGGCACGTTGATTGCTGCGAGCGGCGATGGTGCGGTGCTGGTCTGGCAAGCAGGAAAGAAAAAAGCCGTGCGCTTGGGTGATTTTCAGACAGATAGTGTGGAGGCTTCTGTCGCCTTCAGTCCGGACAGCTCTCGTTTATTAGTTCCTAGCGACGTGTATAAGGGTGAAGCTTACCTGTATGACGCCAAAACCTTTGAGCAGCTGCTGACATTTTCTCCTGTCTTTCCTGTAGGCGATTTGTACGACGAGCTGGCTCAGTTTTCGCCTGATGGATCTAAAATCATGGTAATAAGCGGAAAAAGCGAGAATGGCAATTGGAATGGTAGCTTCGCTCGAATCTGGGATGCAGTGCGTGGTAAAGAACTCGCGGTTATCGGCCCTCATAAGAATTTACATTATTCAGCTTTCGTAGGAAAAGGGGATCGGGTGATGACGGCTGGAGGCTCATTCATTCGTTTTTGGAACACGGAAAACGGGGCACCGCTCGTGGAGATCCGAGTACGAGAGGGTGACGGAGGGGTGGTTCGAGCTACGGCCAGTCCCGATGGGTCGCTAGTGGCGGCAGGAAATGCTTGGAGTCGCGCTGCCGTGTGGGATACGCACACCGGTGACTTGGTCACCGAACTCAAAGGAGCGCGGGAAAATACAAACGTGCATGGGTTTACACTGGACGGGCAGTATGTTGTGACGAGCGATGACGTCGGCACCATCGGGCTGTGGCATCCGAGAAGCGGGCAGTTAATACGAACAATCCATGGCCCGGAAGTGGAAAACTCCTTATTCAACATCTCTGTTTCAGGTCGGTATCTCCTGGCTTCTAGCAATGACCTGACCCTCCGGTTGTGGGATATAGAGACGGGCTCCCTCTTGTTCCTCACTGATCTCGAACCGTACTGGACAAAGAAAGTTAACATACCAAAACGACTTCTTTTTCCATCTTCGATACTGCGCCCGACCGGTAACCAGGTCCTGGCGCATATCGCACAGGCTGAACCTGGCCTGGTTTTCGATCTCCCTTACAAAAACTTCGAGGAAGTAATCGAGGCCGCTTATGCTGCGGTCCCCTACCGTTTCACGAACGACGAGCGGAAGGAACTGGTGCTAGATCTGTTCGGACGGCCTGATCCGAGGGTGACAGACTTTGAGCTACTGACTGCTGATGTGCGTCGTTGATTTTTGGTGAGTTTAAACGGTTCTGTCGCATTAAGCGAATTTCTAATAAATATATCTATGATTTAATAGAATAAAAATTACCAAGAATTGCTTAATGCGACAGAACCTCGAATAGTACCGTCAGCAGCTTGTTTTTTGCCGCCATCGTTTATAACTTAAACTTCATTCATCCAATCTTCGATAGTCAAGATACCATCGGGAACTAGGCTGAATGCTTTATCATGGGTGACAAGTATTGTATTGGCGGCTATTGCATGCGCGGCGATCATCATGTCGAGTGCCCCAAGTGTAATGCCAACCGACATGCAAGAAGCGCGTAAATCGCCATAAACGGTGGCAGCTTGCTCTTCCCAGGGCAATGTCTCAACACGAAATAGAAATTCCCGGATAAGTTTTGCAAGGGTGGCCGGATGTCCCTTGCGGGCTAAGCCATATAAAAGCTCGCCTTGTGTGACTGCGGATATGGTAATACTGCCCATCGGCAGCGCCGCCAGCCGGTGTCGAATCTCCGGGGGATGGCTTTTGATAATATAACTGGCCATATTTGTATCCAGCATAATCTTGTCTATCGTTACCACCAGTGTATTAAGTGCTGCTTGCAATTCCACCTTCGCCTCACCGAACTTGCCTTCGCCAATCAATGGTGTGATCGCTTTGATCGCAGCCGGATAAGTGGCCAGAGGAATATTGGTGGTGCGAAAAACCATCTCGCTCGCCAGGTTTGCCACGAGCAGTCGAGCCTGTTGAACCTTACCGTCTTCGATAAAATCCTCCGCCTCCTAGATGACGTCCTTAATTGTGTCCGGGCTCGCCAATAAATCGTATATCACCACATCAACGTCCACAGGGGCCAATGCCAGTTTTGGATCCCTTGCCAAAATCGACTCCAAGCTTACCTGTGGTCGGCGCTAATGCCTACAAGGCCTCATCGACAGCCTTCTTTTCGACCTGCGGTTGTACTGATTGGCTGGCTTTCGATTGCGTCTCTGTCTTGGCAGGCAATGTTGAGTCTTCGGCAAACACAGGCGATGACATAACAACCGCTATGCTTAACAAGGCTGTACCAAATAACTTATCCAGAAGGCTTTTCATCATATCTCTCCTTTATCGTAAGTTTCTATTCAAACGTTGGTTTTGTAATTCTCACCCAATTTAGCCTTCGATTTCGCCCACAGGCTTGGGTAGACCGGCGAGCTTGCACAGGACGGTAACGGACCTTTTTTGATATAACTCATACAGACGGTAATTGTCAAGCTATACCTCTCGCTAATCAAAATTTGATTTAGGAGTGCACGATAACCGGCTGATTTATTTATAATCAGTCCATGTCAAATTGTTATCCCCTAACACAACAAGAACTCGACGAGCTGGAGTACGAGCATCGCCATACCAGCGACAAGTGGTATGTGGATCGGATCAAGGGCGTGTACTTGCTGGCCAGTCGACCGAGTCGCGCAGGGCGCTGATGATAGATCGGGAAAATGTGCGCAACCATCACAAGCGCTACCGTAAAGGCGGACCGATCAAAAAAAGGAACGCCACCCTTTTTCCATAAAATCGACCTGGCTTTCCTGCCGCCTTATGCGCCGAATCTCAACTTGATCGAGCGGTTTTGGAAATTTTCTAAGAAAACCGTACTGCATGGGCGCTACTACGAAACCTTTTCCCAATTCAAAACAGCGTGCGACAACTTCTTTGCCGGACTAAACTAGAACCACGCCTCGCTACGCTCGCTATTGACCGATCGCTCCCAAAGCATCGGTCACGCTTGAATGTCAAAATTTGAAGTGCGGTATGTATAATACATAGGGTAAACGCCTTTGAGATCGCCGACATAGAACATATCTTTGAACCCAAGTAACCGGGATGGGTTTCTTCAATTTCTCCCAGGCTTCAACATCGCACTTCTTTTTTCAAATGCAGAAACTTGTGTATCACTGAGGATAATGCCGTCATCTGCTACTTCGGCCCCAAGTACTTTTAGGCGTTTTTTTGAAATTCTCCAGGTTATGGCACCGCCAAATAGAGCGTACGTCACTGTCTGATACAAATACACCTTTCTTACGCAGTCTATTGCTGGTTCGGTGTTGACCGTGTGCAGATTGATCAGCTGGATAGACTACTACCGCTTGTGCTATCGCTTCATCAACACGATATTAGTTTCTTCAGATTTTACTTTATATCCCTCGGAAGCCCCTATAATTTCGCCATTACTTACTTTTAAACGGAAGAGACGCTCTACAGCACTGGCCAAACAGTTCGTGTGGACGATGGCAGAACATGGGGCGATTTTGACTTACTTATAAAAGGATGCCCTAGATGCTTGAAGCCGTATGGATAGGCTTTGCCTTCAGTATCGGATTACTGGTACGGTTCATTGGGTTGCCACCTCTCGTTGGCTATCTCGTTGCTGGTTTCGTCATCGCCTCCGTCTCGGACAGGATCGGAATGCCCAGTGAGGATGGAGAGATCCTGAGTCACGTTTCTCATCTTGGGGTTCTACTGCTATTGTTCACCGTAGGCCTCAAGCTCAACGTGCGCAATCTCGTGAAGACGGAAGTTATTGGCGGCTGTACTTCCCACTTCACACTCTCGGTTGTGCTGTTTACGCCGATCATTGCGTTGTTCTTCGACGTCACGCTCTACAGCGCGATCCTCCTCGCCATAGCCCTGTCCTTCTCCAGCACGGTACTGGCCGCGAAAATATTAGAAACTAAACGCGAGCTGCGTGCCTTCCATGGTCGTGTGGCGATCGGCATCCTTGTAGCACAGGACCTCATCGCCCTGGTGGTGATGAGTGTTGCCAGCGGCACCACCCCATCAGTATGGACGCTAGGGGTCTTCGCACTGCCCTTGCTGCGACCGCTCCTTTTTAAACTCATGGACGCCAGCGGCCACGAAGATCTGCTAATGCTGTTCGGACTACTGCTCGCCCTTGTGATTGGAGGCTATGGTTTTGAACTAGTTGGCCTGAGCTCCGAACTCGGCGCGCTGGTATTCGGAGGGATGCTCGCCAAGCATCCCCGTGCCAGCGAATTATCGAAGTCGCTGTGGAGTATCAAGGAATTCTTCCTCGTGGGCTTCTTCCTCGAGATCGGCGTCGGTGGCCTGCCGGACGCCGATGCATGGTGGTTTGCGATTGCGATGACGGCGTTACTGCCGCTGAAGGCGGTCTTGTTCTTCCTGTTACTCGTGTCCTTCAAATTACGTGCGCGTAGTGCCTTCCTGTCTGGCCTAAGCCTCAGTAATTACAGCGAATTTGGTCTCATTGTGGCCAGTGTGGCGCTGCCAGAATGGCTGGTGCCTCTGGCCCTTACCGTGGCTCTATCCTTCGTGGTCTCCGCACCGCTCAATCGAGTTGCCCATCCGCTGTATGAACGCTTCGCCCGACGCCTGATCCCTTTCGAACGAAATATCCGTCATCCCGACGAACAGCCGGTCTCTCTCGGCTACGCCGATGTCCTCATCATGGGCATGGGCCGCACCGGGACTGCCGCATACAAGTACTTGCAGGACAGTTGCCAGATCGTGGCACTCGATTCGGACCCTGCGCGTGTGCTCAAGTGTACGGAAGATGGTTATAATATTTTCTTCGCCGACGCGGAGGACCAGATGTTTTGGGAGGACTTGGACTTCGGCAAGGTGCGCGCGGTAATTCTTAGCCTGAATGAGGCCGAAGCTAAACGCATCGCTACACAGAAATTGCGCCAGGCTGGCTTCGAAGGCATCATCGTATCCCACAGTATGCACGAGGACGAGGCCGCCCAAATCATCGCCGCCGGTGCCGATCAGGCCTATCTCACCATGTCTGAGGCAGGCGTGGGTTTGGCCGAACACGTCCGCCAGAAAATCATGCCCCCACGAGTGCATAGATAAAAAGGAGACGCCACCCTGTATTATTCTTTCTCGCCGATTTCCTCACTGCGTGGAAGGGTAGCGCCACAAAAAATTTGTTTTTCTATTTGGATCTTAGGCGAGTTCGCAAACGGGCAATGGCCTGAGTGTGCAATTGGCATACGCGTGATTCACTAACACCCAGCACTTCGCCAATCTCACGCAGATTCATTTCCTCTTCGTAATGCATCCCCATCACCAGTTTTTCTCTAGGCGGTAGTTTATCGATCGCATCGACCAACATTTCGCGCAAATTTTTTTCCAATAACTGATCAAATGGCTGATTATCCTGAGTACCGCACAAGCGATCCAGAAAATGATCTTCATCTTCTTCCTGAAAATCCTCGTAATAAATCAATTGCCCACCACGCGCCTCCTGCAGGGCTTCCTGATAATCTCCCAGTGTCATATTCAGTTCTTGCGATAGTTCCTGCTCACTGGGCGGATGTCCCAGTCGCTGTTCCAGCGTACGCATTGCGGCTTCGATCTGGCGCATTTTTTTACGCAGACTGCGTGGAAGCCAGTCCGCCTCTCTCAATTCGTCGAGAATCGAGCCGCGAATCCGCTGCGCTGCATAGCTTTCAAATTGCCGGCCATAGGAGCCTTCATAGCGACCAATCGCATCCAGCAAACCAATCATCCCGGCCTGAATCAGATCATCCACCTGAACACTGGCGGGCAGCTTGGCCATCATGTGATAGGCAATCCGCTTGACCAGCGGGGTGTGCTCGGTAATAAGCTGCTCTTTGTTAATCGTGCCGGTTTCGGTATACATAAGCTCGCTCATACGGTGAAATCCACTTTATCGATATGACTGGTTCGAATCAGGCGTTGCATGAAGTTTTCAACGCCATCGTCCTGGTTGCCGGGGTAGGCGCTACGTAACAAACCATCCGCCAGATGACGGTAACTGGTTGCCGATAATGAATCCGGAAAAATATCGACAACGGACTGACAGAGATGGGAGGCACGCTGTAATTTGTCATCGAATGGGATGCAACCCAGCGATTCCAGTCTGACAGACAGGTGTTTGCGTGCTACGGCTGCCACATTATCAAAAATAGCCTGCCCGACAGCTATTGAAGCGACTTTATTGACCAGCATCAGAAAATCGCGCCGCGCATATTCCTGGCTGATCAGTTTGATTAATGCGTAGGCATCCGTAATGGATTGACCGGAGCCTGACAGTACAATCAGCACTTGCTGCGAGGCCAGACTGAGCGAAACCACACGACTTGCGGCACCGATGGCGGTATCAATCAGGACGACATCCACCAGTTGCGAAATCTCGCCGAAGCTGTTGATCAGCCAGTCCTGATCGCGCGGCATCAGCTTTGCCAGCGAGTGAATGCCGCGCATGGCCGTCAGCACCTGAACGCCTCCGGGGCCGCGAGTTATGACTTCATCCAGCAATTTGTCGCGATTGATAACGTGCTGCAAGTCATAGCGTGCCTTGAGACCAAGATTGGCATTGACATCGTTGTGGCGCGGATTTTCATCCAGAATAAGTACACGCTTGCCAATTCTGGTCAGCGCCATTGCCAGATTGATCACGGTACTGGTTTTGCCGACGCCTGTTCTGCCGCCCACCACCGCAAACACTCGCACGCCTTGTTCAGCACCCAGCGCTGCTAATTGCCGCAGACCAGATGCCTGATCTGCCTGACGATTAATCATGGTCTATCCCAGCGTGTGTCTGACGGCCTGTTCCCGGTCGACCAGCAGCCTGTCCGGCCATCGTCAGAGCAAATTCGGTATCCTGCAGCGTAAACGGGGAATCCTCCGATAACGGTTTGAAGATGCGATGCAGCAGATAGCGGGAATTCGCCGCATGCAGATCCTCAGGTACCTTCTGGCCATTGGTGACGTAATGCAGCTTCAGTTTGCGGCGAATGACCGCATCCAGTACCGTGCCCAGGCCAGCAGCCTCATCCATCTTGGTAATAATGCAACCATGGATACCATGTTGCTGGTAGGCGGAAATGACCTCATCCAATGTGCCGCCATTACTGGTAGCGTTCAGCAGCAACAGGTGTTTGATGGTCGTGCCGCACTGACTCATCATCGCAATTTGTTCGGCCAGCATCTGATCACGCTGGCTCATGCCAACGGTATCGATCAGTACCATATGTTTACCGCGTAATTCGTGCAGCATCAATTGCAAATCATCAATGTCCTTGATGCTGCGTACCGGTACGCCCAGCAATTTGCCGTAGATACGCAACTGCTCATGCCCACCGATACGGTAACTATCCGTTGTCAGCAATGCCACCTTATCCGCACCATGTCGGATGACGGCACGTGCTGCCAGTTTTGCGGTGGTTGTGGTTTTACCGACGCCGGTCGGCCCAATCAACGTATAAATACCACCCTGCTCAATCATTTCATCGCTGTCTGCCGTACGCAGGTTCAGTGTCAAGAGTGTGATAGTTTTTTTCAACCCCTGCTCAAAATTGGCATCAATCTGTAATTTATCGAGCAGGTGTCTTGCCAATAACGGGCTAAATCCGGCATTCAGCAACGTGCGCAATACTTTCATGCTGTCAGGATGTGTCTGTGAAAACTGGCTCCACCCGACGCTTGCCAGTTGATCTTCCATCAGTTGCCGCATCGCCTGAATTTCCTGAATGATATTCTGGTTGACGTTATCTGCTCTGGCCGGATCGGGTGCCTTGGGAATAGGAATAGCCTGTGTATCAGGGACTCTGGATGGCCTGGTTGTTTCTGAAGTCGCTGCGATTTCCGGTGCTGATGTCACTGCAGGAACGCCGCTTGCCACCGGTTGTGCTTTTTTGGATTGAATATTTTCTGATGGTGCAGGTGGCGCAACCGGTGGAGCGGCTGGCACCGAAGCACGCAAAGCTGCTGAGTGTTGATTGGCTGCTGACACTTCCGCTTGCCTGGATTTATCCGCAAGACTCGCTATTTCGTCGCTTGCCAGGGCCATGATCTCTATACCCCCCGGCACGGCTTTGTTGGACAAAATTACCGCATCGGCGCCCAGCTCTTCCTTGACCTTACGCAAGGCTTCGCGCGAATTGACCGCCAGGAATCTTCTCACTTTCATTTTTTGTTACCTCCAACGATGGAAACGAATTTGATTTTTCTGCTATCCGGTATTTCGGAATGTGCAAGTACACGCAACTGAGGTAAGGAGCGACGCAGGAAACGTGCCAGCAGCAATCGGATGCCATCCGACACCACCAGCACCGCCGGCAGACCCAAACTTTCGAGGCGCCTGATTTCACTGCTGGTATCGCGTATTAGCGAATCAGCCAGACCGGGCTCGATACCACCATCTGCCATGGGATTGGATTGCACCACCTGGGTCAGAATATCTTCAAGCTCCGGATGCAGACGCATTACCTGCAATTCGGCGCCAGACGGAAAACATTGCTCTGTGATCGAACGCCCCAGCGCCAACCTGACCTGCGCCATCAATTCGGTAATTTCCTGGGTGCGCCCGGCATGCTCGGTCAAGGTGTCAATGATGGTGCGCATATCGCGGATGTGCACCCCTTCTTCCAGAAGGTATTGCAACACTTTCTGCACGCTGGCCAATGGCAGCAATTTTGGTATCAGATCGTCGGTCAGTTTTGGCACGTCCTTGTTTAGATGATCGAGTAGTTTCTGCAGCTCCTCTCTTCCCAGCAATTCAGCAGCATGACTGCGCAGCAAGTGGTTGAGATGCGTTGTCACCACGGTGCTGGTATCTACCACGGTATAGCCACCAACCTGTGCCTGCTCACGTTGCCCGGCATCGATCCACACCGCCGGCAGCCCAAAGGCTGGATCCTCGGTAACGTTCCCCGGCAGCGCCATCGTCACCTGACCGGGGTTGATTGCCAGATACATGCCGTTATAAGCTTCTCCCTGGCCGATGACCGAGCCTTTCATCGTGATACGGTATGCATTGGGGCGTAGTTCGAGGTTGTCACGAATATGCACAACTGGCGGCAAATAGCCGATTTCCTGTGCGAATTTTTTGCGAATACTGCTGATGCGTCGCAGCAGATCCCCCTGTTGCGCTTTGTCTACCAGCGGAATGAGGCGATAGCCAACTTCCAGTCCGATCGTATCCACCTGGGTGACATCATTCCAACTGGCATCCTGCGACTCAATCACAGCGGGAGCTTCTGCTTCACCCGTTCTGGCTTCCCCCTGCACAGACTGATGTGCCCGCAAGTATGCAATAGAGCCGATTACTCCCGCCAGCAATAAAAACACCAGATTGGGCATTCCTGGCACCAGGCCGAGTCCACCGATAATGCCCGCCGTCACCCACAGCACTTGCGGACGTGAAAATAGCTGGCCGATAACCTGTTGACCGAGATCTTCATTAGTGCTCACGCGGCTCACCACCAGACCCGCAGCGGTCGAAATGATCAGTGCCGGAATCTGCCCCACCAGACCATCGCCAATCGTCAGCAGCGTATAGTTTCTAGCAGCATCAGCAAGTGCCAGCTCATGCTGCATCACTCCCACTATCAGGCCACCGATAATAGTAATCAGCATGATCAGAATACCGGCTACCGCATCGCCGCGTACGAACTTGCTCGCGCCATCCATTGACCCGAAAAAATCAGCTTCCTGAGAAATCTGCTCACGTCGCTTACGCGCATCTTCCTCACCAATCAGGCCCGCATTGAGATCGGCATCTATAGCCATTTGCTTGCCCGGCATGGCATCCAGTGTAAAGCGCGCACTGACCTCGGCAATACGTCCGGCACCCTTGGTGATGACCACGAAATTAATGACCACCAGAATAATGAAGACGACCAATCCCACCGCATAATTGCCACCCACCAGAAAATGACCGAATGCCTCGATTACCTTGCCGGCGGCATCCGGGCCGGTATGGCCGTTCAACAGCACCACGCGCGTTGATGCCACATTGAGCGACAAACGCAGCAAGGTAGTAATCAACAGAATTGTTGGAAAAACTGAAAAATCAAGCGCATGCCGTGAATACAGGCTGACCAGCAGTACAATGATCGCCAGTGCGATATTGAAGGTGAACAGCACATCCAGCACAAACGGGGGCAATGGCAGTACCATCATTGCGAGGATCATGATGATCAAAAGTGGCCCCGCAAGGCTTTGCAGCTGGTTGCCTTGCAGTAAGGTTGTCAGTGACAGGGATTGGCTCATTTCATGCTCAATTCAGTTGATAGGCTCAAATAGGTAATATATTTTCAGGCTGGTTGATCCAGTTCATCCGGCACCATGATTTCTGGCAGTTTTGGAGGATTTACGCCGCCATAATTCTGATATCGCCGTAACTGGAAAACATAGGCGAGTACATGTGCCACTGCTGTATAAAGTTTCTCAGGTATCTCAACTTCCAGTTCCACATGGTGATAGAGTGCCCGCGCCAGTGGCGGCACTTCCAGTACAGGAATATGGTGCTCCGCCGCCACTTCGCGAATACGCGCCGCAAGCAGATGCACGCCCTTTGCCACCACCTTCGGTGCCTGCATCGAGCGATCCTGATATTTCAACGCTACCGCGTAATGAGTCGGATTCGTCACCACCACATCCGCCTTGGGCAGCTCTGCCATCATGCGACGGCGTGCTGCTTCCCTCTGCAAGCCGCGAATACGCGCCTTGACCTGCGGATCACCCTCATCTTCTTTGGATTCTTTGCGCAACTCCTCTTTCGACATCTTCAACTGACGTGCGTGATTCCATAACTGGTAGGGCACATCGATCAGCACTATCAGGAGCATGGCGGCAACAACCAGCGTAAATATCAGTACCATCAGTTCACCCATAGCGGCCAGCCCCAGATTCAACGGCATGCTGATCTGATTAAATGCCTGCTCCTTGAACTGCCACATCACCATCGCTGCTACGCCGCCAATCACCAACGCCTTGGCAATTGCCTTGAACAATTCGATTACACCACCTACCGAAAAGGTGCGCTGGAGCCACTTGGTAGGATTAAGACGTTTGATGTCCGGTACCAGCGCCTTAGCGCTGAACAACCATCCGCTCAGCAGCATCGGCGCAACCAGTGCCACGAGTGCCAGCCAGGCAAATAACGGCGCAATTGCCAGCAGCCCTTCCAGCGTCACTTGTAGTAGCCGCGGCAATAGCAATGCCTGATCATGAGCCAGTTCCCGCTCCAACTGCAGCCCGTTTCTCAGCATGGCAACCAGTTTGTGCATAATGGTCGAGCCAATAAACCATAAGCTTCCCGCGGCAGCCATCAGTACTGTAAAAGTGGTCAGTTCCTGTGAGCGCGCAACCTGCCCCTCCTCGCGCGCTTTTTCAAGCCGCTTGGGGGACGCCGGTTCAGTTTTTTCCAGATCGCTATCTTCTGCCATATCAGACTCCTGTTGATGTGACAGGATTATCCAGCTGGTTACCCGCAATCGATCACAGGAACAGGCAAGGATTTTGCCCATTAATCCCTGTCATCCGGATTGACAGGTAGCGACATTGATTGCTGGATTCGGCAGACAAAACGTGCGATTCGTTGTAGAAAAGCAGGAACGAAACGGGTTGACAGGCTGGCGATATACTGCAATCCCCAGAAGGAGATTTGCTACTATAATAATTTTGAATAATAAGGAGAGAGGAGCGATGGAAACAGTTGATGAAATTTTGCCACGGGCGCAGCAACGTGCAGAAGAGATGGGGCTGGCTTATGAGGGCGCATTGTTGCCAGTAGAAGCGCAGGCAGTGTTAACTTCATTACCACAGCAGGCCAGGCTGGTGGATGTCCGCTGCAAGGCGGAGCTGGACTGGGTTGGACGCATACCGGGAGCAATCGAGGTGGAATTACGTACTTATCCGGGCATGCAGCCCAACCCGGATTTTGTGGAGCAGCTTACACAGCAGGTAGCAGATGATGCGGTTTTGCTGTTCATTTGCCGCAGCGGTGGCCGCTCCGATCATGCTGCCACTCTCATGCAGCAGAACGGTTTTGTTAATTGCTACAACGTGCTGGAAGGTTTTGAGGGTGACAAGGATGAAACCGGCCATCGCGGTCGGCAGGGCGGTTGGAAAGCAGCCGGCCTGCCTTGGGTACAAAGCTGATTTTTGCGGCCTGATTACTCAGACCAGTCGATCATGCCAGTATATGCAGTCAACAGGATCAGCAGCCCAAAGCCGATCCGGTACCAGGCGAACAGGGTGAAGTCGTGGTGACTGATGTAACGCATCAGCCCACGAATGGCGATCAATGCGCTGATGAAAGCTGCTAGCGACCCCACCATGAACATGGCCAGGTCATCGAGATACACAAATTCCTGATGACGATAGAGGTCGTAGAAAGTAGCGGCGAACATGATGGGAATCGCCAGGAAAAACGAGAATTCAGCAGCAGTTTTGCGCGACAGACCGAACAGCAGTCCACCGATGATGGTTGCGCCCGAGCGGGATGTACCGGGAATCAGCGCAAGGCACTGAGCGCAACCGATCTTGAGCGCATGCTTCCAGTCCATGTCATCCACGCTTTCGACATCAACCACATGTTCGCGACGCTCGGCCCACAGGATCACGATACCGCCGACGATCAGCGCGATTGCCACAGGGAGGGGATGAAACAAGTAGTATTTGATAGTCTTGATGAACAGTAGCCCCAGTATCGCTGCGGGCAGGAAAGCAATGAGCAGGTTGAATATGAATCGATTGGCTTGCTTGCCGCCCAGCCCATTCATCACGCCAATCAGCCGTTCACGGTATTCCCAGCATACCGCCAGAATCGCGCCCAGCTGAATCGAGACGGTGAATACCTTGGCCTTGTCATCGTTGAAATCCAGCAAGTCGCCTACTAGAATCAGATGGCCTGTAGAGGAGATCGGCAGAAACTCGGTCAGTCCTTCGACGATTCCCAGCAAGAGCGCCTTAAGCAGTATCGGCCAATCCATAGGCAGCAAATTTTCCTTTAAGTAAATATGGCTTCGCGCGAAGCACAAATAAAGTGCTCACAATCACACGTCAAAGCTTGTTGTAGATTTCTCCACCCTTTTCCACAAATTCATTGGCTTTTCTGGCCATGCCATCTTCCAGTGCTTCTGTTTCGGAAAGCCCTTGCTGTGCGGCATAATCGCGTACATCCTGCGTAATCTTCATCGAGCAGAAATTCGGACCACACATGGAGCAGAAATGGGCAACTTTGGCGCCTTCCTGCGGCAAGGTTTCGTCATGAAACTCACGTGCTTTGTCAGGATCCAGCCCCAGATTGAACTGGTCATTCCAGCGGAATTCAAAACGCGCCTTGGACAAGGCATTGTCACGAATCTGGGCACCAGGGTGGCCTTTAGCAAGATCCGCTACATGTGCTGCAATTTTGTAAGTAATGATACCTTCCTTGACATCATCCTTGTCCGGCAACCCCAGATGTTCCTTAGGAGTGACATAGCACAGCATCGCCGTGCCGTACCAGCCAATCATGGCGGCACCGATGGCGGAAGTAATATGATCATAACCAGGAGCAATATCGGTGGTGAGTGGTCCCAATGTATAGAAAGGCGCTTCATCGCAATATTGGAGTTGCAAATCCATGTTTTCCTTGATCATATGCATCGGCACATGGCCGGGACCTTCGATCATAACTTGCACATCATGCTTCCAGGCCACATGGGTCAGTTCCCCAAGGGTTTTCAGCTCGGCAAACTGCGCTTCGTCATTGGCATCATAAATCGAGCCGGGGCGCAGGCCGTCACCTAATGAGAAGCTGACATCATAGGCTTTCATGATTTCGCAGATTTCCTCGAAGTGTGTGTAGAGGAAACTTTCACGATGATGAGCTAGACACCATTTCGCCATAATGGAGCCGCCACGCGAAACGATCCCCGTCATCCGCTTTGCAGTCATGGGCACATAGGCCAAGCGTACGCCGGCATGAATGGTGAAATAATCCACACCCTGCTCGGCTTGCTCGATCAGGGTGTCGCGAAAGATTTCCCAGGTCAGTTCTTCGGCGCGACCGTCCACCTTTTCCAGTGCTTGATAGATAGGGACGGTTCCAATCGGTACCGGGCTATTACGGATGATCCATTCACGTGTTTCGTGAATGTTTTTGCCGGTGGACAGATCCATAACGGTATCCCCTCCCCAGCGGATTGCCCAGGTCATTTTTTCCACTTCATCCTGAATGCTGGAGCCCAGTGCGGAATTACCGATATTGGCATTAATCTTGACCAGAAAATTACGACCAATAATCATCGGTTCAGATTCTGGGTGATTGATGTTAGCAGGAATGATCGCGCGTCCACGCGCCACCTCGTCACGAACAAACTCCGGTGTAATCAATTTTTGAGTGGTGGCACCAAAATTCTGACCAGGGTGCTGTTTCGTCAACAGGTCATTGCCAGCAAATTCCGTCAACGCTTGCTGCTGATTTTCCCGTATCGCGATAAATTCCATTTCTGGCGTAATAATGCCGCGCCGAGCGTAATGCAGCTGCGTGACATTCATACCGGTTCTTGCACACCGCGCCGGACGTTTGAGATTAAAACGCATCGCGCTCAGTTTGGTATCATTCATCCGCTCGCGGCTATAATCTGAAGTTAACCCGCCAAGTACTTCCGTATCACCCCGCGCTTCAATCCATGGTTCGCGCATACCAGCCAGGCCCCGACGGATATCGATGTCGGCTCCTGGGTCCGTATAAGGACCGGACGTGTCATAAATGTGAATGGGAGGATTTTTTTCTGTGCCCTGACTGGTTGCGGTATCGGATTGACTGACCTCACGCATTGGTACCCGAATGTCAGGACGGGTTCCCTGTATATAGACCTTGCGTGAATTCGGCAACGGCTGGATCGCGGCTGTATCTACGCGCGCGCTTTCATTAGTAAAATGATCCAGACTGGAAAGATTGGTTTTCATGTTATGCTCCTCAAAAGCCGCAGGGAGCTGGAAATTTTTTCCAGGCTTCCCTCCGGCAGCATTATCCGCATCAGGTATTAAGGGACTTTCTCACCAGCATTTCAGAAATGTGGACCCCTAGCCAAGCTGTCAAGCTAATGGAATTATGGAATAATTGCAAGTTTGATTCTTTTTACCGATAAAAATTGATGATACCGATGATCAATATCGAGCAAACTCGTTTCAACATGGTCGAACAGCAGATTCGAACTTGGGATGTACTCGATCGAAAAATACTTGATTTGTTATACAAAACCAAGCGCGAGGAGTATGTTCCTGCTGCCTATCGCTCCATGGCGTTCATGGATATGGAAATTCCACTGGAGCATGGCGCCGTGATGCTGACTCCCAAGATGGAAGCGCGTATCATACAGGAATTGCATATCAAAAAATCCGATAACATTTTAGAAATCGGTACCGGCACCGGCTATATGACAGCATTGCTGGCGCAGCTTGGCGCGCATGTCTATAGTGTAGAAATTGAATCTGCATTGCTGGCTGCCGCTAAAATAAACCTGCAGGTGCATGACATACATAATGTGACCTTGAAACATGGCGATGGCGCAAAGGGCTGGCCTGCCCATGCACCTTACGATGTCATCGTATTGACTGCCTCGACCCCCGTTCTTCCTGACGCATTCAAGAATGACTTAGCGCCAGGTGGACGACTGTTTGCCATCGTCGGGGAAGAGCCTATCATGCAAGCGACATTGATTAACTGTATTGCACCAGGTAAATTTCACTCAGCATTTTTGTTTGAAACCTGCACCGCTCCTCTGAAGAATGCAATACAAGTCGAGCAATTTCACTTTTAACCGCAAAGCTTAGCTGCAGCCAAGATATTGCGCTGAGCATCGTAACTGAATTACAGATGGGTACCTCTAAAAATTCAGAGTTCTAAGCAAGACCGGGCGCGAATAAAAAATGTTAACGCAGTATATGATTGATATATAAAGAAATATTTTTTATGAGTAACGAAGTATTGTGATGAAATATGAGTTTTTGGAGATGCCCGGATAGCTCAGGTCTTTGAACTAATAACAAACGGAGTGCATTGGTTTAATCATGAAAAGCCTAGCCTGTTCTCCTTTCCTGCTACTTGTGTACCTGATTTCTTTCACTCAGGTACAGGCAGCGGATCTTTTGCAGATTTATCACGAAGCGCGGGAACATGATGCCCAATACGCTGCGGCGCGGGCTGCTTTTGTCGCGGCACAGGAGCGTATTCCGCAAAGCAGGGCCGGATTGTTACCGGTTGTCAATTTTACTGGCTCAGCTCAGAATCAATATATTGATACCAACTTTGGTCCGGAACGGTTGATCAAGAATCGTGGCATTGCCTTGACTGCGACACAACCACTTATTCGCATTGAAAATTTTATTGTTTATGAGCAATCAAAAAATGAGGTCAAGCAAGCGGACGCAGAATTTGTCCTTTCAGCACAAGACTTGATTCTGCGGACAGCACAAAATTATTTTGACGTAATGATGGCACAAATCAATCTTGATGTGGTTGAAACGCAAAAAAAAGCGATCAGCGAGCAACTGGAGCAGGCTAAACGAAATTTTGAGGTAGGCGTATCGACGATTGTGGATACGCATGAAGCGCAAGCGCGCTTTGATTTAGTCCTATCGCAGGAAATTGCAGCCAAAAATATGTTGGAAATTGCACGGCGCACCTTGCAAGGTCTGATTAACCGTTTTCCGCATGATCTGCAGGACACCAGCCTGGAAAAAATTATTGCTGATCCGTTATTGCAACCTGAAGGAGAAATGGAAGACTGGGTACAAAGCGCACAGGAAAGGAATTTTGCACTCAAAATACAAAAAGTTGCATTCAATTTTGCCGAGCAGGAAATCAGGCGCAACAAGGCAGGGCATTATCCGACACTTGATCTGGTCGCACAGTACAGTAACCAGAAGGGTGTTGGTGGCGCATTTACTGGTCAGGGGATTGATCTTGTCAGTAAATCTGTTGGCTTGCAATTGAATGTACCAATTTTTGCTGGCTTGTCGGTGCAGTCCAAGGTCAGGGAGGCAATTGCCAACCGTGACAAGGCGCGTGAAGAACTGGAAAATACAAGGCGCATGACCGCCTTACAGGTACGCCAGCAATATTTGAATGTCACTAATGGTATTGCACAAATCAGAGCGTTGCGACAGGCGTTGATTTCCAGCCGCAGTCAGCTGGATTCCACGTCACTTGGTCAGGAAGTCGGTGTCCGAACTGAAGTGGATGTTCTTAATGCACAACAGCAATATTTCTCAGCTCGCAGAGATCTTGCTCAATCTTACTATGATTATCTGATGGCCAGACTCCGGCTTCAGGCGGAAACCGGAAGTCTGGATGAAGAGGATATTCTTGAAATCAATGCACTCCTTTGATGAGGAGTGCGAGTGGTGCTATTTCTGTAAGGCCTGTTCAATAGTTGAAATCAGCTGCGGATCGGAAGGTTTAGCAGATTGCACACCATGTCCAACAAACCTGGCAGGTCACCTATAGCGAACGCGAGATCATCCAACTGTTGCACCGCTTGGGTTTCGTTTACAAAAAACCAAAACTGATTCCAGGTAAGGCCAATGCTGGGCAGCAACGGCTCAACATCAATGGTGTCATCGATTTCACCAGCTTCTGCACCCGGTTCAGGGCCACCATCTGACCAATCTAGCAAGTTAATCGCAAAAACCTTCAAGCCATCGCCATATCGGAAGCTCTTTTACGCCAATCGTTGCACAGCATTTCACTCGCACTACTTAAGAAACGGGTAGCCCTTTCGTAAAAAATGAGGTTTTCTGGCAGGCGCTATTTACCTGCGCGCTCATGCGTTCGCTTGTTGTCTGGTTTTGCCTGTGTTGGCTGCTGGCAGGCTGCGCGAAAATTACGTAAGGTTTTTTGTGCCAGGCCAAGTACGGTATGCGGCTCATAAACCAGTATTTCATTTAATCGTGCATCGCTCATGAGACCAGAAGGCATACCAGTCAACATTTCCAGTCCATCGCTCATCTGTTCAGCGCTGTAAATATGAAAAACGCCCTGCTGGACAGCATCGATTACCTCTCTGGCTAGTATTAAATGTCGGCGATTACGCTCGGGAATCAATACTCCCTGATTGCCATCCAGACCGATAGCAGCACAAACACGATAGAAGCCTTCAATTTTTTCATTAATCCCCCCCACCGGCAGAATTTCGCCAAACTGATTAATTGCGCCAGTTACCGCAATTCCTTGCCTGAGGGGCAATCCGGACAAGGCCGACAGAAACGCATATAGTTCCGCACAAGAAGCAGAGTCGCCTTCAATACCATGATACTGTTGCTCAAATACGATGGAAGCGTTGAAGGCAAGTGGCGCGTTATGATGAAATAGCGCACACAGCAAATTTTGCAGAATAAATACACCTTTATCATGAACCGGGCCGGATAATCCAACTTCACGTTCGATGTTGAGCAAGCCTTCCTCACCAGCAAAAGCATGTGCGGTGATACGTATAGGCAGCCCAAACGTCAGATCACCCATTTCAACCAGACTCAAGCCATTTATCTGGCCAATAGCCTCGCCCGTCACGTCAATAACCACATCCCCATCGACTATCGCTTCCAGCGCACATTCCAATGGATAAGCGTGCCGCAAAAAGCGCGCCTGTAATGCAGACGAAATGTCTGCTGCTTCAACCAGGCTGCTGCCACGCGCCATACACTGCGCGGCACTTTCCATAACCAATGTTTCGGTCCGACTGAAATTGGCCGTCAGTCGCTTTTGATCTTCAGCTTCACGGTGACAGTTCGTCAACACATTGACGACAGCAGTGGCAGAAAAATGTGGCAACCTGGATACCTGACAAAGCGAAGCAATAAAAATGGACAACGCATGGTAAGTTTGAAGGTTTGCCATAAATGAAGCAGAAAAATCGACCTTCACCCGAAAACGCCTGGCGAGTTCGGGATCCTCTTCCTGTATGGCGTAATATTGCTCGCGAGACCCAATCAGCACTATTTTTACCTGCACTGCTACCATTTCCGGCTCGATCGAAACCATTGGCATACCTGTAGCCGTTGCTGATGGCGCTTCGATCAGCAGAGAATGACTGCGCAGCAAAGTGCTTATTTTCTCCCACAGCTGCTCATTGGCAAACAAATCATCGAGGTACAGCATCAGAAATCCTTCATGTGCTTTCAGCAAGCTGCCTGCACGAATACCGGTGAAGTTGGAAACCAGCATCCCTTCAACCACGCGGTGCTTAATACCGCCAATCAATGATTTAAAGGATGGATGCTCTTCAATTAGTACGGGTGCGCCACGTAAATGGCGATTATCCACAGCCAAATTGACCTGATAACATGCGAGTATTTCTTTTAACGCTGATGGGGATTTTTCATCTTCATTTTCAGAGGGCAAAAATATGGCGAGATTGTCGAGTACATTTTTTGTGATGCCATGCAAGAACTGCTCAACTTTAGTCCGATCGGAAAATGATGAATGCAGACTGTCGAGAATGACCGCCATGCTTTGTGCCAGCATCGGTTGAATTTTTATCTGCTGTAAAGTAGTTAAGGCTTCTTCGCGTTTGTATTCCAACGGGTGAGTTTTCTCAAGATAGCGAGCTATTTCTTGATACAACACGGCTTCATCCTGTTCGATGGCAGCTCTTTTCGCCGCCGGAAGCTGTAGTATTTCATCTTCGCTCAGAACTTTACCAGAGTGTTTATCCAGCAATATCAGAATTAAGCGACCTGATTCACGTCGAATCACAAAATTCAGTTTCTCGGCAAATGCGCAAAGTTGTGCATAGGCTTTTGCCTCTTCCTGCCTGAATTTTTGATTGATTCTTTCACTTTCCTGCCTGGTTGCTTCCCCATTCAGATATTCGGGTATTTCTCTGCAAACGTTGCTTATAAAATGATCAAGCGCTTGCTGCAATACACTCCCCTGCCCCGCAGGCAGGCGGATTGCCAAAGGACATTCGGGCGTATCAAAATTATGTATGAAGCATAGATCAGGTGGAACCGGCATGTTGGCTGCCACCTCAGTCATGGCCTGTTTCAACAAGGAAGAGCGGCCGCTGCCAGCTGCGCCTAACACGAACAGGTTGTAATCCGGCTGTCGCATATTCAGCCCGAAATACGCTGCTTGTCTGGCGCGCTCCTGTCCAATCCAGGAAAGTGGTTGATCGACCAGGTTTGCAGTATCTGTAAAACAGAGTGCTTCCGGGTCAATGTCCACACTCAGTGACTCAGCCGCCAGTCTAACTATTGGCATGCTGATCTGTATGTTGGAATGATAAGGTGCGGACTCAGGTGGATGCCACGCTGGACGAACAGTGCGCTAATTTGACAGGAAAACAACATCAATAGAAACAAAATTTATAGAAAAGTGATTATGCAATACCATGCTGATCAGTTGTCATGGCGTTTGTTTGTTGACATTGATATTCTGGTACCCATTCTGTTAGCGCCAATTTGGTAGCCTCATCTGTTAATGCGGATTGTTCGCCAAACCAAATGACCAACTTGTGAAGCCACTGCTCGTCAACGAGACGGGATTGTGTGATACGCAATTTTTTATGTGGGGTGGGTAAAGTGCTTTCATTTTCTCCTGCCAACTCTTCATGAAGTTTTTCACCCGGTCGTAGGCTGGTAAAGACGATTTTGATCTCATCCTCGTGTAAACCGGACATACGGATCATATCCTTCGCTAAATCAATAATCCTGACCGGTTCGCCCATATCCATGATAAAAATATCACCCCCTTGCTCCGATCCCTGCATGGCGCCCGCCTGTAGAACCAATTGCGAGGCTTCCTGCAGCGACATAAAATATCGACTGATTTCAGGATGTGTCACGGTTACCGGACCACCACGCAAAATTTGTTCTTTGAATTTAGGAATCACGCTACCTGTACTGCCAAGCACATTACCAAAACGCACAATGACAAATTGTGCGCGTCTCTGGCTTTGCTGTTGCAGCTTTCTGGCAGATTGCTGTAATGCCTGGCAAATCATTTCTCCAAGCCGTTTGCTTGCTCCCATAATATTGGTTGGATTGACGGCCTTGTCAGTCGATATAAATACGAATTTTTCCACATGATGGCGGATGGCTGTGCTTGCCAGTACATAGGTGCCCACAACATTGTTCTGCACTGCCTGCCAGGCATTATCCTGTTCCATAAGGGGCACGTGCTTGTAGGCCGCAGCATGAAAAACTACATCGGGTTGATATTTTTCGAAGATCTGATCCAGTCGTGCCGAATCCTTAACATCACCAATGAGAAAAGCGGCTGGAATCTCTGGAAATTCAGCTTTAAACATCTCCTTGATGCCATATAAGGCATATTCATTGAGCTCCAGCGCAATCAGCAATCTGGGTTTAAATGTCAGAATTTGACGACAAAGTTCAGCACCAATCGATCCACCGGCACCCGTCACCAAAATAACCTTTTCCATTAAAAGCCCGTGCAGTCCCTTGGTATCAAGCAATACCGGCTCACGCCCCAGCAAATCACCAAGATCAATGTTACGAATGGGAGAAACCGTCATCTTGTTGCTAACTAGATCAACGTAGGATGGAACGATCATTGGCTTAATGCCGATACTCGCACAAATTTCGATCGCGCTGCGGCGCAACGCCTGGGACGCAGATGGCATAGCGATAATAACGTGACTGATATTAAATTTTTCAACCCATTCCGGCAGCTCTTCAATCATTCCCAGTACTTTTACACCGTGCAACTGTGCTCCTAATTTGCTCGCTTTCTCTGTCAGCAAACCAACCACTTGCCAATCATGGCTTCGCTTCAGTTCCTTGATCAGGTTAGCTGCTGCATCACCTGAACCCAGCACAATGGTCGATTGAAGCTGAACATGTTTTAAGCTTTGCTTACGCTGCTCTTTCCATGCGCGGTAAGCAAAACGGCTTCCTCCCATGATCAATAGCAACAACATTGGCGCCAGCACCAATATGGCGGGTGGTGCTGTATTCGGCAATTCAAACGGCAGGATGATTGCAGCTACTGTTATAGCACCTAACGCTACCGAAAAAAATATTTGCTTGAGATCATTCAGGCTTGCATACCGCCACAATCCTCGGTAAAGCTTGAAGAGAAAAAAAATACCTGCCTGAGCCGGTAGTACCCACAACAAAGTATTCCAAAGCGCCACCTGATGTTCTGTTGAAACCTGAAAATCATATCGAAGCTGATACGCTAGCCACCAAGCAACAATGACCGCCAGAAAATCATGGACTGCCGCGATAATTCTCCGCCATCCGGCTTTGATGATAATCATTCTATTTGTACTGAGAATTTGCTGACTGACAATAGTCAAATATCAGCATTGCAACCAAATATACGCCGTACTCTGTAGCAACCAGCGTCACTTGCGTCATCCAATTCTGACCCATTGCACTCAATGCGATTGCGCCCGATACGAGCATAAGCACATACGCAAACAGGGCAGTATTACGATGTCCCCATCCACTCATCAGTACCAGTCTCTGGTAATAATGGTCCCGGTGAGCATGCCAGACTCGTTCACCTTTATATAATCGTTTAATCAGCGTAACTGTCGCATCAGCAACAAAAGGAGAAAAAACCAGGAGAGGAAACCATGGTGACCAGATACCCTCCGACCAGCCGTATATTCCCAGCGCGCCAGCAAGAAACCCTAGCGGAATTGAGCCGTTATCTCCCATGAATATCCGGGCGGGATGGAAATTAAACAGTAGAAGTGCCGTTGCTGATCCCACAATACAAAAATTAACTGCTGCAAATATTTCATCAGCCATTTGCAGCGCTCCTGCGCCATAAGCACTAAACCCGATCAGCGCCATACCCGTAGCTAAACCATCTGACCCATCCATAAAATTAAATAGATTGATCATCCAAATTAATGCCACGCCGACCACCAAAGTTAAAAAAAAACCATGCGACAAGTATAGCAACGATGCAGCATACACCCAGGCAACCGTGCTGTGAAATACAAGTCGAAAAAACGCTGGAAGTGGTCGAACATCATCAGCCAAGGAGACAAGCGCCAATAAAAGTACACTGGCCGACAATAACAACGAGACTGAAGAAGGGGCAAGCAGCAGCCACGAACTCAGTATTGACGTAATGATCGCAATCCCACCTGTGCGAGGGACCGGCAAAGCATGCAATGATCGTGCATTAGGTTTATCCAATACCTGGAGTACTTTTTTTTCCGTCAGAAGCCATGACAGCATGCATGACAAACCAAATGCGACCAAAGGTGCCACAATCAGATTGTCATTCATCTGCGTGCAGAAAAATTCAAGACACTATTCATGACTAAGAATTAGAACAAGGAATTGTATTTTACACAGCAATTGAGACCTATAATGGACTAATCACCGTTGCCGTTCACTCTGAGAACGGTCTATATATATATCAGGTCAAATTGCAATCGTTCTATTGCAAGATATTTCAATGTAATTCTCGGATAAGAATTGATACTTAGCCACCTAATACAAACTGGCCAGTAAATTTATCTTGATTCAATAAATTTACTGGCCAGTTCCGCCCAGCGGATTAGCAGGTATCCGATTTAACTATGCTAAAATCGGATTAGCCGCATAATGCAGGTGTGCAGCAGTTGCAGCAGCTCCTCTCTCTACTTTGATGCTGCCCATATCTGCCAATGTGCTCTCGAGTGCATCGAGACAAAACAGGACTTTTTCAACCCGGCTGGAATTACCCATCAAGCCAAAGCGCCAAACCTTGCCAGCGAAATCACCCAGCCCAGCACCTATCTCGAGGTTATAATCAGCCAGCAAGCGACGACGAACCTCTTTATCATCTACACCAGCCGGTATATGCACCGAATTTAATTGCGGCAAACGATAGGGTTCGGCGACGACATATTCAACACCCATCGTTTTCAAACCAGCCTTTAGCGCCTCATAATTACGGCGATGTCGTGCCCAGGAGTGCTCCAGGCCTTCTTCATGCAGCATGACCAGGGCCTCATGGAGGCCATAAAGTGAATTGGTTGGTGCCGTATGATGGTAAGTGCGGGATGTGCCCCAGTAACCCAGTAGCAAGTTGATATCCATAAACCAGCTATGCACTTTTTCGGTGCGTTTCTTGACCAGGTCAGCCACGCGCTCAGAAAAACTGACTGGTGACAATCCGGGTGGGCAAGATAGGCATTTCTGACTACCGGAGTAAATGGCGTCTATTCCCCACTCATCCATGTAAATAGGGGTTCCTCCAAGCGAAGTCACTGTATCCATGATCGTGTAACAATCATATTTTTTCGCAAGCCCACTTAGTGTTTTGGCATCTGACTGCACACCAGTAGAGGTTTCGGCATGAGCAAACGCCAGAATCTTGACGTCCGGATTTTTTTTCAGGCAATCCTCCACTTTTTGCGGATCAACCGGCTCACCCCATTTATCATCTACGATCAATGCCGTTCCGCCACTGCGCTCAACATTTTCTATCATTCGCCCACCAAAAACACCGTTCCGACAGACGATTACCTTGTCACCCGGAATAATCATGTTGACAAAGCACATTTCCATTCCAACCGAACCCGGGCCTGACACTGGAAAAGTCAGTAAATTGGAGGTCTGAAAAGCATATCGAAGTAAGCTTTTCAGCTCTTCCATCATCTCGGTAAAGACGGGATCGAGATGACCAAGTGTAGGTCGTGCCAATGCAGTCAGGACTCGCGGATGCGTATCGGACGGACCAGGCCCCATCAGGGTACGTTGTGGAGGATAAAATGTGGAGATATTCTTCTCTGGACGGTAGCTATCAGTGGTCATAAATAATCCTGTCGTATTTCAGTTAAAAAATTTTAGCCACTTACCAACTCTCAGTAAGTGGCTTATTTTGAGATCAACCAAGTGGTATTGTTTCAGTAGCGGAGTAAGATTCTACCAAGCAAGTAAGGATTTTACTATCCGCCAATCAATGCTTGATAGTGGATGAGCGCCCAGATCTTTTTGCCGGAGCAGTTACGGGCAAAACCGGGCTGGCTATCTCCGGCGGTAGTATTTCTGGTTTACGCTCAAGGGCAAGCTCCAATACCTGATCTATCCATTTGACTGGCTTAATATCAAGTTTGTTTTTTATGTTGGCAGGAATCTCATTCAGGTCTTTAACGTTTTCCACAGGGATCAATACAGTGCTGATTCCACCACGATGAGCAGCAAGCAGTTTTTCCTTAAGTCCTCCTATCGGTAGCACTTCTCCTCTCAGAGTAATTTCACCAGTCATGGCAACTGATCCACGAACCGGTATACCTGTCAACGCTGAAACCATCGCTAGACAAATCCCGATACCTGCACTGGGGCCATCTTTTGGTGTTGCGCCTTCCGGCAAGTGGATATGAATGTCATTTTTCAAATAAAAATCTTCCGCTATTCCTAATAAGGCGCAACGGCTGCGCACTACTGACAAGGCCGCCTGTACGGATTCCTGCATCACTTCACCCAGTTTGCCTGTTGTAATAGTTTTTCCTTTTCCCGGCAGAACGACCGCCTCAATAGTGAGCAATTCTCCTCCGACTTCTGTCCAGGCCAATCCTGTCACTTGACCAATCTGATTTTTCTCTTCGGCCACGCCATAGGTATAGCGGCGTACACCGAGATATTTATCAAGATTGCGGGAATTGACTGTAATTTTCCCTTTATTTTCTTTGCTCAGCAACGCTTTAACTACCTTGCGGCAAATTTTGGAAATTTCTCGTTCCATGGACCGCACGCCGGCTTCGCGTGTGTAATAGCGAACAATATCCTGCAGGGCCGACTCGGAAATAGCAAAATCAGTCTCTGTTAGCCCATGATTTTTCATTTGCTTGGATAACAGGTAGCGTTTGGCTATATTAAGTTTTTCGTCTTCGGTATAGCCGGACAGTCGAATGACCTCCATGCGATCGAGCAACGCAGAAGGAATATTCAAAGTATTGGCCGTAGCCACGAACATCACATCGGACAAATCATATTCGACTTCGATGTAATGATCGACAAAAGTATTATTTTGCTCTGGATCCAGTACTTCCAGTAATGCCGAGGAAGGATCGCCGCGAAAATCCATTCCCATTTTGTCAACTTCATCAAGCAGAAACAGTGGATTCTTGACGGCAACTTTTGTCATACTTTGCAAAATCTTGCCAGGCATGGAGCCAATATATGTGCGGCGATGTCCGCGGATCTCGGCCTCATCGCGCACCCCACCCAATGACATGCGCACGAACTTGCGATTGGTTGCGCGAGCGATGGAGCGACCCAATGAGGTTTTTCCAACCCCAGGCGGGCCAACCAAACACAGAATCGGGGCTTTTGATTTTGCAACCCGCTGCTGCACGGCCAGATACTCAACAATACGCTCCTTGACTTTTTCCAGGCCGTAGTGGTCTTCATCCAGTATTCCTTCAGCTATTTTCAAATCTTTAGAAATCTTGGATTTCTGTTTCCACGGCAGCGATACCAACGTGTCGATGTAATTTCTGATAACCGTTGCCTCTGCGGACATCGGAGACATGAGACGAAGCTTTTTCAATTCAGACTCGGCCTTCGCCAGTGCCTCCTTGGGTAAGGAAGCTGCCTTTATTTTTCTTTCTATTTCTTCGAGATCCGCACCATCCTCACCTTCACCGAGTTCTTTCTGAATGGCCTTGACCTGTTCATTCAGATAATAGTCGCGCTGACTCTTTTCCATTTGGCGCTTCACTCTGCCGCGAATACGTTTCTCTACCTGCAGGATGTCCAGTTCGGCTTCCAGCAAGCCAAGTAAGCGCTCCAAGCGCAGCCGCGTATCGAATATTTCCAGGATCTCCTGCTTTTGTTCCAGTCTCAGTGGCAGATAAGCTGCCACAGTATCTGCCAGACGCCCGGCCTCATCTATGCCGGACAAGGAAGAAAGAATTTCCGAGGGTATCTTTTTATTCAGCTTCACATACTGGTCAAATTGTGAAAAAAGCGCGCGCCGGAGCGCTTCTATTTCCGGATGATCAGCGTCATCCATAGGAATTTTTTCTGCTTTCCCGGAAGAAAAGTTACCATCATCACTAAATTCCCTGATTCTGGCGCGGTAGTTTCCTTCTACCAGGACTTTTACCGTGCCATCAGGCAGTTTAAGCATTTGCAAAATACTTGAGACTGTACAAATCTGGTACATCTCGTCAGCCACAGGATCATCCGTTGCCGCCGATTTTTGTGCAACCAGTAAAATATTTTTTCCAGCCTCGGTAGCGGCCTCGAGCGCTTTGATGGACTTTGGCCGACCCACAAACAGCGGAATGACCATATGCGGAAAAACGACCACGTCACGTAATGGCAACAGTGGTAAATTAGGGTCGTTCGATTCCATTTCAATAATGTTTTCTGTCATTTTCTCACCCTTAAAGGAAATAGGATTAGGTGCAACTCAGATCTAAACTAAGTTATGGCACCTGATTATCAAAAAACAAGACTATTTCCAACCAATAGCGCCGTCGATGAATTTACGCCTGTTTTGAGCCTCTGGCCACTTTCGCGTTCTCGGCATAGATTACAATAGGTTGTATGTCATCATTTACCGAGTTACTGTCAATTACAACCTTTGCCACATTTTTGATAGAAGGCAAGTCGTACATAATGTCCAACAAGGCTTCCTCCAGAATGGAACGCAAACCACGCGCACCAGCTTTCCGCGCCAGTGCCTTCTTGGCGATCGCGGTCAGTGCCTGCTCGCGAAACTCCAGCACTACCCCGCCTTCCATCTCAAATAACTTGCAATATTGCTTGACCAGTGCATTTTTGGGTTCAACCAGAATCTGAATTAAAGCCGGTTCGTCCAACTCACTCAGAGTAGCAATTACTGGCAACCGCCCGACAAATTCAGGAATCAACCCAAACTTGATCAGATCTTCCGGTTCAATCCCCTTCAGAACAGCGCTAAGCGCCTTGCGATCATCCTGCTGGCTTATGTTCGCCCCAAAACCAATTCCGCCCTTGTCCGAACGTCTTTGTATAATCTTTTCGATACCGTCAAATGCACCGCCACAAATAAACAGAATATTAGTGGTATCAATTTGAACAAATTCCTGATTAGGGTGCTTACGTCCCCCTTGAGGGGGCACCAGGGCGGTCGTGCCCTCAATTAACTTGAGCAATGCCTGTTGAACGCCTTCACCGGAAACATCGCGAGTAATAGAAGGGTTATCCGATTTTCGTGAAATTTTATCGATTTCATCGATGTAGACGATCCCGCGTTGTGCTTTTTCAACATCGTGATTACATTTTTGTAACAGTTTCTGAATGATATTTTCGACATCTTCACCAACATAACCAGCTTCAGTCAGTGTGGTTGCGTCAGCTATGACAAATGGAACATCCAGCAATCGAGCAAGTGTCTGCGCCAGCAAGGTTTTACCCGATCCTGTAGGGCCAATTAAAAGAATATTACTTTTGGCAAGTTCAATTTCATCACTGTCATGTGATTTGGCGAACGTGCGCAAGCGTTTGTAGTGATTATAAACAGCGACTGAAAGCGTCTTTTTGGCTGCTTCCTGGCCGATTACATACTGATCAAGCGTTTGATAAATTTCACGTGGCGTAGGCAGGCTTGGTTTAGCGAGTTTATTAGCAGTCTCGCTAACCTGTATTTCTTCACGAATGATGTCATTGCAAAGATCAATGCACTCGTCACAAATAAAGACAGAAGGACCGGCAATCAGTTTTCTAACTTCGCGCTGACTTTTTCCACAAAAAGAACAATATAGTATTTTCTCGTCGTCTGTTTTTTTGGACATTTTTTTACCCCGCTATCATCAAATATACTATGCCTATGCTCATATCATGCTTTGCCTGCCAATGCTTCCCTGTTTGTCAGGATGGCATCTACCAGCCCATATTTCAAAGCCGCTTCCGCACTCAAAAAATTATCGCGATCCGTGTCTTTCTCAACGCTCTTGACCGTTTGACCAGTATGATGGGCCATAATTTGGTTTAATTTGGCTTTTAAATATAAAATTTCTTTAGCATGAATTTCGATGTCGGATGCTTGCCCCTGAAATCCACCCATTGGCTGATGAATCATGACACGTGAATTGGATAGACAAAAGCGCTTTCCCTTTGCGCCGGCCGTAAGTAACAACGCTCCCATGCTCGCTGCCTGACCGATGCAAAGTGTGCTGACATCTGGTTTGATAAACTGCATCGTGTCATATACAGCAAGCCCTGCCGTTACCAGCCCGCCAGGAGAATTAATATACAAAAAAATATCTTTTTCCGCACTTTCTGACTCGAGAAACAAAAGCTGCGCGACGACCAGATTAGCGGATTCTTCTGTAACGGGTCCAACAAGAAAGATAATCCTCTCTCTCAGCAGTCGAGAATAGATATCATAAGCGCGCTCACCCCTCCCGCTGGTTTCAATCACCATCGGGATCAAACCCAAGTTAGTGGTATTCAATTCCATCTCCTATCAGGCCAATATTGAATTTTCATACGCGCTCCATAAGTTCTTCGAATGTGGTTGCCTCCTCGATCACCTGAGTTTTTTCCAAAATCCACGATACGACGTTGTCTTCCAGTACTATTGGTTCAAAATTTTTGACTCTGTCAGCCGAGGCATAATGCCACGCCACAACCTGATCCGGATTTTCGTAGCTTTGAGCAAGCGCCTCAATATATTGTTTTACTTGCTCTGGCTTGACACTTAATTTGTGCGTATCTATCAACTTGGCAATAATCAGCCCCAGTTTGACGCGCCGCTCTGCTCTTTCCAAGAAGATTTCTCTGGGGAAATCGGTATTCTGGTTGCTTAATCCCCTAGCAGACTGTTCTTTACGGAATTCCTCAATCAGACTATCCACTTCACGCTGGATTAACGCCTGGGGAGCTATCAGAGCGATCTTGTCCAGCAATGCCTGCATGACTTGATCCTTGAGCTTGGCACGAGTCCGTTGCAATACTTCACGATGAAGATTCGCCTCGATTTCTTCTTTCATTTTATCGAGATCACCATCTGCAACGCCTAGTAACCTGGCAAATGCGCTATCTACTTCTGGCAATATCAGCGCGTCAACCTGATTCAATTTAATGGTAAAGGTAACTTTTTTTCCAGCAACTTCTTTACCGGGGTAACTATCCGGGAAAACCAGGTCAAAGCTTTTTTCTTCACCTGCACGCAACCCGATAACGGCATTTTCAAAATCTTTTAATAGATGACCCTCTCCAAGGATAAGACTATAATCGCTGGCTTGTCCGCCTGCAAAATTCTCGCCATCCAGTTGGCCGTTATAATCTATATTAACGCGATCACCTAGTTGCGCCGCCCGGTCAGCCTTCTCAAAATTTGCCTGTTGTTTACGTAGAATCTCCAGCGTTTTCTGGATTTCAGCTTCACCAATCGTTATAACCGGTTTTTTGACCGTGATCTCGCTGAAATCAATCAACTCGAAATCCGGATAAATTTCAAAAGTGATGTTAAACGTATAATCACCGCCATCATTTCCCTGATTTGTAGCAGTGAAATGTGGATGACCTGCCACATGGAATTTTTCTTTTGTGACAAAATCTGTAAATTCTTTCTGCAGGAATTCACTTAATACTTCCTGATGCAGCTGCGTGCCATGTTGCTGCGCAACTACTTTTAACGGAACTTTTCCTGGACGAAAGCCTTGTAGCTTAACTTTAGGAGCAAGACGTTTGAGCCGGCTTTCCACCTCAGCTTCAATTTTTTGGCGAGGAACGGAGAGCTCAAAACTGCGTTCCAGCGGATTGGTGGTTTCCACTTGTGTTGGCATTTAAGATTCCTGACAGATTTTAGATGTATGTTTAAGCAGTATGAAAACTATATTTGGCATTCTGCAACTTTTTTGGTGCGAAAGGGGGGACTCGAACCCCCACACCTTACGGCGCCAGAACCTAAATCTGGTGCGTCTACCAATTCCGCCACTTTCGCGCACGCCTGGCAATGATTGATGCCAGGCGTATTATAGATTTGATGTTGAAAGCAGCTAAGCTGCTGCCACAATACGGCATACGGCAGGTTGTCAACAAATTCTGGCTTGCTTTCCTTTCAAGTAACCGGCAAATCGATATTAATGCTAGTTGCAGCATAACTTTACTACGCTTTTTTGATTATACCTTCTTCTTCTGATAGCTGCTTTCCTGCGCGTCAGTCGTTGTGATTTCCTGACAGACAAACGTTTCACCGCTTATTTTGGTGCTATCTGGACCCATCAAAAAAAGATAGGTTCGCATCAGATCTACTGGGTGAGATAACTTGCGATTATCACTTCCTGGATGCGTCTTGGCACGTTGAGGCGAATTTACAGGACCAGGAATCAGCGTATTAATACGTAGATTTGGGTAAAGCTCCCATTCTTCTGACTGAATTTTAACCAAGGTTTCCACGCCTGCCTTTGCCACCGCAAATCCTCCCCAATAGGCCTTGGGGAAATGTCCATGTGTTTCACTGGTCATGATCACGCTGGCATCAGGAGCATCCAGAAGCAATGGCAGGCAGGCACGGGTCAACGTCACTGGCGCCAGCAAATTCACCTGCATCAAGGTTTGCCATTGTTCAAGCTTATGTTGTGCCAGCGGCATCGCGCCGTATGTCCAGGCAGCATTATGCAATATCCCATCAAGGCGGCCGAATTGTGATGCGATTGCATCAGCGACTGCGGCTGCACTTTCGTCCGTTATTTCTGCTAGATCAAAAGTTAAAATGATTGCGGATGCTCTGCCGATGGCTTCAATTTCATCAAAAACACCTTCCAGCTTTTCAACCTTTCGTCCGTGCAGGATGACCGTTGCTCCATGCTTTGCATACGCAACGGCCGCCGCACGACCCAAACCCTGGCCTGCACCTGTTACCAAAATCACTCGGTTTTTGAGTAAGTCTTGATGGGCGGAGTAATTATTATTAATATTTTCCAACTGAAAAGTATTTGTGATCATGAAATTAAAAAACCATCCTCGACCGGCAATTATAATCGCTGATCGAGAATGGTTTGTGCTTTGTTCCGGGCAGGAACAACCTACATATCCATACCGCCCATACCACCCATACCACCCATACCACCCATACCGCCCATACCGCCACCAGCAGCTTCGTCTTTGGGCAGTTCGGCAACCATTGCGTCGGTAGTCAACAGTAATCCGGCAACAGATGCAGCATTTTGTAATGCCGACCGGGTTACTTTGGTCGGATCCAGCACGCCCATAGAAACCATGTCACCATATTCTCCTGTTGCCGCATTATAGCCAAAATTGCCGGTGTTATCCTTCACCTTGTTGACAACCACTGAGGCTTCTTCTCCGCAATTGGCTACGATCTGGCGCAGTGGCTCCTCTACAGCGCGTATCACGATTTTGATACCGGCATCCTGGTCATGGTTATCGCCCTTGACCTTTCTGACCGCATCGATCACGCGAAGCAAGGCAACACCGCCACCAGCGACAATGCCTTCTTCAACTGCTGCGCGGGTTGCGTGCAACGCGTCTTCGACACGTGCTTTTTTCTCTTTCATTTCCATTTCGGTTGCCGCGCCGACCTTGATAACTGCAACACCACCTGCCAGTTTAGCAACGCGCTCCTGGAGTTTTTCCCGGTCGTAATCGCTGCTTGCTTCTTCAATTTGTGCACGAATCTGGGCGACACGCGCTTCAATTGACTTGCTATCACCGGCACCGTCAATAATAGTTGTGTTTTCCTTGCCGATCTCGATGCGTTTGGCGCGACCCAGATCTTCAAGTTTCACTTTTTCAAGTGACAAGCCTACTTCTTCAGCAATCACCGTACCACCTGTCAAAATGGCGATATCTTCCAGCATGGCTTTACGACGATCACCGAATCCAGGTGCTTTAACCGCACAGGTCTTGAGAATGCCACGAATATTATTCACCACCAAAGTTGCCAGGGCTTCGCCATCCACGTCCTCTGCAATGATCAATAAAGGTTTCCCGGCTTTTGCCACTTGTTCCAGAATAGGCAACAAGTCACGAATATTGGATACTTTTTTATCGTGCAACAGCACAAAAGGCTCGTCCAGCAAAGCTGTCTGCTTATCCGCGCTACTCACAAAATAGGGAGAGAGATATCCACGGTCAAATTGCATGCCCTCAACAACATCGAGTTCATTTTGCAGACCAGAACCATCTTCAACCGTGATGACGCCTTCCTTGCCCACTTTGTCCATCGCGGCCGCAATGGCTTCACCGATTTCGGTATCAGCATTGGCTGAAATGCTACCGACCTGAGCAATCTCCTTATTAGTTGTACATGGTTTGGATTGCGTTTTCAGCGCGGCAACTGCTGCGGTTACTGCTTTATCGATTCCCCGCTTCAAATCCATCGGATTAATGCCAGCAGCGACATAACGCATACCTTCCTTGACGATCGCCTGCGCCAGCACGGTGGCCGTTGTTGTTCCGTCACCGGCGATATCTGAGGTTTTGCTGGCAACTTCCTTGACCATTTGCGCACCCATATTTTCGAATTTGTCCTTCAATTCGATTTCCTTGGCGACTGAAACCCCATCCTTGGTAATGGTCGGCGCACCATAGGAGCGCTCCAGTACAACATTGCGCCCTTTAGGACCCAAAGTTACCTTAACTGCATCCGCCAGAACATTGACGCCATGAACCATGGCATGACGCGCGCTATCACCAAATTTCACTTCTTTTGCAGCCATATTTATTCTCCTGATTTCAATAAATTATTTAACTCTAATTGCCTGTTAGCCTTCGATCACACCCATAATGTCTTCTTCGCGCATCACCAGCAGCTCGTCACCTTTTACCTTCACTGCCTGACCAGCATATTTGCCGAACAGTACTTTGTCACCAACCTTGACTTCAAGTGGCCGAATCTCGCCTTTGTCATTCGCTTTGCCTTTGCCCACAGCGATGATTTCACCTTGATCCGGTTTTTCAGCCGCCGTATCGGGAATCACGATCCCTGAGGCGGTCTTGCGTTCTTCTTCGAGTCGTTTGACAATTACACGGTCATGCAAAGGGCGTATATTCATGAACATTTCTCCTGAGTTTGTTAGCAGATTGATAAAAAGATATTGAATCGAGTACTACACTCTCGGCTAAGCATTAGCCGGTTGGACAGATATCGTTGCTAGCACTCAACACCAACGAGTGCTAATAATAGTGGTTATGACAAGGAATTTCAACCCATGAGTAATAAAAAATTATCTCTTCGTAGCAATCAGACCGTCTGGCATCCTTGTACACAAATGAAAGATCATGAGAATTTCCCTCCGCTCGAGATTAAAAAAGGGATCGGTGCATGGCTGTATGGCCAGAATGGCGATCGCTACCTGGATACCATCAGCTCCTGGTGGGTTAATCTTTTTGGTCATTGTAACCCCCGTATCAACACGGCAATTATCGATCAGCTGGAAAAAATTGAGCATGTCTTGCTCGCAGGGTGCACTCATGAGCCGGTTGTATTGCTATCCGAACGATTGGTCAAATTAACGCCCGGCGAACTGGGCCATTGTTTTTATGCCAGCGATGGCGCTAGCGCAACCGAAATTGCACTGAAAATGAGCTTCCAGTACTGGCAGCAATGTGGTTTTCCTGCTAAAAAGAATTTCATCAGTTTGCAAAACGGCTATCACGGTGAAACCTTGGGAGCTTTATCTGTAACAGATGTGCCATTGTTCAAACAAACCTATGCGCCGCTACTACATCCCAGCATAACCATGCCCACACCTGACTGGCGTCAGGCCATAAACGACGAAACTCCGTATGATTGTGCTCTGCGTGCGGCAGCAGCACTGGAATGTTACCTGGAACAATATCATGCCGACACGGCAGCATTGATTCTGGAGCCGCTTGTTCAAGGGGCAATTGGCATGGGTATGTATCATCCTGTCTATTTAGAGCGTGCTCGTCAGCTTTGTGACATGTACCAGGTTCATCTAATCGCCGACGAGATCGCGGTTGGTTTTGGTCGCACAGGCACGATGTTTGCCTGTGAGCAGGCATCGATTGTGCCGGATTTTCTTTGTCTGGCGAAAGGATTGAGCGGTGGTTACTTGCCGCTTTCGGTGGTGATGACAACTAACGACATCTACACAGCATTTTATGATGACCGTATCAGCAGGGCATTTCTGCATTCTCATTCTCATTCAGGCAATGCGCTTGCTTGCCGCGCTGCGCTGGCAACGCTCGATATTTTTGAACAGGATGACATTCTTACGAGCAATGCGGTAAAAGCGCAACTGCTCAATCAGTACCTGCAACCGCTAAAAACTCACCCCAAGGTGGAGAATTTCCGAAATTGCGGCATGATCTGGGCTTTTGACGCTAGAGATCCCGTGACAGGCTTTGCCAACCGCTTTGCACAATTGGGATTAGGACAACAACTACTGATACGTCCAATCGGACGCACGGTTTATATCATTCCACCTTATATTCTTGAAGAAGATGAAATGCAGCTGATTGCGCATGGAATACTACAAATTCTTGATCAACTGACCATACCGTAGTTTGTTCTTGCCCGAAAATCCTCCATCCCCAATAAAAACAACGGCCGGTATTCATTAAGTGCGATGACAATTTTTTAGAAATTAAATTAGACTGACGCTATCAGGCGATTTTAATCAATTTTCGGGGATAATCACTCTAAACTTCGCATAAAATTTTCGAGAATGACACTCTCAAAAACAAACTTAATTCGAGTAAACATACCATGCGCGTAGCTCGAAACAGGCAGATGCAGTTAGGCGAAATCAGTATTGCCAAATCCAGTTCAACTCGCGTTCGCAGGACGACATCCCGAAAGTGCGGGGGATTTGCAGCACCTACACCTGAATGAAGCGCTACGTGAGCAGGTGTTTGTGTTGCTGGAGAACGGGATGGCGTCCAGCGCCAGACAAAAAATAGGTTTTTTGTGATGTTTGCTGAAAAAATTCAGCCAAAACTCTTTTTACGCCAATCGCTGCGTAGTATTTCACTCCCGCTGCTTAAAAAATGGCTATGTCTGCATTAAACCTTGGAACTACCTTTTTGTCGATTAGGCTGGAACATTAAGACTGGAGGGTATAGTCATGGAAGCCACTGATTTTCGGGAGTGGTTGGAAAAGATATCGCAACTTAATCGTCGTCAAAAAGAACAGGCCAAACATTATCTGAGCGAGGCGAAGCCACAAGCTGTGGTTGTGAAATATCTTGAGGATTCTTTTGAGCCGAGTTGTCCGGTCTGCCAGGCGGATCGCCCTCATCGTTGGGGGCACCAGGCGGGGTTGCAACGTTTTCGCTGTTGCTTATGCAAGCACACATTCACGGCCATTTCGGGAACTCCTTTGGCCCGTCTGCGGCATAAGGAGCAATGGTTGAATTACAGTGCAGCGTTGATTGAAGGTTTGACCGTGCGAGCTAGCGGCAGGCAATGCGGAATAGACAAAAACACCAGTTTTCGCTGGCGCCATCGGTTTCTGACTTTGCCGGCGGCTACTAAAGCCAACCACTTGCAAGGAATCATTGAGGCGGATGAGACCTTTTTTCCCTCTTCCTGCAAAGGTCAACGTCACCTGAATCGTCCACCGCGTAAACGCGGCAAGCAAATCCATGCACGTGGAACAGGCAAAGATCAGGTGCCGGTGCTGGTAGTACGCGACCGCTCTGGTGCAACAGCAGATTTCATGTTGAATGCGCTTGATAAAAAGACAATTGAGCCTCCTTTGCGGGCTATCCTGGCAAAAGATGCCATTTTCTGTAGTGATGGCGCTGCCGTCTACCGGTCTGTGGCTCATAGCCTCGGAATTACCCATCGCCCCGTCAATCTCTCTGCTGGAATTCGAGTCATTGCTGGTGTTTACCATATCCAGAATGTTAATGCCTACGACAGCAGACTTAAACAGTGGATGAAAAGATTTCATGGGGTCGCAACCAAGTACTCGACAT
>NZ_FMWO01000003.1 GCF_900103035.1 Nitrosomonas mobilis
AATACCTCGTACAGATCTACTTGACGTGGCGCTGTCCTTTTGCGGGCACTCTCCAGCAAAGGCCTGATAACCTCGAATTGCTCCGACTTGATATCACTTGGATAATCTCTTCTCATCTCCCAAGCTTTTCATAACTCGGAGACTTTGAACAGGTTCTAAGGCCGCTGAACTCGGACAACCTTTCGCCCAGGAAGCGCTTGGAACATTGTACGGCCGAGGAGATGGAGTCGCGCAGGATTTTGCTGAAGCGATGAAATGGTATCGTAAAGCGGCTGAGCAAGGGCTTCCGGAGGGGCAATGGAGACTTGGTGCTATGTACCTAAAGGGTGAAGGTGTAACCAAGAACTATGTAGAAGCAGAGAAATGGTTTCGTAAAGCCGCTTCACAGGGTAATCCAGAGGGGCAATTTTATTTGGGTCATCTATATTTGTCAGGTTTAGGAGTAAGCAAAAATCTTAGTGAAGCAGGTAAGTGGTTTAAGCTGGCAACCACAGATGAAAAATTCCGAACCAATGCACTTACTATGTGGGAGCGAGGCTACAACCCCTCAAAACACAATCCAGAAGAAGAGGCATCTCTGCTATATGTAAAGGCCCTGGTGGCTCCTCCAGAGATGTTAGCCCTATCTTACTTAGCCGTCAGTTATCACTTAAAACTTGCGAAGCTCGCGCACTTTGGGGCGACTGTCCATATCACTGAACAGCATAAGCCGATAATTATCGATGCATCCAACGCAAAAACTTATATCACTCTCTTCGAGGAAAAACTTAGTATTTATGCGAGTGCCATTCAACAACGTGGTTTTCAGCAGCTCGCTACAGAATATATGATGGAGGTCAGTCATGGTTGTAAGGCTCTTGGATTTGCAGAAGGAAAAACAGTATTCAATCAGGATAAATTTGCACTTCAGGTAGCTCATGGTTTTTTTCAGGAAGAATTTAAACATCAGGGAATCGTAGTAGAGTCTGCGCTAGCTATTGAAAATGCATTGAATCCAGAGATTAAACTCATCGGAAAAATACAGCAAGATCGCATCGAACTTGAGTATCCTCCAACAAAATGCAGCATTACCTTGATCGTAGAAAAGTAAGTAACTTCCGTAACGGGGGTGTAAATAATTTTGTGTAAATGGTCATTTAGCAGGAAACTGCTTATTTACTTTCCTGATTAGTTACTTCTCTCAGAAATTTTGTAAAATCTACAAATTGCGAAGAAACGTAGCAAAATCAGAGGAGGATGGCAATGGCGATGAATAAAATTCAGTTTCAGGCAGGCCTGTCACTGCATGAATTTCTGCATCAATATGGCACGGAAGCACAATGTGAAGCAGCATTGTTTGCTGCGAGGTGGCCACATGGCTGGAGATGCCTGCGCTGCGATGGGGAGCGATATTCCTGTACCCATAACGGCCGCAAGCTATGGGAATGCCTGGATTGTGGCTACCAATGTTCTTCAATTGTCGGCACCGTGTTTGAAAATACTAAATTACCGCTAAGAACCTGGTTTCTGGCCATTTACTTGATGACGCAAAGCAAGAATGCGGTCAGTGCATTGGAACTCAAACGTCAGCTGGGGGTAAGTTACAAAACGGCATGGTCGATCAAGCATAAGCTGTTACAGACCATGCTGCTGCGCGAAGAGCAACGCCGTCTGGATGGACGCGTGGAGGTTGACGATGCTTATCTGGGAGGTGAAAGGCCGGGAAAGCGCGGGCGGGGCGCGGCAAGTAAGACGCCATTTGTAGCGGCAATACAAACAAACAGCGAGAGGAAGCCACTTTATATACGCTTGACTCCCGTAGCGGGTTTTACATATAAAGCGCTCAAACAGTGGTCGGCTGAATGTCTGTCATCTACTGCACGAGTCGTATCTGATGGTTTGGGGTGTTTCGGGGCGGTTACGCATACAGCCGCGCAGCATGAGCGCCATATTGTGGGAAGTGGCAAATCTGCTGTGCAGCGTGCCGAGTTTCGCTGGGTCAATACGCTTCTTGGCAATCTCAAGACTGCCTTCAGCGGAACCTACCATGCATTCAATCACGCCAAGTATGCACAGCGCTATCTTGCAGAATTCTCCTATCGCTTCAATCGCCGTTTTGATTT
>NZ_FMWO01000013.1 GCF_900103035.1 Nitrosomonas mobilis
TCCATCAAAACCTCCCGGATGAAAAATATACATCTAGAAAACAACTTTAATTTACCAAAATATGCTTATTTATAACAGCTTATTCTAATGGCTTCCATTAGAAATCAAACCTAATGGGAAATCTGGGATTAGCGCTAATTTTAGTGAGTTAGCGTTATCTATAGATAAATAGAGGGTAAAAAGTGAGTGCGGCATGGCCGATTATCAGGTGCGCTGATAGGACGTATGGCATCATCACATGGTGCTGGTCATGCTGGCAATGCTATTCTTGGTTAGTCAAAAGAAGCTGGGACGCCGCCAATGGCGATGCGATCCATTAATGATCTGGCGACAACATTAGCGCACATGCGCCTTCAAAGGCATCTTATAGCCGGAGAACTGGCTGGAATTATTTATAAGCGGCACCAGAAGAGACCCAATGCTAAAGTCTTCCGGCCGACGGGAAGTGGCTCTGGAGTAATCTGACAAAGTAGAATTAGTCATGTGCACCACAATCTGACTGACGGGAATCATGCCATCAGCAACATCATCAGCCTCTTTAAATCTATCTGAAGAATTTTTCATACCCATCGCAGCAAACCTCCGCAAATTTCGCAACAGGAGTGCCTGTTAGATACGGTAATTTCCAGTATTTAAGGCAAAGACAGTCGCTAATTTACCTTATAATTCCGGAATTTACGCAATATGAGAAGACGTCGCGTTACCGGCAAATCCAGCCGGTAATTTACGCGCGACAAAAACAGGAATTAGAATTAAAGAGACAGCGGGGATGACCTCCGCAGCAGGCAGCGTTTCAAAATGCAAACCGATCCAGGAAATAACACTTGCCCTCCCGACTTTCTATGTCCAGTTTGATGGGAGTGCTATTGCCTGTCGTCAATTAATGGAGCGCTAAAAAATTCTGCGAATCAATAGCCGCCACTAGTGGCACCGCTTTTTTCCTTTAACGCCTCGCTGGCTTCATTGATTTCTTCTTTGGCGTCTTCGTAGGCATCACTGGTAGAATGCTTCAAATCTTCTACAGTTTCATCTATTTTCTCGCCCGCCTGTTCTGCAGAACCCTCCGAAGTATCTGTGATTTCTTCGATTTTCTGTGCAGCTTTTTCGATAGTTTCGTCAATAGCTTTTTTACTGCTATCGATAGATTCGTCTATTTTTTTACCGAGCTGTTCCGCAGATCCTTCCTGCTTTGAGCAGCCTGAAAAAACAAGCGATAGAAAAACCAAGGACAATGATAACAATAATTTATTCATGAGACATCTCCTGCAAAAAAGTAGAAAAATATTGCCAGATATTGCTTATTAAAACAATCAAGCGCTTACATGGTAACATTTACATACCGATTCAGACAAATCACCGCCCAATAACCGCTGTAATTGAAACGCGGCATGCAACACATTGATCAAATCAACCTGAAAACCCAGAAGAAGAGGATCAGTCAAATCCTCTTTGTAAGTAAATTCAGACCATCATCATGACGCAAACTTATCAGGATTTTTTAAATGCACTGGGTTTCAGAGAGTCATCCAGCATTCCGGATGGCGCTCAAAATTATGACGTCGAAAACTCTTTTGGTTTCATCGGCAAGTACCAATTCGGTGAAGCGGCACTTTATGATCTTGGTTATTATGGTGCCGACAACAGCGACAGCAATCTGTTCAAAAATGACTGGATCGGCAACTGGTCAGGCAAGAACGGCATCTACAGCAAGCAGGATTATCTCGACAATGGTTTTGTTCAGGAAATCATCATTCGAGAATGGCAGGGCGTTTTATGGAACAGAATCGAGTTTCTTGCGCTGGATAAGTACGAGGGTCAGGTTCTTAACGGTCAGTCCATCACGCTTTCCGGCATGCTGGCTACCGCGCATTTGATCGGTGCGGGCAGCCGCTCTTCCGATACTGCCGGGCTGAAAGGCTATTTGCTGTCCGGCGCGACCTTCAGTCCCAGCGATGGAAACGGCACCTCGGCAAATGATTACATGGCGCTGTTCGAGGGTTTCCAGACCCCTTTCAGTGTTGATCACAGTATCGATGAAATCATCGCTGGCGGGACGGGGAACGATATTTTGCAAGGCTTTGGCGGCAACGATACATTGATTGGCAATGAAGCAATCGACGTGGCGATCTACACCGGACCTTCGACGAATTACACTGTTCAGCGGCAATCTGATAATCTGTGGACGGTTCACGCGCGCAATGGGTTTCCAGACGGCACAGACACACTCATTGATATCGAGCGCATCCGGTTTTCCGACACATTACTTGCATTGGACCTTGACGGAAATGCGGGCATTACGGCAAAGATTATTGGCGCGGTGTTTGGTGCGGATTCTGTTGCAGACACACAACTGGCCGGCATCGGATTAAACCTGCTAGACGACGGCACGGATTATGAAACTTTAATGCAACTGGCGATTCACGCCGCACTCGGCGATGAAGCCGCCAGCCATGCCACTGTAGTCGACTTACTCTATGAAAACGTTGCTGGTTTTTCGCCCCCCGCTGCCGACGAAGCTTGTTTTGTCGATCTGCTCGACAGCGGCGCGCATTCTGTTGCGTCAATCGGAATATTTGCCGCGGAAACCGCAATTAACCTAGAGAATATAAATTTTGCAGGTTTGTCGCAATTCGGACTTGAATTTGGTTTGTGGTCAGTTTGACCACTATCGATCTGCATCCTGACAACCCGACACTGTACATCAGCCGCACTATATTCGGGCGTCAACTCATGCGCCGGGTTAGATTATTGCATGAGAACAGGACCCATCTCGGTAACCAGGATTTACAGAAATTCAACCGGGCTCCTCCAACAAACGGTTCAGATCGCGGCTTCACACGATCTAATTTTATTATTGCATTCTTGATCTCGATAAACTACTTGGGGTGCATTTCATCGAAGTCCACTCGGACGTTGGATGACAGATAGTTTGCTGAATCCAGCACAAATGCTCGGCCATTTACACTTTTAAAAACAGCCTGGTTTCAGAAATTTTTGCCGTCTTCCTGATGGTGCCTGATGGATAGCAAGGCCAGGCCGGGTAATGCGTCCCATGATAAAAAAGAAATTTCATTGGGAGATGTTTCAACTCCAGCACTACTCAGTATTTTCTTCATGAGGCGCACTGTCAAAAAAGAGTCAATGCGTTTTAAGCAGCGGCTGGATTTGCATCGTATCGCTGCATAAACTGTGCTGGTGACCGCACGTGATGGCGGAGTATTCTTGCAATGTATTTGTTGCGATTACAATCATTTAGTAGTAATCCGTTCGTGCACAATTCTCAAAACGGGTAAACTCGCCAAGAAAAGTCAGATCAATTTTTCCAATCGGGCCATTACGCTGTTTGCCAATAATGATTTCTGCAATACCTTTATCTGGCGTATCCGGGTTGTAGACTTCATCGCGATAAATGAAAAGAATGACGTCTGCATCCTGTTCTATAGCACCGGATTCACGAAGATCGGACATAACTGGACGCTTGTTGGGGCGTTGCTCGAGACTACGATTCAATTGAGAAAGCGCCATGACCGGTACATGCAGTTCCTTTGCCAATGCTTTCAATGAGCGGGAAATTTCAGATATTTCAGCGGTACGGTTTTCGCTATGTGAAATGGAAGACATCAACTGTAAATAATCAACGATAACCAGACCTAATCCTCCATGCTGCCGGTATAGTCGGCGGGCACGGGCGCGTAGTTCGAGTGAATTCAATGCTGGCGTTTCATCAATGAAGATCGGTGCATCATTCAGTTTTCCGAGTGCGTGCGTTAGTCTGGGCCAATCTTCATCTTCGAGACGTCCAGTTCTTACCTTGTGCTGGTCGAGTCGTCCGATCGAGCCCAGCATCCGCATGGCCAGCTGTGTACCGCTCATTTCCATGCTGAATACCGCCACAGGCTTGTTAACTTCCATGGCAACGTGTTCACCGATATTGAGGGCAAAAGCCGTTTTCCCCATGGAAGGTCTACCTGCGACGATGATGAGGTCTCCAGGCTGAAAACCGGAAGTTTTCTGGTCCAGATCGTGAAAACCGGAGGCGATGCCGGTAATGTCGTCCGGGTTATCGCGGTTATAGAGCATTTCAATACGTTCGACCACCTCTTTCAGTAGTGGCTGGATATCGACAAACCCTTGTTTACCATGAGCATTATTTTCGGCTATTTCAAAAATTTTACTTTCAGCCTCGTCCAGCAAATCTTCTGCGGAACGTCCTGACGGATAATAGACCGAGTCAGTGATTTGAGTGCTGACCTGGGCAAGTTTGCGCATGATTGCGCGCTCCCGCACAATCTCCGCATAACGACGGATATTGGCAGCTGATGGCGTATTTTGTGTGATTGTGCTGATGTAGGCCAATCCTCCCACATTCGTCAGTTTTGCTGAATTCTCAAGGGACTCGGCAACCGTAACTACATCAGCGGGTTTATTTTGTTCAATCAGGCGGCAGGTATGTTGATAGATTATCTGATGATCCTGCCGGTAGAAGTCGGTATCAGTAATGATATCGGCTATTTTGTCCCAAGCCTGATTATCTAACATTAATCCTCCCAACACAGATTGCTCTGCCTCGATTGAATAGGGTGGGAGTTTGAACCCATCCTCTGGCATATCCTGGGAATTAAGTGTAGGCATGGCGCATGGACATGGATGGACGTGAAGGTGATCAGTCGATTAAACAAAAAAGGACTGTTGCCAGTCCTTTTTCTGGTGGTTAGTAGTCCGGCTTAAGATGTTGTTTCGCTCACGACAGTGACGGTGATTTGTGCGGAAACATCACTATGCAGCACAATCACAACCGGGTAGTCTCCGGTTTTCTTGAATTGCCCTGCTGGCATGCGAATCATGGATTTCTCGACTGAATATTTTTGCTTGCATAATTCTTCAGCAATATTCAGATTGGTAACCGATCCAAACAGTTTGCCATCAGCGCCAGCTTTTTGCGCAATCTGGATGACCATTCCTTCCAGCTTGGCAGCTAGAGATTCAGCAGCAGATAATGTTTCTGCCTGTTTTTTTTCGAGTTCTGCGCGTCGAGATTCAAATTCAGCAATCGCGCTTTCGGTAGCCCATTTTGCTTTGCCTTGGGGGATAAGATAATTACGTGCGAATCCTCGCTTTACGCTAACGATACTACCCAATGCGCCCAGCTTGGCAATTTTCTCCATTAATATGACTTGCATGGTAACTTCCCTTGATGTTAATGACGATCGGTGTATGGTAACAAAGCCAGAAATCGGGCGCGTTCAATCGCCACATTCAGCTGGCGCTGATAAAATGACTTGGTTCCAGTAATTCTGGCAGGAATAATTTTTCCGTTTTCAGCAATAAAATCTTTCAGTAAATCCACATTTTTATAATCTATGTGCTTGATGCCTTCAGCGGTGAATCGGCAGAATTTTTTGCGCTTGAATAATGGCCGAATGGTTGATTTGTTATTAAAACGGCTATCGGTTTTTTTGTTCCTTGTGAATCTCATCTTGTCTCCATTAAACTTAGAAAGTTAAATAATTTAGTAATTAAAGAACAGCTTCGATCGAATTTGCGTGTAAAACCAATTGGCTGCTCATGCGACTTTTCAAGGTCAGAAAGCCAGTAAGCTTGACATGATCACCGGTACCAAACGAAATCATTTTTTTTGCTATGTCTGCAATACCAGTTACGTGTAGCCTGCAAATTATCTGCCGTTGTATTCCGGCTTCCAGTTGGCTAGACTGATGGTCAAGTTCCAACTCGGCAATCATGATGCCCGCGGGAGTAAAACGTGGTTTTTCAAGCTTGGTGATTACGCCACATATTGTAACTAGATTGCAGTCAGACACATTTGGAATGGATTCCGTAGATTCCAGATCAGGCTGCAGAGTTGGCGGACTCAGTGGTAGCAGCTATTGTTTTTTCATTGGATACAGCTGCTTTGTCCTCTGAAACCTGAGGAGTGGTTACCTGAGGAGTGGTTGTGCCTTCTGAATTGGTTGCTGATCGGCTGCTGGTGTCTTCTTGTACTAACAGTGGTGATGGTTCGGTAACAGGAGAATTCGTGCGAATAACGAGGTGCCGTAATACTGCATCATTAAACTTAAAACTGTAGATCAGTTCATCAAGGGTTGTTTGATCACATTCGATATTCATTAGCACATAATGAGCTTTGTGCAGCTTTTGAATCATGTAGGCCAACTGCCTGCGGCCCCAGTCTTCGGTTCTGTGTATTTTTCCCGCTTTTGATGTGATTGTATTGCTGTAGCGCTCGATCATTGCAGGCACCTGCTCGCTTTGATCCGGGTGAACAATAAAAACAATTTCGTAATGTCTCATGGTTTCCTTATGGGTAACGCCTTCTTTTTGAGTGTAAAGTAAGGCAAGGTTTTAAAAAAGCATAAAAACAAAGATGCTTGACCTGACTATTTAGGATGTCATCGGACAGAGCCATGATCAAGTCGCATCATTTTACTAAATTACTGATCAAACGGCAAAAGTATTCGGTAAATATCCAAAAAAGTAACCGAGCTTGATACTTGCTGGGTCTCCGCCTTGGTGATTTCTATTTCTTGTGATTCCTCGGTCGAGATATTGTGAACCAAGCGTTACTACTCATTTTTTATCAATTGGTGGTGAAGCCTGAACCTCTCTGATCGCATCCTGGAAATCACCGATATCTTCAAAACTTCTATAAACCGAGGCAAAGCGGATATAAGCAATTTTGTCGAGCGTGTAGAGCTCCTGCATAACACATTTGCCGATGGTACGGGATTGTACTTCCTGTGTGCCACTGCCAAGCAGATTTTGTATGATGTGTTCCATGGCAGCGTCGACTTGCTCTGCGGTGACAGGTCTTTTATGTAATGCTCTCCGAAAGCTGGTCAGTAACTTATTCCGGTCAAATTCCACACGATTGCCATCCTGTTTAATGACTTGCGGAAACCGCAATTCGATGGTTTCATAAGTAGTAAAGCGTTTTGCACATGCCATACAGCGCCGTCGGCGACGAATACGGGTTCCTTCATCGTTTTCACGCGAATCAATTACGCTCGTATCTTCTACCCCACAAAATGGACATTTCATGATCCAAGTAATATGTCAGCAAATCTGGATGCTTGATTATCTTCGATCATTACTTCTCATAAACCGGGAATTTTGTACATAGTTCCTGCGCCTGCTGTGCAACTTTTGCCAGCACTTGCTCGTCTTCTGGCGCATCCAGTACGTCAGCCACCAGGTTTGCCAATTTTTCGGCCTCTAATTCTCTGAAGCCACGCGTCGTGATTGCTGGCGTGCCAATGCGGATACCGCTGGTGACGAAAGGTTTCTGAGGGTCGTTGGGAATGGCATTCTTGTTGACGGTAATATGTGCGGTTTCCAGTGCAGCTTCTGCTACTTTCCCAGTCAGGTTCTTCGGGCATAAATCGACCAGAAACATGTGGCAATCCGTGTGTCCGGAAACGATGCGCAGACCACGTTGATGCAGCACTTTAGCCATAACGCGGGCGTTTTCGATTACTTGTTCCTGGTAATTCCTGAATGACTGGCTGGCTGCTTCCTTGAAGGCTACCGCCTTGGCGGCGATGACATGCATCAGTGGTCCACCCTGAGTCTGTGGAAACACGGCCGAGTTGAGTGCTTTCTCGAATTCCGGTTTGGCAATAATGACTCCTCCGCGTGGTCCGCGAAGAGTTTTATGTGTAGTGCTCGTTACAAAATCAGCGATTCCTACCGGATTGGGATAAAAACCTGCCGCAATCAAACCAGCATAGTGCGCCATGTCGACAAACAGATAGGCGTTGACCTGGTCTGCAATTGTGCGAAACCGCTTCCAGTCAATAATGCGTGCGTAGGAAGACGCGCCTGCCACGATCATGCGGGGCCGATGTTCGTGCGCAAGCCGTTCAACTGCGTCATAGTCTATCTCCTCTGTGTCAGGATTCAATCCATAGGCAATTGAATTGAAGATCTTGCCGCTCATGTTGACAGATGCCCCGTGTGTAAGATGCCCACCGTGTGCCAGCGACATTCCCAGCAGGGTGTCTCCGGGTTGCAAGGCAGACAGATAAACGGCAGCATTGGCTTGAGAACCGGAATGAGGCTGTACATTGACATATTCGGCCTTGAACAGCGCCTTGAGCCGGTCAATCGCAAGCTGTTCGACGACATCAACATGCTTACATCCACCATAATAGCGCTTGCCCGGATAGCCTTCAGCATACTTGTTAGTCAGTACGGTGCCTTGTGCCTGTAAGACAGCGGGACTGGCATAGTTTTCAGATGCAATCAGTTCAATATGGTCTTCCTGGCGCTGAACTTCGCCCTTGATTGCCAGCCATAATTCCGGATCGACCTGCTCGATAGTTTCTTGTTTGGAGAACATGATGTTTACTCTTGGAAGTTTATGTTTATACTGTTGCCTTGTATTCTACCATTGCATAGAGAAAGTCAAGAGGAACGTATTTACGGCTAAATTTTTGCATGAATTTTTTTCATAGATATAAAAAATATTTTCATTTGCTTCGTTGCTAGTAATTACGCAAAATCACCAGTTTACTATTCAGGAATCAATTTGACTTCAACTGATGAATTAGCGATGATATTAACGCAAATTCTGTTATTAAACTCTGATAGGGGTAATCATGACTGCAAAAAACTTGTTTAAACACCAGGTCAGCTCAATTATTAAAAACCGCCATCTGTTGCAGCACCCGTTTTATATGGCTTGGACGGAAGGAAAGCTTACACGCGAACAATTGCGGCATTATGCCGAACAGTATTTTTATAATGTTCTGGCTGAACCGACTTATCTCAGCGCGGTTCATTTCAATACGCCTCATTTCCATGATGCCCGTAATAGCGGTGATATCAGCGTTCGTCAGGAGGTACTGAAAAACCTGATTGATGAGGAGCATGGCGAAAAGAACCACCCGGCACTCTGGAAAACATTCGCATTTGCCCTCGGAGCCAATGATCAGAGTTTGGCAGCAGCTGACGCGTTGCCGGAAACACAGAATCTGGTATCAACCTTTCGCGATATTTGCTTAAACCAGCCTTTCTATGCCGGTCTTGCTGCATTGCATGCTTTTGAATCCCAAGTACCCGATATCGCTGCTGTCAAGATTGATGGACTGGCCAGATTTTATGGTATGACCAATCCGCAGGATTACGAATTCTTTTCAGTCCATCAAGAAGCTGACATTTATCATTCTCAGGCGGAGTGGGCCATTATTGAAAAATTTGCTGATACTCCGGAAAAACAGGCTGAGGTTCTGGCTGCTACGAGCAGGGCTTGCGACGCACTTTGGAAATTCCTGGATGGCATTCACGAAACTTACTGTGCAGATCTGATCTGCGAGGAGAAGACTGCTGTAACGTTGCACTGATTCTCTTTTGACGTTTCTGCCTTCGCCCGATAATCAGATTGATGGCAAATCTGATTATCGGGCGTTTGGTTTTTGGCGACAACATTACAATAAGTGGCATTTCGTGACAAACGGGTTCCATGAATAACGATCTTGAGAAAAAATCTGCCATGCACTGGTCGCAGCTGCTGCTGATCGTATTGTTTACGATTATAGTCACTATGGCAGGAACCTACTGGTTCCTGAAGACTTATTATTTTAGTTCTTCTTTCAAACCGGTAGCACTTAACGCAAAAGAGGAAAGAACACTTGGAGCCAAGCTGCAGGCGATCGGATTTGATCTCAATATCTCAACTTCCCGGGCCAATGATAAAAATGATCATGAAATTGACAAAGATGGTTTTCTGAAACCGGAGCAATATTCTGAGAAAAATGCTAGACGCGAGATCGGTTTTACCGAGCGCGAACTGAATGCGCTGCTTGCCAAAAATACAGATCTTGCTCAGAAATTGGCAATCGACTTGGCCGATAATATGGTGAGTGCCAAGCTGCTGGTTCCGCTGGAAGAGGATTTTCCTGTGCTGGGTGGTAAAACCTTGCGTGTTAATGCTGGTATCGGCATGGCCTATCAGAGCCAGAAACCTGTCATTATCCTGAAAGGGGTTAGCATCATGGGAATACCTATCCCGAATGCTTGGTTGGGTGGATTAAAAAATCTAGATCTGGTCAGCGAATTCGGTGTTGATCCTGGATTCTGGCAATCCTTTGCTGCGGGCGTTGAAGATATTCAGGTTGCGGATGGCCAGATCAATATTAAGTTAAAGGAATGAGGTCCTGTCAGCTTTCTTGACGGAGTTGATCGTATACCTGCTGATATTCCTTAAGCATTGTTGACATGCTGAATCGTTGCAATGTGATTTCACGTGATGCTTCTCCATGCGCCAAGCGTAATTCCCGATCCTGCACATAGCGGTTCAATAAGGTCAGTAAAGCGGACTGATCACCGCAAGCAAAAAAATCTCCATTTCGTTCGGCTTCCACCAGTTCAGGGTTGCCGCCGACATGGGTGGCGATAACAGGAATACCGCTTGCCATTGCTTCGAGCAGTGTATTGGAAATACCTTCATTTAGAGAAGGTAATACAAATAGGTCCATTAGTCGCAGCCAGTCTGGAATGTTCTCCTGTGTGCCTGCAAACCAGGTCAGGTCTGCAATCAGCAGATTGCAGGCAAGCTGACGCAGGTCGGCCAGTAATGGCCCGTCTCCTACTATTATTAATCTCGCACGGGCACTCAGATCCGGATATTTTACTAGCAGCGCAGCAAAGGCTCTAAGTAGGGTTGCCTGATCCTTGACAGCCTGGATGCGCCCAACGGTACCAATTATTACTCGATCACGCTCTTGGAAATCTGGAGGCAGGAGATCAAGTGCCTTATTCTTTACGGGGTGAAATTTTTCGGTATCCACTCCATTATAAATCTGGGTGATCCGTCGATCATCAATTCCTACCTCGGTTGCCAGATAGTTTGCGAGATGCCTGGAAACCGTAATGTAGCGATGAACCAGAGGCGCATGTAACCGGCGCAACAGTGCGGGTTTACGCTTTTTACCATCAATATTGTCGACGTCCCAGCCGTGTTCGCTGTGGATTCGGCAAGGCACGCGTGCCAGCCATGCCGGAAGCAGTGCATCCAACCCGGATTGATTTCGGGTATGAATGATCGCCGGGCGCAGGCGACGGCACAATGTGTAAAGCTCCCGCTGCATTTTCCAGACACCAACTCGTGAGCGATGCAAGGCAATGACATCAATATTCTGGGGCTGAATACGGTCACGAAAATCCGAGAAATCTTCCACGCATACGATTGCATGGCGATAAACAGACCCTGGCATCTTGTTGATGAGATTGACCAGGCCGTTCTCCAGTCCTCCTATGCGAAGATGATGGATGACATGCAAGATTAGCGGAATGGTTTCTGGCATTTACCTGAGGCTCGGTACGCAGGGAAATTGAATCAAGAGATATCGGAGTATAAGTTTCAGATTGAGGCTTGTAACAATTAATCGAAAAAAACTGGAAAGTGTTGCTTTGATAAAACAACCTTTTGCAAGAGAGTTTGCAAGGTGGTTCATATAATTTCTACTATTTAACAATTCATAAGGGCATCTCTAAAAACCCATATTTCGTCACAATACTGTATTGCTTGGAACTCTGAATTATTAGAGGCGCCCATCAGATCTTTTTGCTTTTTGAAATCTTATTTTAATACTTCAGCCTGTTCAATGGTATCTGAAACGACAATCTGATCACTCAGTTTCTGGACGGTGTTTGTACCGATACCTTTGACCCGAGTCAATTCGTTCACCGATTTAAACTGACCGACCTGATTGCGATATTCGATAATGGCCTTGGCTTTAGCTGGACCAATACCTTTCAATGTTTCCAGCTCGGATTGTGTGGCTGTATTGATATCAACAGCGGAAAATACAGGGTTGCTAAAACAGAAAATGACCAGAAAAACCAGAAAAAATTGTTTCATCATTTACTCCATTAAAACAGGTTAGAAAATTTGAAATTTTCCCAGCAGGGATTTTTTACTTCCGGAATGGAATATTTTCCGCAAGCAAAAAACAGCTATCGACCTGTTCTTCCGAAGCTTTAGTATTTTTTATTAACTTTTAAATCATGTCGCATCGAATGCGTTCTGTACCCATTCTATTTTATTATTTCCGGAAATAAGAATGGCATCGAAACGACAGGGCATATCGCAATCCTGTTGAGCCAGATAATGTCTGGCGGTTTGGATAAGTTTTGCTTGTTTGCCAGGGGTGATGCTGGCAGCAGCACCGCCATACCGCTCACTGTTACGCATTCTGACTTCGATAAATACGAGCGTATCGCCATCCTGCATGATTAGATCGATTTCTCCAAAGCGACAGCGATAATTTTTTGCCAGCAACCTTAGCTTATTCCGGTTCAGAAAAATTGCTGCCTGATTTTCAGCATCGTGCCCTTTATGCATCTGTGGGTAATGAACTCAATTATCCGGAATGACTTTGCCCTGGCTGAATATTGCCGGTATTAGCCTGCGATTGAAATGACCGGACGGATCAAGGCGGATAAACCCGCTGACACCATCCAGTACGATTGTCTCTGGTGAGTGATATTCCAAAATTTTACCTGATTAGTTACCTGTCTCAGAAATTCTCAATATACCGATCGGAAGAGGTTCTGTCGTTGCGGCGGCGCGCAGCAATCGCGGCACCATGGCAGCCAAATCAAAACGGCGATTGAAGCGATAGGAGAATTCTGCAAGATAGCGCTGTGCATACTTGGCGTGATTGAATGCATGGTAGGTTCCGCTGAAGGCAGTCTTGAGATTGCCAAGAAGCGTATTGACCCAGCGAAACTCGGCACGCTGCACAGCAGATTTGCCACTTCCCACAATATGGCGCTCATGCTGCGCGGCTGTATGCGTAACCGCCCCGAAACACCCCAAACCATCAGATACGACTCGTGCAGTAGATGACAGACATTCAGCCGACCACTGTTTGAGCGCTTCATATGTAAAACCCGCTACGGGGGTCAAGCGTATATAAAGTGGCTTCCCCTCGCTGTTTGTTTGTATTGCCGCTACAAATGGCGTCTTACTTGCCGCGCCCCGCCCGCGCTTTCCCGGCCTTTCACCTCCCAGATAAGCATCGTCAACCTCCACGCGTCCATCCAGACGGCGTTGCTCTTCGCGCAGCAGCATGGTCTGTAACAGCTTATGCTTGATCGACCATGCCGTTTTGTAACTTACCCCCAGCTGACGTTTGAGTTCCAATGCACTGACCGCATTCTTGCTTTGCGTCATCAAGTAAATGGCCAGAAACCAGGTTCTTAGCGGTAATTTAGTATTTTCAAACACGGTGCCGACAATTGAAGAACATTGGTAGCCACAATCCAGGCATTCCCATAGCTTGCGGCCGTTATGGGTACAGGAATATCGCTCCCCATCGCAGCGCAGGCATCTCCAGCCATGTGGCCACCTCGCAGCAAACAATGCTGCTTCACATTGTGCTTCCGTGCCATATTGATGCAGAAATTCATGCAGTGACAGGCCTGCCTGAAACTGAATTTTATTCATCGCCATTG
>NZ_FMWO01000058.1 GCF_900103035.1 Nitrosomonas mobilis
TATCGTGCGTGGAGGCGGTATCGGTCTCAATCCGGCGGATGATCTTGTGCTTCTTGTCGACACTGATTGACAGCTTGTAGCCGAAGTGGCTCTTGCCGTGTTTCTTCGTCCAGGTCGCGTCGGTGTCCTTCTGGCGCCGCTTCGCCGGCTTCCAGTCGGCGGGCATCGCGCCTTGCTTGATGAGTCCTTTCTCGCCTCGGCTGTTGTGCTGCCTGGGCGTCGGCACCAGCGTGGCGTCGATGATCTGACCGCCACGCGCGGTGAATCCATGTTGGAGCAGCTGCGCGGAGACGCCGTCGAACAGCGCCTTGGCCCCTGTTTCACCGATCCGGTTCTCGAAGGTCCACACGGTGGTGCGGTCGGGGACGTTCGTCGCGTTCGCCAGTCCGCAGAACCGTTTGTAGCTCATGCGGTCGAGCAACTGGTACTCCGTCTGTTCATCCGAGAGGTTGTACAGACGCTTCAGAACAAGAATGCGAACCATCGTCTCGGTAGGGTACGGCGGACGTCCGCCCTGCGGACTCATCGGACGGGGCGCCACCCGATCAACCTCTATTGCCAAGGCAGCAAAGTCAATGTGCGACTCGATCTCAACCAGTGGGTCACCCAGCGAGTCGATTTTCTTGCGGTGGTGTTCGTCGGCGAACAGGTCAAGCTTGATGGCGCTATGTGGTTTCATCGGCAGGAGAAGAATGGGTTTCAAGGCAACGTAATTTAACCAAGTCTACTAAAAGTGGGCGAGTCGAGGTTTTTCGAGGCGCCCGAAATACGTAACCAATTGACAACCGCTCAGCAAGCGCTCGAAAAAATAACGAAGCCCTGCTTCGAGGAGCCAATGAAATCTTACGCAATGCTTACGAAACAATGGTTCATGAAGGGCTAACAACATTGGCTAACATTACGTTCGAGAGGGGGCGCGCCCCTCAACTTTACGTTATGCTCAGAAAGGAGAAACATCGTGCCAAGAAAAACACATCATGTAGTTCCCAACTCAGAAGGCGGTTGGGATGTGAAAAAAGGTGGTGGTGAGAAATCTATCAAGCATTTTGATAAGAAACGAGATGCCGTTGATTTTGGTAGAGGCGTGAGTAGGAACCAAGAATCTGAATTAGTTGTCCATAAAAATAATGGAATAATCCAAAATCCCGATAGTCATGGTGGTGATCCCTGCCCACCAAAAGACAAGAAATAGGGAGACAAGAGAGTGCGCCTAAGACATGAAAAGAGGGCGCTATTCTTAGTAACATATTACCGTCGCATCGCGCGTCGAGGATATGAAAAATGATGAAAATGAAATAAATGCGCACCAAGCGCTCAGCACTTCCGGAAGTCCCTGAAGAGCATATTTGTGTAATCTAGGGTGACGCCCCCTTCTCTTCTGGAAAACTCTGTTCCCGAACCTGCCGGTATCCTGCTGATTGGGCTGGGTAAGATGATCATGCTGTTGTTGCGACGCCGGAATAGACTGGCCTGATAACAGCAGCAATCAACGCATTTATCCTTTGCATAATGCGTACAATAATCAAAGCTGGTCTTTAAACCTTAGAGGAGGTTAAATTCAATCATGCCAACCAGTTACGATGTCAGGTTACTACAAAAAAAAGAAATAGCAGAGGGGACCATGGAGTTCACGCTGGAAAAGCCCAAGGGCTTTGAATACCGCGCCGGTCAATATGGTGACTTAGTACTGCCACCTTCAACTGGACTGGACGACAGTAACAACAAACACGGATTTTCGTTCGTCAGCGCGCCGTTCGAAGACACGCTACGTATGGCCACGCGTATGCGTGATTCACTTTATAAAAGAGCTGCAGCCAAGGTTCCGGAAGGTGCAATGGTGCAATTGCTTGCGCTATGGGGTGACTTTACGTTGCAAAAAAACGAAGCTGTATCGGCAGTGTTCATCACAGGCGGCATCGGCATTACGCCGGTGCGCAGCATTATTGCACAGGCCACGCATGACAAGACAAATCACAAAATCACGCTGATTTACGCCAACCGCACGCCAGCGTTGGCAGCTTATACCGACGAGTTGGAACGGTTCGCTGCAGAAAACAAAAACTTTACTTTTGTTCCGGTGTACACATCAACCCAGGGTCACGTCAATACTGATCTCATCAAACGGCATGTACCTGACGTTGCCGCGCCACGCTACTACCTATCAGGTCCCGAAGGTATGGTCAAAGCCATGCGCTCGCTGCTGATTGAAATTGGCGCTGATGAAGACAACATCAAGACGGAAGAGTTTGAAGGGTATTAACCCGGTTATGTGGTTATCAATAATTCGGCTGATGTCTGTTTATGTTTGGCCTTGGGATTTCACATCGAAAAGCTGAATCGAACCATCATCGGGAATATCCTGATTTAGAGGGTTTTTAAATGGGTCCAGAGTTTTTTGTGAAGGCGGATTTCTTCTGTTATTTCACCCGCCAGCGGGTGGCCATCCCTGCCATCATGTGATCGCTGACATGGCAATGAAATAACCAGTTGCCTGGCGATCGAAGAACCATGTCAACGGAGATCATGCTGGCGGAATACACGGTTCAAATTATTTGCAAATATAAATAGTATTCAAACCGTAAATTCACGCGATGATCCTGATGCCCCAACGCTCGCCTTGCTAGGAGTCACATACAGCAGATACGTAGTTTGTATGTTGCTGTACATTTTCAGTAAAAGTTGTAACGCCACTGAAAGAGAGGTCTGGGAGATTAATTGTACCAGCCAGCCCATACGTAGTCGTAACTGAAACAGCAGGTAGAAAATTAAATTGAGAGATAAAAGTCAGACCAATTTTAACCTGATTATCACTGATAAAGCCACTTCCGTTTACGTGAGTCACTGTTTCCTCATCCGGACAAATCTCATTGCCAATAAATGAGTAAAAATTGTTATGTTGCGTCGCATTCAGCCTAAGAACACATAAACTATTTGCTTCCTTCCAACAAAACTCACCCAGTTCCTGCGCTAATACAGCAGTTGAAGAGAAAAAATAACAAGTTACTAGTGCCGTTGTTATCCATAGGTTTTTCATTTTTGTTACCTCCTGATATAAAATATCGACATTAAAATCATAAAAGAGGCCATTCAAAAACAATGTTGGTTGCAATTAAAATTTTTTGCAACAAAACCATAGAAACATTTATGGATGATCATTCTGAGCCTGCGTGAAATTTATATTCCACTCATCACCATTCCATAAACCGTCTTCATCTCTATCTAGTGCTATTCTGATACCTGATCCCGGCGGGACACAGGTATAGGTTATTTCGCCATGCGGCCTATTAGCAATTTTTCGCAAGGCTTTGTCAGAAATAGGGCGTTTACGTTGACTGTCTCGCACAAATGTTCCATCGCCACGATAAAGATAACCAAACTCACGCAGCCTGCTATTTCTCTTGGCCACAAGATCGCATTCTCCCGCTTCTGATCTTTCTATTAACAAATCAAGGCGAGGTTGCGTCCATTCCTTATTGCGTCTGGTTAAAGTAACTTGCTGGCCAACAATCGGTGCAAGATTGCTGTCAAAAGCCAGAAGAAATTGCTCGACTTGCTGGCGTTTGGCAATACCATTAGCGTCAAGAGTGAAACCGCCCGGATTTGGCAGCGGATGCTCTGCCGGACGTTGCGCAAAAACTACTGAGCCATGGAAACGAGATAAGGTATCGGTACTGCCATCATGCAGAAATCCAAAACCACGAATTTGATCGCCCATGAAAGCATTGCTATTTAATGGTTCCGGTAGGAAAAAAGGCGTTCCAATGGTTCCAGGAGATGTCACGGCTTGCCCAAACATACCCACTTTCTGGTATAAATTTCTTAAATGCGGGGTTTTAAATACTTGCGTTTCAAATTCAAAGGAATACTTGCCGTCTGTCCCAAAAAAACCGGGCTTGGCCACTCCGAATTCTCTATTGCCGTCATGATCTAAAACATGGCAGCCATTGCAATTAAAGAAGGTATCTGATTTTTCGCCAAAAAAGAAGTCTCGTCCTTTCGACTGATCCAGGGTGAGCGAATTGTCCAGATTGCGAATTGGGTTCGGTGGATAAGTTATTTGCAGGATAAAGTCAGTAAATGCCTGCATATCATTATCGTTGAGCTGTTCATGCCTGCCGTTGAGTCCTTCAAAAGCGACATTGAATTTTTTAAATGCGAGGTCTTCATTAAAAGTACCGCTGTCGGGCTGGCTGCTGGGCTCGTCATTTCCTCCAGTTCGATCTCCGCGCCAGTGCATAGGACCATGATTGGCCAGTCCACGTAAGCTTTGTGTCGTCATTGGCCCTTTTACCGGACGAAAATGCACGCTTAAAGGAAATCCCGCTTCAGCAGGTAATAATGAAAATGGGCCGGGATTTTCAATTTCAAAAAAATCTGGATCACCCAAATCCCAGGCAAGGCTATCGAAATCTCCAAAGACATGACAACTCGCACAAGCAGAATCTCCATGGCTTGAAGTGAACGTGGCGTCATATAGAAAAGGCCGTCCGTTCACAACGCTTTCCGGCTCTGGGTTATACATTGAAACATTTGCCAGTTCTTTTTTTTCAGATGTATCGATGACGGAGATCGAATTATTAAAACGTGTCAACACATACAGCCGATCATTCGCTGCATTCAGTACGATTCCGCTTGGGCCGCCGCCTGAGACTGCTATTTGATTGTCCAGAGAAGGTTCAAAGTTATCATTCTCTAGAGATTCGGTATCAAATACTCCGATTTTGCTGGAACCAAAAGCAACGACATACAAAGTTTTGCCGTCTCTAGTAATAGCCATATCCATTGGAAAAGCCAAACTTCGCGCATTTTCATCGTTAGGAATTGCATCACAGCACAAATCAAAATCAATATGCTTGTTTAGATGACGCGTTTTGACAGAGCCGTCCACATCAAGGACGGTAATCTGGCTTTCATGCGAATGACCGCGTACCGTTGAACCGCCAAAATTGCCGGGACCTTCAAACCGAGTCAGATTCCTGGCATCGGTATTAGCCACATAAACGTTGCCATTTATTGGATTCACAAGCATATTAAATAATACTGTGCCTACGCCACTAAAGAACCCAGTCTCGCCAGAGACTTGCGCAGGCGGATTAGCGTTGGCATTTATGACAAAAACATCTTTATCCGGGAGTGAGAACCTAACCTGTTCACTCCAATCCCGCCCAATATTGTCAATCCATTTCCCGCCCTCAAATTGAACTATCAATCCTGTGTGGGGTTGCATTATGACTTCAAAATTAGTGTGAGGGGGTGGTAAACCTTTATCGCTGGTTACAGCCTCTTCAAAAAGCGTCGTTGTTTTATTCCCGGAATGAAAAACCGCAGCATAAACATATTTTCCATCTGGTGATGCTGCTAATGCGCGTGGCGTGTCGCCAAATAAATTAACGATTGTTAAAGGGGTGCCTCCCAAGGCGTTACCTGTTGCGTTTGCATCGAACACCCAGACATCCGCACGTCCTACACCAGGCGTCGTCAATTGGGGGTCATGCGGCGCATTTTGTCCTCGATGTGCAGTCGTAATAAAAGCGCGGTCACTTTGTTCGCCTGCGAATACAATATCTCGTGGCTCATCGCCAACATACAGCGTTTGAGTGACGCGTCCGACCGATCTTTTTATTAAAAATTTACTGAGTATGCTTCGCTCCCGAAAATTCTTATCCAGTTTTATTATGCTAACGCTGTCTGATAGATGATTGACCACCCATACTTCATCATTACTGCGTGCCGCCACTGCAATCGGTTCAAGTCCAACCGAAACGGAACCTAAATGATTCAGCCGATCATCAAAAATAGCGAAAATCTCAAGACGATTATCCGGTGTGTTTACGGCAAAAAGCGTCTTGCCATCCGGGGATAATGCTAATGGACGCACTTGTCCGGTTTCAAATAACACAAAAGAAGAATTAGTTTTTATATCTGAGGCAATCGCATCGGCCAGCAGCCCCATCGTTAAAAACAGGATTATTGCGATAATTTTGAATTTTCTTATGTCCATTTTTTTCTCCCTCTACACAAATAACGGAAAATACTTCGGCTCTGTTGCAGGAATGTAAAGCAGCGATATTTGATTTTTTAACTAAATATATTTTCAATAACTTTTAAAATTTCAATCAAAAATCATTTTTATCAATAGAACCATAATTCAAAACAGATGCCTTGTTTTCTTCCCATTAAAATCTACTAACGTGACTATTCAGGCATAGGCTTGCAGAACAGTCAGTTGGTTATTTGTTTATCATACTACGAGTCATGCGCGAACCCGAACTTCCTGACCTCACGACACTGACTCGGATCAAAAGGATGATTTGATCCGCCTGTTATTCAAACAGGTTCGGATTTTGACTGCGTGCGTGTCAGAATCGGAAACTCAATTATCCAAGGATTGCCACAATTCGAGCACGCCACCGTCCTTCGATGAGCTAAAGAAGACACGCCCACTACGTCGCCCCTCGGGTGCCAAGTCTGGTGGCCAGATCAGACACAAAGGAATGACTCTCAAGCGCGTGCGGGAACCGGGCGAGGTGATTGAGCATGGTTTACCGGAGCGTTGCGATGGATGTGGGGAGACCTCGCCCCTGTCATGCGCACAGATTGTGGAACGCCGGCAAGTGTTCGACATACCAGTGGTGCGTTACGAAGCCACTGGACATCGCACCCTGCGACTGCAATGCGGATGCGGTAAACTGCACGAGAGTCAATTTCTCTCAGGCGTCCGCGGAGCGGTGCAGTATGAGCCGAACATTCGCGCGCTGGCGGTTCATCTGAAGCAAGGCCAACTGTTGCCCCTCGCGCGCAGCGCGCAACTGATCGACGATCTGTATGAGCTGGAAGTTTCACCAGCCACGCTGTTGGCGTGAATTGAAGAAGCCAGCCAGGTGCTGCAACCAGCAGTTGCAAGCATCGCGCAGTTATGCCACATGCTTCAGGCGCCAAGGGATGATTATGGTGTACCATCCAATATGAACGCCTGTTTACTTTTGCATTCAATAATTTAAATTTGGTAAGGAAAAATCTGAATATCTGGCTCAACGGGTACAATAAAAAACGTTTTCATCAAGGTCTTGATGACCTAACGCCAGATCAAGTTTACTAACAGGGGCATGCCATTCCTCAAATTGCCTGAGCTTGATTAACCAGCCATGTTGGAGCTTAATTTATCTTCAGGCTGTATAAGAGAAACCACTCCACTCCCCCGGGGTTCAGTAGGACGCGGAATTGGATTTTTCTCGCCTAAAAACCTGTCAAGTGTTTTCTTGATTACTTTTTAAGGTGGCGAGTAGTTGCTTTTCAAGTAACCTAATGTTGTTTTATTCTTCTTACCATCATTAAACCAATGGGTTACCATCCTAGCAATGACGCGAAATGTACGCGAGGTTATTGCCTCGGTGAGATCCCTCTTGGGCGGCACTGCTGCCTTCGTGGCAGGCAACAGTCTGCTCGGTGTTGTCCTGCCACTTCGAATGGAAGCGGCAGGCTATCCTGTGGCGCTGACTGGGGCCATCATGGCGGCTTACTACCTGGGCCTGGCGCTTGGAGGGCTGCGCGGGAAACGCGTGATCCTTCGCATCGGACATATCCGCGCGTTCGCTGTTTTCGCAGCGCTGACGGCTGCAATCACACTGGCATATGCATATGCAACCATTTCCCATCCGGCGGCATGGGTGCTTCTGCGGATTATAAACGGCTTCTGCATTGCCGGTCTAACGGCCATAATTGAAAGTTGGCTGAACACCAAAAGCAGCAACAAAACGCGCGGACGCGTCCTCGGCTTTTACATGCTGGCCTACTATCTTTCGATGGCCTTTGGCCAAACCCTGGTCAACCTCACTGATGTCGGTAAGCCCGATCTCTTCATGTTGGCCTCATCACTGATCGTGCTTTCGCTAGTCCCGATCGCAATGACGAGGCTGGTTGAGCCCAATCTCAGCGAGAGCCACGCACTGAACATCAAAGATCTTTATTCGGCCTCTCCTCCTGGCATAGTAGGCGCCGGAGTTGCGGGTCTGATCGTTGGTTCCTTTTATGCTCTGGGTGTCGTTTTTGCGACCAGGATCGGACTGAGCGTGTCCGAAGCCGCCTTATTCATGAGCACCGTGGTGCTCGGCGGTCTGGCCTTCCAGTTCCCAATTGGCGTTCTGGCAGATCGCTATGACCGGCGTGTTGTCATCTCCGTCACCTTGCTAGCCGTCAGTATCACTTGGGGGTTGCTGGCAGGTATCGTCGCCTCCGGGTTACCATTTTTTGTCTTGCTGTCTATGGCACTATGGTTCGGAGGTGCAATGAGCAGCCTCTATCCGCTCTGTGTCGCGGAGACCTTCGACCGCCTGGAGCGTAGATATTACGTCGCGGCGTCTGGGCGTTTGCTCATGATCTATTCCATTGGTGCAACGCTCGGCCCACTGTTCGCCTCGACGCTCATGTCGATCTACGGTCCATCCAGCTTCTTTATGTTCGAATCAGCCGTGGCTTTACTCTACGCTGTATTTGTCCTTGTTCGCATCTTGCAGCGGCCATCATTGCCTGTAGATAAACGGGAAAAATACACCCCGCTTCCAGACGCGGCGCCAATTTCAATGGGTCTCGATCCACGCATTGATCCTGATTACGAGGGCGAAGACGGGCGAGTTTGACGATAAAATCGCGACCGTCTCCAGGAATCGCTGCGCATCAACCCTTTAACGCTCACAAAACTCACGCATGCTAAAACTGCCGTGTTCACGGCCATAACCGCTGCCTGAGGCATGGTAGGGTCGAGATGTGACGCAGCATCTCTTGATCATCGAGATTTTTTAACCGTGTTGTGTGATATACCGGTTTCCCGAACAATTGTTTTAATCCTCTTTCCCTGCTTCTTTAATACCCTGATGGTCATTGCCACTACGGCGTGCAGACGAACCAGCTGCTCCTTGTCATATAGTGTTGGTCTGGCTGCGGTTGCCGGAAGACTGCGGATTGCATCAAGCGTCATTTTGATCCCGTAAATTCCGAGATGTCAGTCATTGATATTCAGAAAAATATTTTTGTGCGTAACGAAGTATTGCGATGAGACGAAGTAAGCAGGCAATCCCCGAAGGGGATACTCGCAAATATGCGTTTTTAGGAGTGCTCTCTATTTATAATACACACGCTCGACAGGCTGATCGGTTATCAAAATGTAAGACGATTAAAAAATAGAGGATATCGTTGTACGACTTGATGTGGGGGAAACTGTATCGCCAGTTCTGGATGAGGTTGTGGGGATGTTAATCCTGGCATCGTACAATGCCGAAGTATCTCCGAGACATAAAAATACGGAACCACTATCAATCCCCCTTATGCCGCAAAGCATCGCTGAACAAGTGGTTTCCACATATTCAGATTTTGGCAGAAATCATTAAAAAATAGTTGCTATATGATTATAAAAAATGGAAAAGTGCCATGAATACCAGATATGTTGCTGATGGTGTCCTTTCAAGACTCGGGCCGGGATTGCTGTATGCCGGCGCCGCCGTAGGAGTGTCGCATCTGGTGCAATCGACGCGTGCGGGGGGGATGTTTGGGTTCGAACTGATCCTGGCGATCGTGATCATTCATCTCATCAAATACCCCTTTTTCGAGTTCGGGCCACGTTATACAGCAGCAACAGGCAAAAATATTTTGCATGGCTATGCAAAACTCGGGAAATGGGCGGTGTGGGCATATCTTTTGATAACCGTGTCAACCATGTTCATTATCCAGGCGACGGTTACCGTAGTGACTGCGGGGCTCTTTACCAACATTTTTGGGCTGGAAGGATTAGGCGGGCATGAGCCACAGACCGTCGCCGCCATCATCAGCAGTCTGCTGCTGCTAATCTGTTTCACGCTCCTGGCTAGCGGGCACTATGTGCTGCTTGATAAGCTGGTGAAGGTCATCATCCTGGTGCTGTCCGTGACCACTGTTTTCGCTGTGATCGCCTTGCTGTTTGATAATTCCGGGCATTATGAATCCGCAACCGTGCATTTTTCCTGGGGAGAACATCTGCACCTGCTGTTTCTCGTCACTCTGCTTGGCTGGATGCCGGCGCCGGTCGAACTTTCAGTATGGCACTCCATCTGGTCGCAAAGCAAGAATGAAAGTGAAGGCAGAATGATCAGCATGCGCGACGCCATTTTTGATTTCCGGGTAGGCTTTATTGGAACGGCCTTTCTCGCCATCTGTTTCCTGCTGCTTGGCGCACTGGTCATGTATGGTAGCGGTGAGGCCTTTGAGACCGATGGCGCCAAGTTTGCTGGACAACTGATCAGCATGTATCAGTATGCACTTGGTGGCTGGGCCTATCCGATTGTTGCTCTGGCTGCACTTACCACCATGCTCAGCACTACGCTGACCCTGCTGGACGCCTTTCCACGTAGTATCAGTATGTCGCTCAAACTGCTGTTTCCTCAAAAGATTCAGCACAGCAAGAATGGAAATGTCTACCTGACCTGGCTGTTGATCACGATTACCGGCACATTGCTGATATTATTCTTTATGCTGCCTTCAATGGGAGAAATGGTAAAAATCAGCACCGTGGTTGCGTTTGTGGCCGCACCGGTATTGGCAGCACTCAATACCCTGGTAATGTTTGACAAATCCGTTCCCCAGCAATATCGCCCTGGAAAACTTATGCTGCTCTGGTGTCTGTTCGGACTGACCGCATTGACTGCCTGCTCAGGAGGATATCTGCTTTTGCTGTAAGCTTTACGCAGGATTCGTATCAAAGAGTACTTCTAAAGACTCAGGGTGTTAAGCAAGACCAGACGCAAATAAAAAATGGTAACGCAACAGGTCATGATCAAGAAACTTTTACCTTCCCGGTGGTCGCTTCTGCTCTGCCGTCGATTGTCTGGCGTACCGCTCAGCGGCAATACCTTTGAATATTCAGCCATCTTTGTCTTCACCTTTGCCAATTTCCTGGCCTCGGATGGGTCAGCGCCAGATGACAATAGCTTTCGGCATCAACACGTTTTACCCGTACATCGGTCAGACTCACTTCACAGGATAAGTACCAGGGGCTAATGTTTTCTGCTTGTCGTCGTAACGGTAGCCGAGCCGCCAATATTTGCCAGTAGTCATAACCAGCAAAACAGGCCGTAACTATCGTTTAATTTATAAGGCTTGTCTTTGTATTTGGCCTTACGTGCTACGGTGCCTGTTAGCATTTACTGGTATCTGGCCGGAGCGCAAAAATATACCAGCAAATATATCGCCTTTTTGATGGTATTAAGTGAAACGTTATGATGCTATCTGAACCTTATGAATGACGCTGCTTGAAACGTTCACTTGGTGCCGACGGCGAGAATCGAACTCGCACAGCTTTCGCCACCGCCCCCTCAAGACGGCGTGTCTACCAATTCCACCACGTCGGCAATTTAGTATTAAACAGGTTATTCAGGTATCTGATCAGCTTTTGATGCGGCGTCACTCGCTGGTTGAGGAATCTCATCACTTTTTTCTGCGCTATTATCTATTTCACTTGATTCCGCACCAATTTTTTGCATTACACTCTGATCTTTAGGAGCATTTCCAGAAAAATATGTCAGGGTCAAACTGGAAATAAAAAAGGTTGTAGCAGCTACCGCGGTCATTCTGCTCAGAAAATTGGCGGAGCCGCTCGCACCAAACAAACTTCCTGACGAACCGCCACCAAAAGACGCCCCCATATCCGCACCTTTGCCCTGCTGTAATAAAACCAGGATGATGATAGTCCCAGCTACGACTAAATGTAATGTCCAAACAAGTGTTTCCACAATTTCCTACCTTTTGATTAATGTTGTGCGGCTTTACAAATTGATACAAAATCATCTGCCACGAGTGAAGCACCACCAATTAACCCGCCATCGATATCCGGCATGGCAAACAGCTCTCTGGCATTATCAGCTTTTACGCTGCCGCCATAAATTATTCTGACGTTAGCAGCAATTTGATTATCCCGGGTAGCTATCTTGTCACGAATAAACACATGAACATCCTGAGCCTGCTGAGGAGTTGCCGTTTTCCCGGTTCCGATGGCCCAGACGGGTTCGTAAGCTATCACCGCATTCGCTAAAGCTTGCACTCCGTTCAATTCAATTACTGCTTCCAGTTGCCCGGCAATGACACTTTCTGTCTCGTTTGCCTCACGCTGTGTCAAGGTCTCGCCAACACAAAGGATGGGTATTAGTTTGGCAGTTTGTGCCGTTTTGAATTTCTCGGCAACCAGCTGATCGCTCTCACCAAATAACGCACGCCGTTCCGAATGTCCGACGATCACAAATTGCACACCAAAATCTACCAGCATACTGGCAGACACTTCACCTGTATATGCGCCATGAGTATACTGACTGAGATTTTGTGCTCCCCACGCCAAGTGGGTCTGGTTCAGCAAGACCTGAGCTTGCGCCAGATAGGGAAAAGGCACACAAACTGCGCAATTAACCCTATCCAACGAGCGTATCCCTGCTACTACCGCTGTCAATAAAGCCTGATTCTGCTCCAGGCTACCATTCATTTTCCAGTTACCCGCCACCAATCCGGTTCGCACCATTAATTAACGCCCTCGATCTTTTAATCTGCCTGACTCATAAAACTTGCAAATGCTACTCGTGAATCCCGTTTACGTCAATGTGTGCGCAGATTCTGGTCGATTCTTGACAAAAATGCCTGAATGTAACATCATGCACTGCTTTCTTACACCGCAAAAGAATTCTGTTTAATTGAGGTTCCCTTGATATAGCAAGATGCGCCCGTAGCTCAGTTGGATAGAGTACTTGGCTACGAACCAAGGGGTCGTGGGTTCGAATCCTGCCGGGCGCGCCATCAAGACAGCGTTAAGAAAATGTAATTTCAATTTATTTCATTGCCATTGTTTATGAAATAATTTTGACAAGATTAAAGACTATATTGGCCAAGTAGCTCAGTCGGTAGAGCAGAGGACTGAAAATCCTTGTGTCGGTGGTTCGATTCCGCCCTTGGCCACCAGTATCCTTAAGGCTTTCTGCCTAATTCACCTCCTTCTCTCTTTTTGCTTCTGATCGTTCTCTGGTCGGAATGGCGCCTCTCTTTCTAATACCCCTAGATAAAAAATTCACCAGTCTGGTATCTATAGCAACATGCCCTACTTAATGTTGCACTGTTAGATCTGGTGCTTTTGTTTTGAGCCATGCCCCTTAAGGCGGTTTGTTTGGTTAAACCTGTTTGATTGTTCCATACGTGATGATTGGACGGTGATGAAAAGAGCATTGATAATGTGGGCTGAAATTTTATGGTGCAATGCCCTTTGGTTATTGCATTTTACCGCGTTAAATATAATACATTCTGATTAGCTACCTGTCTCAGAAATTCTCAATATACCGACTGGAAGAGGTGCCGCCGTATGTACGGAAGACAGCTTCGCTGGAGGCGGCGTTACCCTGGCTGTATTTGAAGGGTGTTTCGACTGGAGAAATGGGCACCGCCTTGGAAGTTCTGGTTGGTCCTGAAGTCAGCGGCCTGTCGGCCAGTACGGTTTCCAGGTTGAAGCAGATTTGGTCAGCTGATTATAAAACCTGGTGCAATAAATCATTAGATAAAGAGCGCTGGGTTTATATCTGGGCTGATGGGATCTACAGTGGCTTGCGCGCAGAAAATGCCAGGTTGTGTGCTTTAGTCATTATTGGCGTTAACGAACGAGGAGATAAGCGCTTTCTAGCCATAGAAGACGGTGTGCGGGAATCTACTCAGAGTTGGCGGGAAGTGCTGCTGAAACTCAAAGCCAGAGGCATGAATGCGCCAAAACTCGGTATCGGTGATGGTGCAATGGGATTCCTGATTAGTTACCTATCTCAGAAATTCTCAATATACCGATCGGAAGAGGTTCTGTCGTTGCGGCGGCGCGCAGCAATCGCGGCACCATGGCAGCCAAATCAAAACGGCGATTGAAGCGATAGGAGAATTCTGCAAGATAGCGCTGTGCATACTTGGCGTGATTGAATGCATGGTAGGTTCCGCTGAAGGCAGTCTTGAGATTGCCAAGAAGCGTATTGACCCAGCGAAACTCGGCACGCTGCACAGCAGATTTGCCACTTCCCACAATATGGCGCTCATGCTGCGCGGCTGTATGCGTAACCGCCCCGAAACACCCCAAACCATCAGATACGACTCGTGCAGTAGATGACAGACATTCAGCCGACCACTGTTTGAGCGCTTCATATGTAAAACCCGCTACGGGAGTCAAGCGTATATAAAGTGGCTTCCCCTCGCTGTTTGTTTGTATTGCCGCTACAAATGGCGTCTTACTTGCCGCGCCCCGCCCGCGCTTTCCCGGCCTTTCACCTCCCAGATAAGCATCGTCAACCTCCACGCGTCCATCCAGACGGCGTTGCTCTTCGCGCAGCAGCATGGTCTGTAACAGCTTATGCTTGATCGACCATGCCGTTTTGTAACTTACCCCCAGCTGACGTTTGAGTTCCAATGCACTGACCGCATTCTTGCTTTGCGTCATCAAGTAAATGGCCAGAAACCAGGTTCTTAGCGGTAATTTAGTATTTTCAAACACGGTGCCGACAATTGAAGAACATTGGTAGCCACAATCCAGGCATTCCCATAGCTTGCGGCCGTTATGGGTACAGGAATATCGCTCCCCATCGCAGCGCAGGCATCTCCAGCCATGTGGCCACCTCGCAGCAAACAATGCTGCTTCACATTGTGCTTCCGTGCCATATTGATGCAGAAATTCATGCAGTGACAGGCCTGCCTGAAACTGAATTTTATTCATCGAATTCG
>NZ_FMWO01000014.1 GCF_900103035.1 Nitrosomonas mobilis
ATTTTCGGCTTGTTGACTGGAGAGCTGGTCGAGATTAGTACCTACATAAAGGGAAAATTGTGCTGGCAGGCGCCATTCATGCACCGCCTGTAAGCCGATTTGGCGATGATCAGTACCCAAAAATAATCCTGATTAGTTACTTCTCTCAGAAATCTTGTAAAATCTACAAATTGCGAAGAAACGTAGCAAAATCAGAGGAGGATGGCAATGGCGATGAATAAAATTCAGTTTCAGGCAGGCCTGTCACTTCA
>NZ_FMWO01000001.1 GCF_900103035.1 Nitrosomonas mobilis
TGCAGTGACAGGCCTGCCTGAAACTGAATTTTATTCATCGCCATTGCCATCCTCCTCTGATTTTGCTACGTTTCTTCGCAATTTGTAGATTTTACAAGATTTCTGAGAGAAGTAACTAATCAGGAAGTCTTTTGAGTAGAAGGGCCAGGAAAGCCAAGTGGATGAACTGCAAACTGGTGTTAATCATTCGCTCGCAGTTCTTCCACAGTCTTCTATTCTTTTCCAGCCAGGCGAAACT
>NZ_FMWO01000012.1 GCF_900103035.1 Nitrosomonas mobilis
GAAGGTGGACGACTGGCATGAATCAATCGGCGATCCCATCCTGGCGGATGCCATTCTGGATCGGCTCGTGCATAACGCACATAAACTGGATCTGTCCGGCGAGTCGATCAGAAAGAGCAAAAGAGATCCTGATTAGTTACTTCTCTCAGAAATCTTGTAAAATCTACAAATTGCGAAGAAACGTAGCAAAATCAGAGGAGGATGGCAATGGCGATGAATAAAATTCAGTTTCAGGCAGGCCTGTCACTGCATGAATTTCTGCATCAATATGGCACGGAAGCACAATGTGAAGCAGCATTGTTTGCTGCGAGGTGGCCACATGGCTGGAGATGCCTGCGCTGCGATGGGGAGCGATATTCCTGTACCCATAACGGCCGCAAGCTATGGGAATGCCTGGATTGTGGCTACCAATGTTCTTCAATTGTCGGCACCGTGTTTGAAAATACTAAATTACCGCTAAGAACCTGGTTTCTGGCCATTTACTTGATGACGCAAAGCAAGAATGCGGTCAGTGCATTGGAACTCAAACGTCAGCTGGGGGTAAGTTACAAAACGGCATGGTCGATCAAGCATAAGCTGTTACAGACCATGCTGCTGCGCGAAGAGCAACGCCGTCTGGATGGACGCGTGGAGGTTGACGATGCTTATCTGGGAGGTGAAAGGCCGGGAAAGCGCGGGCGGGGCGCGGCAAGTAAGACGCCATTTGTAGCGGCAATACAAACAAACAGCGAGGGGAAGCCACTTTATATACGCTTGACTCCCGTAGCGGGTTTTACATATGAAGCGCTCAAACAGTGGTCGGCTGAATGTCTGTCATCTACTGCACGAGTCGTATCTGATGGTTTGGGGTGTTTCGGGGCGGTTACGCATACAGCCGCGCAGCATGAGCGCCATATTGTGGGAAGTGGCAAATCTGCTGTGCAGCGTGCCGAGTTTCGCTGGGTCAATACGCTTCTTGGCAATCTCAAGACTGCCTTCAGCGGAACCTACCATGCATTCAATCACGCCAAGTATGCACAGCGCTATCTTGCAGAATTCTCCTATCGCTTCAATCGCCGTTTTGATTT
>NZ_FMWO01000043.1 GCF_900103035.1 Nitrosomonas mobilis
AAGACGACACTTACTGCTGCGATCACGACGGTGCTGACGAACAAATATGGTGGAGAGATAAAATCCTATGCGCAGATAGATTCTGCGCCAGAAGAGCGCGCGCGCGGAATCACCATCAATACCTCTCATGTTGAATACGAAACTGCCAATCGGCATTATGCGCACGTCGATTGCCCGGGGCACGCTGATTATGTAAAAAACATGATTACTGGCGCGGCGCAGATGGATGGGGCGATTCTGGTCGTATCTTCAGCAGACGGACCAATGCCGCAGACGCGCGAACATATCTTGCTGGCACGGCAGGTCGGCGTACCTTACATCATTGTCTACATGAACAAGGCGGACATGGTGGACGATGCCGAATTGTTGGAACTGGTGGAGATGGAGATACGCGAGTTGCTTTCGAAATATGATTTTCCGGGCGATGACACGCCGATTATCACTGGGTCAGCGTTAAAGGCGCTGGAGGGGGATCAGAGCGAGATTGGGCAACCTTCGATATTCAAATTGGCAGAAGCGCTGGATACCTATATACCTGAGCCGGAGCGTGCAATTGATGGCGCGTTTATTATGCCGGTTGAAGACGTATTTTCTATCTCTGGTCGGGGTACGGTGGTGACGGGGCGTGTAGAGCGTGGCGTCATAAAGGTTGGAGAAGAGATAGAGATTGTTGGGTTGCGGCCTACGATCAAAACTGTTTGCACGGGCGTGGAAATGTTCCGCAAGTTGCTTGATCAGGGGCAAGCGGGAGATAATGTTGGTGTGTTATTGCGTGGCACCAAGCGGGAAGAGGTTGAGCGTGGTCAGGTGCTGGCTAAGCCGGGCAGTATTCTTCCGCATACCAAATTTGCTGCAGAAATTTATGTGTTGAGTAAGGAAGAGGGTGGTCGGCACACACCATTCTTTGCTGGCTATCGCCCGCAATTTTACTTTCGTACAACGGATGTGACTGGATCGATAGAGTTGCCGGCTGGCACGGAAATGATCATGCCGGGCGACAACGTTTCGGTTACAGTAAATCTTATTGCACCCATTGCAATGGACGAAGGGTTGAGATTTGCTATTCGTGAAGGTGGGCGTACCGTTGGCGCTGGTGTTGTTGCAAAAGTGCTGGAGTGAAATCAAGATGGTAGAGTTTTTTTGGTTTGATTAGATCTCATCAGCAAGATAAAACAAGCTGAAACTATAAAAATAAGGTGTGCCAAATAGCCTGGTATATGAGTTAAGGGCGTGTTATAATGTCAGGCTTACCTGAAGAAAACAATATACATCGGAAAAGCTAATGCAGAACCAAAAAATACGGATACGCTTAAAAGCATTTGATTACCGTCTGATAGACAAATCAGCTATGGAGATTGTCGATACGGCAAAGCGTACCGGTGCAGTAGTCAGAGGGCCTGTACCATTGCCAACTAGAATTGAAAGATTTGATGTTTTGCGGTCGCCTCATGTAAACAAAACGTCACGAGATCAATTTGAGATACGTACGCATTTGAGGCTGATGGATATAATTGATCCAACGGATAAAACGGTTGATGCTTTGATGAAATTGGATTTGCCAGCAGGTGTTGATGTAGAGATAAAGTTGTAGAAGTTGGGTGAAGTTGAGCTAATAGAGGATGCTCGGCAAACGAATTTATAAATAAACTTCAAAGTTGGTGAGCGCAGGGGATTTTGATGAAACCAGGATTGGTCGGTAAAAAAATAGGAATGTCTAGAGTATTTGCCGAGTCTGGGCAAAGTATTCCAGTTACTATTCTCGATGTATCTGATAACAGGGTTGTTCAGATAAAGAACAGCAAAACAGACGGGTATGCGGCTGTACAGGTTACTTATGGTAGCCAGAAGGCCAATAGAATTACAAAGGCTGAGTCAGGGCATTTTGCTCGTGCTGGTGTAGAGGCGGGTGTTGCTGTTCAAGAATTTCGCGTAGATGAGGCGACATTAAAAATGCTTGATCTTGGTCAGAAAATTGACATCAGTAGCTTTGAGATCGGCGAAAAAGTAGATGTGACGGGTGTAACAATTGGGAAGGGATTTGCCGGGACAATCAAGAGGCACCATTTTTCTTCTAATCGTGCTAGTCATGGTAATTCTAAGGCACATAGGAAGGCTGGTTCTATTGGTATGGCTCAGGATCCAGGGAGAGTTTTTCCCGGGAAAAAAATGTCTGGAAGGCTGGGTGGGCAAAAAAACACGACACAGAATTTAGAAATTGCTAGGCTCGATAATGAGCGTAGTTTGATCTACATAAAAGGTGCCGTATCGGGCGCTAAAGGTGGTATTGTGGTCATTAAGCCTGGGGTAAAGCAGCAAAACAAATAAGCACCCTGGTTAGATCGTTAACTAAAATAATATGCGAGTAGGAAGCAGTGAAAATTCCATGTTTAGATAAAACTGGCAAAGAAGATATCGTAGTTGCGGATGCTATTTTCAATAGAGCTTTTAATGAGCCATTAATACATCAATTAGTTAATTCGTATCTTGCAAATGCAAGATCGGGAACGCGTGCTCAAAAGGGCAGATCGGATGTTTCAGGGTCGACACGTAAACAGTGGAGGCAAAAGGGGACAGGTAGAGCAAGGACAGGCTCTGCTGCTAATCCGATTTGGCGGGGAGGCGGCAAAATATTCCCAAATAAGCCTAATGAAAATTTTTCTCATAAAATTAATAGAAAAATGTATAGGGCGGGTATCTGTTCTATACTTTCGCAGTTGGTGAGAGATGAGAGATTGAAAGTGAGTAATGAATTTATGGTTACTCGGCCGAAAACAAGTGATCTTGCTCGCAAATTAGATCAGTATGGTATCTCAAATGCGATGATTATCACTGATGAGTTTGATAATAATTTGTATTTGGCGTCAAGAAATATGTCTGGCGTAAGGGTGTTTGATCTGTCGCACATGGATCCGGTCAGCTTGCTTCAGTATAATGATATTATCTTTACACGTGAAGCAATATCAAAAATCGAAGGATTGTTATTATGAGTGTCGGCTTAATTACATTGGAACGGGCTTGTAACTTAATAATTATTCCACAGGTGTCTGAGAAAGCAACATTCATCGCAGAAAAAAATAATCAGATTATTTTTTATGTGGCCAAAGATTCTAACAAAATTGAAATTAAGGAAGCGATTGAGCTGATATGGAAAAAACAAAACATACAGGTCGAAAGTGTGCAGATTTCAAATTTAAAGGGAAAAAAGAAAAGATTTGGTAGGAATTTTGGTAGTAAAAATGATCGTAAGAAAGCATATGTGAGTATTAAGGGAAAACAAGAAATTGACTTTACAGATGTAAAGTTATTTGAGGATAAGTAATGCCGCTCGTCAAAACAAAACCAACTTCTCCTGGTAGAAGGAGTGTTATCAGGCTTGTTGATCAGAAATTATACGCCGGTCGTCCAATTGCATCGCTAACTGAAAGAAATAAAAAATCAGCGGGTAGAAATAATTCAGGGAAAATCACGGTTAGGCATATCGGTGGCGGCCATAAGCATCATTATCGAAAGATAGATTTTTGCCGCAATAAAGATGGTATTTTTGCCAAGGTGGAAAGAATTGAATACGATCCAAACCGTAATGCGCATATTGCGCTTCTATGTTATGCGGATGGCGAGAGGCGGTATATTATTGCCCCGAAGGATATAGAAGTTGGGACTGTCATCGTCAGCGGCCAAAATTCTCCGGTGAAGCCGGGTAATGCGTTACCATTACGTGAAATACCCATTGGTAGTATCGTGCACTGTGTTGAGCTCAGGCCAGGGAAGGGGGCTCAGCTTGCCAGATCAGCAGGTACTTCTGTCCAGCATATGGCGCGTGATGGAATGTATTCGCAAGTTAAGTTGAGATCTGGTGAGATTAGAAAGATACACATTGATTGCAGGGCGACAATTGGTGAAGTGGGTAATTCAGAATATAACTTGAAATCTATAGGTAAAGCCGGAGCGGTGCGCTGGCGTGGTGTTAGACCCACTGTGCGTGGTGTGGTAATGAATCCAGTCGACCATCCTCACGGTGGAGGTGAGGGAAAAACTGCAGCGGGTCGTCATCCAGTGAGTCCGTGGGGTACTCCAGCTAAAGGTGGGAGAACCCGAAGAAATAAAAGAACAAGTGGTATGATTTTACGTGCAAGATACGCGAGAAAAGGGTAATCGAAATGAGTCGTTCCATTGCAAAAGGGCCGTTTGTAGATTTGCATTTAATGAATAAAGTTTTGGCTTCAAGGGAAAAAAATGACAAAAGGCCAATAAAAACATGGTCAAGGCGCTCAACAATTTTGCCAAATTTTATCGGGCTTACGATAGCGGTGCATAACGGAAGACAGCATGTGCCAGTTTATGTTACAGAGAATATGGTCGGCCATAAATTGGGCGAGTTTTCGCATACGAGAACCTTTAAGGGTCATGCTGGCGATAAAAAAACTGTAACAAGTAGGCGATAAGAGGTTAATAACATGCAAACAGTTGCGAAATTACGTGGTGTAAGACTGTCAGCTCAAAAAGGTCGGCTTGTTGCCGATCAAATAAGAGGCTTGTCCGTTGGCAATGCTATTAAATTACTTACTTTTAGTCCAAAGAAAGGGGCTGGTATTGTGCTCAAGCTGCTGGAGTCCGCAGTAGCAAATGCAGAGCATAATGATGGTTCCGATATAGACGAGTTGCTGGTTCAAACAATTTATGTAGATCAGGGAACATCACTTAAGCGAACCAGTGCGAGAGCTAAAGGAAGAGGAAACAGAATTGTCAAGCCGACTTGTCATATATTGTTAACTGTTGGTAACTAAAAATCATTTATAGGTTTCTTTGATCATGGGACAAAAGATTAATCCAACAGGATTTAGATTGGCCTTGCTAAAAAATTGGTCGTCGCGCTGGTATGCTAATTCCAGAAAATTTCCTGGATTTTTAGCTGAAGATATCAAAGTTCGTAGGTTTCTGAGTAATAAGCTTGTAAATGCCTCAGTTGGGGGTGTTGTCATTGAGCGGCCTTCGAAAAATGCTCGTATAACAATTCATACATCTAGACCAGGTATAGTAATTGGAAAGAAAGGAGAAGATATTGAGCTTCTTCGTCGCGAAGTTGAAAAATTAATGAATGTGCCTGTGCATATTAATATTGAAGAAATTCGTAAACCAGAAATTGATGCACAGTTAATTGCGCTGAATATAACGCATCAACTTGAAAAACGCATAATGTTTAGGCGCGCAATGAAGCGTGCAATACAAAATGCGATGAGGCTTGGTGCTCAAGGTGTCAAAATTATGAGTTCGGGCAGGTTAAACGGTATTGAAATTGCTAGAACTGAGTGGTATAGGGAGGGTCGTGTTCCTCTCCATACCTTGCGGGCCAACATTGATTATGCAACGGCTGAAGCTAAAACAACTTATGGCATTATTGGCGTTAAAGTATGGGTATTCAAGAGCTAAGATGTAATTTTTTAAAGAGCCCCGCCTTATTTCTTAATAAAGTCGATGATTATTTTTTCAAATAAAAATTAATAAATTTTTAATAAAAGGGCTTATTCGCATGCTACAGCCAGCCAGATTAAAATATAGAAAACAACATAAAGGCAGAAATACCGGCGTTGCTACAAGAGGTGCAAAAGTTAGCTTCGGTGAGTATGGATTAAAAGCGATTGGTCGTGGGAGGTTAACTTCGCGACAAATAGAGTCTGCTCGTCGGGCTATGACTAGACACATTAAACGTGGCGGACGAATTTGGATAAGAATTTTTCCAGATAAGCCTATTTCTCAAAAACCGGCCGAAGTAAGAATGGGTAAAGGTAAGGGTAATCCGGAATATTACGTAGCTGAGATACAACCAGGTAAAATGCTTTATGAAATGGATGGGGTAGACGAAATTTTAGCTCGAGAAGCTTTTAGGTTGGCGTCGGCTAAGTTGCCAATTTTAACAACGTTTGTAACGCGGCAATTTTAAAAAATGAAAGTGTCTGAACTCAATCATAAAAGTATTACTGATTTAAAAAAAGAATTGATCGTTCTTAAAAGAACTCAATTTGGTCTGAGGCTAAGACATGGTACTCAGCAGTTGGAAAATACGAGCCAAATTAAATCTGTGCGTAGAAATATAGCACGTGTAAAGACTTTTATAAGTCAGAAATTGAAATAATCTTATGAACGCAAATAAATCAACAAATTTTCTAGTTGGCCGGGTTGTGAGTAGTAGTCGCGACAAAACGATTGCAGTCAGAATTGATAGAAAAGTAAAGCATCCTTTATATGGAAAAATACTTATAAAATCTAATAAGTTGCATGCTCACGATGAGAATAATCAGTATAAGGTTGGCGATATTGTTACTATCTATGAAACTAGACCAATTTCAAAAACAAAATCTTGGCAAGTAATTCCGCCCGCGAATTAATTTGTTATAGACCTTGTGAATTTCTAACTAATTAATAATCCAGGTTATTTAAATTATGATACAGATGCAAACTAGGCTGCAGGTTGCAGACAATACCGGTGCACGATCAGTTATGTGCATTAAGGTGCTTGGAGGATCAAAACGCCGTTTTGCTAATATTGGAGATATTATAAAGGTTGCCATCAAGGATGCCGCGCCGAGAGGTAGAGTTAAAAAAGGTGAAGTTTATAATGCTGTAGTCGTTAGAACCGCTAAAGGTGTTCGGCGTACAGATGGATCATTAATTAAGTTTGATAACAATGCAGCAGTTATTCTTAACGCGAAACTGGAGCCAATAGGTACTCGTATTTTTGGTCCGGTTACTCGTGAGTTGAGAACTGCTAAGTTTATGAAAATTGTTTCATTGGCACCCGAAGTAATATAAGCGTTCATATGAAAAAAATTCGAAAAGGTGATGAAGTTTTAGTAATCACTGGTAAAGATAAAGGAAAAAGGTCTACTATTATAGGCTTTAAATCAACTGAATTAGTTTTGGTACAAGATGTTAATAAAGTTAAAAAACATGTTAAGCCTAATCCACATAAAAATGAAACTGGTGGTATTAAAGAGATTGTAAAACCGATTCATATCTCTAACATAGCAATATATAATTTTAGCACCCAGAAAGCTGATCGTATAGGTTTCAAATCTGACGAGGCAGGTAATAAATACCGTATCTTTAAAAGTAATGGAAGCCCTGTTGATAACTAGAAGTAAAAATAATATATGACAAGATTATTTGAATACTATAAACAAACTATAATTACAGAACTGATTAGTAAGTTTGATTATAAGTCTGTTATGGAAGTCCCAAAGATAAATAAAATAGTGCTTAATATGGGGTTGGGCGAAGCATCAACTGATAAGAAGATAGTTGAAAGCGCAATTAAAGAGTTGGAGAAAATAGCTGGTCAACGACCGGTCATTACTAAAGCTAGAAAATCAATAGCAGCTTTTAAGATACGTGAAAATTACCCTGTAGGTTGCATGGTGACTCTTAGAGGCAAGAAAATGTACGAGTTTCTTGATAGACTTGTCAGTATAGCTATACCGAGAATTCGTGACTTTAGAGGCTTACAGGGAAAAGGTTTCGATGGGCGTGGCAATTTTAATATGGGTATCAAGGAACAAATAATTTTTCCTGAAATTGATTATGATAAGATTGAAAATGTTCGAGGATTAAACATTACACTGACAACGAATGCCAGGACAGATCGAGAGGCGAAAGCTCTTCTCTCGGCATTTCGCTTCCCTTTCAAGGCTTGAGGTTAATTTTGGCTAAAATATCAGTAATTAATCGTAACATTAAACGAGAAAAAATTATAAATTCCTTTTTGGTCAAGCGTAAAGAGATTTTTTCTATATTAGATGACCCTAAAATTGATGAAATGGAGAAAAGTTTGGCGCGAGAGCAGTTGCAAAAGCTTCCACGAGATTCGTCGCCTGTCCGCTATAGGAAAAGATGTTCGTTAACCGGTAGACCTAGGGGTGTATTTAAAAAATTCGGTTTGTGTAGAATTAAATTAAGAGAAATCGCAATGAGTGGTCAGATACCTGGAATAACGAAAGCAAGCTGGTAAATATTTTTCATCTATGTAATGAATTGACAATTTTATGTGTATATCCGATCCAGTTTCAGACATGCTAACTAGAATCCGCAATGGGCAACTAGCGGGTAAAGTTAATGTAGAAATGCCTTCATCTAAATTAAAAGTAATGATGCTTGAAGTACTGCAGTCAGAAGGCTACATAAACGATTTTGAAATACATAAGAATGGTAATAAGACCTCTCTAACTGTCCGCCTTAAATATCAGGATAATCATAGGGTTATTGATTTTATTCAGAGAAAAAGTCGCCCCGGCTTAAGGATTTATAAGGGTCGCGATGCTATACCGGACGTGATGAATGGCCTTGGTATTTCTATTATCTCCACTTCTAAAGGTGTTATGACTGGACGTAATGCGAAAGCTCATGGAATAGGTGGTGAATTATTATGCATTGTTACTTAAACTAGGTGAGAAGCCCATGTCCGTTATTTGTTGTTCTGCTAAACCAATTAATTTTCCGTCTAATGTTATGGTGGAGCTTGCTGGCAATGTGGTTAAAGTATCAGGTCCTCTAGGCAAGTTGGATCAAATCTTGAATTTAGAAACAATCTCAATTGAGATTGAGCCGCTAGTATTACGCTTACATGCGATTAGCGGTGCACAGCAGGCTAGAGCGATGCTTGGCACTCTTCGAGCGCTAATTATGAATATGATTAAAGGCGTAAGCGCTGGTTTCGAGAAAAAATTAATTTTGGTTGGGGTAGGGTATCGCGCTCAACTCAGTGGTAGAAGTATCAATCTTAGCCTTGGACTTTCTCATCCGGTGATTTATGAGTTGCCGGAAGGTGTCGATGCAATTGTATCGACACCAACAGAAATCGTTATTAAAGGAATCGATAAACAGAAGGTTGGGCAGACTGGTGCGGAAATTAGATTTTTTCGTAAACCTGAGCCATATAAAGGCAAGGGTATAAGATATTCTGATGAAGTCATTCAACTGAAAGAGACAAAGAAAAAGTAAGATATTTATGCAAAATACTAAACAAAATAGGTTGCGTCGCGCTAAAGAGACGCGTATAAAGATTGAAAAGTCTGGTAAATATCGTTTGGTTGTTAATAGAACTAACAAACATATCTATGCCCAAATATTTGACAGTCAAAAGAAAGAGATTTTGGTTAGTGCCTCAACATTAGAAAAATCCATAAAAGCAAAAATATTAAATGGCTGTACCGTCGAAGCAGCAAAAGTTGTTGGCGAGCTAATAGCGCAAAAGTCTCTTGAAAAAAATATAAATGAAGTTGCATTTGATCGTTCTGGTTTTAAGTATCACGGACGCGTTAAAGCGCTGGCGGACAGTGCTCGCAGTGCCGGTATGAAGTTTTAAAGGGAGTATACTGTGGCAAAAGCAACAAGATCCTCTGCTTCTGGCGAAAAAAATCGCGATGAAGCTAAAAGTGATGGCCTTAATGAAAAAATGGTTGCGATCAATCGAGTCACAAAGGTTGTTAAAGGTGGTCGTATTTTAGGTTTTGCTGCATTAACAGTGGTCGGCGATGGAAAAGGATCTATAGGGATGGGGAAAGGTAAGTCTCGAGAGGTTCCGGTTGCTGTACAAAAAGCCATGGAAGAAGCGCGAATTAAAATGGTCAAGATTAATCTTATAGATGGCACGCTTCATCACGCTATTATTGGGCATCATGGTGCAGCTAAAGTCTATATGCAACCCGCTTCAGAGGGTACGGGCATTATTGCAGGTGGTCCTATGCGTGCAGTATTTGAAGTAATGGGTGTTCATAATATCTTGGCTAAATGTATCGGGTCGACGAACCCCTATAATATTGTACGCGCAACTATCGATGGTCTTAGCAAAATAAAAACTCCTGCTATGATAGCTTCCAAAAGAAATAAAACAATTGAAGAGATAACAGGGAACTAAGCAATGTCTTCTGGCAATGTATTGAGAATAACATTAATAAAAAGCTTGATTGGGACAAAACGTACGCATAGAAAAAATGTGATCGGTTTGGGTCTTAAAAAAATAAATAGCAGAGCTGAGTTGCCTAATAACCCTGCTATTAGAGGTATGATTAATAAGATTTCATACCTACTCAAAATCGAGGATTAAATTGAAACTTAATTGCGTTAAACCTGCTATAGGTGCTTTTATAGCCAAAAAAAGAGTTGGAAGAGGTATAGGATGTGGTTTTGGTAAAACTTGCGGCAGAGGCCATAAAGGGCAAAAATCAAGAGCCGGGGGTTTCCACAAAGTTGGATTTGAGGGTGGACAGATGCCTCTGTATAGGCGGCTTCCTAAGAGGGGTTTTAAGGTTTTTGGTAGAGTTAAATGCGTGCAGGTCAAACTAAGCATAATTGCATCATTGGAGGCATCAATAATTGATATTGATGTATTAAGTAGACTTGGAATTGTAAAGAGCGTGACTTCGCGCGTTAAGATAATTAACGATAGTTATGTTTTATCCAAACCTCTTGAAATTAAAAATATAAGGGTATCGAAAAGTTGCAAATTAGCAATTGAGGGCGCTGGTGGTTTATTAATGAATACACTTGCTGAATAGCCATGTCTCGCCAACCTAAAGCTGCGGCAACTGGTAAGTTGCATGATCTTAAGAAGCGTTTGTGGTTTCTTTTGCTGGCATTGATAGTATATCGAATTGGCGCACATGTTCCCGTTCCTGGTATCGATCCGATTATCCTAAAGGATTTGTTTGAATCGCAGGAGAGTGGCATACTGGGAATGTTTAATATGTTTTCAGGTGGCGCGTTATCTCGTTTTTCTATTTTCGCTCTTGGCATAATGCCGTACATTTCAGCTTCGATTATTATGCAGCTTGGTACGGTTGCTGTACCGTCGCTGGAAGCCCTAAAAAAGGAGGGTGAGTCTGGTCGTCGAAAAATTACGCAATACACGCGATATGGTACCTTGTTATTAGCTACAGTACAAAGTTATGGAATTGCTATTGCGTTGCAATCGCAAGTAGGTTTAGTTATACAGCCTGGATTAACTTTCTTGATTACTACAATTGTTACTCTAGTAACTGGTACGATTTTCTTGATGTGGCTTGGTGAGCAAATTACTGAACGGGGCATAGGAAACGGAATTTCATTAATTATTTTCGCGGGAATTGCAGCTGGTTTGCCCAGCGCTGTAGGCGGAACCTTGGAACTTGTAAATACAGGTTCAATGCACTTTCTGGTTGCTATTTTGATTTTTATTGGCGCCTTGTTGGTTACTACTTTTGTTGTATTCGTTGAGCGCGGTCAGCGTAAGATATTGGTTAATTATGCTAAGCGCCAGGTTGGCAAACAAGTTGTTGGCGGCCAGACTTCGCATCTACCATTGAAATTGAATATGGCTGGGGTAATTCCTCCTATTTTTGCGTCGAGTTTAATTTTATTTCCGGCTACTTTAGCGGGATGGTTTTCTGACGATGGCTCTTTTTTCTGGTTGAAAGATTTTAGTGCTGCGCTCTCGCCGGGGCAACCTTTGTATGTTACTTTTTATGCGGGTTTGATTATTTTCTTTTGTTTTTTTTATACGGCACTCGTATTTAACCCTAGAGAAACATCGGATAATTTGAAAAAAAGTGGAGCTTTTATTCCCGGTATTAGACCAGGGGATCAAACTGCTAGGCATATTGAGCGTATAATGCTTCGATTAACACTTATTGGTTCTATTTATGTTACGGTTGTATGCCTGTTGCCTGAGTTCATGATTCTAAAATGGAACGTACCATTTTATTTTGGTGGAACTTCTTTGCTAATTATAGTCGTGGTTACTATGGATTTTATGGCTCAAGTACAATCACATGTGATGTCAAGTCAATATGATAGTTTGCTTAAGAAAGCTAATTTTAAAGCTGGTGTAGGAACTAGATAAGCGTATTATGGCTAAAGAAGAGACTATTCAGATGCAGGGAGAAGTATTAGAGACTTTGCCTAATGCGACTTTTAAAATAAAATTAGAAAATGATCATATCGTTCTGGGTCACATTTCAGGAAAAATGCGCATGAACTATATTAGAATTCTTCCTGGTGATAAAGTTACTGTTGATATGACCCCTTATGACTTGACTCGAGCGCGTATTACATTTAGAACAAAATAATGAAGTAAATGCCGACTAGATAATTAGATTTGTAAATAACAGTTTTTATGGAGGTTCTTTTGAGAGTAAGAGCATCAGTAAAAAAACTTTGCAGAAACTGCAAAGTTATTAAACGACATAAAGTGGTTCGTGTAATTTGTTCGGACAAGCGGCACAAGCAGCGTCAGGGCTAGGTTATTTTTATTTTTACAGGGTACATTTGAATGGCTCGAATTGCTGGTGTTAATGTTCCAGATAATAAACATATAAATATTGCTTTAGCTGCAATATATGGAATCGGACTTTCTTCTTCACAAAAAATTTGCTCAGCATTGGATATTATTCCTTCAACTAAAACGAAGGATATTCAAGATCATAAGCTTGATCAGTTGCGTGAGTACATGAGTCAGCTTGTCTTAGAAGGAGACCTTCGTCGAGAAACGACCATGAACATCAAGAGATTGATTGATCTTGGTTCATATCGTGGATTACGTCATCGTAAAGGTCTTCCTGTACGCGGTCAGAGAACCAAGACTAATGCTAGAACAAGAAAAGGACCGCGCAAAGCTGTGCGTGCTCGCTAATAATTCCCAACTGATTATTTAAGAAAACTAGGATACGCTATTAATGGTTAAATCTGTTTCCAAAAGCAAAAAAAAGATAAAAAAGAATGTGGTTGAAGGGATTGCGCACATTCATGCTTCTTTTAACAATACTATTGTAACGATATCAGATCGCCAAGGGAATGCACTTTCTTGGGCTACTTCCGGCGGAGTCGGTTTTAAAGGGTCGCGCAAAAGTACTCCTTTTGCAGCCCAAGTTGCGGCTGAGCAAGCAGGAAAGATCGCTATGGACTGTGGAGTCAAAAACCTTGAGGTTCATGTTAAGGGACCTGGGCCGGGCCGGGATTCAGCAGTAAGAGCGTTGAACGCATCTGGCTTCAAAATTATAAGTATTACGGATGTAACGCCGATACCGCACAATGGTTGCAGGCCACCGAAAAAACGTCGAATTTAAGGAATTGTTATGGCGAGAAATTTAACCCCAAAATGTAGGCAATGTAGGCGAGAAGGTGAGAAATTATTCCTTAAAGGCGAAAAATGTTTTAGCGACAAATGTGCAATAGAGCGCCGAAATTATCCGCCTGGACAGCATGGCCAGAAAAAGTCAAGGCAATCTGATTACGCTGTTCAGCTTAGAGAAAAACAGAAAATACGTAGAATTTATGGTTTACTTGAACGCCAATTTAGAAGAGCTTATCATCAAGCTGATCGGCACAAGGGCGTCACCGGTGAAAATCTACTTCAAATTTTGGAAAGTCGTTTAGATAATGTCGCTTTTAATATGGGCTTTGGAGCTTCTAGGGCTGAATCAAGGCAAGTTGTAAAACATAATGCGATTTTAGTAAATGGAGTTAAAGTTAATATTCCTTCTTTCCAGGTTTCGCCTGGAGATAAAATCCAGGTGGCCGATCATGCAAAAAATCACCTGAGAATAAAGGCATCTACTGAGATTGCAAAACGTAGGAACTACCCCGTATGGATGGATGTTGATAGCCAAAATTTATCTGGGATATATAAAAGCAGGCCTGATCGTAGTGATCTATCTTCGACGATTAATGAATCTCTAGTAGTAGAACTTTATTCTAAATAACATGCAGTTCTTTGGTTATATTTATGTCATCTATAAGTTTTCTTACACCCAGAATAGTAGAAGTTAATAGTATTTCACCTATTCATGCCAAAGTTGTTATGGAACCCTTTGAAAGGGGGTTCGGTTATACTCTGGGGAATGCACTTCGACGCGTGCTTTTATCTTCGGTACCTGGCTGCTCGCCGACCAAGGTTAAAATTACTGGTGTTGTTCATGAATATTCTACCTTGGATGGTATTCAAGAAGATGTTGTTGACCTTATCCTAAATATCAAGGGTATAGTAATTAAACTTCATAATAACCAGTCACATTCGATCTTAACCTTAAGAAAAAATACATCCGGGGTCGTAGTTGCGGGAGATATAGAGTCTTCTCACGATGTCGAAATTATTAATCCGGATCATGTGATTGCGCATATTACTAGCGGCGGCACGCTTGATTTGCAGATAACTGTTGAGAAAGGTAGGGGATATTCTCCTGCTAGTATGAGACCTAATTTGGATTCCGGTGCGTCTATTGGTGAGATTCTTTTAGATGCATCTTTTAGCCCAGTGAGGCGGGTAAGTTTTAATATTGAAAATGCTCGTGTTGAACAACGCACTGATCTGGATAAATTAATTATTGATATTGAGACTGATGGTTCTGTAGACCCTGAAGAAGCGATTCGTTTTGGTGCGCGCGTGTTGGTTGATCAATTTTCTTTTTTTACAGACCTTGAGAGCACTCCTCTTCCTAAGGAAATCCCTAGGTCTCCTGCTATTGATCCTGTTTTGTTAAAGCCTGTTGATGATTTAGAGTTAACCGTGCGCTCAGCTAATTGCCTTAAGGTCGAAAATATTTTTTACATAGGTGATCTTATCCAGCGAACTGAAGCCGAGCTTTTACGGACACCTAATTTGGGCAGAAAATCCTTGAATGAAATCAAGGAAGTTCTTGCAACAAGAGATCTATCCCTAGGTATGAAATTAGATAATTGGCCCCCAGCTAATCTCGAAAATTATGTAAAGGAAACTGGTAATGCGACATCGTAATGGGTTACGTAAGCTTAATAGGACCTCAAGTCATCGTTTGGCGATGTTACGTAATATGACTAATTCCTTATTACTTCACGAGACTATAATAACTACACTTCCTAAAGCAAAGGAATTAAGAAGAGTTGTTGAGCCTGTTATCACTCTTGGAAAAACCCCTTCGCTTGCTAATAAACGACTTGCCTTTAATAGATTGCGTGATAGGGATATGGTTGTTAAGGTTTTTTCTGAGTTTGCGGAGCGATATGCGGCCAGAAATGGTGGTTATTTAAGAATTCTGAGAAATGGCTTCAGAAAAGGTGATAATGCCCCAATGGCTCTTGTAGAATTACTTGATCAGCCAGATAAAAAGATGAGTTCTATTCAAGATGCTTCCGATAGTACGGACTGAGGCTAAGCGGGGCTTATAGCACTAGTATACTAGGCGATAATTCCCTGCTGATATGTAAATTTTTGCTTTATAAGTTTTATTTATTAGTACGATGTACTAATAAAGTACATATTCGGCAGCACGGGGGTCACTAGCTTTTTTTAATTTATCAGTGGCTTTATCAAAAATTATCAGTTGCATGTTCCCCCACTTACGATTAGCCTCAGTAACCTCATGTCCTTTTTCTTTTAAAGCATTGACCCAATTTTTATTAAACCCATCAGCTTCAATTAGCACTTCATCAGGAAGGTATTGATGATGGTAGCGTGGATTTGATATTAATGATGTTATCTCTGTCTGTTGTTTATCAATAAAACTTATAATTATCAGCAGCATGCTGCTGATAATGCGCGCCCCTCCTGGTGTTCCTCCTATTAAAATACTGTGATTGTTTTCGACGAAGATCGGTGACATGCTTGATAAAGGTCGTTTACCCGGCTTGATCGTGTTTGCTAAACTCCCGCGCAATCCATAAATATTCGATGCATTCAATGCAGTTGTGAAATCATCCATTTCACTATTAACCAGAATGCCTGTATTCCCTGCTACAAGACCAGAGCCGAAGAAAGTATTGATGCTTAAGGTGGTAGCTACGCGGTTGCCTTCGCTATCCATGATCGAAAAATGACTTGTATTCTCTCCTTCTTGTACCATATCTAAATTTTGTTGAGTTTTTGGAGTTAATGAGCGCAATCTAAATTGAGACTGTGTATCGTCTCTACATGCCAGCTCGTTGGGTTGTAGCTGTGATTGCGATGCTTCATCTAAATTAATTGTCGTTGCCCGTCTAGCAGCGTAAGCCTTGCTGCTGAATTTCTCGATATCTACAATTACGAAATCCGTATCCCCAAAACAGTTGGTTCTATCTTCATATGCTCGTCGCATCGATTCGATGATGAGATGAGCTTGTTCAATATCATTCTTTTCTTTCAAATCGAATTGTTCCAGAATATTGAGCGCTTGTGCCAGCGTTAATCCTCCTGCCGATGGCAGGCCTGCCGTTGTAATTTTAGCGTCTCGATACTGTATGTATGTTGGAGGTCGTTCGATAACTCGGTATTTCTCTAAATCTGCCTGTGTCCAAATCCCATTATTTGCATTGATTGAACGTATTAAATCGGTTGCAATCATTCCACGATAAAATCCTGACTCGCCATGTTTTCCTAATTTTGCTAGCGTCTTGGCAAGTTCCCGCTGGTAAAAGCGTTCTCCTTTTGCGGGAATCCGCCCATCTGGAGTAAAGATTCTGGCGCTAGCACTAAAGTGAGAAAGCTTTTGTTGGTGATTTGCAATGGCGTTAACGAGACGTGAATCGGCAATAAACCCTTTCCGTGCTAATCGAATTGCAGGTATTAGGTTGCGCATGAGGGAATTATTCCCATATTTCCTGGTAACATGCGCCAGTGCTGCAGGTGTACCTGGGATGGCAGCAGCCAACCCGCCTGTTAAGGAGGCATGAGGGATTAGGTTTCCATTATCATCAAGATACAAGGCCTCATGAGCGTTTTCGGGTGCGGTTTCACGTCCATCAATAATTATTTCAAAACCATCTCGTGCGCGATGCAAAAGCCAGAAACCACCTCCTCCCAAACCCGAGGCATAAGGCTCGACTACTGCTAGCGCTGCTGCTACAGCTACAGCTGCGTCAAATGCATTGCCACCTTGTTCCAGTATCTGCTCTCCAATTCTGGTTGCTAATGGGTGCGCTGTTACTACGGCATAGCCTGCATGATTTGCTGTCAAATACATGCTCAATATTAGGCAAATAATTGTTCTCATAAGGTTGCGATATATTTGTTTTCGTATGGCGGCCTTCATTTTCTTTCTCCCGTGTGATGAAAGTAATAGTCGCTTGTTTGTTTGACACGAACTGACCGAAACTGTAGCATCACGCGGCTTATAGTTTCAGGTGCCTTCAAGATAACAATCTTGAAGGTGAAACGGGAAACTGGTGCGTCTTTCTACCATAACTTTGTAAAGATCATTCCAGTGCTGCCCCCGCAACGGTAATTGAGCTCATTGTTTGCAAAATGCCACTGTGCAACCGCATGGGAAGGTGCAAACTTTAAGCAGCATCGCTCATAAGCCCGGAGACCGGCCTGAAGGCTATTTTTGGCACGATATTACGGAGGGTGATATTTGCGCAAAATAACGGGCCGTCGCCTACGACGGTATTACCGTTGTCTAGTTGCGTCTACTAGTTATTTCTCCGCATATCGTGATTTTATTAATTGACATCGCGCGGGTGTGCGTCGAGGAAAATAAGTATGGCAAAATTTTTTTTACCGGTGACTGGTCTTTTATATCTGGGCGTTTATGCTACCACAGTGTTGCCGGTCGGCAAGGTTTACGAGGAACCCATCGTTGTGACGGCAACCCGAACAGCTCAGACGGCAGATGCCACACTTGCAGCAGTTACGGTGATTACTCGCCAGGAGATTGAGCGTTTGCAAGCCAGATCTATTCAAGACCTGTTTCGTGGTCTGCCGGGTATCAATATTGCCAATAGTGGCGGACCGGGTAAGCATACGGCAGTTTTTATGCGTGGGACGGAGTCGGATCATATCCAGGTTTTGATCGATGGTATCCGCGTCGGTTCGGCGACTTCCGGTACAACTTTATTTGAGAATATCCCCATCGAACAGGTCGAGCGTATTGAAATTGTGCGTGGTCCACGTTCTAGTTTATACGGTACAGAAGCAATCGGCGGTGTTATCCAGATTTTTACTCGCGAGGGTGAAAGAAAAGGTAAACCCAGCTTGAGTTTGGGTGGTGGTAGTTACGCCACGCTGAATGGCTCTGCCAATCTTTCCATGGGCAACGCACAAGGTTGGCTCAATCTGGGAGTCAGCGGAATTGGTACGGGAGGATTCAACGCTTGTCGCGGTTCGCCTGTTTCTGGGTGTTTTAATCCTGATCCAGATAAGGACAAGGATGGTTATCGTAATATTTCTGGTTCAGCCCGAACAGGGTATCGTTTTGCCAGCGGTCTTGAAATAGCAGCTAATTTTCTCCATGCTGCCGGTAAATCCGAGTTCGATGGAAGCCCATCTTTTGCGCTCAACAAATCGTTAATCACGCAGCAGGTTTTTGGTGGCTCTGCGAGCTTCTCCCCGCTGGATGCTTGGCGAATGAAATTGACTGCAGGACGAAGTCGAGAGAACCTGGATTCTTTTGAGGATAAAATCTTACAGACCCATTTTAATACCCAGCGTGATACGGTTATGCTGCAAAATGATTTGGCGCTGTTCGCTAATCAACTAACGACTCTTGGTGGCGATTACCAGTATGATCATGTCGACAGTACGACTCGTTTTGCAGTGGGCTCACGGTATAATTGGGGTGTTTTTGCACAACATCAGGCAACCATCGCTCGTTATAACCTGCAGGCATCATTGCGTTTGGACAACAATCAGCAATTTGGCAGGCACGTGACGGGAGGCATAGCCTGGGGTTATGCCCTAACGGATAGTACTCGCTTGCTAGCTAGCTTTGGCAGCGCCTTTAAGGCTCCCACCTTTAATGAACTATACTTTCCGAGCTTCAGCAATGCGGAACTACGACCAGAGGAATCCCGTAGTTTTGAGCTGGGCGCTAAAGGTAATACTGGCTGGGGAAATTGGTCACTTAATCTTTATGAAACTCATATTGATGATCTTATTTCATTTGATCTTAATAGTAATAGTATCGCCAATGTCGATAAAGCACTTATCCGTGGGGTTGAAGGCGTGCTCACTACTCTGATCAAGGGCTGGCATGTCAATATGAACCTTACTCTGCTTGACCCGGTTGACAAGTCTGCCGGATTCAACCGAGGCAATATTCTGGCGCGTCGCGCCCGACAATCGTTTCGCATTGACACCTTCCGCACTTATGGCGAATATGGTTTAGGCGTATTACTGTTGGCGGAAGGCCGACGCTACGATGATCCGGGCAATACACGCGAGCTTGATGGTTATGTTAAAGTCGACTTGCGCGCTGAGTATCAGATCAATACGCATTGGCGATTACAGGGGCGTATCGAGAATATTTTTGACAAGCAATATGAAACTGCCGCATTTTTCAATCAACCAGGAAGGAATTTTTTTGCTACTCTGCGCTATCAACCCTAATTCTTTGTAGAGGAGTTCCAGCATGCTCGTATTATCCGTCCGTAATCAAATAATCATAGGCAGTGTCCTAGCGGTACTGCTGATTATGACACGTAGTCATCATTTTTCTGCCATGCACACGCTGCCCGGTGCCTCCTGGGCAGTTTTCTTTCTAGCGGGGATATATCTCAGATCGGTATCATCACTGCCTTGGCTGCTGGCACTAACATGGCTACTGGATTTTTCAGCTTATAAATGGGGTAGCGGCAGCAGTGATTATTGTTTGACGTATGCTTACGCTTTTTTGCTGCCGGCGTACGGTTCGCTGTGGCTGGCTGGCCGTTGGTATGTTTCTCAATACCAGTTCTCCTGGCGCGGATTGCTGCCACTTTTCTCGAGCATGGCGGTGGGGCTGGTTCTTTGTGAGTTATTTTCTAGCGGAGGTTTCTATTTCTTTTCAGGCCGATTTATAGAGCCCACATTGATAGGTTTTGGTCAGCGTTTTGTAAACTATTTTCCACTTTATGTTGGATCTTTTCTGCTTTATACCGTAATTGCTATTGGTTTGCATAGTATTGTTAAAATTATCGCTAGTAATCGCAGCCTGCGGCAGGTAGTCAATGGATGAAACAGCGGAACTACCTACGCAGGAACAGCGTTATCGAATTCGCATGCAGCGTAAGAAAGCAGTTGTGGACTCAGCTATTGTACGTGCGGATAAAAAAAAAGGACTGCTTCTACTTCTGACCGGTAACGGCAAGGGTAAATCCAGTTCTGGCTTTGGCATGATCGCCCGCGCTTTGGGCCATGGTATGCGTGTTGGTGTGGCTCAGTTTATCAAGGGGCACTCGAATACGGGTGAGGAAGCTTTCTTTCGTCAGCAGAACAATGTTATCTGGCACGTGCTGGGAGAAGGCTTCACTTGGGATACGCAGGATCTGGTGCGCGATACGGCAACTGCCCAACGTGGCTGGAAGATTGCTCAGCAGATGTTGCAGGATTCATCACTGGACTTAATCCTTCTCGACGAACTTACTTACCCGCTTAAATATGGCTGGCTGGATTTGGCGACTGTACTAGATGATCTAAAAAACCGTCCAGCAATGCAACATGTTGTGATTACCGGACGTGGTGCTCCTGAGGCGCTGTATGCAGCAGTAGATACCGTTACGGAGATGCATGACAAAAAGCATGCTTTCCAAGCAGGCATTCAGGCACAAGCTGGTATCGACTTGTAGTAGCATCTTGCGTTACTTGTAGGCGACAGTTTTGATAGAGCTACGCAAGGTTGTATGTTCACAACAAATAAAACTGACTGCTTCATAAAGCGCTTTGGATTTCATATAAAACCAAATAGCTTATTTTCCACAAGTCCAGGTGGTTTGTTGATTTTCTACATGGGTTCACAGATGGCTTGCAACTTGGTTTTAAATTGAGTAGCATTGACCACTCTATCTGTGGGGAATTGTTTTGTAGTTTCGGTAAAAATCTCTTGATTACCCCTTTTTGCTTGAAAATAGATAGTCAAAAATTGTAGGTTATTAACTATAGCAACCAAAAGAGGGGGGGTCCGTTTTGCAAATTAATCTAAATAACTTAAAAAGCTCATCTCTCAGCCTGTGCGGTATTTTTCTTTTTGCCACCTGTGTTTATGCTGAAACAGATTATGAGCACGAGGCTTATCTTGAGGGGATTTATGATCAAGGGCTGATTGAAAGCGTGACCGGGTTTAAATATAACGAAACGAATTTTATGAAATCGTTAGGAATTAAATTTGGTGGCTGGACAGAGATCGGTTTTACAGGCAACCCTGATGATCCTAAAGGCACTAATGGCCCTGTTACGTTTAATGATGGTCCTAATGAATTCAAGTTGCATCAGGTCTATGGTTTTATTGAACGGGAAGTAGATACCAGTGCGAGCACGATTAATTTTGGCTTCCGAGCCGACCTATTATATGGCACCGATGCCCGTTTCTCAACGGCATCAAATTTTGACGTAAATATTCTGAATAGCGCTAGTGAACGTAAGCTAGTATTTCCGCAAATTTATGTCGATACTTTTTTACCAATTGGGAATGGTATAACTGCTACCGTTGGTCACTTTTATACTCTGATCGGATATGAGGTTGTGCCTTCCACTGGAAATTTCTTTTTCTCTCACGCCTATGCCATGCAATATGGTGAGCCATTTACTCATACCGGCGCGTTATTGTCATACCCCATTAATGAGAACATTACGATCAGGGGGGGCGTGGTGGCTGGCTGGGATGCTTTTTTTCATCAGCCTGCTAATTTTCTTGGCAGCGTGGCTTATACCACAGATGATGAGAGAACATCGTTGACCGCATCGTTGATTACCGGGGATGTGAAAACCGATGGTCTGAATAGTCAGCATAACCGTACCATGTATAGTCTTGTATTGGAGCATGACATTACAGAGAAATTACATTATGTGCTTCAGCATGATTTAGGTGTTGAGGCAAAAACTGCGCTGAGTCGTGCGGCGCAATGGTACGGGATAAATCAGTATTTATTCTATGATATTTTGCCAAGCTTAAGTATGGGCTTACGTGTTGAGTGGTTCCGAGATGATGACGGTGTCAGAGTACTTGGTAATGGAAGAGGTGAAAATTTTATTGGGGTGACGGGCGGATTGAACTATACTCCAATAGCTGGATTTACCTTGCGTCCGGAGGTGAGATATGATCGCTCAACAAGAGATGCGGCATTTAAAGATGGTAGAGACAATGATCAGATTTTACTGTCTATGAGTGGTATTTTTCGGTTTTAGAATGCTGGCTTATGGCATTGGATTGTGGGTGTTTGTTGCTTAGACAGACAAGGTATAGTGGTAGCTTCAGCATATATAATTAATATTTAGAATTAACAAGACGAAGCGATTAAGTTTGATATAAATAAGGAGAGAGACATGCATGCCGGATTTTGGCTGAAGGGAGTACTGCTAGCTTGTGGTTTGATGGTAGCTGGTGGGATACAGGCGAACATATCGTCGGTACCGGACGTAACGTATGAAGCACTGG
>NZ_FMWO01000084.1 GCF_900103035.1 Nitrosomonas mobilis
TATCGAGTTTAAGAGGGTAACCTTCTTCATGCAGCGGAACGGCGCTGCCCCGGTTTTCGGTTTCTTTTTTTGTTTCTACTTCTGTGTGAGATTTTTCTTTCTCACTATATTTGTCCACAATCCTTGCTCCGCCACCACTCGCTGTACGGTATACCTGATCTGGCGTGTCGTAGCCCAGCGATTGGTGCGGTCTTTCTGTGTTGTAAAGCACAAAGTATTCTGTCAGACCTATCAGCAATTCAGGCATCGTGATGTAACCTTTCAGATACACGTCCTCGTGTTTGACGCTGCGCCAGAGCCGTTCCACAAAGATGTTATCCAGTGCCCGGCCACGCCCGTCCATGCTGATGGCGATTTCTTTTTTTAACAGCACGCCAGTAAAAGCTTCGCTGGTGAACTGGCAGCCCTGATCGGTGTTGAATATCTCGGGCGTTCCATATGTCTGCAATGCCTGCTCCAGGCAGTCCACACAGAATCCGCTATCCAGCGTATTCGATAACCGCCACGACAGCACTTTACGCGAGTACCAGTCGATCACGGCCACCAAGTACACGAACCCGCGTGCCAAGCGGATGTATGTGATGTCCGTACTCCATACCTGATTGGGGCGGATCACATTCACGCCTCTGAGCAGGTACGGATAAACCTTGTGCTGCGGGTGCGGGCGGCTGGTATTCGGCCCCGGCGCCATGCCGGCAAGGCCCAGTATGCCCATCAACCTCTGTACGCGCTTGCGGTTGATCTTGTAACCTAAACTACGCAGATAATGCTTGATCTTGCGGCTGCCGTAAAACGGATGACGTGTGTATTTGGCGTTAATCAGTCCCAGCAGTGCCAATTCCTGCTCGTCCGGTTTTGCGGCCATGTGCGGCGCATAGACCGTGGAGCGGTTAACTCCCGCCAGTTCGCATTGCCGGGTCAGCGCCAGTGGTTCGATGGCGCTGACCCATTACTTGCGGTTTTCTACTGGCTGATCCCGGACTTTTTTTTGAGCCAGTCCAGTTCCATCTTCAACCGCCCGATCTCGGAATACAGGCGCTCCGGGCTAGCTGACGGGTCGGCAGGCTTTGGACCGCGCTTGGAATCAAACAGGCTGGATGCCTGCTCTTGCAGCTCCTTCTTCCACATACCAACCTGTGTCGGATGAACCCCAAACTCCTGGCCAATTTCGTTAACCGTCTTGATGCCACGGACCGCTTCAAGTGCCACCTTGGCCTTGAACTCGCCACTAAAATTCTTGCGCTTCGTTTCGCTCATAACCTGCTCCTCAATTGCAGCAGGTTACCACCTTAATTTATTGTCTGAAAATCGGGGGCCTATTCTGCACAACATCGGGTGTTACTCGCGGTCAATTTATAGCTATTGTCGCCAAGTATCTAAAGAATAATCCTGAGAAATGGAATATGTCAGCTGATTCAATCGTGTTCTATGCAATGAAAGAAGCTTTTCCGTGCAAAAAGTAATGCACCTAACATCTCAATCCACCGGACCGTCAAAAAGCTGCACTTTTTGCAGTCCGGTGATTTCCAACGTTAGCTGTTTAGGAGAATCTTATGCTACCCGGAGATGTTTTACTTGTAACAGGTGAAGGTAAGTTATCCTCATCCCTTATAGCTGCGCAAAAAATAATTTACCTTAACGTTAGTTCTAGTCACGTTGAATTTAGCTTGGGAGACGGAGTCTTTATACATTCAACTAATGACAAAGGCGTCCATTTAACTTTATTAGTTGATGAAGATACAGCTTGTGATCATAAGTGGAGGGTAATCAGACATAAATCAATCACTGAAGCAGGCTCGGACACTGACAAGCTTCAGAAAGCTGGCATGTACTTTTATGCACAAAATTATAATAAAGTCTTCATGGGGTCAGGCAACGAGTCGTCATCATTTTGCTCGGAGTTAGTCGCTAAGGCCTATGCACGAGCTGAGATTGAAATTATTGGAGGAAAGCCTCCAAGTAAAGTAACACCAGCTCATTTCGATAAAGAAGCTGATAATTTGAATGATTGGGTTGATGTCACCGAGGAATATCAAAAAATTCTAGCCGACATGAAGGAAAATTATTTTATGTATAGGATGGCTGCAAGTACTTTAAGTGCATTCATGACAAAACGCAAAGTACTTGAACCGTATCGTCAAAAAATTATCGAGCGTCTCGAAAGTGATTCAACTGAGAATAAAGAAGTAGCTAAAAAATATAGAGAAATGCTAGCAGGAAGAGAATTAAAATATTGGCACGAAAAAGACAGCTAACAAGTCGTTTGGCTCTGTTGCAAAAAATAGCGTTGGCTAGAGTAAATCTCTGATATTTTTGATTATGCGGTGTAAATATCGAATTGTCTTTCAATAAGACGGATTTCTCCTATGAGACCTTGCCCATATTTCCATGCATCCATCTGTCCTTTCTTGAACATGTGCATGAGTTCAAACCCCTTGATCGTTGCATAGGCGGTCTTCATGGATTTGAACCCGCGTACGGGATTTATCAGCTGTTTGAGTTTTCCATGATCAGCCTCGACAATATTGTTCAAGTACTTTACCTGCCGGTGTACCGTATCCTCAGGGCATTTCCCTTCTTCCTTCAACTCATCAATGGCAGGCGGGCAAGCCTATCGAGCTTCCACACCACCAGTGTATCTCCTGAGCGCATATATTCTAATGCTGCTTTTAATTCATAGCGGTCGCGCTGCGCCCCTGATGCTTTTTCGATAAAAAGCTTAACGCATCCAACTTTATTTAGCGCATCAATCTGTAATTCTGGGTTCTGGTCTTGCGTTGAAACGCGAGCATAGCCAACAAACATCTTAATTCCTCCTAAAACTCATTCCCATGTTAGCTTTTTAGATGCCATGTTTCAAGAGATAGTTTTAAGATATAAAAACGTCTATTTTTGGACATTTTTCAGTGAAGCATTGGCGTATCTTAAAAACCTTCGTTTTTAAGAAAACCTACTGTACGCTTTCAAGGCGTACATATTGCTTGTAGGATAATTTTAATGTACTATTTCAATGTGTACAACTATAAGGGCCTAACCATGCCTAGAATTCCAATAGAAACCAATGACCGTATGTCATTACGTATCGCATCAGAAGAGAAATCTCTGCTGATGCGGGCAGCCGCATTGCAGCACACTAATTTGACCGAGTTTGTGATCAACAATGCAGTCTCAGTGGCTCGCAAGATCATCAACGAGAACGAAATACTGGAACTGAACGAGAGAGATAGTTTGCATGTTCTGGATCTTCTGGATAATCCTCCGGCACCCAATGAAAAATTGATGTCTGCAGCATTCTCCTTACCAAAACGAGCATGACGCTTCCGGCCTGGCACGAAGAACCTATCGCCAAGTATCATGATCGGATCGCTTTCAACTGCGGTGACGATACCTTGAATCAGTTTTTACATTGCCATGCAAGGCAGAGCCACGAGAAAGGAGGAGCAAAAACTTATATTGCCGTTCCTGATAGCGACAATAAAAAGGTACTTGGATTTTACAGTCTTTGCCCGGCCTCAATTGCTTACGAACTAACTCCGGAAGTGATTAAACGTGGCTTGGCTAGACATGAAGTACCGGTATTCAGGCTCGGACGCCTGGCGGTGGACGTATCAGTACAAAAACAAGGACTAGGGGGACAGTTATTGCTCGCAGCAGGAAGACGTTGTCTTTTGGTTGCAACACAGGCGGGCGGTGTAGCACTTTTGATTGACGCCAAGAATAAGCAAGTTGCTCAGTGGTATACCAGTTATGGCGCTGTTCCATTATTGGATGCACCTTTATCTTTGTTACTACCTTTCAAAACTATCCATGCGGCACTGACTGCTGCAGGGAAAGTGTGATGGGATCGATCAAGCGTTCCGGCCTGCAGACATAATCTGGATCCGCATGATTTGCAAACCGGGTCGTATAGTTCAGCAACTAAAAATAGATAATGATAATTATTTGTATTAAAAAATAACGGAAGTGTAAATGGTCATTTAGCAGGAAACTGCTTATTTACTTTTGGAGTAAAGATGACTACACACAAATTCCTACCTACCGACTTAATTGATAGTCCGTTGGCTGATTACAGAAAACCAGAACATTTAACCAGTGAGAATCGTCTTCTCAAGCAACTCACCAAAGCGCTGGTTGAACGTGTCCTACAAGCAGAGATAACCGAGCATCTTGGTCACGATAAGCACGAAACTGTAACAAATTCCACTGGCAATGCAAGAAATGATAAAAGTCGTAAGACCCTAAAAGGTGAATTCGGTGAATTGCCCATCGAGATTCCTCGTGACCGTTAAGTCAGTTTCGAGCCACAAATTATTCCCAAGCACCAAACTTGCTGAGTTGGCTTTGATGACAAGATCATCTCGCTTAATGCGACAGAGCCGTTTTTTTTCTGGCGTTTTTCTCTTTGACATCTCATAAACTCTTTAAGCATATGTAAATATTTATTTATACTTTTCACGTATCTATACGCTTTTAATTGTCCCTGCTCTATAGCTTCCTTTAAGGAGGGTTATTTCCGTCCCCTGCCCCGGTGTTCTTTGATAAGTTTCACTTGTTCCTGCGAATTTTTTTCAGCAAAAATATGCAAGGCGGCTCGGACAATATCTGATCCGGAAGGCTGTGAGAGTCCTTCGTCTGGATTATTCAGATAAGCCCTCAAAACATCATTGATAATGTTGCATTCATCTTGAAATAAAGAAAATGTTTTTGTAATTATTTTCTTTTTTTTTGGTGCGGCTTGCCGACTTTGGAAATCATTTTGCTCGGCAACAGCCTTTATAGCTTCCTTATCTGGCTGTGGTTTTCTAAGAGACGTTTTTTTCTTCCCCTGTTCTGTCTTAAATCTATCAAGATCGATGCCTGCAAAGGGATCTACAGGATCATTTTTTGTGTTGCTCATGCCACACCTTTAAATATTTTAGGTTTTTTGGGTTGTAGACTGTCTAATTTTTGGATTGCCTCGGCTGCAAATTCAGCAGAATTTTTACGGGCCTTGTCTAATCCACTGACTTGCGAATCTCCTAGTTGAGCTAATGTACATGTATGGTCAAAAACAGCTTTAAAAGCTTCGCGTTCGTTTATTTCCACGATGAAAGATTCAACCTTGTTTGCCCCTAAACTCTCAAGCATTCGCTTTAATCCTTTGCTGCGAATGGCAAGGCTGGTTCGCGTCAAAAGTAATGCTACGGGAATTTCACGCCGAGCTACACTGGATTGCCGCTTGACCAGGGAAAGGGCCTTTGCCGCTTCTCCTGCGTCCAGTGTCGAACGCTGTGAAGGCACAATGACCAGATCAGCCCTTGAAATTGCATAAGCAACGGATAAATTTGCGGTTCCCTCAAGATCAACAATAACAAAATCACTTTCTCCTGCTGCTGTGTCGATATCATCAAGGATAGATTCCTCATTTTTGTTGACCATGATAGTAAGATTATTGGCCTTCCCTCCCCCTTTCCTCCAATTTTCAATCGGATGATTGGGGTCTGCATCAACGATGGTAATACTCATATTTCTGTTGGCAAGCTCTGTTGCCAATAGAAAAGCGGAAGTGGTTTTCCCCGCACCACCTTTTGGACTGGCAAATACAATAACAGGCATAGACTCTCCTTTTTAGTCATGAAGTTCATAGTTATTAACTATGAAGAAAACAATTATTAAGTTGTGATGATCGTAATTAATAACATAATAATTATTATGTTATTAAGAATCCCACATTGCACTACTTTTGTCCAGCGGTTATTAAGTTAATATGATAATAACTTCATAGTTATTAATTAATAAATTATTAGTTATTAAATTAATAACTATGAAGTTAATAATTGTTATTTTAATAACACTTCTTTACGTACAAATTTTATAAAGTTGTGAACTATAACCATGGTTTAATTTAGGCTCACCACATTAAATAGTGAACCCACAACCAGTGATCCTTGGCGCTGTCAAAGTGATGTCAGTATCAGAACGTCAGAAGGGTGAAATTATGCAACGTGAATGGAGGAAACTCACAGGAGTGTTACAACGCTGACGTACGCGCAGGGCAGGGCACTGAAGGAAGAATTGGTTGCCGAGGACGAGGAGGCAGCGGTGATCGAGGCGATCGAGATAAAGAGTAAGTCTGTGGCGTGCCCTTGCCGGCGTTTATCATATCCAGAACGCCAATGCCTACGACAGTCGTCTCAAGATACAGATGCACCGATTCCATGGCGTCTCCCCCAAGTACCTCGATTCTTATCTTCCTTGGTTCCGCACCCTTGAACGGTCAACTCTGGCCAACGCATCGCCTGCTTCATAAAAACGCTCACGGCAGATAAGGAATCCACCCACGCCTAAAGGCTTCCTCTTGGATCTCACGTGGCGCATGTCGGACATCAACAATAAGACCGTTCACCTGGATTAGCCAGACTATTGGATTGTCTGCCATACGGCTTGGGAGGGTCCAGTTTGGGTCAGCCTGTCCAGACTTCAACAACTTCATAATCGCTGTCGATTTCGCAGAGCCTGTTTTCGGGCTGAGACCAAAGTGCTGGCACAACTCATCCGCCCGCATGTGCGGCGTCTGGCTCTTGTCGAACAGAAAGTTTACTCGGCCCACCGAGTAAACAATGCCACAGGCCCACGTATTGGTTTTTCCAGTGACTACCGGCGATGAACGCTTGCAGCAAAGCTTGGTTGTCATGCGCCTACAAAGGTCCTGATACTCTTTGTTCAAATGCTGCTGGCAGAACTGATCCGTAAGCGCTGCAATTTCGTCGTATTTTCCCTGCAGCACAGCTGGCACTCGCTCTGTTTCACTCATAATGTATCCTCTGATTCACAAAGGGATGCTGGATTTGGCTGCCTTCAACCCGTTTTTCTTAAGCCAATTATGCAGTTTTGCGTCAGTCTTATGATAGCGCTTGGCAATAAACTTCTGAGTCGAACCGTTCGCTAACGGGGTTTGAAGTCCTCCGGTACGGAAACGTACGCGAAGGGAAACCAGACCCGCTTTAGGGCTCTGTTGCAAAAAATAGCGTTGGCTAGAGTAAATCTCTGATATTTTTGATTATGCGGTGTAAATATCGAATTGTCTTTCAATAAGACGGATTTCTCCTATGAGACCTTGCCCATATTTCCATGCATCCATCTGTCCTTTCTTGAACATGTGCATGAGTTCAAACCCCTTGATCGTTGCATAGGCGGTCTTCATGGATTTGAACCCGCGTACGGGATTTATCAGCTGTTTGAGTTTTCCATGATCAGCCTCGACAATATTGTTCAAGTACTTTACCTGCCGGTGTACCGTATCCTCAAGGCATTTCCCTTCTTCCTTCAACTCATCAATGGCAGGACCGAAAGTCGGCGCTTTATCTGTATTAATTGTCTGCGGATGTGCCCATGGTTTTATGGATTTGAGCGCTTTGCCTAGAAACCGTTTGGCGGCTTTCTTATTACGGGTAGGTGAAAGATAGAAATCAATCGTGTCACCGTGCTTATCAATAGCTCGGTACAAATATGTCCATTTCCCTTTAACCTTCACATAGGTTTCATCTACCCGCCAGCTGTAGCCCATCGTCGGCTTGTAGTACCACCGCATGCGTTTTTCCATTTCGGGTGCATAATGTTGAACCCAACGATAAAGCGTTGTGTGATCGACTTCAAATCCACGCTCCAACATCATTTCTTCCAATTCACGATAGCGAGGTTGCCA
>NZ_FMWO01000034.1 GCF_900103035.1 Nitrosomonas mobilis
AAATCAAAACGGCGATTGAAGCGATAGGAGAATTCTGCAAGATAGCGCTGTGCATACTTGGCGTGATTGAATGCATGGTAGGTTCCGCTGAAGGCAGTCTTGAGATTGCCAAGAAGCGTATTGACCCAGCGAAACTCGGCACGCTGCACAGCAGATTTGCCACTTCCCACAATATGGCGCTCATGCTGCGCGGCTGTATGCGTAACCGCCCCGAAACACCCCAAACCATCAGATACGACTCGTGCAGTAGATGACAGACATTCAGCCGACCACTGTTTGAGCGCTTCATATGTAAAACCCGCTACGGGGGTCAAGCGTATATAAAGTGGCTTCCCCTCGCTGTTTGTTTGTATTGCCGCTACAAATGGCGTCTTACTTGCCGCGCCCCGCCCGCGCTTTCCCGGCCTTTCACCTCCCAGATAAGCATCGTCAACCTCCACGCGTCCATCCAGACGGCGTTGCTCTTCGCGCAGCAGCATGGTCTGTAACAGCTTATGCTTGATCGACCATGCCGTTTTGTAACTTACCCCCAGCTGACGTTTGAGTTCCAATGCACTGACCGCATTCTTGCTTTGCGTCATCAAGTAAATGGCCAGAAACCAGGTTCTTAGCGGTAATTTAGTATTTTCAAACACGGTGCCGACAATTGAAGAACATTGGTAGCCACAATCCAGGCATTCCCATAGCTTGCGGCCGTTATGGGTACAGGAATATCGCTCCCCATCGCAGCGCAGGCATCTCCAGCCATGTGGCCACCTCGCAGCAAACAATGCTGCTTCACATTGTGCTTCCGTGCCATATTGATGCAGAAATTCATGCAGTGACAGGCCTGCCTGAAACTGAATTTTATTCATCGCCATTGCCATCCTCCTCTGATTTTGCTACGTTTCTTCGCAATTTATAGATTTTACAAGATTTCTGAGAGAAGTAACTAATCAGGAAATACAATGAACCTGTGGTTATGATCATGATCAGAATAGAGCAGAAAACTATATGCATATTTAGTCATTTTACTTCCTTAATTAAAGATTACGGTGAGTGAGTAGGCTACTATCAAGGCTGCGACAACCTTCGGGTATTTTAGCAATGCGATTATCCCCACGGTCAATGCAGTTATGCCTACCATTGAGTCGAGCATATAACCCCGGTCACCGATGAACCATGGAGATATCGCACGTAGTTTAGAGTGAATACCACAGTCCATATGATCATGAGTGTTCTTACGATACTACTAATTTTGACGTTCATTTTGTTTCTCCCCACGCTCAGTTAAAATTATTGATCCCACCATATCCTGTAATAGTCGTGCTGGTCTAAGTCGCGCTTCCTTCTTATAATTTTCAGATCCATCAGTAAGGCTATTGTAAATTGATAAGACCAATACGCCATGATGCCTGCTATAGTCAAAAATATAATCGCTGCCACACCGTTCATTATCCAAACCACACCTGTTGCTAAAATTTCACTCATTTTGTTTCTCCTTACTGTTATGTTGTATTTCGTGATGCGGCGTATGCGTATAGGAAAAATAAAGGCTATGTCTGCATTAAACGTTGGAACTACCTTTTTGTCGAATAGGCTGGAACATTAAGACTGGAGGGTATCGTTATGAAAGCCGCTGATTTTCGGGAGTGGTTGGAAAAGATATCGCAACTTAATCGTCGTCAAAAAGAACAGGCCAAACATTATCTGAGCGAGGCGAAGCCACAAGCTGTGGTTGTGAAATATCTTGAGGATTCTTTTGAGCCGAGTTGTCCGGCCTGCCAGGCGGATCGCCCTCATCGTTGGGGGCACCAGGCGGGGTTGCAACGTTTTCGCTGTTGCTTATGCAAGCACACATTCACGGCTATTTCGGGAACTCCTTTGGCCCGTCTGCGGCATAAGCAATGGTTGAATTACAGTGCAGCGTTGATTGAAGGTTTGACCGTGCGAGCTAGCGGCAGGCAATGCGGAATAGACAAAAACACCAGTTTTCGCTGGCGCCATCGGTTCCTGACTTTGCCGGCGGCTACTAAAGCCAACCACTTGCAAGGAATCATTGAGGCGGATGAGACCTTTTTTCACTCTTCCTGCAAAGGTCAACGTCACCTGAATCGTCCACCGCGTAAACGCGGCAAGCAAATCCATGTACGTGGAACAGGCAAAGATCAGGTGCCGGTGTTGGTAGTACGCGACCGCTCTGGTGCAACAGCAGATTTCATGTTGAATGCGCTTGATAAAAAGACAATTGAGCCGCCTTTGCGGGCTATCCTGGCAAAAGATGCCATTTTCTGTAGTGATGGCGCTGCCGTCTACCGGTCTGTGGCTCACAGCCTCGGAATTACCCATCGCCCCGTCAATCTCTCTGCTGGAATTCCAGTCATTGCTGGTGTTTACCATATCCAGAATGTTAATGCCTGCGACAGCAGACTTAAACAGTGGATGAAAAGATTTCATGGGGTCGCAGCCAAATACCTGGAAAATTACCTGGGCTGGCGTAGATGGCTGGAACGTTGGGGCGGGCACAACTCGCCAATCATTGGTCTCCAGGCCGCTCTCGGACGAGAAAATCAGTTTCAACTATTAATGCAGACATAGCCATTTATTTAGTACCTATCTCAGTGACTGGCGTTAAGTAGAACGAAGATTTTTTGTATACTCCTTTCACAGGAAGCTCTTTCGAGCCTGTCGTGGGTCGAACACCATATATTTCCACGAATGCTCCCACAGTGAGCAGATAACTGCCTCACTGATGATCGCTTCCCGCCTTGGCCAGTAGCTTATCAAGCATCCGCACCGGTAAAATACGTTTCAGCAGGCCAAACAAATGAGTTGGAAACGTGACATAGTAACGAGCGGACGGGTGATTGGCTTCAAGAGCGTGAATCACTTTCTGCAGCACGGCTTCCGGCGGCAAGGTAAACGGAACGGCGGCTCCTTTTTTGTTCAGGCGACTCTGCACAGCCAGGTACCGGTCTCTATGCACGCTTTTTTCAAAATCAATATAGTGTATAAGCGCTTGCATGGCGTTAGCGCGAAAGTTAGTTGCGATGGGACCGGGTTCGATCAGGCTGACGAAAATCTTTGTGCCGCGCAGTTCCAGACGCAAGGTATCGCTCAATCCTTCCAGCGCAAATTTGGAAGCATTGTATGCCCCACGAAAAGGCATGGCAGCAAACCCTAGTACCGAACTGTTCTGAATGATGCGCCCATATCCTTGCCGGCGCATCACCGGCAGAATGAGATTGGTCAATTCAAGCCAGCCAAAAAAATTGGTTTCAAATTGCGCGCGGATCGCTTCGCGGCTCAAGTCCTCCACTGCCCCCGGCAATCCGTAGGCGCCGTTGTTAAATAATGCGTACAGCTTACCATCGGTACGTTGCAGCACTTCGGTAACCGCTTGGTGGATAGAAGTAGAATCGTTCAGGTCGAGACGGAGGCTTTCCAGCCCCTCGGATCGCAACATGCCGACGCTTTCTTCGCGACGTGCAGTTGCAAACACACGGTAACCGCGTGCATGCAATCCCTGGGCGACACAATAACCAATACCGCTGGAGCAGCCAGTAATCAATACTGATTTTTTCATAACGGATCTAATATACTGATAACACGCATTTTACCCGTCAATGTCTGATGAACCGGACAACGGTTAGCAATCTCCAGCATACGTTGCCGTTGCTTGTCATCCAGATCGCCCATGATGCGTATCGTGCGATCCAGCTGATCGATCATTCCTTCAGGGCTGTCGCAATCCTCACAATCTTTGGCGTGTATACGCTGATGCCTGACATGCGCCTCGACTTCCGTCACGGGCAGCGCCTTATGGCGAGCATACAGATTCAGGGTCATCACGGTGCAACCTGCCAGGGCGGCACATAGATGGGCATAGGGATCAGGCCCCAGATCCTGTCCTTTCATTGCTTCCGGCTCATCGGCAATCCAGTGATGTCTGCCTGCACGTACTCGACAAGTAAAACCATCCACCAAGCGACCATTGACAATTGCACCCTCAATTTCTTCAGCACTGTTGTCAGAAACATTTGCAAAGTCTGCCTTGTCCAGATAAAGATTCGCCCAGCTGACGATAACCTGTCCAGCATATTGTGCATCACGGCTATTACTGAGAAGATGATCTGCCTGATTAAGACTGATGAAGCTTTTGGGATGTTTGGCAGCAATAAAAATGGCTTGCGCATTATCAATTGAGACAATGTTATCTACTGGTGTATGCATGACAAGCAATGACGGTTTCATCAAAGCCAGCTGGGGCAGGATTTCCTGACTGCGAATATCTTCGATAAATTCTCGCGTTATTCGAAACGGTCGTCCGCCCAGATTGACCCGCGCAGAACCATCCCGTTCGATTATCGCCAACTCATCCTGCATGTGGTGCAACACATGTTTTGCTTCTGCCGGTGCATTGATCGTAACCACGGCGCGGCAACTTTCCAGTTGCATGGCGGCAGCCAGCACCGCCGTTCCTCCCAGCGAGTGCCCCACCAAGAGTTCTGGTGCGCGATAGTTTTCAGTCAGCCAGTCCGCGGCGGATAGTAGGTCGTCAATATTGGCCGAAAAATTGCTATCCGCCAAATTCCCATCACTTTCCCCCAATCCAGTGAAATCAAACCGTAGAACAGCGATACCCTGCGCAGCCATGGCACGGCTGATATAGAACGCCGCCCGGATGCGCCGGGTGCAGGAAAAACAATGTGCAAACAGCGCAAAAGCACGGGGTGGCCCGCTGACAGGCAAATCAAGATTACCCGCCAGTTCCAGCCCTTGACGGTTAGTAAATTTTATTTCGCTCATGATTCATAATCTCAATAGAATAGCCAATCAAGCATAATTCGGTGTAACGCCCAATTGACAGTAACATCAACGATTTCAGGATTATTATACGCATGGAACTGATTAAAGACTGGTACCGCCGCTACTTCTCCGATCCGCAGATCATGACACTTGCGCTGCTGCTGATCTCTGGTTTTGTATTCATTCTTCTCTCAAGTGAGATTCTGGCTCCACTTTATATCGCGATCATCCTCGCCTATTTATTGGAGGGACTAGTACGAAAAATACAGCATCCGGGAATGCCGAGGTTGGCTGCTGTCATCGCGGTTTTCACCATCTTCATGCTGTTTTTGATCATTACCCTGTTTCTGCTGATCCCGAATCTATCGAGGCAAACAACCTTATTTCTGCAGGAGCTGCCCAAGATGATCACCAGGGGAGAAAGCATGCTGATTGCGCTACCGGAATATTTTCCAGACATGTTTTCTGAAGCGCAGGTTACGGAATGGCTTGATCGTATCAAACAGGAAATCATGCTGGCAGGACAGCATTTGCTGACCCGCACGGTATCCTCACTGGTCAGCCTCATCACTTTTATCATTTACGTCATTCTGGTGCCGTTCTTGGTCTTTTTCATGATGAAGGACAAGGAACGCATCGTAGATTGGGTAAGTCACCACCTGCCTCGCAACCGGGCACTCGCCAGCGCAATCTGGATTGATGTAGATCGTCAGATCGGTAATTACATTCGCGGCAAGTTTTTTGAAATTCTGATCATCTGGTTTGTCTGCTACATCACCTTTTCCTTATTTGGCCTCAACTATGCAACCTTGCTAAGTTTTCTGGTCGGACTATCAGTTATCATCCCCTATGTGGGGGCGGTCATCGTCACGATACCGATTGCCATTATCGCCTATTTTCAGTGGGGTATCGGTTCGGAATGGTCGTATCTGATGTTAACTTACCTGATCATCCAGGCACTTGATGCAAACGTACTGGTGCCGCTACTATTTTCTGAAGTGGTCGGGCTGCATCCGGTTGCAATCATCATCGCTGTTCTATTCTTCGGCGGAATCTGGGGGGTAGGTGGTGTATTTTTTGCGATCCCACTCGCCACCCTTGTGCAGGCAATATTAAAAGCTTGGCCAACTCGGCAGAAAGTTGCACAGATTGCCGAAAATGCTCGGAATTGAATGCTGTCGCCACATGCAAACCACTTTTCCGATACCAAATATGCTCATCCAGAATACCTGTAGGGCCCCTCTAAAAACCCACATTTGCGAGCATCCCCTTCGGGGGTTGCCTGCTTACCCCGTCTCGTCACAACACTGTGTTGCTTATAAAAAATATTTCCTTATATATCAATTGTATGATGCACCAACATTTTTTATTCGCGCCCAGCCTTGTTTAGAACTCTAAATTCTTAGAGGCGCCCTGTAATCAATAACCTGATATGAATTAAAATACTCTGTCAGAAAATCAGCCAGCCAGACAACATTCATAACTTGACAGCAATCTATTCTGCGGTAGTGTAGTCAATAGAAGGTAAAGAATCACCCCTAAAAAATTTGTGGAGCAACAGTCATGTTCGAGTTTATCCTGTTTATTTTATTGCTGCTTGCAGTCGTTGTTGCACTATTCATGACACCTTTCCTACGTCGCAACATAATTTCCAATCTAACCATACGACTATTCCGCAAACTGCTGCCGCAAATCTCGCAAACCGAGCAAGAAGCACTGGATGCTGGCACTGTCTGGTGGGAAGGCGAACTATTCAGCGGCAGGCCTGACTGGAACAAACTGACAGCCTATCCCAAGCCAGTGCTGACCCAGGAAGAAAAAATATTTATTGATGGCCCGGTCGAAGAACTCTGCGCTATGCTCGATGAATGGCACATCACTCACGAGCGGCATGACCTTCCGCCCAATGTCTGGCAGTTCATCAAGGAAAAAGGATTTTTCAGTCTGATCATTCCCAAGGAATATGGGGGGTACGGTTTTTCTGCGCTGGCACATTCCGAGGTCGTCATGAAGATCGGCTCGCGCAGCAATACTGCAGCGGTTACCGTGATGGTTCCCAATTCATTGGGGCCGGCAGAATTGCTCCTACATTATGGCACTGACGCACAGAAGGATTACTATCTGCCGCGCTTGGCCAAAGGACTTGAAGTACCCTGCTTTGCCCTGACCGGACCGGATGCGGGTTCGGATGCCGGATCAATTCCGGATGTTGGCGTCGTCTGTCGCGAAACATTCGATGGCAAACCAGACGTGCTCGGATTACGGGTCACCTGGGAAAAGCGCTATATCACTCTTGGGCCGATTGCGACACTACTCGGCCTGGCCTTTCGCGCACGTGATCCGCAAGGGTTGCTCGGGGGCCAGGAAGATCTCGGCATTACGCTTGCGCTCATCCCGACCAGCACACCAGGCGTGAATATCGGTCGCCGCCACTTTCCACTCAACGGCGCATTCCAGAATGGCCCCAATTCGGGACAGGATGTTTTCATTCCGATGGACTGGGTCATCGGTGGCCAGGAGAAAATTGGCCAGGGTTGGCGCATGCTGATGAACAGTTTATCAGTCGGACGATCAATTTCATTGCCAGCCACCAGTGTTGGCGCAGCCAAGCTCGCCGCGTGGACGAGTGGCGCGTATGGTCGCATCCGCACTCAGTTCAACCTGCCGATCGGGTATTTCGAGGGGGTAGAGGAAGCCCTCGCGCGAATTGCCGGTAATACCTACATGATGGATGCAGCGCGCATCATGACAGCAGGGGCAGTCGATCTCGGAGAGGAACCCTCGGTGATTTCCGCCATCGTCAAATATCATCTAACCGAACGCAGCCGCCAGGCAATCAATGATGCCATGGATATTCATGGCGGCAAGGGTATTTGTCTCGGGCCAACGAATTATCTGGGGCGCACCTATCAGCAGATCCCCGTTGGCATTACGGTAGAAGGCGCAAACATTCTGACGCGCAATATGATCATTTTTGGTCAGGGCGCCATTCGCGCTCACCCCTTCGTGCTAAAGGAAATCGACGCGGCCTGGGATCAGGATAAAAAACGTGGCCTGCAGGCGTTCGATCAGGCACTCGTGGGGCATTTGGCCTTTACCGCACGCAATGTCTGGCGCAGCTTTTTCTGGGGAATTGCCTGGCGGTTCAGCAAGGAAACACCCGCACAGGTCACCATTGACACCGCGAATTATTACCGGCTCCTGGCACGTTTTTCCGCTGCATTCGCTCTGCTCGCCGATATTGCCATGATCAAGCTTGGCGGATCACTCAAACGCCGTGAGCGGCTATCCGCGAGACTGGGAGACATTCTCAGTATGCTCTATCTCTGCTCGGCAGCGCTCAAACGTTATGAGGATGATGGTCGTCCTGCAGTTGATTTGCCACTATTGCACTGGTCACTACAGGATGCGCTCTACCGCATGCAACAGGCATTCGATGAGTTTTTGCTGAATTTTCCAACTAATGTTTTGATGCGCGGCTGGTTGCGACTAATAGTCTTCCCGCTCGGAAAACCCTTTGATCCACCGTCCGATGAACTTTCACACCAGATTGCGCGGCTACTGCTCACGCCCGGTGAGGGACGCGAACACCTGACGACCGGCATCTATTTACCGACAGCGGATCATGAGCCGCTGGCCCAGCTCGAGCAGGCTTTCGTCTGTTCAATTGCCTGCGAACCGATCGAGGCCAAACTGCGCAAGGCCGTCAAGGATGGCATGCTCAATGCACCTGACTCCGAAAGAATCAGCTCTGCCCTGAAAAAAAATATTCTGTCCGCAGAAGAAGCTTCTCTGCTGGAAAAAATGAAGGTTCTGCGCCGCAGGGTCATCATGGTAGATGACTTTTCGCCTGACTTTATGACAGACAACCGCTCAGCTGCTGCATCTGAGGAGGTGATACCATGAGCTCGCCCCAAGCCCCGCTGCGCACAGACATCATCACAGTAGAAGTTGCACAAACGCTTGATGGCCTGTTCCGTGAACGTGTCAAACAGACGCCACAGGCAATTGCTTACCGCGATTATGATGTCCATCAGGAAGTATGGCTAAATTTTACCTGGGAAGAGATGGCAGATGCCGTCGCATGCTGGCGTACTGCATTCCGACAGGAAAATCTTGCCCCCGGTGACCGGGTGGCCGTCATGCTGCGCAACTGTCCGCAGTGGGTCATGTTCGAGCAAGCTGCGCTGGCATCCGGACTCGTGGTCGTGCCACTGTATACGGAAGACCGTGCCGAGAATGCCGCATGGTGCCTGGAACATGCGATTGTCAAATTGTTACTACTGGAAAATCCAACGCAGTGGCAGGCATTGCGTGAAGTGAAAAACCTGCCAGCACAACTGACGCGTATCGTCATTCTGGAAGCAACGACGGATACCATGTATGCGTTCAATGATAGTCGCGTCCGCGCATTGTCTGAATGGTTGCCAGCCCAAGCAACGCAGGCTCCAGAGCCTGTCAGCCATGATCCCCATGCCCTGGCAACACTGATTTACACCTCGGGCACGACCGGCCGCCCAAAAGGGGTGATGCTGAGCCATCACAACATTCTGTCGAATGCATTCAGTAGCGCCCAGGTAGTCACCGTCACATGTGATGATCTGCTGCTGTCGTTTCTGCCGCTATCACACACCTTCGAGCGTACCGCAGGCTATTACGTACCGATGCTATGTGGCGCCACTGTTGCCTATACACGCTCCATCCGTCTGTTGCAGGAAGATCTGTTGACGATTCAGCCGACGATTCTGGTTTCCGTGCCGCGCATCTATGAAAAAACCTATGCCGGGATTCAGGACAAGTTGGCGCAAGGCCCTGCACTGGCGAAATTCCTGTTCAATCTGGCCGTGACTGTTGGTTACAGTCGTTTCGAGCATCAGCAGGGACGGTCTGGTTGGCAACTTTCTCATCTGCTGTGGCCACTGCTCGAAAAAGTGATTGCCCGCAAAGTCATGGATAAGCTAGGTGGACGGCTGCAGCAGGTCATGAGTGGAGGCGCCGCGCTCTCGCCGGAAATTTCGCGGGTGTTCATTGGTCTGGGACTGCCGATCCTGCAAGGGTATGGATTGACCGAAACCAGCCCGGTCGCATGCGCTAATCGTCTGGATGACAATCTGCCGAGCAGCGTTGGCAAACCCATCCCCGGTGTCGAGGTCAGGCTTGGGGAACACGATGCCCTGCTGATACGGGGGCCAAACGTCATGCTTGGCTACTGGCAAGACCCGGAAGCCACTCGCGCGGCCCTATCGGAAGACGGCTGGTTCAACTCAGGCGATATCGCACACATTGATGAACAAGGGCATGTCACGATTACCGGTCGCATCAAGGACATTATCGTTACCTCCACTGGCGAAAAAATTCCACCAGCCGATATGGAAGCCGCCATTTTGCGTGACCCAATTTTTGAGCAGGTAATCGTCATCGGCGAAGGCCGATCCTATCTGAGCGCGCTGGTGGTATTAAGCGAGCAAGGCTGGAAAGCCATTGCCGCACAATGCAATACAGATAACGACCCTGTTAAGCTGGCGCACAATGAGTATGCCGAGGAAATTGTGCTGGAAAAGATCGCCCGCCAGATCAGCGGATTTCCGGGCTACGCTAAAATCCATCGCGCCGCGCTGATTACCGAACCCTGGACAGTCGAAAATGAAATGCTCACCCCAACACTCAAGATTAGGCGCGCCAGAATCTTCGATCATTACAAAAATGAGATCGAGAAGTTTTATGCCCGCCATTGATACCATTCAGATAGCTCATAATTTGTACCTTGTTGGACAAGCAGTTTAAGATAGCAGCCATCAGCGGGATGAAATAACTGCACGACATGGTAATCCATACTAAAAACCACGCAGGCCAGTTAATCCCAAGCCATATACCGAGCTCAGACCTGAGCCGACCCAAAAAACTTTTGCGCCAAACAATCAATTCTCATAAACCAGTTGCATCCTGGAACTCATACCGCTGCAGCAAGTTTGCAAGGCATTTAGTGTCGCCAATACCTCATTTGCTTCGTCCTTGCGGTGGAGTTCAGAAAACCTTTTTAGGTTGAGAATAAATTATGGTATCGAGCCAGGCAGGCAATATTTCTCCACAGTAGCGGCTTCGTTCAACCTGTTCATCAAGCGGAATCCCATAACCCTTCCACTCTACTCACCCCTCCTAACGGAGCAATTTATGAAACCTGCACACTTGCTGTTTATATCTCTTCTGATTTCACTTTCTTCGCTGGCACAGTCGGCGGACGGTCTCATTACGATCAAGAGCCCACATGATGCCAAAGAAACCATGCACCGACTCGAAAAACTGGTAAAGAAAAAAGGCCTTAATGTGTTTGCACGCATCGATCACGCGGCTGGCGCGGCCAAGATAGGGAAAACACTGCGACCGACAGAAGTACTCATATTTGGTAATCCACAAGGAGGTACACCCTTAATGGAATGTGCGCAGTCGGTAGGAATCGATCTCCCCCTGAAAGCTCTCGTTTGGGAAGATGCGTTGGGGCAGGTCTGGCTTGGCTACAACGATCCCGTTTACCTGACCCAACGCCATGGCGTGGCGCAGTGCCCCGCGGTCGGCGGCTTGAGCAAGACGTTGTCTGCGCTTGCCGGGGAAACTGTTGCACGCTGAGGTAATGGGGCACACCATTCGTGTTCACATTTTACAGTTACAAAATCATTGCGCATAATCGATAATAGCCATCAGCCTCGTGAAAATAGCAGACAATATCTTATTAAAGTCATACGACTGAAACATATCGCTGCGCGTACAATCGGTCTGGAAGGGATAGGCATGCAAGCAACCTGTCGCACGTAAATAGCCTGCCGGCCGAGGAACGACGAGCGGCAGTAGCGGTGCTTGTTAAGGCCACATTGGTTAAAAAACCAAGCATTCCTATTTATTGATAGTATCGGCAAACATAGAGCTTTGAATGCAGCTGATAACCACAAGGATGCAGGCACTTTCGTTTGACAAGGAGAATTTGATGGAAATTTATATCAAGTGGTTCAATGAGTTGGGAATGAAAGATGTTGCCCTGGTCGGCGGCAAGAACGCTTCGCTGGGCGAGATGATCAGCCAATTATCCCAAGCGGGCGTCACAGTTCCCGGCGGGTTTGCCACCACCACCCATGCCTACCGTGAGTTTCTGGACAGCAACGGGTTAACGGGACAGATCGATCAATTATTGACGCCTCTCGATGTAACCGATGTCACAGCGCTGGCGGCGGCTGGCCAGACCATTCGTAACTGGCTACTGGCAGCAGAGTTTTCAAAAGAATTTTTACAGGCACTGTCAGAAGCCTATCAGAAACTAATTGATGAATGCGGTAACGAAGTCTCCTTTGCGGTACGCTCATCCGCCACTGCCGAAGATCTCGCGGATGCTTCCTTCGCCGGCCAGCAGGAAACACTGCTCAATGTATGTGGGCTCGACCATCTAATCGATGCGGTCAAGCAGGTGTTTGCTTCGCTATACAACGATCGCGCCATCTCCTATCGCGTGCATCATGGATTCCGGCATAATCAGGTATTGCTGTCAGCTGGTATCCAAAAAATGGTGCGTAGCGATCAGGGAGTAAGTGGTGTCATGTTCACGCTCGATACCGAATCGGGCTTTCGTGATGTCGTCTTCATTACCGCCGCGTATGGACTGGGAGAGACGATTGTACAGGGCGCGGTTAATCCTGATGAATTCATTGTTTACAAGCCAAATCTCGGTAAAAGCCTGCCTGCCATCCTCTCGCGCCAGCTCGGCTCGAAAGCAATCGAGATGGTGTATGACACAGAAACTAAAACCAGAACTCGCCCGGTTGGAGCAGAGCGCCGTCGTCATTTTTGTCTGACTGATACACAGGTTGAATCCCTTGCCCGCCAAGCGGTGATCATCGAGCAGCATTACCAGCGGCCGATGGATATCGAATGGGCGCTGGATGGTCTCGATGGTCAACTTTATATTGTTCAGGCCCGCCCTGAAACGGTCGAGAGTCGCACGGATTTTGTGGTTGAGCAATTCCATCTGAAAGCGCGAGGTGAAGTATTGGTGCAGGGCCGCGCCATCGGACAGAAAATCGGGCAAGGAGCAGCACGTGTCATTCTCAATGTTGAGCAAATGGCAACACTTCAGTCCGGAGAGGTCCTTATCACCGACATGACCGATCCCGACTGGGAACCGATTATGAAACGCGCAGCAGCAATCGTGACCAATCGTGGCGGACGCACCTGTCATGCCGCCATCATCGCACGTGAGCTGGGTATTCCGGCGATCGTTGGCTGTGGACAAGCAACGGCAGCCATTCGTAATGGAGATAAAGTGACAGCATCATGCGCAGAAGGCGACACCGGCTTCGTCTATGCAGGGCTGCTGGCATTTGAACACACCCGTCTGGCAGTGGATGATTTACCAACATCCCCCGTCAAAATCATGCTTAATATCGGCAATCCCTCGCAGGCATTCCAGTTTTCCCGCCTGCCCAATCAGGGGGTCGGACTTGCCCGGCTGGAATTCATCATCAATAACCATATCGGCATTCATCCCAAGGCACTGCTCGAATACAATACACTCGATGCTGAACTGAAATCCATCATTGTGGAACGGATTGCCGGCTACGATGATCCTGTGCAATTTTATGTGCAGAAACTGACCGAAGGCATCGCCACACTGGCGGCAGCATTTCATCCCCATGCCGTGATCGTGCGCACATCAGACTTCAAATCCAATGAATACGCCAATCTTTTGGCGGGTGAGCGTTTTGAGCCGCATGAAGAAAATCCGATGATCGGATTTCGCGGTGTTTCCCGCTATCTCTCCACAGATTTTCAGAAATGTTTCGAACTGGAGTGTACGGCACTGCGCAAGGTAAGAGACGAAATGGGTCTGATTAATGTCGAAGTCATGCTGCCCTTCTGCCGGACACTGGAGGAAGCGCGGGATGTGACGAAATTGCTGGCGGCAAATGGATTGGTGCGAGGACGCAATGGTCTTCGTCTAATCATGATGTGCGAAATTCCTTCCAATGCGCTTCTAGCAGAGGAATTTCTCGAATACTTCGACGGATTTTCCATCGGCTCCAATGACATGACGCAACTGACGCTGGGACTGGATCGTGATTCGGCTGTCGTAGCACATTTATTTGACGAACGTAATCCCGCCGTCAAAAAGCTGCTGCAAATGGCTATCGCGGCTTGCCGCAGGAATGACAAATATATTGGCATTTGCGGTCAGGCACCCTCCGATTACCCTGATTTTGCACAATGGCTGGTAGAACAGGGCATCGACAGTCTGTCACTCAATCAGGATACCGTCGTGAACACCTGGCTTCACCTCACCAAAACACAACCGCAAAAGACTGGCCATGCTGATGCGTAACGTCTTTTTTCTCTCCGATCGCACCGGAATCACTGCAGAAACGCTCGGTCACAGTCTGCTCAGTCAATTTGATGGATTTGAGTGGCGCAAGCACCATGTTTCATTTCTGAATACCCCAGCCAAAGTCGCTGCCCTATCAGAGCGAATCCGTCAGGCAGCTGTCGAAGAAGGCCAGCCACCACTGGTATTCAGCACCCTGCTCGACCCTGGAATTCTTGCCGCTGTCCGTCAGCTTAATTGTCATCTGTTCGATTTTTTCGAGGCGCACCTAGGTACGCTTGAATCGATATTGCAGCGGCCCTCTGCGCGTATACCTGGGCGTTCACATGGCCTGGGGCGAGATGTCTCTTACTTTCAGCGTATAGCGGCCATTCAGTTCGCCTTGACTCATGATGACGGAATCAGCGGGCAGCTATCCGACGCCGATATTATCGTGGTTGGTATCTCACGCTGCGGCAAAACACCGGTTTGTGTTTATCTTGCCTTACAATACGGCATCCGTGCAGCCAATTATCCGTTCACACCGGAAGATATGACAACCAAAACATTACCACCTTTGCTGGAGCCGCTGCAGGCAAAATTGTTTGGACTGACGCTCAATGCAGAGCGCCTGCATACCATTCGCGAGGAACGCTATCCCGGCAGTCGCTATGCTTCTCTTGAACAATGTCAACAGGAAATTAACTGGCAGAATGCTTTATATCGCCGCTTTGCCATGCCGTACATTGACAGCAGCAGCATGTCGATAGAAGAAATCAGTGCTGTCATTCTCGACCAGACCAAGCTGGTAAGGCGAGAACGTAACATTGGGCTATATCTACGTTAACAGTTAAAACTGATTTTTACATCCGGGAGCGGCTTGCGGCATCACCTCGCTCAGGCATTGACGACCTGTTCTTCTTAAACACGGCCAAGTTGCGATATTTTTTCCAACCACTCCCGAAAATCAGAGACGCGCATAACTACGCTCTCCAGTCCTGATGTTCCAGTTTACTGAACAAAGAAGTCTTTTCAACGTTTAACGCAGACATAACCTTTTCAGGGTATTGGTTGGTCGCAAAATTTTACTAGAATTCAAAGCCTTGGCATCAACACATCTTGACAAACACAGCTTGAATAGAGTCTGTGGTCGCCAATGTTATAATCGCAGAATTTTATAATGCTGATGAAGCACACAAGAAAAACAATCAGGGTACCTCTAAAGCAAATTTACCTTTAAACGAATGAAATGGAGAAAAAATGAGCCACACTTTGTATGAAACCAGAATTCAACGCGTGCAGCGCTGTGAACTGGCTGTCCCCGGTTCCCGCCCTGAGATGTTTGAGAAAGCGCTAAAAAGTGGTGTGGATTTTATTTTTCTTGATCTGGAAGATGCGGTAGCACCAGATGACAAACTATCCGCACGCAAAAATATTATTCAAGCGATCAACGATCTGGACTGGAAAGGCCATGGCATTACGCTCTCAGTACGCATCAACGGCTTGGATACCCAATACATGGTACGCGACGTCGTAGACCTGGTCGAACAGGCAGGGCACAAGATCGATACACTGCTGATTCCCAAAGTTGGGGTTTACCCGGATGTTTACATGGTGGAAGCCATGGTCAACCAGCTTGAAATGCAGCAGGGGTTAAAAAATCGTATCGGACTGGAAGCGCTGATCGAAACTGCTCTGGGTATGGCCAACGTCGAGGATATTGCTCGTCATGGCACCCGTGGCCGTCTGGAAGCCTTACATTTTGGCGTAGCGGATTATGCTGCCAGTAATCGCGCGCGCACCACCAATATCGGTGGTCTCAACCCTGATTACCCAGGCGATCAATGGCATGCCGCCATCAGCCGCATGACTGTAGCCTGCCGTGCATTCGGACTGCGCCCGATCGACGGCCCATTTGGCGATATTCAGGATCCGGAAGGTTTCAAACTGGCGGCAAAGCGCGCGGCAGCTTTGGGTTGTGAAGGCAAGTGGGCAATTCACCCATCACAAATTACTTTGGCTAACGAGATATTCACCCCCCCTGCTACAGAGGTGGAAAAAGCAAAACGTATTCTGGCTGCCCTGAAGGAAGCCGCTGCGCAAGGCAAAGGCGCCGCTGCACTGGATGGCCGTCTGATCGATGCCGCCTCTGAAAGAATGGCCAACAACATCGTCAAAATGGCCGAAGCCATCGCAACCAAATAAACTACGGGACACCTCTAAAAATCCAGGGTTCTAAACAAAATCAGGCGCGAACAAAAAATGTTGACGCAGCATGCGATTGATATGCAAGGAAACATTTTTTATAAACAGCGGTGTTGTGGCGCGACGGGGTAAGCAGGCAATCCCCGAAAGAGATACTCGCAAATGAAATGTGGATTTCTAGAAGTGCCCTACCTTGTCGATTAATCTGGTGTAAGTAACTATTGGGATAGAAGGGGGAATCAATTGGACATCCATGAATATCAGGCCAAGGAGATCCTGGCGGATTATGGGATCAAGCTCGCTGACGGCGGCCTGGCGCATACGGTCGAAGAAGCGGTGCAGCGCAGTCGTGAAATTGGCGGAAATGCCTGGGTCGTCAAGGCACAAATTCACTCAGGTGCACGTGGCAAGGCGGGTGGCGTCAAGCTGTGCCGGTCACATGAGGAAATAGAGTCGGTAGCGGAAACGCTACTGGGAAAACGGCTGGTTACCCATCAAACCGGACCAGCTGGCAAGCTTTGCACCAGACTTTATATCGAGGCCGGTACCGACATTGCCAAGGAAATTTACCTTGCACTGATGATCGACCGCAGTCATGAACGAGTCATCATCGTAGGCTCGGCCCAAGGCGGAATGGATATCGAAACGCTAGCGGCGACCAACCCGGATGCAATCAAAAAAATCTATATTGAACCCGCCGTTGGGCTACAGGATTTTCAGGCAAGAAAAATGGCCTTTGCGCTGGGACTGAATGGTGAATTGCTCAATGTTACAGTCAAGATGATCAAAGGCTGTTATAGGGCACTGCGTGATAATGACGCAAACATACTCGAGATCAATCCTCTGGTAGTAACCCAGAATGGTGAACTGATTGCACTTGATGCCAAAATGAGCTTTGACGAGAATGCGCTGTTTCGCCGTCACCGAATTTCTGAATTGCGCGACAACACCCAGATTGACCCGCGCGAAGTGGCCGCGGCAGAAGCAGGGCTCAGTTACGTTGGCCTGGATGGTGACATTGGCTGCATGATCAACGGTGCGGGACTTGCTATGGCAACCATGGACATGATCAAACTGGCAGGTGGTGAACCAGCCAATTTCCTGGATGTCGGTGGCGGCGCCTCGGCGGAGCGTACCGAAAAAGCATTCCGACTGGTACTGGCGGATCAGGGCGTGAAAGCGATGCTGGTCAATATCTTTGCCGGTATCAACCGCTGTGACTGGATCGCTGAGGGAGTGGTACAGGCAGTACGTAACATCGGAATGACACTGCCATTGGTAGTGCGCCTCTCTGGGACTAATGTCGAAGAAGGTCGCCGCATTATCGCTGACAGCGGCTTACCCATCATCACTGCAGAAACACTGGCTGAAGCTGCCGAGAAAGTCGTTGCAGCGCGCAATCAGGTAGTAGCGGGCTGATTACACACGAAAAAAAGGAACATAACTGTGGCAATTCTGATTAATAAACAAACGCGCATCATCGTCCAGGGATTTACCGGCAGAATCGGCACTTTCCACGCTCAGGAAATGATTGATTATGGGTCTAATGTAGTTGGCGGTGTCACACCAGGCAAAGGTGGCCAGAAACATCTGGGACTCCCTGTCTTCAATACGGTCAAGGAAGCGGTTGAGCAAGTTGGGGCAGAAGCCAGTATTGTATTTGTACCACCTGCTTTTGCTGCCGACTCACTGATGGAAGCGGCGGATGCCGGTATCAAATATTGCGTGTCCGTCACTGACGGAATTCCGACGCAGGATATGATGACCGTCAAGAATTTTCTGCGCCGCTTTGCGCCAGAAAACCGCATGATGCTGACCGGTCCCAATTGCTCCGGCACGATCAGCCCTGGGCGAGCGATGCTGGGAATCATGCCGGGACACATTTACGCCCGTGGTGTGGTTGGCGTAGTTGGCCGCTCCGGCACTCTGGGCTACGAAGCCGCGGATCAGATGCGGCGCCTCAATATCGGCATCTCCACGTCAGTTGGTATTGGCGGCGACCCAATCATCGGCAGCTCGCATCGCGACGTGCTGGAAAAATTGGAACAAGATTCCGAAACCAAGGTAGCACTGATGATTGGTGAAATCGGCGGTCCAATGGAAGTAGAAGCCGGGCTGTTCGCCAAGGAGCACATGCGTAAACCGCTGGTTGCCTACATTGCAGGCCTGACTGCACCTCCCGGAAGACGTATGGGACATGCGGGCGCGATCATTTCATCCGCAGGCGAAAGTGCGGCTGAAAAAGTTGAAAGGCTGCAGGATATGGGTGTGACCATCTGCCCCAATCCTTCTCTGATGGGACAGACAGTGGCAGAAGTATTACGTAAAGCTCAATAGCGTGCCACTTACCCCCTGCAATTACTGGGCACCTCTAGAAATCCATATTCGCGAGCACCCCCTTCGGGGATTGCCTGCTTACCCCGTCTCATCACAATATTGCGTTGCTTATAAAAAATGTTTCCTTACATATCGATTATATGCCGTGTTAATATTTTTTATTCGCGCTTGATTTTGTTTAGAGCTCTGAATTCTTAGAGGCGCCCTGTTATAGACCTCGATAATTTCCAGATAATTTTTGGTGGCTTGGATGTCGAACCTAAAATTCACAGCAGGTCAATCCTTAATACTTATCTTCCATGTGTTCAACCAAGGAAACAGGTCTCCTGGCGGCTACGGAGCCAAGATCTACCCGCCTTTCTAACCCACTGCAAGATTACTCTTCTGGTACGTTTATCACCCCCATTACTTCGGAATCAAGCTAAAAACATGATAAGTTTTTAGGCTATTTCTACTTGGCCAGAATTTCCTATACAATACATTGGCATGTAATTTATCCGTGTTGCTGCTAGCAATATCATGAGAATAAACAATAGATCACGGGCCGCGACTAATGCAACTGCATAAATAGCCGGTTATCAGCTCCTTTATCTGAACTTCAAGTCGACCTGTTATCTATTTTAATCCCCGATATGTAATCGCTTCGCTTTCCACTTCAGTTCGCCTAATGCCGTTAATAAAATCCGCCTTTCGATTACTGGGCCGATTGCTGTGCCTATACAGCATTGCAGCTATCCTGCCTGTTTACGCCAATACCCGCCTGGAGGAATTGAGCCTTGAGGATCTGCTGAATATCAGCATCACTGGCGCTTCAAAATACGAGCAAAAACAGCAGCAGGTTGCCGCCGCCATTAGCATCATCACCCGCAACGATTTTCGGATCTATGGGTGGCGAACACTCAACGAGGCTCTGGCCAGCTTGCCAGGTATTCATACTACCTATGACAATCAATACAACTATCTAGGGACACGGGGATTTGGCCTGCCGGGAGATTTCAATACGCGTGTACTGATCACGATCAATGGCAATCGTATCAATGATGCCACTTTTGACGTGGGACCAACCGGGCGTGATTTTCCGCTCGATATTGACCTGATCGAGCGCATTGAATTCATCCCGGGACCAGGGGGCGCGGTATACGGGCAGAATGCCATGCTCGGAGTAGTCAACGTCATCACGCGAAACGGTTCCGATGTAAAAGGTGCAGAACTTTCGGCTTCCTATCAAACAGCGGATGTCATGTCTCAGGAACGCATTACCCTGGGTAAAAAATTTGCTAATGGTCTGGATGCACTGGTTTCCATCTCAGGGCTGCAAGCGCGTGGAGTCAACCACTTCCTCGATTTTGGTGATGCTGGTACCGCAGGCCTGGCACACCACATGGACGAGCAGAATATCAAGCAACTCTTCGTGCGCGCCACGCACGGCCCACTGGCATTCGATTTTATCTACGGTGATCGCCGTAAAGATGACCCAACTGGTTCCTTCCGCAGTGACCCACTGGTCAATAGCGCATTTACCCGCGACCGCTATCTGAATACTCAGCTCCAGTATAACGACAGCTTTGCCAACAACACGCTCAACGTGATGGGACGACTTTTCCTTGGCCAGTATCGCTTCAACAATGAGCTGTTCTTTGATGGCCAGCAAATTGCCAGCACCGGGCCCAGCAACTGGCACGGCGCCGAACTACGCCTGCTCTCCACGAAATTAACAAATCACACCCTGATGTTTGGTGTCGAGTATCAGAACAACACCAGTATCAGGCAGACATTCCAGGATCCGGTCAGCACCCTTGTCAGCGAGGCTGTCAATACCTCAATATTGCGTATCGGGGTATATGCACAGGATGAATGGCGCATTACCGATACGCTCTCGGCTACGGCAGGGCTGCGCTATGACTACAACCACTGGATCGGCAGCCGGCTCAGCCCGCGCGGGGCATTGATCTGGCGGGCAACACCGCAGGCGACATTCAAGGCGCTATACGGCCGGGCACATCGCTCACCCAATTCATATGAACGCGATTTCGGTGATGATGTTACCCAGGTAACCAATCCGGGGCTGCGCAGCGAATCGATCGATACGGTCGAACTAATAGCGGACTATCGCCCACTGGATAATACCAACTTGCGTGCGACGGCCTACGCATGGGATATGCATAGGCTCATTACCCTGGGGGTGGACGATAACACTGATCTTCTCCAATTTCAACAAACCACGGGAAAGGTAAAAGCCAGAGGAGTGGAATTGTCCTCTGACACGACCTGGAGCTGGGGCGCGCGGTTGCGGGCAAACTTTGGCATACAGCACGCCAAGCAGCAAGGTTCGCGTCTGCCCAATTCTCCCGTTTATCTAGGCAAGCTGAACCTTTCGATTCCCGTACCTCTGATGACCGGTTTACGTGCCGGCTATGAACTGCAGTATTTTGGCAAGCGCGAAACGCGCGATGGCTCGAATACCAGCAGCTATTTGCTCTCCAACCTCAACCTGGTAACAGATGTACGCTGGGTAAAAGGGCTGGAAGCGTCCCTCAGTGTTTATAATCTGTTCAATAAGCATTACGAGCATCCGGCGGCCGACATCAACTGGCAAAATAGCTTTGCACAGCCTGGCCGGACCATCCGGCTGAAAGTTAATTATCGCTTCTAGCAGATATGCTGGGTAATTTCCCCCCTGTTACAATGTCTAGCCCTCTCGAAGGTTCATGACATTATTCAAACCATTATGCCTGTCGCTGCTATGGTTACTCCTGATATATGCAAGTAACAGGCAGCTAAACAGACAAGCCCGACATGCCATTTTCGCCTGCGTATCCGTGAATCTGCTGTGCGGACTCATGCTCGTCAGCTATATGCCATCGGCCCATGCAGAGCAGTTATCTGAATACCGTTTGAAAACAGCATTTCTTTACAATTTTGCGACCTTCACGCAATGGCCGCAGGATGATCAACCAACCTTCAACATCTGTATTTATGGGTCAAATCCGTTTAACGGTCACCTGGAAAATCTGCAGGACAAGAAAATTGCCGATCGCCCGATCCATATCTTATTTAAACAATCCCTGAATAAACGCGATAATTGTCATCTTGTGTTCATCAGTCGATCTGAAATCGCCAATCTGGACGATATTCTCGATGTATTGAAAGACAAACCGATTCTGACCGTTGCCGACTCACCAGATGTCTGCCAAAAAGGGGTGGCGCTCAATATGGCTATCAAAGGCGGCAAAATTACCTTTGAAGCCAACCCCGCCGCAGCCGAAGCAGTTGGCCTAAGCTTCAGCTCACAGTTGCTGCGTTTCGCCAAGAAAATCTATTCGCAATGAGACAGATAAAACCAGACAAGATGACTTTACGTACCAGATTGCAGCAAATCAATCTGATTACACAAGGCACAGCGATGTCGCTGGTGGCTATCATCATCATTCTGAGCAGTTTTGTCATCAGCTACTTATCGTTGCTGGAATCCAGTCGCTCAACCGCAAAAATTCTAGCGGAAAATGCGATTGCCACGTTGATGTTTCAGGATACCGTCACCGCGCAGACACTGCTGGAATCCCTTAGCAACACCCGGGAAATCCAGGCTGCCGTCATTTACAATGATGCCAGGCAACCCTTTGCTCAATACACGTCGGGCGAAGCCCTGATTCCGGATAGATTATCTTCTCTCCAGAAAAGCACATATACCAATACTCAATTCATTACAATTACGCAACCCATCTACTTTAACGATCAACTGCTGGGAAGCATTTATCTGCAAGCTACCTTATTACCACTATATTGGCAGATATTGTGGCAAGCCGCCATCACCATGGTAGCTGCGTTGTTCGCTCTTGTTGTTGCATATTTCCTTCTGCAACGGCTGAATCGGTCCGTACTCAATCCTCTCAAGCATCTTTCAGCAGTAATCACGCATGTCTCGGATTATGCTGATTATGCCATTCGCGCACAATCCAGCAACATCTCGGAATTGAATACACTCGCTGAAGGTTTCAATAATATGCTGGCAATGCTGCGCGAACGTGATCTGAAGCTCGCCAGCCATCTCGATCATCTTGAAGAGGAAGTGGACAAACGTACTGAAGAGTTAGTTCATGCCAAGGAAGCAGCAGAATCCGCTAGTAAAGCCAAAAGTGAATTTCTCGCCACCATGAGCCATGAAATCCGCACGCCCATGAACGGTATTCTAGGAATGTCCGAGTTGCTGCTCAATAGTAAATTAACCGATAATCAGCGCCGCTTTGCGCAAACCGTACAAAACTCAGGACAGCATCTTCTAGGAATTATCAACGACATTCTCGATTTCTCCAAAATCGAATCCGGACATCTTGAGCTGGAAATTATTGATTTTGATCTGGTGAAGCTGATTGAAGACACAATTGTTATGTTTGCTCAACCTGCTGATGAAAAAGGTTTGGAACTGGCGGTGCAGTTTATTCCACCAGTGCGATCATTCCCGGTAAAAGGCGATTCATTCCGCTTGCGCCAGATTCTTGCCAACCTGTTGAGTAACGCCATCAAATTTACAGCTTATGGTGAAGTCGTCATTCGCGCCGAACTGCTGGATAAAACCGCTGACTGCTCAGCTATCCGCGTTTCAGTAGAAGATACGGGCATCGGTTTTCCTGCTGAATATCACGACAAGATTTTCAAGCATTTTTCACAGGCTGATGGCTCCACTACACGCCAATTTGGCGGAACTGGACTTGGGCTGCCCATCTGCAAGAGTTTACTGGAATTGATGAAAGGCAACATCCAGGTTGAAAGTACACCAGGAAAAGGTTCCAAATTTAGTATTGATCTCCAGATGGGGAAATCCAGGCTGGAGAATATCCCCTCCTGGAATACCGAGAACTTACAGGGGATCAAAGTACTGGTGGTCGATGACAACAAAACCAACCGTGAAATTCTACAGCTGCAGCTCAAAAGCTGGCGCATGCAGGTTATCTGTGCGGACGGGGGCGAGTCTGCATTGATATCCTTGATTGAGGCGTGGAAAGCCAGTCAGCCCTTCCAGCTAGCGGTACTTGACATGCTTATGCCCAGAATGGATGGCTTGCAGCTCGCCGAGGCAATTCATGCAGACTCGCGAATCAACTCAATCCGGATGATAGCACTCACCTCCACCTACAGTAACGCCAACCAGCTTGAAAGGCAACAAGCCGATATTTCTCACTGCGTCAACAAACCAATTCGCCAGCTAGAGCTATTTGAAGTCATCAGTGATGTCATGCGTCAGCACCCTGACGCCCCCATTACTGTCGAACCAGCGATACCGATTTCAACAATACCCTTCATCCTACGCGGAAAGATTCTGCTGGCCGAAGACAACATCGTCAACCAGCAGGTTGCCAAGGCCATGCTGGCAAAATTTGGTTTGGAAACGGTAATTGCCAACAATGGCATGGAAGCGCTCGATCTCCTTCGAGATCACCATTACGATATCATTCTCATGGATTGCCAGATGCCAGTAATGGATGGTTTCACCGCAACCGCACACATTCGCGAGCAATACCAGGCGCGATCACACTTGCCGATTATCGCACTGACTGCCAATGCTACAGAAAATGATCGTATCGACTGCCTGAATGCCGGAATGGATGATTTTCTCTCCAAACCGTATACACTGGAGCAACTACGAAACAAACTTCTGCGCTGGTTGCCACAAGACAAACTGAATCCGCTAGATACTGACAGTGTGAACATTGCTGAAACTACGCCAAAGTCTGCGCCTGCAGTAAATAATCCGCCCATACTTAATCCGGTATTACTGGATCAGATTCGCGTACTCGATACCTCTGACGAACAAACACTACTTCACAAAATTCTCGGCGCTTTTCTCGAATCAACTGGTGATTACGTGCACCAGCTTGAGCGGGCCATCATCCGTCAGGATGCGGACAGTCTGCGTCGAGCAGCGCATACTTTAAAATCCAGCTCAGCAAATATTGGTGCTGAAAGCTTATCCGTAATTTTCAGACAGCTGGAAGCATATGGGCGAGCCGGAAATATCGATGAGGCAGCATTGCTACAGACAAACATGCAACACCACTATCAACAGGTTATCATGGAGATTCATAAAATAATTGACCAGCCATGACCTCAAAAATTTTCAATGTCCTGCTAGCAGATGATGATATAACCGCCAGGTATCTGATGCAGGCAGCTCTGGAACAGGCTGGTTTCAGAGTGATATTAGCCTGTGATGGAGAAGAGGCAATGCATCAATTTGCAGCATTTCCCATCGACATGGTCATGCTCGATGTCGAAATGCCCGGTATGGATGGCTATCAGACTTGCCTGCAATTACGCCAGCTGGCAGGAGATGAGTTGCCAATCATCATGGTAACCGGTATGGATGATGTGCAGTCAATCAACCATGCCTTTGAGATAGGCGCAACCGATTTCATCTCCAAGCCAATCAACTGGAATCTGATTGGCTATCATATCCTGTACATGAAACGCGCTTATCTGAATCTGCTCGCGCTAAAAACTGCGAATGCGCGCAGCAAAGCCATCCTCAGCGCCCTGCCCGATACCATGTTCATTCTGGATAACCAGGGCAACATCTGCGATGTCCTCAGCCATTGCAGCCATGCCTGCTGGTTAGGTACTAGTGCGGGCAGCTCTCTACAGCAAACTATGCCAGCTAATATCGTCCAGCTGTATCTGGAAGCAATTGATACAGCACGCAAACTTTGTCAAGCAGAGCTTTTTGAATATCAACTTAAGGTGGCACAGGACGTTACTAACTATTTCGAGTGTCGAATCGTGACTATCGATAACAGTGAAACACTTTGCCTGGTTCGTGATATTACCGAACGCAAGGATGCGGAACGGCGCATCACCCAGCTTGCCTACTTTGATAGCCTGACCGGACTACCCAATCGCCAATCCTTTCAGGAACGCTTGAAGCAGGAGATTGAACGTGCCAAACATACCCAAAGCAGATTGGCCGTACTGTTTCTTGATCTGGATGGGTTCAAAAGTATCAATGACGCACTAGGACATAATGCCGGCGATCTGATTCTGGAATGGACGGCCGATCGCCTCAGGGACAGTACTCGTTTTTCGGATTTTGTCTCGCGTAATAGCGCTAATGAATCCAGCATTGAGTTGTCAAGGCTCGGCGGAGATGAATTCACTGCTATTATTCCCAATCTGGCGCGTGTTGAAGATGCCTTGTTGCTGGCACAAAGGATTCATACCACCATGCGTCGCCCGTTTCATCTGGATAAACGTGATGTGGTGTTAACTACCAGCATCGGCATCGCACTCTATCCCGATGATGGTGAAAGCAGTGAAGACCTACTCAAGCATGCGGACACCGCCATGTATCATGCCAAAAATGAGGGGCGGGACAATTGCCAGTTTTACAGCGCCTCACTCACGCGACAAGCGGAGAAACGGTTAAATCTGGAAAATGACCTGCGTAATGCGTTATGCAATCAGGAGTTTCATCTTCTCTACCAGCCACAGTTCGACATTGCCAGTGAACGTATTTGCTCGGTAGAAGCACTGGTGCGCTGGCTGCATCCGCAACAAGGACTGATTTTGCCATTGGATTTTATTCCAGGCGCAGAGGAAACAGGTCTGATCATTCCTCTGGGAGAATGGATACTACGGACCGCCTGCACTGAAGCAGTACAGTGGATGCAGGCTGGACTAACTCTGCAGGTTGCGGTGAACCTCTCACCGGTGCAGTTTAATAATCCCAATCTCCTCAGAACGGTTTTCGATATTCTGGCACAGACTGGTTTCCCCCCCGACAAGCTGATCCTGGAGATCACGGAAAGCGCGTTGATGGACCATACTAATAATACCGTTACTACACTCAACACATTACGCAAGCACAACATCCAGATTACATTGGATGATTTTGGAACTGGCTATTCATCAATGAGTTATCTCAAGCGTCTGCCTATTAACAATATCAAGGTTGATCAAAGTTTTGTTCATGGCTTGCTGGATGACAAAGACAGCCTGGCAATCGTACGCGCAATTATTTCATTATCCAGAAATCTTGGCTTCAATCTGACTGCCGAAGGTGTCGAAACACTCGAACAGGCGCAGGCATTGAAGCATTTTGGCTGTAAAGCCCTGCAAGGATATTACTTTGGCAAACCCGTTAGAATGGAAGAGATGTTCGCCTTGACTGAAAAACAGTGGTCGATCGGAAAATGCCAAGCACCGGGCGTCCATTCTGAATATAATTAAGAGCACCTTAATATCGGCTTGGTTGGCAGCAATCTGCAGTGAATTCTATATCTGATTACAGATTAATACTGCGCCCGCCATCGACGGCAATGATCTGCCCCGTAATATAGGGCGCATCCTCAATCAAAAAGGATACCGTGCGGGCAATATCCTCCGGTTCTCCCATACGCTGCAACAAGGTTCTATCAATAATGGAATTACGTACCGCTTCATCCTGCCATTCGCCGGCCTCCGGCCACAGAATTGGCCCAGGTGACACGCCATTGACACGGATTTGTGGTGAAAGATCCACCGCCAAAGAACGCGTCAGACTGGCGAGACCACCCTTGGCCGCATTGTAAATTGCGTAATGCTTTAAAGGATATTCGGCGTGGATATCCACGATATTGACAATACAGCCTTGTTGCCGCCTGAGAAAGGGCGCAGCTGCCTGTGACAGAAATAATGGCGCCTTGAGATTGCTGCCGATCAGCTCCTGCCAGGCAAACTCATCACATACGCCGATCGGGGTTGAAAAAAAACTGGAAGCATTATTAACCAGCGCATCTAGTTGACCAAACTGTCGTGCCGCATCATCAACCAATGCTGAAATCTGCGCCATGTCCAGCAAATCCGCCTGTACTAATGCTGCAGATGATCGCCGTGATTGCTCTAGCTCATGTCGCAGGCGCTGCCCCTCGGAACAGGATGAGCGATAATGGATCACCACCCTGGCACCACGCTGATGAAGCCAGCGGCAAATCGCTGCACCGACACGTCTAGCGCCACCCGTCACCAGTACGACCTTATCTTTCACGTTTTATTTCCTCGCTTGCGCTACACTCCTGATCTGCAATCTACCATACTGACGTAAAACCGTAATGAATTTACCCTTACCTGATCCGCTCGCACGCAAACACAGCGATACGTTAACCACCCTGCTACGGGAACAGATTATTCGTGCTGGTGGCTGGCTATCTTTTGCGGACTACATGCAAACTGTGCTGTATATGCCCGGAATGGGCTATTACAGCGCAGACATGGCCAAATTTGGCGAGTCCGGTGATTTTGTGACGGCACCAGAGATATCCTCGCTATTTGGCCAAACGCTTGCGCAACAGGCTGCTCAAATATTGGCAGAAATCCCGCATGGCTCAATTCTGGAGTTAGGCGCGGGATCAGGCAAGCTGGCAGTAGACATGCTATTAGCACTTGAACAGCTCGGTCAGTTACCTATCTATTACAACATACTCGAAGTCAGTGCGGAGCTACGACAGCGTCAGCAAATAACCATCGAACAACGCCTGCCACATCTCGCACAGCGGGTGCACTGGCTGAGCACCTTGCCGGAGCGGTTCGATGGACTGATACTTGCCAATGAAGTATTGGATGCCACACCAGTGCATCTGGTGATCTGGCAGGACGGCAATATTTTTGAACAGGGCGTTGCCTGGTATGACCATCAATTTATCTGGCAACCCCGACCACTGATCGACGAAGTATTACTGAAAATTGCGCGCCAACTTCCGCCAGCTCAAGATTGGGAAGTAACGGGCGATTGTTACCTCAGTGAAATCAGTCTGGCCAATCGCCTATTAATTCGTTCACTGGCAGAACGGTTGCGACAAGGCACTATGTTGCTGATTGATTATGGTTTTGGCGAGCGGGAATATTATCATCCGCAACGCAACCAGGGCACCTTGATGTGTCATTATCGCCACCATGCACATAATGACCCTTTTTTTCTACCTGGTCTGCAGGATATTACCACCCATGTGGATTTTTCTGCGGTAGCTGAAATGGCGCTGGCAGAAGGCTTGCAGCTCCAGGGCTACACCACCCAGGCACATTTTCTGATCAACTGCGGGATCACTGACCTGCTGGCACACGCACCCGCCGATCAGCCAGGCAGCTATTTGCCTCTCGCCAATCAGGTACAGCGCCTGGTGAGTCCGGCAGAAATGGGGGAATTATTTAAGGTCATCGCGTTCAACAAGTCGCTTGATTTACCACTGCGGGGATTCGGTCGCGGTGACCTGCAACGCCTGCTTTAATCCAGCAAAGTTTCTATTTGCCGGATGGCGGTTTTAAGGGTTGCGCTGGCTGCTCGCATCCCGCCACCCAGACGCAAAAGCTCTGTCAAGTGGACTTGCCGCCGTATTAGCAGCACCAACAAAGATAGCGGTTTGACACGACCATCCACATGCAGTGCACCCAGCAAGACCGCTGGAGGCGAATACTGCACCGGATCAGTAATCGCGCGCACAGCAATAAATGGAATATTCCTATCCACTGCCACCGTGGCAATCGCGCCACTTTCCATATCCACTGCACAGGCACCTGTTCTGATGGCCAGAGCAAGTTTCTCCTGCTCGGACGTCAGGACTTGTTCACTACCCGCTAAAGGACTATCAATAACATTTACATCACCAGACAAACGGCGCACGAGGTTTGCACGCAAACTGCCATTGGTCGCATAAACTTGTTCGTTAATCACCGATATTGGCACCACCAAGTCACCGGAATGCAAACGCGCATCCAAAGCACCTGCCACCCCAAAACTGATCAGTGCAACCACACCATGCTGATCGACAAGCTCAGCAGCAGCACGCCATGCTGCCTGCGCACCCATACCGCATAATGTGACGATCAGTTTGTCACGAACAGCTATAGGTTGATAGAGTTGGAAATGTTGCCGGGCAATGCATCTGGCTTCCGCCTGCATGGCAACCACGATTCCAATACGTTTCACTCGCCGGTCTAACTGGTAAATGTACGGTATCGGTTCAATGCCCACAACGGAAAATACTTGGAATAACCATGATATTTAAGATAAAACACCCTAGGAAATCCGGGAGCAGTAAACCATGGCTCGTGCCACAGTCCATCCACCTGTTGCATAGCAATCAGATGGTTGATACCGTCACGCACCGCTTGGCTATCTGTCTCGCCTGCCGCCATCAGCCCCAGTAGTGCCCACGCAGTCTGAAATGATGTGCTTTCCTGCATCTGCCCAGCCAGTCCTGGGTCAAGATAGGAATCGTTGCTTTCTCCCCAGCCGCCATCCGAACGTTGCACGGATTTCAACCACTGCACCGCACGGCGCACAGCCACGTGATCAAGGTCAACTTTTGCCAAACGTAATGCTTCCAGCACCGACCAAGTACCATATATGTAGTTGCTGCCCCAACGACCAAACCAGGCACCACTGGCTTCCTGCTCAGCAAGCAAATATGCCAGACCCCGTGCTATCGCTGGTTGATGTCGCGCTTCGCCATACAAGGCAAGAAAACCGACACAACGCGCTGTGACATCGCTTGAAGGCGGATCAAGCAATGCACCATGATCTGCAAATGGGATCTCGTTCAGGTAATAATGGGTATTGTCGCTGTCAAATGCCGCGAAACCGCCGTTGCTCGACTGCATGCCGGCGAGCCAGTCTGCAGCCCGCTTCAGACTTTCCTGATAACGATCGGCATCAGCCTGTTGCATCGCCCATGCAGCAGCAGCAGTATCGTCCAAATCCGGATAATGAGGATTGGCGTACTGAAATGCCCAGCCACCACCAAGTAAGTCAGGATGCTGATCACGCCAGTCACCCGGTTCATCCAGAATCTGCAGTGGCACCAGCCAATCGAGCGCACGTTGTACTGGTTCGCTATCTATGTGCTGATGGCCTTCTTGCAATGCAAGACAGGTCAATACTGTATCCCACACGGGTGATACGCATGGTTGACACCATGCCTGCTCATCTTCCTCGACCACCAGATTGCGTAACGCCTTGCGGCAAATTTGCCGGGAAGGGTGCGCATATTCATAATCCAGCAAGGCTAGCGCCTCATAAGCATTGATCATTGCCGGAAAAATTGCACCCAGCCCATCTTTGCCATTCAGCCGTTCCATTATCCATTGTTCAGCAAGGCGCAATGCCTTGCGACGAATAAAAGAGGGTATCAAGGGTTCCAGCATCGACCCCAGACGTTCAACATATAGCAGCACACGATTTAGCCGGGTTCGAATTGGAAAATAATTTTTTTCCTCTTCCGGTGGAACCGTAAATAACTCCTGAATGTTTATTTTCCGAGGATTAGCGGCTTTGGCCTTGAGCGAACAAAGTATGGAAAGCGGTACGCTTACGGTACGCGACCAATAGGCAATCTTGCTTAAGTGAAATGGAAACCAGCGTGGTAACAGCATAATTTCCACAGGTACGAAAGGCACGCCGCGCCAAGGAATTTGCTGAAACATCGCCAGCATTAGACGGGTAAATACGTTTGCACGCGCCGCACCCTCATGCGCCAGAATAGTCTCTCGCGCGCGCAGCATATGTGCAGCTTCAGCCGAATCCCCCGCAAGTTTTAATGCATAATAGGATTTCACACTGCAACTCATATCGAAATCACCTGCGTAATACAGCGACCAGCCACCGTGCTCCTGTACTTGCTTTACGCGGATAAAATTCGCCAGTTTTGCTTCCAGCGTCAGGTCAATCTCATCCATGAAATGCATCATCAGGATATACTCAGCTGGAATCGTACAATCCGCCTCAAGCGGCCAGCACCAGTGGCCATCCTCCTGCTGCAGACCAAGCAGAGCGGCACGCGCCTCGGTAATCGTATTTGTCAATGCACCCCTATTGATTTTTCTTTGTGCTTTTATCTGTCCGGCGGCAGCCATCCATTGGCTAGGGAAGCTAATTTTATGAATTCCTGTAATCGCTTTTTTAAAGATATTTTGTTGTGACAAGCCGGACAGGAATGCTGGAAATTTTTTCATTTCTTCAGGATTATTTTTTGAGTATTAAAAATTTTTTGTGTGGAAGAGTAACATCGTTCCGGCTACCCCCCATATCCATCATAGGTTCATCGAGCAGCAACTGGTCGTACAGTGTGCCGGGTAATTTTCCGTCATAAATCAGGAAGTTGCGCTGCTGCAAAAAAGCCTCACGAACAAAAAGATAAGGATCGAGCGCGCTTTGATCTCGCACTTTCATTGGGCCAGAAAGACTGGCACGCTTATCAATAACGCGCAATAGCGCGAGTGGCGCCAACACCGGGCCACTCAGCGCATATGCCAGGAAAAGCATACCATCGCTAAAAAAGCTGAAGGGGATATCGGCAACGTCACGCTGCGTACTCGGCCCATAAATTGGAATAAACGTATAGGAGCCTGCATGCACCCCCCATACCGCCAGTGTTTGCCCAAAATCCTCATCATTCTCCGCAAAACCCATATGCCCTGCCATATCAGCCAGACCAAAAATCCCGACCGTTGTATTGATCACAAAACGTAAAGTATCCGAAATGCCCTGACGCACCTTACCCTGCAGAAAACTGTTCAGCGCCACACCCGGGTAAGACAGATTGCGGTAAAAATTATTGACTGGCCGCCGCACAGCTTCAGGTGCATGTGCCAAATAGGCATCAGCGATGGGTTCCAGATACCTGCGATCTATCTCATCCGTAAAGCGATAGGATTTCCGGTTGAATGACTCATACGGATCATGAGGATCCGTTGGCTGCACGTCCTTCGATATCGAAGCACATCCGATACAACCTGACAATAACAGGAATACAACAACCCACTTAAATTGACATTTATTCCTCAAGCAATATTATTCCTGTTGTTATGGTATGTAACATGCGTAAATGATCTTAGGGCTCGTCAATAAATAACTATCAAATCTTACTGGTCTTTTCGTCCACCTTCGACGTTACGAGAAGACTTGCATAGAAAAGTACTATGCGCGCTTTTCCGCGCCTTTAAGGTAAACGAAAATCCGGTGCAATCTGAACAGTTATTTATTGACGAGCCCTAAGCGGTGACCCTTAAATAATCTACACTCGCCGCTCACCATGCACGACCTCGACCAACTTCAATGCCTGCAACTCCATTTCCAGTACCAGCGCATCAACCTTGGCACGAAAATGCCGGTAAAAAATCATGCTGGGTATCGCCACCAGAATGCCGAAGGCCGCATTATATAATGCCACTGAAATCCCATGGGCAAGCTGCACCGGATCGCTACCCGTTGGTGTACCTGCTCCAAAAATATCGATCATGCCAATCAGGGTACCAAACAACCCCATCAACGGGCTTAATGAAGCAATCGTTCCCAGCGTAGTGAGATATCGCTCCAGTTCGTGCACCACTACACGCCCCGCCTCCTCGATCGACTCCTTCATTACTTCACGAGAGCTATCGATATTTTTCAGACCGGCAGCCAAAACAGAGCCAAGCGGCGAATGCTCCTGCAAACGCGTAAACATCTCTGTACGCGCACCAGTTCGACGAAATTCCTGTAACACCTTCGGCAATAAATCTCTTGGCGAGACTTTATCAATACGCAGACTCCACAGTCGTTCGCCGATAATACCCACTGCAATGATTGAAGCTAATATGATTGGCCATATTGGCCACCCCGCTGCTTGAATGATAGAAAACACGCATTAATCTCCCAGATCGTTAAAAGTTTGGTTACGATACGGTGCTATTAAATGTAACTGCTCATCCGACCATTATCAGTCCTGCACTGAATTCCTACACCACTTTTTTTAAGAGCGCTTCTAAAAATTCACATTTCGCCACAATATTGTGTTGTTCATTAATGTTATGCACAAAATCTGTGGATAACTATGTGCATAAATGATGAACAATGTACCTAAGTTCCCATTCATCCATGCTATTTTTTGAATTGCCTAAATTTTAATCCGATAAATTGTATCATAAAAACATATAGTTAATTAATGTCGGCATTTATTCTGAAATTTCACTATTATATTGTGACAGTTGAAAAAAATTGTGGATGATTGATAAATGTCAAGATGAATATCAGACTAGATTCCATAACAGATAAAACTCTGTGGCATATCAGCGAATTAAACCAGAATGTTCGTCTTATTCTTGAACAGGCCTTTCCGCTATTGTGGGTAACTGGCGAAATTTCCAACTTCAAGCGCTACCCATCCGGGCACTGGTATTTTTCCCTGAAAGACGATAATGCACAAGTACGCTGCGTCATGTTTCGTCATAAAAATACTACACTGGACTGGCACCCCGAAGACGGCATGCGGGTAGAAGCGCGAGCATCAGTTACGCTCTATGAAGCACGCGGAGATTTTCAGTTAACAGTCGAACACCTGCGTCGTGCCGGCTTGGGCAGACTATTTGAAGCATTTGAGCAGCTGAAAACCAAATTGCGGCAGCAAGGCTTGTTTGATACCATCCTCAAACGTTCACTACCAAAATATCCTAAACAGATCGGGGTCATTACTTCTTCCAATACCGCCGCACTTCGGGATGTGTTGATTACGCTGCACCGACGAATGCCTGCCATTCCGATTATTATTTATCCTACACCAGTACAGGGTGAAAATGCCGCCGGCAATATCGTCGCTGCCTTGCGACTGGCTGCACAGCGCGCTGAATGCGACGTGCTCATTCTCTGCCGTGGCGGGGGGTCGATCGAGGACTTATGGGCATTCAATGAAGAAAAAGTCGTGCTTGCAATTGCTGCCTGTCCAATTCCGGTTGTCACCGGTATCGGCCACGAAACCGACTTTACCATCGCCGATTTTGTGGCTGACGCACGCGCGCCCACCCCAACGGGTGCCGCGCAACTGGTCTGCCCTGATACCAGCGAAATAAAGCAGGCAATGCGCCAGTGGCGTCATCGTTTACAACAAAGTATGGAACGCAAAATTGAATCCTGTCTGCAGACCACTGACCTGTTTGCCCACCGACTGACGCACCCCGGCGACAAAATCCACCAACAACAAATCAACCTAACACAGCTCCAACAGCGATTACTACGCGCCGGGGCGAGGCAACTGGAGAATCATCAATGGCACATTGAAGTCTTGAAGCGACGCATTTCTGCCAGCCAGCCCGATATAGCAAAAAATAAACGCTATCAACTCGAGCTCGCCACCCGCCTAGTGCGCGCCATGAATAACCGCATGCAAAACCTAACCTGTTCAATAGCAGGGCTTGTAAAACAACTCTCGCATCTCGACCCGCAAGCAGTGCTGGCGCGTGGCTATAGTATCGCCTATACTGCGCAGGGCGACGTCTTGCGCCATTATCGACAAGTGAGTTCTGGAGATAACGTGCAAGTAGTACTAGCACATGGCAGAGTTCATGCCAGTGTTGTCAAATCCATCAAATAACCAGGAGTGAAATCCGTCATGTCCCGTTTTTTTCTCGCGCTGGGTGCATTCAATGCCTTTCTCTGTGTCGCGCTCGGCGCCATGGGTGCACATGTATTGAAAGCACAGCTGACTGTCGATATGCTGGCCAATTATCAAACTGGCGTACAGTACCATTTTTATCATGCGCTGGGACTGATACTGGTCGGATTGCTGCTCGACCGCCTGCCATCCTCGCGGTCGCTCAAAGTTTCCGGAATACTGATGTGTAGCGGTATCCTCTTTTTTTCAGGTACGCTCTATATCATCAGCCTGACCGGCATGCGCGGACTGGGTATGATCGCTCCACTGGGCGGGATTTCCTACATGAGTGCCTGGCTACTCCTTACCTATGCCGCCTGGAAGCACAAACCGGCATGATCTCCAACAGATAATCGATATACAGCAATTCTCATATAGCCACGATTTTCACGCATGACTGAGCATTTTTTCGCCACCTGCCCGCGCGGGCTAGAGACCGTCCTTGCTGAAGAACTCAACCGCCTGAACATTGCCGCCAGCAAGCCGTTGAAGGGCGGCGTAGCTTTTCAGGGAGACTGGGCAGCCTGTTACCGTATCAATCTGCAAAGCCGGATCGCCAGTCGGATCTTATGGCAAGTGGCCAAAGCCAACTACCAAAACGAAAACACCATTTATGAAATAACATATGCCCTTCCGTGGCAGGATTGGTTCACATCGCAGCACTCCATCCGCGTCAACCTGACCGCGATTAAAAGCCCGCTGCGCAGCCTCGACTTTGCCACGCTCAGAATCAAGGATGCCATCTGCGACCAGTTCCGGCGAAACGGTGGCGAGCGCCCGAGCGTCGATACTGCCAATCCCGATATACGCATTCACGCTTTCCTCGAACAAAACCAGCTGACGCTCTATCTCGATACTTCGGGTGAAGCCCTGTTCAAACGGGGCTTGCGCCAGTCTCATGGAGAAGCGCCATTGCGTGAGAACCTCGCTGCAGGGCTGTTGGCGCTCTCCGGCTGGACTCCGAGCATACCATTGCTGGACCCGATGTGCGGCAGCGGCACCCTGCTGCTGGAAGCCGCACAGATTGCCTGCCGTATTGCACCGGGAAGCGGGCGGCACTTTGCGTTTGAGAAGCTAAGTTTTTTCGATGCCGCCCTGTGGTCGCAGATGAGGCAAGCAGCTATTGCTCAGCAACAATTACCCATATTCCACGATATTTATGGCAGCGATCTATATGGCGATGCACTGGCCGACGCACACAATAATCTCAACCATGCCGGGTTGACCGCCTGCGTCCGCCTGAAACAGGCCAATGTGCTGGAAATTTCAGCACCAGCCCCCTCCGGCATCCTGCTGACCAATCCTCCTTATGGCGTGCGTGTCGGTGATGCGCAAAGTCTGCTCGAATTTTATCCCAAACTGGGCGATGTGCTCAAACGAAAATTCCGTGACTGGCGTGCGTATCTTTTCACTGCGGACCCCATGCTTGCCAAACTGATCCGGTTGAGCCCCTCGCGCCGCACGCCGTTATTCAATGGTGCGCTGGAATGCCGACTGCTGGAATACAAGCTGGTCGCAGGCGGCATGCGCAAGCTCAGCTCCGCGCAGACGACTCCAATTGTTCACTGAAGAGAACTAAACCATGCGAATTATTTATCTAGTGATTTTCTTGTCATGCGCCGGACTGATCGGCTATGCCATTTACCTGCAGGAAGTCAAAGAATTACTGCCGTGTCCCCTGTGCGTGTTTCAACGTATTGCTTACTGGCTGATCGGTCTGACTGCACTGCTTGCCTTCTTCCACCACCCGAAATTACTTGGGCAGCGCATCTACAGTGGATTGATGATCGTATTTGTACTGTCAGGCGCAGTCGCCGCTGGTCGGCAAGCATGGTTGATACGTTTTCCACAGGCATTCGAATGCGGCATCAGTCCGGAAGAAGCCTTTTTGAACGCACTTCCCCTTGCACAATGGTGGCCAGGTATGTTTGAAGCCAACGGTGATTGTGCAGACAACGACTGGCAGTTTTTGACCTTAACTATTCCCGACTGGTCGTTTATTGCATTTCTGGTGCTGGGTGGAACAGCAGTCTACTTAGTGTCCGTCAGAAAACCTTGTTTTTTATGAGAGAGCTGCCTGATTTTTAAGCAGGGCGAGTTGAATTCTGTGCGGTGCTGTACCGGCTGCCAGTGGCGTGCCCAGCCCGGTGACTTTCCCAAGTGACGCACAGTGCACTCGTACTGGGCCATCTGGAGTGAACCTCCGCGAAGGAGGCAATCTGGAATACAAAGTATTAGACGTTGTTGTAAAAAGTGCTGGGCAACGATTGCAGATGAATTGTTTGGCCGGCCAACAGTAAAAAAGCTAAAAAAATTAATCGTCAATTTGTAGCGACTCGCCTAAATCAGCTATGAATTGCGAATATCACTTTTGCAATTATCTAGGACAAAATATTTATGTGGCTTTTACTATCGATGTTTTTGTACGGACATATTGTTGGCTAGCGTGTCAGCCGGGTATTGCATACAGATTTGGTACTAATGCGCTGGAACAACTCATTATGAGACGGCAGGAAACCGACAAGTTAATCCACCACAGCGATCATGGCAGTCAATATCTGTCGATTCGTTATACGAAATTTGACAGAAGTCCATGTTCAAACTTCTGCTGACTGTGCTGACAATTCTTACGGCAATGCCCTGCTTGAAACAGTTAATAAACTATACAAAACAGAGGCCTTTTGACATAGCGGCTCATAGCACAATATTAGCGAAGTGAAATTTGTTACTCTGGAGTGGATTGACTGGTTCAGCAACCGCTGGCTAATGAAACTAATTAGAAGGTTTCCACCGGCAGAATTTAAAATGACATATTATCGCTAATTGGAGGGATCGTCTCATGCATTCTATCTTAAACAAAAATTTTGCGGTAATTATTTAATAAATACAGACAAACTGATATGGTCCAATAGACCCGGACACTCCAGTTAAGAGAAGATATCTTAATTGGAGGAAAAAATGGAACCGAGGAAACACTATACAAAGGAATTCAAACTGGATGCAATCAGCTTGGTACTGGATGAGGGATTAACGATAGCGGAGGCGGCCAGAAGCTTGGGAATCAGAGCTAACATGCTTGGGCGATGGGTCAGGGAGAATCAGGCGGATACTAGTGGTCAGGCATTCCGTGGTAATGGGAAGCTGACACCGGAGCAGGAAGAAATCCGACGACTCAGGATAGAAAACAAGCAATTAAAGCTGGGGCGGCAAATACGAAAGGAGGCGGCGGTCTTTTTCGTGAAAGAAACGAAGTGAAGTATTCGTTTATCACCCAAAAGAAAAAGACCTGCCCGGTCGGTCTGCTGTGCCGGCTATTGGGTGTGAGTCGCAGTGCTTACGATGACTATGAACAACGCCGCCGCAATGGTCCGGATGATCTACACCACAGGCAACTGCTTGATGCTGTGCAAAATATTGTAAAATCATGCGATTACACCTATGGCAGTCGCAGGATAAAACGAGCGCTAAATACCTTGGGCTATCGGGTTAGTCGCTGGAAGGCGAGAAGACTAATGCAAGAAG
>NZ_FMWO01000038.1 GCF_900103035.1 Nitrosomonas mobilis
GCTGTCCTTTTGCGGGCACTCTCCAGCAAAGGCCTGATAACCTCGAATTGCTCCGACTTGATATCACTTGGATAATCTCTTCTCATCTCCCAAGCTTCTCATAACTCGGAGACTTTGAACAGGTTCTAAGGGGCTATAAATTGTTAGCGGATGTTGTGCAGGGCGTCAAATTCGTTAACGGCGTTAAACAAAATGGAGATCGAAAACAGGTAGCCGCTTGATTCTCTATACACCAGATTTGACAATAGCTCGATAATGTGAGTTTCATTGTATCTGGAGTAATAAAAATAATGTTGGCTTGTTGGTCAAAAAGTCTAATGAAACTCATGACAAGTAAGTTTCTCAAAGCACCAAGTGATTGTGGTAGTAGCCAAGCAACAAGATTGCCATGAGCGCGCGCTTTATCAATGCTAGGTTTCCACCGCCTACCAATGCTGAAAATCAATCACTTGATTAGTCTGCGCGTAATCCATTAATTTTTATTGTCTAAAAAATACAAACTTGCGGACTTCGCACTTGCATGACGGCTAGGAGTGGAGAGAATAATGAATTTCACGCATCGGAAAGAAACAAGGCAGGATTGAAAGTCAATATAGGGGTCTTATCAAAGCAGCTTTAATGATCGTCTTTGATCTGTAAGCTGGTAGTCGTCTTTTTTCAGATAACCTTATTTGCCAGGCAGATGGATGAAACATTGGTTTTGTTATTCGCTTCACTGCCCGACGGTCTTGTTTCACGATATGTTGAGATACTTGACCTGACGAACCACCATGGGCTTCTTCCTGTTGATATTGATCTCGCTCATCCGCCAGCTTCTACCAACCGAGCGCTTATACCTTCTGAAAATATTTTCTAGCAATGGTAGAAACCGGATCGCCCAATGGTTCATTAAAGAATGGTCAACTGTAACACCACACTTCTCAATCATCTCTTCCAGGTAACGGCAACTTAACGGATACGCCGCGTCATTATTACTATTCTGGGCTAATAGCTATGATATTGTAGTTGACTCTGATAATAATAATCATTATCATTCGTATTAACCAGCTATATGTGCTTTTCCAGCCCGGATTGGTACTTTCACCACAAGGAGATACTGCATGCATGCGCTAGAAAATTCGCAACAACCTGAAATAAGTATATTGTTACCAAAAAAGGTGGTTGCCGGCATGCCTATCACCCCTGTAAGACGTTCGAAAATATGGGAGCTGGACAAGAGATATCACTGTCCCGTCATCGGTCTTTGTCTGCCACAAGTGGACCTTGAGTGTTTCGCCAGACGCTTTCATTTCAATACCCCAATAAGTAACACATATGCGCTGCATGTCGAAGCAGTTTGCTGCGTCACGTCCAGAAACGCCGTATCAGAAGCGATTCATAAGCACCTGGACAGATTGCATCAGAACCATATCAAACAATTCGAGACGGCCAAAACTGACAACGAGGTACTGGTGCTCTGGAAGACATATTTCTCAAGCGGAAAAATAGCCGGTCCGCTATGGGCAGCGCTCACCCATAAGCGCATCAGCCCCGAGAGCGGGAAACAGATCTACGACATGGTCCACATGCATATGCATGAAGCAGTTGCCGAGCTCTCAGCCACACAAAATCGGACAAACCAGACAGAGCAGACGCTGAAAGAGTTGATTGAGCAACTGAAACAGGCCAAAGAAAAACACGCACAGACAGAATTGCGCTTACGCCAGCGGCTGGAACAGGCGGCTGTAGAAATCCGGGAATTACAGCAATCCAGGCGGGAAGACGACACGTTGCGTCAGCGTCTGGAAACCCTGGAGTCTGGCCGCGCCTCGACCGAAATGGCGCAACGCCTGATGCGCCTGACAACGGAAAACGAGCAACTACAGATCAGGATTGCGCAAGTTGACGGGCTCAAACAGTCTCTCAAAAGCGCTTGCCACAGTCTGGCCAAGCTTTATCGAGAACGAGATGCCCTACACACCGAGCGCAATGCTCTCGAAAAGCTGCTGCTGACCTTCAATTCCGGCAATGCCATTGACACAGAATCAACTGACGTTGTTGATACCGATGCTGATTCTTTCGATTGTATTTTGTGTGTAGGCGGCCGGCCTGCACTACTGCCGCAATATCGCGCACTCGCCAGACGACTCGGCCTCAAATTGTTGCATCACGACGGCGGCCAGGAAAATGCGTTATCCCGTTTACCAGAAATGGTATATGGCGCTACGGCGGTGATCTGCCCAACCGACTGCGTTAGCCATGCAGCCTACTATCAGATCAAAAGGCTTTGCAGGCTGGGACGAAAACCCTGCCTGCTGTTCAAGGGAGCTGGCGTTTCCAGTTTTGCTGCAGCGCTAGCAAAAATTGCATCCGGTGAAACCAGCATCAACAGCGGTTCCGGCAAGTCGCCTGAAACCACAACATAACTGCTTGGCATCGCCAGCCGGACAGTTAACCCCTGTTTATTTTTTGATTGATACCGCACTATGGAGAAAACATGTTTTTTGAGATTAAGATGAATAAAACAGCAAAAATTGCTGTACTGCAGTATTTACTAGGATTTGCTTTGCTGAATGCCGTACTAACGTTTGCATCCGATCAAGAACCACCAGTAGGCAAAACCGGCTTTCTGGTGGTTGCAGCCGACCGGGGTTTTGTCGGGAACGAGGAAATTCGCGATGCGTTTGAACCATTCTCATCCAGTCATCCGGCTGCACTGGTCTTTGTTACGGATGAACGCACCCGGCAAACGCTGCAGTCCGGCCTCGATAGCCTGCGCAGTCAAAATATCAAGCGTATTGTGGTACTGCCATTGTTCATCTCTACAGCCGAACCGCGCTATCAACTCATTCACAGGCTGATTGCAGAAGAAAATAAAACCATTCCTGCTATTTTTGCACGCCCTTATGGGGAAAGTTATTTCGCAGTCGAGGCACTCGCTTCCCGGCTGCGTGCCATGGAGTCTGCCACTCGTCAACCTCTGACGGTAGTAGGTTACGGTGCGCAGAACGATGCAAGTAGGCGAGCCATGCACAACGACTGGATGCGCATTATTAGGCAAGCATCACAGGGACTGGATTTTCGTCCGGTCAATACGCTGATTCTTCAGGAAAGAAAAGAAGATGAATCTGCAGAGGATTACATGAATAGTACGAAACGAACGCTTTCCAACGTGCTAACGTCTCCTGGATCGGCAACCGTAAATAGCAAAAACCAGGTTATTGTATTCGCTCTGGGCCCTAAAAATGACAGTATGATGTCGCTCGAAGCACGGCTGAAATGGCTGTTACCCAAAAATGCGGTACTCCATAACCTCCAGATTGAACCGCAACAGCTGGCGATGTGGATGGAGCGGGAAGCCAATCGCAATCTGCCTCTGACAACAGAAAACACCGGAGTCATCTTGTTCGCACACGGTTCAGATTTTCACTGGAACGAAAATCTGCGCGTAGCAGTACAACCTCTGGTTGATCGCTACAAAATTGAATTCGCCTTTTCCATGGCTGATCCCCTCACGATTGAGCATGCGTTACGCAAGCTGGAGCAGCGCGGCGCCAAAGCAGCAGTGATCGTCAGTGCCTATGCGACGAGAAATTCATTTCGTTCGGAAATAGAGCATCTGATCGGAATGGATATTGAGGATTATCAGGCTGAGCAAAATACTGGTAGTGATACACATGGCGGGCATAGTAAGCATGGACATGGTGAACCTGCTAAACCTGTTCCCAGAATCCTGACATCTCTGCCGGTTATACGGACAGGTGGTTATGAGGATAGTCCTCTGTTTGCAAAAGCGCTATTCGACCGCGTACTCGCACTCTCCAGAGATCCAGCCAAAGAGACCGTCATTCTGACTGCGCATGGTGCCCATGACGACCAGCGAAACGATGAGTGGTTGCAAAAATTAGAAAGTATAATCAATCAGATGCGCAGGAACGGCGGCAAAAATTTTAAGGCATTCAAGGTTGCCACCTGGCGCGAAGACTGGCCGGAAAAGCGCGCACCCTGGGTCAAAAAAACAAGGGCCATGGTGACCGAAGCCAGTAAACAAGGGGGAACAGCTATCATCATCCCGGCACGTACCACAGCAGTCGGTCCTGAAAAAAAATTCTTGTCCGGGCTTGAATTCGAGCTAGGAGAAGGCTTCGCACCACACCCTTTCTTTACTCAATGGGTTGATGAACAGATCCAGCAAGGAATCACGCTGCACAGCCAAGCAATTACTAACTAATAATAAAACCTAACATACTGATAAATATAGCCAGCCAGCCAGCCAGCCAGCCAAAAATAATTTATTTCCCGGGGATGTATCATGTTTCCATGGCTCGACGGCTATCTGGCTGGCTGGAGAATTTATCTTGCAACTGCCATTGTCCTAACGCTGCTTATCTACCCTGTCAGCGCACAAACCACATCAACTGGTGTGAAATCAGCAGATAAATTCATTGCAACGAATCTGAACGGAATTACTGTCACCGCAACCCGCACCAGCCGGAAGACAAATGAAATACCTGAATCAGTCAGCGTAGTTGACATTGAACAAATTCGAGCTCGTCAGGCCGCTGATATTGGTGACGTATTGCGCTATCTGCCTAATGTCGAACTGGGTGGTGGGCCGCGTAATCTAGGTATGAGACCGGCTATACGCGGTATGGATGATGATCGCATCCTGTTTCTGCTGGATGGCGCCAGACAGGACTTCAATCGTGGACACAATGCCCGAATATTTACCGATCCATCGTTACTCAAACGAGTCGATGTCATGCGAGGACCGGCTTCTGCCGTATGGGGCAGTGGTGCTCTCGGTGGGGTTGTATCTTTCACCACATTGGATGCAACTGATCTGCTTCGCTCCGGAGAAAGTTCTGGTATAAAAACCAGGGGTGGATTTCAGAGTATGAACGAGCAATATATTCCTGGAATCAGTGCTTACGGCCTACTGGGCGAACAAGTCGACTATCTGCTCGATTTTTCCTACCGCAATGCAGCTGATGATATCCGCCTCGGTGATGGCTCTAAACTGCGGAATTCCAGTTTTGAGTCCTATGCCAGTCTGGTCAAACTCAACTGGACGCCGGGCGATCATCACTTCACATTTTCCACTCAGACGTTCGACCAAGCCGGAAAAGTACCTTCCAACCCACAGATTGCTTCCACAGATGACACACTGTTGGATCGGGATACCGAGCAGCGTAACTATATGCTGCGCTATCGCTATATGAATGCGGATAATACCTGGCTAAATCCTGAAATGATGGTCTACCACAACACTACCTACAGTCTTGAGAAGCGGTTGTTCGACCAGCGACGCGACGAAACCAGTTTCTCCACTACCGGTATCAATGCGCGCAACAGTTCGCGTCTTGATCTGAACCACTTTGTAACCCAGTTTATTACCTATGGCGTTGATTATTTTCACAATGAGTCAGAAGGTAAACGCAACGGCACGACTCGATCAGAATTTCCCCGTGGCAGTGCAGATGTGGCTGGGGTATTTCTACAGGATGAAATTACCCTGTGGGAGCGGTTATCGCTGATTCCCGGTGTGCGCTGGGACTATTTCCACAGCCAGGCAGACGATATTACCATCCGTTCCAATAAAAACAATCGCGTTAATATCAAAATTGGCGGGTTATTCAAGGTTACCGAGTGGTTGTCGATCACCGGTGGGTATAGCGAAGCGTTTCGCGCTCCAACATTGAGTGAGCTATTCACAACCGGCACCCATTTTACCTGCGGACCGGGGTGTGCCAATCTGTTCACACCCAACCCGAATCTCAAGCCGGAAACGGCCTTCAATAAAGAAATAGGTGCACGCATAGAAAAAACCGGCTTGTTGCTCGAAAATGATCAACTGACGATGCGAGGCACCTATTTTCACAACAAAGTTAAGGGCTTCGTTGATCTTATGGTTGATTTTGTCTTTCACCCGGTCCCTGGAAACCCTGGCAGAGGGGGTACCACAAGCAGAGGCAATGTGAATGATGCGTTACTGGAAGGATTTGAAATAGAGGCTAATTATGCAGCCAAGTACGGTTATACCGGATTCTCTTACGCCCAGACACGTGGCCATAACCGGACAGACGGAGGCGTGCTCTCCAATGTACAGCCAGATAAATGGATAGTGCTGGCAGGCTTGAACTGGCCTACCTATAATCTTTCTCTAGGCTGGCGTAGCAGTATCGTCAGCGCGCAGAATCGTATCCCAGCAAAAGGAACACCCACCCCCGGCCATACGTTACATGACCTGACACTAACATGGCTACCGCAGGGCGGCACGTTTAAAGGGATACGTCTTGATTTCGGGATCGACAACCTGACTGACAAGGATTATCGGCGTCACCTCAGCGTATTGAAAGATCCGGGGCGCAATTATAAATTTGCGGTTTCTTACCAGTTCTGACAAGAGAACTAAGCAATGGAAGCAAAAATATAGAAAATCGGGGTAGTGACGTTCCGCTGCATGTGACAGGTGACCCTCTTTAACTCGATACAATATTGTCCTGACTGATGAGCCCACTTTACTCTGTTTGCTGGCCTTCTAGCGGAGACGACGGCGAAGCCCAGGAACAAGTGCAGTGGGCGGCGAATAGACTCAACCATCGGCCACGCAAGGTGCTTGGATTCAAAACTCTGTTTGAGGTATTCTTCGGGAAGACGGTGCGCTACACCAAACCACCGATAGGCGTTGCACTTCGAAATTGAATCCGCGCCTGGATTCTGAGATGAAATTTCACATTTAAAGACGTAAATAGCAGATAATGTAGTTGTATTTTTTTGTGAGTGTTTGCAGCGATAAGATGAGATGGAAGATTGTAGCCATCAAACACTGGCTCACGAATTAATCGGTGGTTCTCTTAATCTTTTATGGAGGTTCCGATGCTTAAGATCTTTAAATTATTTTCGGCAGTAATTGTAATATTCTCCTTGTCATCGCAAATAGCGTTAGCGCACGAGTATCCTGCCCAAGTTGGTGAAAAACTTGGCTATGGAATTGCAAATGTGGTTACTGGCGTTGCGGAGATTCCCAAAACCATGATTATAACCGGACGTGAAGAAGGCGTAGCGTATGGCGCAACGGCCGGGTTTTTTACGGGCATAGCGCATATGCTTGGGCGTATATTTACAGGCGCGCTTGATATTGCAACGTTCGTAGTGCCAACCACGACAGTCCCGCAGCCGAATGTTATTTGGGACGATTTTGATAAAGAGACTACTTACGGACCGTGGAAAATGCGTTAGGATTACTGCAGTTGTTTTGGCATGTTATATTCAAAGCGCTGTTTGGTTAAGTGAGTATGTTTTGCAGCGAAACGATGAGCGCAGTAGCGTTATTGAATAAATAGAACTGTCGGTAAAAAGATGGCACATCTGGCATAGTTCTGCAGGATTTCACCTGCAGAACTATGCCAGTGCTTTATAAACACAACGAAAGCCACCGTCATAAGATAGAAAAATCTCGCGATAAAGATTAACTGGCATGAGCATAACAACGGATTGTAGCGACGGGTTGATATCACGGTTTGGTTTACTGAATCGATAATCTCTGAATGGCATACCACCAGAGCACGAGCTCGCAGTAGGTCATAGTAATATTCTAATACCGCCATAAGAACCGCTTTGTTTATTCGCAGATCCATGAAAGCGCGTGTACTTTTACAGCAAAAAAACATAAGCAAGGATTAGTGCGCCTGCGCTCAACAGATGACTAATCTGAGCATGCTTGTCAGTAAATATGGTTTATTTAACAACACTATAGGTTGTTGTTATGCCTCAGAAAATAGTTAGCAATAGATATCACTTGAATAGCCTTTTCTCATCTCCCAAGCTCCTCATAACTCGGAGACTTTGAACGAGTTCTTAGAGATATTGCGCGTTTTCGGGGTGTGATAATGACTTCGTGGTGGCAGCTATCCTGGCTCTTCGAGCTTTTCAAGGCTGAGCAAAACGCTGGCCTGGAGAGAGTGATAAATTCAAACCAGTGCCAGAATGTTAGATTACATGAAAGCCGCAGAAGGTTGCCTCCGAAGTAGCGGGCATGATAATCACGCAACAAAACCTTAGCTGGCCACCTTTTGGGTGGAGGGATAAAAAATCTACTCGATATTTTGAATCTGTTCGCGCATCTGTTCGATCAGCACTTTCATTTCAACGGCTAATTGTGTGACGGTACTATCGACAGATTTAGATGCCAAGGTATTGGTTTCACGATTGAGTTCCTGCATTAAAAAATCCAGACGCTTACCAACTACACCTCCATGTTGGAGTGTATTTTCCACTTCATCCAGATGCGTATGCAGGCGCGTCAGTTCTTCATCGACATCAATCCGGTTGGCGAATAAAGTGAACTCCTGACGAATGCGCTCGTCCATCTCGTTGAGACCGGCTGCCTGGATAGACTGGCTCAGGCGCGACTGAAAACCGGCAAGAATCATTGGTAATTTGGGTGACAAGGCTGCCAGAAGTTCGCGTATCCGGTTAAGCCTATCAAGTAGTAGATTCCCCAGCTTGGCACCCTCGCGTTCACGAGCGGCTATAAAAGGTTGTAAGGTCTGTTGCAGTAAATCAAGGCACGGTGTATGCAATTCGGCAGGGTTCATTGTGGTGCGGAGATCATTGACCATGCCTGGCCAGCGAAGAATATCCGAGACAGAGAGATCGCCAGCGGTGGGAAATACGGATTTTATTTCCTGGCTTAACATCTGGAGTGTGTGGAGTTGAGCGTGATTAAGGAGAATATTTTGTATAGTATTTGTCTGGCTGGAGAGCACCAGGCGACATTCGATTTTGCCGCGCGCCAGACTGGCAGTAAGCAATTCACGCATCGCAGGCTCCAGAGACCTCAATTCATCCGGTAAACGGAATTGTAGATCAAGAAATCGGTTGTTAACGGAGCGCAGCTCCAATGCCAGCGAAACGGAAGCATATTCTCTGGATAAGGCTGCATAGCCGGTCATGCTGGCAATCATAATGACGCGGAGCCTAGCCGTTGACCAGTGAAATTGGGGATGGTGCTATACTGATTCATTGCATTATTTTTTCAACAAAAGGAGACAACACAAATGAGAATACTAGCATTTTTGACACTTGCTCTGTTTACCTTCAGCCTGATGGCATTTGATGCGGAAGCGCGACGGATGGGTGGAGGTAAAAGCTTGGGTAAGCAGCGTGACTCAATGAATCTTAACAAACAACAAGCCGCGCCGAAGCAACAACCACAGCAGGCTGCCGGCGCATCAACCGCGGCTGCAGGCGGTGCTGCGGCTGCAGGTGGTAGTAAATGGCTCGGCCCACTTGCCGGATTGGCTGCGGGCGGATTGCTGGCAGCGTTATTTATGGGTGGCGCATTTGATGGCATCAATATGATGGATATTCTGGTATTGATTGCATTGGCGGCAGGTATCTTCTTTGTGATGCGCATGTTGGGCAGGCGGGCACAGGGAGGGACTTCCCGGCCAATGCAGTATGCGGGTGGTGGAGCAGGGCAGACAACAGGAGGAATGCCATCTTCAGGGCATGACGGTGCTACTGCGGGCCGTGATTCCTTCAGTACCGATGTTCAGCAGCCTGATCAGGCGAACAGCTCAATTCCTGCAGATTTCGATGTGGATGGATTTCTCAAGCAGGCTAAGCGTTCCTTCATTGCGCTACAAGCTGCTCATGATGCGCAGGATCTGGAAGAAATCCGTGATTTCACCACACCTGAGCTATTTGCCGAGCTGAACGCGCAAATCGAGCAGGATGCCAGTGCGGGTCAACAGACAGAAGTGCTGTTTATCGAAGCAAATCTGCTCGATCTGGTCACTGAGGGCAATCAGGCTGTCGCAAGTGTTCGTTTTAACGGGCAATTACGGGAATCTCCCGATGCGCAAGCGGAATCTTTCGATGAAATCTGGCACGTGCAGAAAGATCTGGATGATCGCCGTTCTGCCTGGCTGTTGGCTGGAATTCAGCAGGCTGCTGATCTGAAGCATTGAGTGAATGTACCAACAAGCAGCTTCAGGAAATATATGGTGAGTGCTCATTTTCTGAAGTTGCTGCTGACGATGACCTGAGTTACGAAATTCTGGACAAGGCGGTTTGCTACCAGGGTTTCTTTCGCATGGAACGCTACCATGTGCGCCACCACAAGTTCAGTGGTGAATGGAGCAAGCCGTTTACGCGTGAGCTGCTTGAGCGTGGTCATGCTGCTGCAGTATTGCCGTATGACCCTGAAATGGACTGCGTAGTACTGATTGAACAGTTCCGGATTGGCGCGCTTAAGGCACCCGGTGGTGCGTGGCTGCTGGAAATTGTTGCGGGGATCATCGACGCAGACGAAACGCCACAGCAGGTAGTTATTCGAGAAGCGGTCGAGGAAGCGGGCTGTCACATCGCTGAATTAGTACCGCTGTATGATTATCTGGTGAGTCCCGGGGGCACTTCAGAGCAAATCGCACTGTTTTGTGGCAAAACTGATACGACCAAGGTGGCTGATGGCACAATTCATGGCTTGGCAAATGAGGACGAGGATATCAGGGTGCATGTGATGGCCTTGTCCAAGGCATTGACTTTACTCTCTTCTGGTGCGGTCAAATCGGCTAGTGCCATCATCGCGTTGCAATGGCTGGCATTGAATCGAGAGGCTATTCGCCTACGTTGGTCAACGGGGTAAATGCCTATGAATACAGCATATTTATGGTGGCGTAGTGTGATGCAGCTTGTTGTCCTTCTCACTATTTTACTGTTTGCTGGCCCGTCAATTGCAAAAAACGATGATCCAGTCAAAACGCTTCAGAATAATTCGGTAGTCAACCATGCCATCGGCGTCTGGCTGGATATCGATGGTGTTATTGGTCCGGCGGTACACGATTATGTGCAACGCAGTTTAGCCAAGGCACAGGAGCAACAGGCGCGCGTAATTATTCTGCGAATCAATACACCGGGCGGCTTGGATGTATCGATGCGCAACATTATTCAGGATATTATTGCGTCCCCCATTCCAGTCGTTGGATATGTTGCTCCAAGCGGTGCGCGCGCAGCCAGTGCGGGTACTTATATTCTTTATGCCAGCCATATTGCGGCAATGTCGCCCGCCACCAATCTTGGTGCGGCAACACCGGTAAAAATTGGCGGCTTGCCGCAATTGCCTGACCCCGCCAGGGAGAAACCGACCGATCAATCGGGTGAACTGCCAGTAGCACAGGATGACGCTATGACCAGAAAAGTCATCAATGATGCGGTTGCCTATATTCGAGGGCTCGCGGAGATGCGCGGGCGGAATGCCGACTGGGCGGAGCAGGCGGTACGTGCGGGAGTAAGCTTGACTGCCAGTGATGCGCTCAAGGAAAACGTCATTGATCTGATCGCGACCGATCTGGATGATCTGTTGCTCAAGATTCATGGGCGAACCGTCAGTGCGGCTGGTGAAGAGGTCACTCTTGCCACACAAGACCTGAGACTGGTTCGGATCGAGCCAGACTGGCGCGCGCGCCTGCTCGCAGTCATCACCGATCCCAGCATTGCTTATATTCTGATGTTGATTGGCATATATGGCCTGATTCTGGAATTTGCCAATCCCGGAACGATTGTCGCTGGTGTGGTCGGCACGATCAGCCTGCTGCTGGCACTCTTTGCCTTTCAGGTGTTGCCGGTTAATTACGCTGGCATGGCGCTGATTTTTCTGGGAATTGCTTTCATGCTGGCGGAGGCGTTTGCACCGAGTTTTGGTGCGTTGGGCCTGGGTGGTATCACCGCCTTTGCAATCGGTTCGGTGATACTGATTGATACCGATATTCCGGGTTACGGCATCTCATTACCGCTGATCGTCACATTTACACTGTTGTCTGCGGGCGTCTGCATTTTTATACTGGGGATGGCGCTTAAGGCCAGAAAAAGACCTGTAGTAACTGGAAGCGAGCGAATGCTGCATAGTGTGGGTGAAGTGATGGAAGATTTTGATCGGGAGGGCTGGGTGCGTGTACAGGGTGAACAATGGCGCGCGCGCACCCACTCGCCGCTCAAAGCTCGTCAGCGAGTCAAGGTGACGGCTATGCATGGATTATTACTGGAAGTAGAACCTGGGAACGACACACTGGAGAGCTAACATGGATACTGATATTTTTTCTGCAACTATATTATTGATTTTTTTTGCTGTCTTTTTTCTGGCAAGCGCCTTCAAGGTACTCAGGGAATACGAACGTGGTGTTGTATTTATGTTGGGGCGGTTCTGGAAGGTCAAGGGACCCGGACTGGTCATTGTTATTCCGATTATTCAAACCATGGTGCGAGTGGATTTGCGTACTATCGTCATGGATGTGCCGAGTCAGGATGTGATTTCACGTGATAACGTCTCAGTAAAAGTCAATGCGGTGCTGTATTTCCGGGTGGTTGACCCAGAGAAATCCATCATTCAGGTTGAGGACTATCATATGGCGACCAGTCAACTTGCGCAAACTACGCTGCGTTCGGTGCTGGGGCAGCATGAGCTGGATGAAATGCTTGCTAGTCGCGATTCGCTCAATACAGACATTCAAACGATTCTGGATGAACAGACCGATGCCTGGGGAATCAAGGTGTCCAACGTGGAAATCAAGCACGTCGATCTCAATGAAACCATGATTCGCGCGATTGCCAAACAGGCTGAAGCCGAGCGTGAGCGTCGCGCCAAAGTCATTCATGCTGAGGGAGAATTGCAGGCTTCCTATCATTTGCTGGAAGCTTCGCAGGTTTTATCCCAGCAGCCACAAGCAATACAGTTGCGCTATTTACAGACGTTAAACGAAATAGCTGGCGAGAAAAACTCTACGATTGTTTTTCCTTTACCAATGGAATTTTTAACCGCCTTACAAAAAACGACAGAAAAAATGCCGGCTGCCGTTACAAAAGCAGATTGAGTCCGGTTTTCAGTGAACACCTGTAAGTAACATATCTTGTAAAGTAGATTGAAAAACGAGATTCAATTATCAAATTTATTTGCCAGAAAATGGAATCTTGACCTTTAACTACATTATGAGAGAAAAAATATGACTAAACTCACTCGACGTTTTTACTCTGGTTTATTGGCATTGCTACTGGCTGGCCACATTCAGCTGGCAATGGCCGATATCGTTGGCGAAACTGAAAAAGTGCTGAACTGGGCGGAAAAAGTATTTCCTGATTTTTTCCCCGGCCATCAGGTTACTCAAACTTTTGAGAACTGGCGGTTCCGCTACTATCCCGAGACCGGAATTTATACTGGGATCAGCACGCTGGATATGGCCGGGTACGTAATGGGGGGGGCATTCGGTGATGCGCCAAATAGAATTGGGGCATTAGCCAACCTGTTGGATGAGGTGGCCAGGTCGGATGAAAATGGCAGCATTGCAGCCTGTGATACCAGCGGTATGCCGGAAGGCATGATTTTTCGTCAGAGTAATAACGTAGTTGATATTTCTACGAATGGCTGTATTGTATTGCCGGAAGACGGTGGCGGCAATTTATGTGAACCGCCCGAACAATTGTCGGCAACCGGGATTCACTTGTTTATGACAACCGAAATTCTTGAGAGTAATTTTAGTGGCGTGATTATCGGTAACCCTCTGTATTCAGGAATCCTTAATCAGAATTCCGTAAATAACAAAACATGCATGATCAACGCGCCAGCTGAAAATACCGACTTGACCATCAATTTTAATATTTGCTATGACATGACGGCGCAATTTCAGGGATTTGTCGGTTTGCCTGGTATCACGATCAATCCGCCTGTGACGCAGACCACGAGAGGTTCCAATAAAATGCAGGTTGTACAGGACTGTCTGGCGACGGATGCAGATACGGTGTTTGATGCTTTTACCAATGAAACCTGGATTCGCAATTCACAAACCGGCAATCTGGAAAAACTACCGACATTCTGAGTGGTTTGACAAGAGAAGCTGTACTTGATGCCCATGCCGCCAGTGAAAGATTTCCTGGCGGCATTTTTATTGCGACTGACACGAGCGTACTCATTGAAAATGAACATCCTCCCGCAGGTTGATTACAGCGAACTGTAAGTAAACTCACTTTACGAAGAAATGTTTCATGTTAAAAATATTGCTGCCGATAGATAGTTCGATATTCGTGCTTTGCAGTTCAGGCAGTCGCCAGGTTTAGCTGTCTACAAGCTGTTTGAGCTGACAATCTTGCAAGGAATCAAGGAATGTTGCTCAAATTAGCAAAGCACCCCTGGATTCCCTTGCTGTTTCCACTTAAACACGCTGAGCATTTCGGTTAAATTGGCCGAACAAGGAGACAAAATCTTGAAATTAAAAGTGCTCGGATGTAACGGCGGAATAGGAGGAGGTGCCCATACTACTGCAATGTTATTGGATGAAGATATCCTGATCGATGCCGGCACAGGTGTGGGCAACCTATCGTTGGAAGAATTGCTGAAGATCGATCATGTATTTGTGACACATGCTCATCTGGATCACATTGCCTTCATCCCGTTTCTGGTGGATACCGTTGGTTGCCAGCGTGAACAGCCGCTGATTGTACATGCCCTGCCAGAAACGCTGAGCAGCCTGCAGCAACATATCTTCAACTGGCATATCTGGCCGGATTTCACGAAAATACCTAATACTACCCGTCCTTACATGCGCCTGGAGTCCCTCAGTGTTGGTACAGCCATCGTTCTGAATGGACGTCGGATTACTCCCTTGCCCAGCAATCACACTGTGCCATCGGTTGGTTTCTGGCTCGATTCCGGCCAGGCCAGTCTGGCTTTCACTGGCGACACCACGACACACGACCCCTTCTGGGAGGTGATCAATCAGATCGATAATCTGCGCTACCTGATTATCGAATCCGCATTCAGTAATGCCAAGCAGGATATAGCGATTCGCTCCAAACATTTTTGCCCGGCATTACTGATAGAAGAATTTAAAAAACTGCAGCGGGATGTCGATATTTATATTACCCATCTGCGACAGGAAGAAGCTGAGCAGACTATGCGCGAAATTATGGCTGGCGTTAGCGATTTACATCCCCAAAGACTACTCTATCAGCAGATATTTGAATTTTAGTTTCAGGACAGTCAGAAATGAATACACCCTTGGCTTTGGAGCCACGCGAGAATGAGCCGGTACGTGACGATAGCACACTGGGTTTCGTCGGTAATTTGCGAGCAGTCATCAATAAAATTTATGCAGCGGCCAATATTGATGAAATTCTTCCCGATATCAGTCGCGATATCTGTACCCTGTTCAACGCTGATCGCCTGACCATTTATACCGTCAGCGAAGATAAATCGTCGATCGCCGCACGGATTAAAACCGGGCTGGATACCTTCCAGGATTTGCGTTTACCAATCAATGAACACAGTGTTGCGGGTTACGTCAGTCTGCATAAAAAAACGGTTAATTTACGTGATGTTTATGATCGCAGCGAACTGAACGTACTTGGCGAGCATTTACGCTTCCTGCAGGAAGTGGATAAACGCACTGGTTACCGCACCAAGCAGATGTTGGTAGCACCTATCCTGCATGGAGGTGAACCTGAGGTATTTGGGGTGGTGCAGATAATCAATAGCAAAGATGACCAGCCTTTTTCACCCATGATTGTCGAGAGTCTGAAAGAAATCTGCCAAACACTCGCTATTGCCTTCAAACAACGCCAGAAACAGCAATTACTCGGCAAAACCCGTTACGATCACCTGATTATCGAAGATGTCATCAGTGCCGCAGAGTTTGCGCTGGCAACGCGGCAGGCGCGGGAAACCGGTCGCAATCTCGAAGACGTGCTGATTGATCAATTTGATATAAAACCTGCGCAGATTGGAAATGCACTGGCGAGTTTTTTTGGCGTTCATTACGAACCCTTTCGGGCTGATCGGATCAAGCCGCTGGATTTATTAAAAAACATTAAGCGGGAATTTGCGGAGAGTAATAACTGGTTGCCGATAGACGATAGTACAAAGGGCCTGACCGTGTTGGCACTCGATCCTGACAGGATCAAGGCATTACGTATCGTCAACCAGATCTTCCCAAAGCATAAAATCATTTATAGCGTGTCTACACAACGCGAATTTTACGCCACACTCGATCTATTTTATGGCACCAGTGACGCGCCTATCGAGGGCGACAGCATCAACGTCATGCTCTCTGGTTTGACTGATGAGACTGGTGACACAATCGAGGAGGAAGACGATGAAGTTTCTGCTGCTGCGGATAACGAACTGGTCAAGCTGGTGAATCGTATCATCATGGATGCGCACAAGCTCGGAGTATCTGATATTCATATCGAACCTCTGCCAGGCAAGGAAAAAACCGGCATCCGTTTCCGCAAGGACGGCTCCTTGCTGCCCTATATCGAGATTCCAGCCAGTTACCGCAACTCACTGGTTACCCGCATTAAGATTATGTGTGACCTTGATATCTCCGAGAAACGTAAACCGCAGGATGGCAAAATCAAGTTTCGTAAATTTGCACCACTCGATATCGAATTGCGGGTAGCAACCATTCCTTCAGCTGGTGGCGTGGAAGATGTCGTAATGCGGATTCTGGCAGCAGGCGAACCGATTCCGCTCGACAAAATGGGTTTCACCACTCATAACCTGAAAACGCTCAAATCCATTGTGGCGAAACCATATGGTTTATTCTTTGTTTGTGGCCCAACCGGCTCGGGTAAGACCACTACGCTGCACTCCATTCTCAAACATTTAAACACGCCGGCAACCAAGATATGGACGGCAGAAGATCCGGTCGAGATCACGCAGAAGGGATTGCGTCAGGTGCAGATCAACGCTAAAGCCGGGTTAACGTTTGCCACCATCATGAAATCATTTCTCCGCGCAGATCCGGACATCATCATGGTTGGGGAAATGCGTGACAAGGAAACTACCAGTATCGGCATCGAGGCCTCACTTACCGGCCACCTGGTCTTTGCGACGCTCCATACCAACAGCGCACCGGAATCCATCATCCGCCTGTTGGACATGGGCATGGATCCGTTCAATTTTGCCGATGCCCTGCTAGGTATTCTCGCGCAACGTCTGGCAAAACGCCTCTGCAGTAAGTGCAAGCGGGAGCACATTGCCAGCGATGACGAAATTCATACATTGCTGGCCGAGTATTGTGAAGAACTGAGAAATACCGCCTATTTCAAGGTAGATCCGGATGCGGCTAGCCGGGAAATCGCATCACGCTGGATGGAGCAATATGGCGATGAAAATGGGAAAATTACCCTGCATGAAGCGGTTGGTTGTGATCATTGCACCGGTACCGGTTATGCCGGCCGGGTCGGGCTACATGAGTTACTGTCAGCAACTGATGCTCTGAAGAAAAATATCCAGGAACATGCCCGCGTTGCGGAAATGCTAGCCACTGCATTACAGGAAGGCATGCGCACTTTGAAACAGGACGGTATCGAAAAAGTCCTCCAAGGCATTACCGACATTCATCAGGTACGCGCCGTCTGCGTGAAATAATTTAAGAGTGTTGCCTTCGGATTGACGTTACTGCCATCCCAAAATAGTCAGGCGATCAGCGTTGAATAGGTGCAGATATTGAGGCTGATATCGGGAAGAACTTCATCAATATTGACTGGCGCATAAACCTTATTGATGACTGCTCGCAAATTACCAGTGAAACCTGGTGGGTTATCGTCTGATTGTGTGAGATGTATCCATAACAAGACCCAGAAACTTGTTCAGTTCTACTGACACCACACCAATCAGTTGGTGTGGTTAAGTTTTGATCAGGTTAACCCCAAAGACAATACGTAGCATCCAGGTAAAAGCCCAGATTGTGCCAGCAACAAGTAGCAGCTGTCCAAGAATGCGCTGATCTCCCAGTAAGTAGTTTGAGCAAAGACGATCGGGCAGATCGAGGTATAGCCATCCCATTCGCATGAAAGTTGCCCAAAATTCCAGTTTTAAAACGCCTTGCGCGATTGAATTAAGTAATGGCCAACTCAAACCAAGCGCCATACCCATCAGGGGGACGGTGGTAAATTTAACTAATTCAATAGGCCATTCAGATAAGGCCGCATCCAGCGTTCGTGGCAACATCCAGTAAAGCATAATTACGATGGCAAATGCCATTCCTGATATACCCCATCGGTTCCATTCCTTTATTCTTTCTTTCCAGCTGGCGGGGAAAAAATTTGTGGCCAGCCATCCAATGATGACCAGCGCGGGTAACTGTATCAGCATGTGCGTCACCATACTCTGTTCCAGAAAATGTCGGACAGGGGCTAGAGCCAGAATAATGAAGACCACAAGCAACATCCACTCGCGTTTAAATTTACTGATTATTTCCATGGTGTTCCTCCGTTTGTAACGCTTGAGCAAGATAAGCGCGTAGTTCCGGGAGTTGCTCAAAGCCAAAAATGGCAACTAATCTACCTGTTGGGTCAATCACATGGTAACCCGCCGAGTGCGTGTAACCATCGTATTCATCCGGGATAACTACAACTTTAAAAAAATCCAGCAAGGACTTTAACTGCTCGTTACTGGTTGGTCTGGCGGCTATCCAATAATCCGGATCAGCTGAGAAATGCTCCACCAAATGTTCTCTGAGTCGATCGGGCGTATCGGTCTGAGGATCAAAACTAATACTCAGTAAGCGTAAATCGTTATCGTTACCAGCCATTGCAAATTCATCCTGCAAGGTCTTCATTCCACTGCTAAGTATCAGGCAAACACCGGGACAACTAGTATAAATAAAATCCACGACAATAAAATGGCCTCGCCAGGCATCGAGCGAGAAAACCTCAGCATTCTGGTCCTCCAGACGCCAATCAGGAATGATGCGCGGATTTCTTTGAACATCGAGACGCCGAGCAGTCTCTGCGGTAAAGGCTTCGCCCCCATCCGTGCTCTCCCAAAGAAGCAGCGAGCCAGAAAAGACAATAATGATTGTTATGAGGAATGTTTTCATCGCACGATTCCTTCCTAAGAAACAAACTGTAAAACAAATGATATCTCAATCAGTATAAGACCATTTGTGAGTATAAAAAATCAGGGTAAATATAAACAAAAACGGCGCTCTTGAATAAAAAGATCCAGGAGCGCCGCGTCAAGTTGTTTCCAGCAAGCTGGAAAGATGAGTTTTTAGTTCGGATTAGCTGCTTTTGGTAAGCTGAATAAACTGCGGAAAACAAATATCAGCATGCCTAACAGCACTAATGCAGCAGCTACCGCGCCAAACTGAGCAAGGGTTACCCATTCTTCCATGTGTACTGCCCAGCGGCGTGGCACGCTGTTAGCGCCACTGGCAAGAAATACCATAGATGTCATCAGACAGCCAACAAAATAAGCCCAGAATCCAAAATTATCTGTTGCGCTGGATTGTGCTTTTTCTTTGCCTTCACCAGTGAGGTGGTACATGAAACCGATGATCATTGGCAACAATCCGAGCAGCAGATAGAAGTGGAAGTGACCTGGTACCCACAGTGTGTTATGGAAGACACGATTAACCGTTACCATAGCATCGAGAATGGCGGGAATAACACCGGCAGCCCAGCCGAACAGAGATAAAAATATCAGCTTGGTGGTATTGTTCCATTTGATTCCGGAGCGATACACGATCATCAATGCACCGTAACCCGTGACGACTAGTACCGGCAATCCACTACCAAAAGAAAGTACCTGAGCAGTGATTGCTGCCCAAGCCGGCACTGGGAAGTCCATTAGTAAATGATGTGGATAAACGCCCATAACCAGGAAAATAATAGCGAACCAAGCTGCTAAAAAAACTTTATTGGTTTTCCATGGGCGACCGGTGTAGCGGGGTAGCAACTCATAGACGGCTACGACAGCAGCATACATTGCGACGTTGATGAAGACATGACCAAAGAAATAAATCAGATGTTTCATTAACATTGGATCTGGTTTAAATTCCGGGTAATAAAGATTGACCAGCCCCATGACCAATACTACTGCGCCGGCTGCAATTCCGATAAAGTTGACGATTAACACCATGGTGCCGGCCACAACAGTAGCAGGGTGGTAGATATTAAGCGGCTCCATACCAAAAAGTTGTGTCACCCCAAGCGCTCTACCCAGGCTGCCGTAACGGCCAAGAATGCCACGGCCGAAATCTAGATAAAGAATTAGAAAGCCAGTTCCGATCAGCAGTAGCCCGACTTGAAACAGTGCGGCAGAACCAGTTGACCAAGCGCCGAGTGAATTCCCCGGTAATGGGTAGAGGAATGTCCATGCGCCACCATATTTACCTAGAAATATGGAACCTAAAATCAAGACCACGCCTATTAGGAAAATAAAGTAATTAGTCCAGACGATGGTATTACTAAGCCGCACATACTGGCGCAAGAAGTACCAGAGCACACCCGTGGAAGCCAGTCCTGCAGCGCCGACCACCCCTACGCCATGTACAGTCATGATTTGATAAAACAGATCAACTGGAATATCCAGCCATGTGCCTTGTGCTGCACGCATGGCAAACCCGGCCAGCATCATCAATAAAAAGACTAGCAAACCGGTAATCAAGTGTGCCTTAACGGCAATCAGCGCGTTGCGGTTCTCCGCTTCGCTATATTCAATTTTGTCGCTCGTTGTTGCTGTGCTGCTCATACTGCCCTCCACTTTATGATGGTTTTTTGCAAATACATAAACTTAATTAACGGTTAATTCAGTGATCATGGCGTGATGTGCCAACCCACAATATTCGAGACAAAGGATTTTGTATTTCCCTGGTTTATCAAAGGTATGTATTAATTTATTGGTATAACCTGGCATTGCCTGAGTTTGTGCAACGAGCGTTAGGTTGTCATCATAAACGCCAAAGCCGTGATTAACGTCTTCTCCAGTCACATAAAATGCGACAGGTTTACCAGATTCGACGGTATTTGGCACCATTGTCCAATACCATTGGTGAGCACCTACTTTAACAACCTGGTGTTCGTTATCTTCATAAGTTTTTTCCTGATCAGCTATCGGATAGGGACTAGTGGAAAGGAACGTAACCGTAATACCGAGTATTGCAAGAAAAATGAACCACTTGCCGCGAACACCGTACCATTTCTGAATAACGGATGGATAATCTGCTTCAACCTCTTTGGAATTCTTGATAACGAATATAAAAACGGCAGCGATAAACGCCATGCCTGCCAGCGAAATAGCATAAACTGTTGAGATCATTTATTCTTCCCTCCCCTCTATTTAGTTGATTAAAAGACTCGGGTAATTTACAGTTGATGAGATTAATTGTCAACTGATTATTAAGAGAAAAAACCCATTTTTGCCTTGTGGTTTATTGGGTTACGTGAGATTAGATACTGGGTGATTTTCTGAAATAATTATCAGATGATGCTCGTTAAAATTGATAATGTGTGTCATAACAATCGGTCGTGCTACCTACAACTAATGCCATGAGCATTATGCTTGAAAACTAACGTGCTTCACCAGACAGGCACTCAAGTCAACATCCAAAAAATAATGTTCCGTTTCATGGTGGGCGAACTTGGTTTTTGTTTTACCCGCTACGGATTAGATAAAGAGCGCTTCTGAAAACTCATACTTCGTCACAATGCTTCACTACTTACAAAAAATGTTTCCTTGTATATCAGTTATATGCTGCGTCAACATTTTTTATTCGCGCCTTGTCTTACCTGGAGTCCTGAATTTTTAGAAGTGCTCCAAAGCTATTTTCTATTTTTATTCTTTGTAACACTTATGTTACTGCGACATTCTCTTCGTATATTTTTGGCGGGCATCAGTTTGTTGTTACTGCTGGCTAGTTGCAGCGTGGTGCGCTTGAGCTATTCTCAGGAGCCACAGCTGACATGGTGGTGGTTGGATCATTATGTTAACTTTAGCCGAGAACAGGAGCCGCTTGCCAAAGAAGCGATTTATCATTGGTTTGTAGCTGGTCGGAAGAATTGCGCAGTAGCATAGCGCCAGCCATTGGTCATTCATTACATCTCAGTGTGCCAGTGGTGGTCAGCTTGGGCAAAGCGCAGCCCCGCCACATCGAGCATCGTTTTGCGAAAAATAATAGCAGATTGCGTCATGATTACCTGCAGCCAGATGAAAAGCTTCGATTAAACGGACCGTCAGGCGTATTGAGAATTTTTATGACAGACTTGACAAGGGACAACGGGCTTTGATTGCTGCTGGTATAGTTCCTTCACCCTTTGACACTGCGAGCTTTGGCAGCGCTGTTTGCTTATTCGGATGATAGCTCCTACCGCGCCTATCAAACCGATCTAATGGAATACAACTGTGCTTTTGCCGTGCGTATTCATAACAGCACCAGCTCCCAGCAACATCAACATGCGCTCAAAAGGTTGAAGAATTGGGAAAACTATCTACGTACTTTGATGGTCAGCGGCTGCTAATACACATTTACACATTTGTTGGCGCCTTGTTTAAAAAGACAGGTCACTTCAGCGCCTGCCGTCGTACCAGATAGATACTCGCTTTTTATTTTGCAGCGTACGCCAGGGATTCAGCAGCAAACGAAATAATTGAGAAAATATTTCTCTGCTGCTGTACAGCTCAACTTTCCGTGGAGAAGTTTCGATAGGGTGTTTCCGCAGAATAGTGAAAGCAAGCCGGTGCGCACGCCCCCATTTTTTTAGTTTCCGACTCAAATCCACTTCTTCGGCAGCATACAGCGTCTGATTAAATCCGCCTACTTCGCGAAAAGCTCTGGCATTACAGATAATCAACGCACCCGCCGCCCATTTGAACATGACTGACAATATTGTCCAGAAATGCAGCATACCTGCGGCCCACCATGGTAGATTGGGCATGTACAGTGTGCTGCCAGCACCAACATGCTTACCCTCCGTGATCAGCCGGAAAATATCATCCACCAAGGCAGCGTTAAGCAAACAATCGGCATCAAGAAACAGCAGCCAATCACCGCTGGCGGCATTCGCCCCGGCTGTTCTGGCGCGCGCGATCTGGTTGACAGGCTCAAAAACCACCTTTGCGCTGGCTTCCGTTGCCAGTAACGCCGTTTTGTCGGTCGAGTTGTTGTCAACGACGATGATCTCATGTGCGAAGCCATATGAGCGATTGGCAGCAAGGGCTCCATCAACCGATTTGAGGCATGCCACGATCAGTCGTTCTTCATTGAAGGCAGGGATAATAATTGAAACAAGCATCTTGCTGTCCGGTTATAAATTCTTAAATTAGGATTATGTCAGTAATCTCTACTATGTGGATTGTCGAGATGATCAACGCTCCGATATTGGCGCTTGACGTAAGGCGCAGGGGTTTTTCAGAGCATCTGGATTTATTCTACGGGGATCTTTTATTGCGCAGGGATTTCTGCTTCTTCCAGGATTTGAGTGTAATTCCGGTAGTGCTTGCTGAATTTCGGTAGTATAAATTGTCAATGCGGCCAGTGCTCGGGAATTCCACATCAGTGGCTTAGCTTCCATAGACGCTATCATGCAGAGTTGCACCATTTCGTCGAGCTCGATCTGGCTTAAACCGGCTAGATCTCTCGCCATGGCGACGAAATGAGGGTAAGGTTGCATAAAAGTAGGGCGGAATAGGCTGCCATCCTGATGACAGCTCTGACAGGAACGCCCATTGGTGCTCAAATTGGTATCGTTATAGAAATTTTTACCATATTTCCGCAAATCAGCCTGATTGCCCTGATAAGGACGATAATTGGCTGGCCGGGTGATATTGGTCGGGTTAACTTTCTTGCCCGCACAAGGGTTGGTTGAACCAGGGTTCGGCACGCAGGGGTTTTTCTTTGCGGTTGGGTTTTTCACTGTGCCAGTATTCGTTTGTGTGCGTGGGACGCAGGGGCGGCACAAGGAGGTGCAGCCAATCAGTGAGATGCCTAACGTCGTGACTAGTAGGCCGCTTGAAACCAAGGTATGGGTTATTTTCCTTAATTTGAATGTAGTCATTTTCGTCCTATCATTATAAAAAATGCAACTTCAAACAAAGCGATATAAAATGCAGCACTTTACCGGCTTTCCTGAATGCTGATGCAATAATTTTCACCCGGTTCAGCCTGAAGCCCCGTCAACACAAACTTGTTACCACATTACTGTAACGCATATGATCTGGAAGCCGAATGTTACCGTTGCTGCCATTATCGAGCAAAGTGGTAAATTTTTATTGGTGGAAGAAGCCCAAAATGGAGTGGGTCTCCGCCTCAATCAGCCAGCGGGACATCTGGAAGCAGGTGAAACCTTGTGCGATGCCTGCAGCCGGGAAGTGCTCGAAGAAACCGGCTATACTTTTTTGCCGGATGCGTTGACCGGAATTTATCACTGGCGTGCCAAGCGGAACGGTACGACTTATCTCCGTTTTACCTATATCGGCAGCATTACTGGACACGACCCGCATAGAAAACTGGATGAAGGCATTGTGCGTGCGGCCTGGTTTACACTGGAAGAAATCCAGGAGAAACAGCCCATGCATCGTAGCCCGATGGTGCTTCAATCAATTGAAGATTACCTGGCGGGGAAGCGTTACCCGTTGGATCTATTGAAAAGTGGCGCTCTCTAAGTGGTAAGCATATTTATCTTTTGGATACGAGTGGCAATATCTGCATGACTGCGTTGTCCTATGTTGCTGACCTGTAAGTATTTGTTGACTAATGGAATCAATATGAAAATTCTAAAATTTATCACGGCGCTGTTGATAATGGCGTACGCTCAATGGTCCATGGCTTTTTTGCCGATCCAACACTGGGAAACCCCCAATGGGGTGAAAATCTATTTCGTTGAGACGCATGATCTGCCGATTCTCGATATCAGTATTAATTTCGCGGCAGGCAGCAGTACAGATACGGCAGAGACTTCCGGTCGCGCGCAAATGGTGCAACATTTGATGAGTCTGGGTGCCGGGAAAATGTCCGAGGACCAGATAGCGGAAACGCTTGCTGATATCGGTGCTCAACTGGGTGGACAGTTTGACCTGGATCGGGCGGGGTTTTCACTGCGTACTTTAAGCAGTGAAGCCGAACGTACCAAAGCGTTGGATATTCTGGCGCGTATTATTCAACATCCCGAGTTTCCGGAGGGCATTCTTAACAGGGAGCGTTCCCGTACGCTTGCTTCATTACAGGAGGCAGATACTAGGCCTGGCGTTATTGCTCAGCGTACTTTAATGAAGATGCTCTATGGTGCGCATCCTTATGGATTGCGTGGATCTGGCGAACCTGCGTCATTAACTGCACTGCAGCGCAAAGATCTGGTGGACTTTTATCACAGTCATTACACTGCCAGTAATGCCGTCATTGCTATCATTGGCGATGTTACGCGTGGCGAGGCTGATCAGATTGTGCAATCATTGACTCGCGAACTTCCGGCAGGTCGTCCTGTTGCGACATTACCAGTCGTAAAAAAACCTGTGCCCATGATACAAAAAATCGCGCATCCGGCTTCACAGAGCCATATTCAGCTTGCTTATCCAGGATTGAGTCGGCATGACCCCGATTATTTTGCGTTGCTGGTCGGCAACCACATCCTTGGTGGCGGTGGTTTTGTCTCGCGGTTGGTGGAAGAAATCCGTCAGAAGCGCGGGTTGGCCTATAGCGTTTATAGTTCATTTTCTCCCTATCAGCAGCAGGGGCCATTCGAGATTGGCCTACAAACCAAAAAGGAACAGGCAGAACAAGCGCTTGAGCTAACGCAGCAGGTACTCAAGGATTTTGTAAAACAAGGTCCGAGCGATGAAGAAGTGAAGGCAGCCAAGCAAAATATCATCGGTGGCTTTCCGCTGCGTATTGACAGCAATCGCAAAATTCTTGGATTTTTATCCGTAATCGGCTTTTACCAGTTGCCGTTGTCTTATCTAGAAGATTATGTGAAAGCAGTAGAGCAAGTAACGGTGAAACAGGTTAGAGATGCTTTCCAACGCCGTATCGACCCGGCAGGAATGGTTGCAGTGGTAGTTGGTACGATTGATTAATGGATGTGGATACAGCTGCATGAGCAAGAAAGGGGTGGCGCGTATTATTGGAGGTCAGTGGCGAAGCCGTCTCATCAGCATTCCTAAAGGAGAGCTGATTCGTCCGACACCTGATCGCGTGCGGGAAACGCTGTTTAACTGGCTGGGGCAGGATCTGACAGGTGCTGCCTGCCTGGATCTTTTTGCAGGCAGTGGCGCCCTTGGTTTTGAAGCGGCCTCACGAGGTGCGGAGACTGTTGTTATGGTTGAGAAAGATGCTGTTGCGATGCGTTGTCTACAGGCATCTACTGCCAGTCTGGCTGCTGATAAAGTCAGTCTGGCGCATAAGCATGTCTCAAGCTTTCTGGCATACGATCAGAATCAATATGACATAATTTTTGTCGATCCGCCTTTCGATACTGGTTTGTTAGCCGAAGTCTTGCCGAAGTTGCCTGCAAGGCTCAATCCGGGTGGTTGTGTTTATGTTGAAAGTCGTACAAAATTTGTATCTGATGCTACCTGGACTATCTGGAAACAAAGCCGGGCAGGTAACGTTAATTACTGTCTTTTAAAACTAACAAATGGATAAAGCTATTTACCCTGGAACCTTCGACCCGATTACCCGTGGGCATGAAGATTTAGTGCAGCGAGCCTCGAAATTATTTGATCGGGTTATCGTCGCAGTAGCAGCAGGTGGCAGCAAAACTCCCTGCTTTACCTTGGATGAGCGCGTGCAGATGGCAACAACCGTCCTGGCACAATATCCCAATGTAACTGTAACTGGATTTTCTGGACTACTGATGGAGTTTACGCAGCAACAACAAGCCCGTATCATCGTGCGTGGCTTGCGTGCAGTGTCTGATTTTGAATACGAGTTTCAGCTGGCGGGAATGAATCGTGGGCTGTACCCGGATGTGGAAACTATTTTTTTAACACCATCCGAACAGTACATGTTTGTTTCTGCCACTATCGTGCGCGAGGTGGCACGGCTCGGCGGAGATATGAACAAGTTTGTTCATCCAGCGGTTGCTGTACACTTGAAAAAACTGGTCAAACAATAGAAATCGAGAAAGTATGGCTTTAATTATTACTGATGAATGCATCAATTGCGATGTATGTGAACCTGAATGTCCCAATCGGGCAATTTCACAAGGCGAGGAAATTTATGAGATTAACCCTGATCTCTGCACAGAATGTGTTGGTCACTACGACATCCCGCAGTGCGTAGAAGTCTGCCCCGTAAGTTGTATTGTAACTGACCCAGACAGGACAGAAAGTCGTGATCAGTTACTGGACAAATACCATGCGCTTATTGCTGCCGAGACCCCAACTCCTCGGGAATAGCATAACGCCGCGGTCCGAAAATTGCAGTCCCGATCCTGACCATAGTTGCCCCTTCAGCAACGGCATTTTCTAGATCTTCGGACATGCCCATTGACAGTGTGTCGAGATTGAAACCCAGCTGCTTGAGCTGTTCGAATATCTCGCGTAACTGTTGAAATTGTTCCCGCTGCAACGCGGTCACGGCGGTTAGTTCGGGGACCGCCATTAATCCTCGTAATTGTAGTCGTGGCAGCTCACTGACATAGGCTGCAAGTTCGGCCACTTTCTCCGGATCAACACCACTTTTGGTGATTTCACCGCTGACATTGACTTGTACGCATACTTGCAGCGGCGGTAATGTGTCTGGCCTGGCGACAGACAGGCGATTGGCGATTTTTTCCCGATCAATCCCATGTACCCAGGCAAAATTCTCAGCGATTAGTTTGGTTTTATTGCTTTGAATAGGACCAATAAAATGCCATTCAATCGGCAAATCGGCCAGCGCCTTTATTTTTACTAGTCCTTCCTGTAGATAATTTTCACCAAAAACTGTTTGACCTGCCTCCCATGCCGCTCTTAGATTTTCTGGCGGATTGGTTTTGCTGGCAGCCAGCAGCTGGATGGTTTGCGGGTCACGTCCACACTGCTTGGCGGCATCCGCAATACGGGTTTTAACGGCTTGTAGGCGATCGGCAATCGAAGTCATGGTTGATTGGTCTGTCCAATAAAAATACAAAAAAGTTGATGAGGCGAGAACATCCAGGTGTTGCGCTCAGTAAACACTCAATTTATACCAAAATATTCCGTATTACCTTGGGTTAGCAAACTTTAGGGCACATCTAAAAATCCATATTTCGTCACGATACCGTGTTGCTTATGAAAAACGCTTCTTTACATATCAATTATATATTCCGGCAACATTTTTTATTCGCGCCTGGTCTTGTTTAAAACTCTGAATTTTTAGAGGTACTTTTTAATGAAAATTTACCAGCTAGGAAAAAAGGAATCAAACGGATGAACATAGTAGAGTTACTCTCCTTCGTGGTCAAGAATAATGCTTCCGACTTGCATCTGTCATCTGGTTTGCCACCGATGATTCGTGTTCATGGCGAGATCCGCCGGATCAATTTGCCCGCCATGGAACATAAGGATGTTCATGAAATGATTTATGACATCATGAACGACAAGCAGCGCAAACAATATGAGGAGCATCTTGAGTGTGACTTTTCGTTCGAGATTCCCAATCTGGCGCGTTTCCGGGTCAATGCCTTCAATACTAATCGCGGCGCTGCCACTGTCATGCGGACTATTCCTTCAAAGGTATTGTCTCTGGAAGAATTAAAGGCGCCCAAAATTTTTGCGGAAATTGCACAACAACCGCGCGGCGTTGTACTGGTGACTGGCCCGACCGGTTCAGGTAAATCCACAACCCTTGCGGCCATGATCAATGATATCAATCAAAACCAGTATGGTCATATACTTACACTCGAAGATCCGATCGAGTTTGTGCATGAAAGTAAAAAATGCCTGATTAACCAGCGTGAAGTCGGACGCGATACGCATAGCTTCAGCAATGCGCTGCGCTCTGCTCTGCGGGAAGATCCGGACATCATTCTGGTGGGCGAAATGCGTGATCTGGAGACGATCCGTCTGGCAATGACGGCTGCAGAAACCGGTCATCTGGTTTTTGGCACGCTGCATACCAGTTCTGCTGCCAAAACCATAGACCGTATCATTGACGTATTCCCCGCCGATGAAAAGGAAATGATGCGCGCCATGCTCTCAGAATCATTGCGTGCGGTTATTTCTCAAGCGCTGTTGAAAACCAGGGATGGTAGCGGGCGCGTTGCCGCGCACGAAATCATGATCGGTACACCGGCTATCCGCAATCTGATCCGAGAAGGCAAAGTGGCGCAGATGTATTCAACCATCCAGACCGGCCAAGGTGCTGGAATGCAAACCCTTGATCAGAACCTGACCGAACTCGTCAGGCGTAACGTGATCTCCATGGCAGATGCGCGCAGCAAAGCCATGAACAAAGATAACTTTCGTGGTTAACTAACAAGAGAATTGATGATGGAAAATGAACAAGCACTGAAATTCATGCACGATCTGCTGCGGATGATGCTTACCAGAAAAGCATCGGATTTGTTTATTACTGCAGATTATCCACCAGCGATGAAAATTGACGGCAAAATGACTCCGGTCACGCAGCAAATTCTTACCAGTGCACATACTGCAGCGCTGGCGCGCGCGATCATGAACGATCGGCAGGCAGCTGAATTTGAAACCAGCAAGGAATGCAATTTTGCGATCAACCCGGAAGGAATCGGCCGTTTTCGTGTCAATACTTTCGTGCAGCAGCAACGGGTCGGTATCGTTTTGCGAACAATCACCACACAAATTCCCAATTTCGACGATCTCGGGCTGCCGCCGATATTGAAGGACGTGGTCATGAGCAAACGTGGTCTGGTCATTTTCGTTGGTGGTACCGGTTCGGGTAAATCCACCTCGATGGCGGCATTGATCGGCTATCGCAATCAGAATAGTCATGGGCATATCATCACTATCGAGGATCCGGTCGAGTATGTTCATGAGCACATCAATTGTGTCATCACCCAGCGTGAAGTAGGTGTCGATACCGAATCCTGGGAAGCGGCGCTCAAAAACACCTTGCGGCAGGCACCAGATGTCATCCTGATTGGCGAAATTCGCGATCGCGAAACCATGGAACATGCCATTGCCTTTGCCGAAACCGGCCACTTGTGCATGGGTACCTTGCACGCCAACAGCGCCAATCAGGCACTGGATCGCATTATCAATTTTTTTCCGGAAGAACGGCGTGCACAACTGTTGATGGACCTGTCCCTCAATCTGCGTGCCATGGTGGCACAGCGACTCATTCCCAAAAAAACCGGTGGACGGGTTGCCGCAATCGAAATCATGCTCAACTCACCATTGATCTCCGATCTGATTTTCAAGGGCAATGTGCATGAAATCAAAGAGATCATGAAAAAATCACGTGAGCAGGGTATGCAAACCTTTGATACGGCGTTATTCGAACACTATGAAAATGGGTTGATTTCCTACGAAGATGCCATGCGTAACGCTGATTCAATGAATGAATTGCGTCTGCAAATTAAATTGAACGGATCGGAAGCCAAGCAGCGTAGTACGAGTAATGGTATTGGACAATTGACAATTACCTGAAGGTTGTCAACCAAGCTGATAACTAATCAAACAACTTGCCTTGACTTTGACGGCGAGGATAGATTGAATAAAAAATTACTGCTTGTTGATTTTGAAAATGTTCCGTTGCCTGATTTGGGTAATATTGGCGCTGACAGCCATGTCATAATTTTTGTTGGCGTCAGTCAAAAAAATGTACCAATTAACCTCGTTGTAAATTTACAGAAACTCGGTGATCGGGTGGAGTGGCAGCGCGTTGATGGGAATGGCAGCAACGCCCTTGATTTTCATATTGCCTGCCATCTCGGGCGTGTAATCGAAAAATCACCGGATCTGTATTGCATCATTCTGTCCAAAGACAAAGGTTTTGACCCGTTAATTCGTTTTTTGAATAAAAGTGGTCTGAAATGTAAACGTATCAACTGCCTTACTGAGCTTGAACCGAGAATTGCAGTTGCCGGACCGACAAATTACCGGCTTGCTCTGGAGCGGTTGAGTAAAATGAGGAAAGAATCACGACCACGCAAACGCTCAACCTTGATAAATCATATCTCGTCTATGTTTCAGAAAAAGCTTGTTCAAACCGATATTGACCAAATTATTGATCTTCTCTTTGTCAATAAAATGATTTCAGAAGCCAATAACGTGGTTATTTATTCCTTTTAAGTAGACTTGTATTTGCATAGTCAATAGTGGCCGGGCGCTGCTTTTGTAGGATGCGGTTCATACTTCACTATATCCTGCTCACATGGCGATACATGTACAGGAACACGTTTCGTGGCAACCTGTCGAGCAAATGAGGGTGAGGCGTGGAAAATCAGCATCCACGTGGTGTGATCCGGTCAGCACTGGATAGACGAATGGAGGGTCTGCCGTCATCCTACCCTCATTTTACTACCTCATACAGTTTTCCTCGTAGATCAATCCTTCACGAATAGATGTTTTCACTGTTTGTGGCAACAGTTTTTCCTTGTCGGCGAACCATCGCATGATATCCAGCTTGATTGGTCTCAAATCATTTATCTTAAAGAATTTGGCATAGAATAGCCTATAGCTTAAGGGGTATCGAACTCATTAAACTGATTCATTGTGATTTATTCCATCATAAATATGTACTTATTTAAAAGGATGAAATTTATGAGGCAAGAACAACACCAACATCAACACAATGATGCTGACAAAACCTGTTCCCATCACGGCCACAAACAAGTGGAAAAGAGTAACCATGTTTCTCAACCAGCTGACGAGAATGCGATCTACACTTGCCCCATGCATCCAGAAATCCGGCAAAGCGGACCGGGGAGTTGCCCAATTTGTGGTATGGGTTTAGAGCCGGAAACAATAACAGGCGAGGAAGGTGAAAACCCTGAGTTGGCCGATATGCGAAAACGGTTCTGGGTTGGCTTTGTTCTGACTTTTCCGGTTTTTGTACTGGAAATGGGCGGTCATATTTTTGATCTTCACCAGTATATCAGCGGTACGCTTTCCAACTGGATCCAGTTAATGCTGGCCACGCCTGTTGTTCTGTGGGCCGGAAAGCCATTTTTTGAGCGTGGCTGGGCCTCTCTAAAAACCAGAAATCTGAATATGTTTACGCTGATTGCCATGGGCACGGGTGTGTCATGGTTATACAGCATCATGGCGACACTTGTTCCTGGTGTTTTTCCCGAGGCTTTTCGGCAGGATGGCGCTGTTGCGGTCTATTTTGAGGCCGCCGCTGTTATCACTGTGTTGGTGTTATTGGGGCAGGTTCTTGAACTAAAGGCGCGTGAGCAAACAGGTGGTGCAATCCGTGCTCTGCTTAATCTCGCGCCCAAAACCGCGCGCAGGGTGAATGAAAATGGTGAAGATGAGGATGTGTCACTGGATCAGATTAAAGTCGGTGATCTGTTACGTGTGCGTCCTGGTGAAAAAATACCACTCGACGGTATCGTAACTGAAGGTTTGAGCGCCGTAGATGAGTCCATGGTCACAGGCGAATCGATGCCTGTCAGAAAAGTTCCAGATAGCAAAATCATCGGCGGGACAATGAACCAGACTGGGAGTTTCATTATGAAGGCCGAGCGTGTCGGCAAAGACACCCTGCTTTCGCAAATCGTCCAAATGGTTGCAGAAGCACAGCGTAGCCGTGCTCCGATCCAAAGATTGGCAGATATTGTTGCATCATGGTTTGTCCCGGCTGTCGTATTGGTGGCTGTTCTTGCTTTTATCATCTGGGGCATATATGGGCCTCCTCCTGCCTTCAGTTATGCACTCATCGTCGCTGTCAGCGTCCTGATTATTGCTTGCCCGTGCGCGCTGGGGCTGGCTACACCGATGTCCATTATGGTTGGTGTAGGTAAAGGCGCGCAGGCAGGTGTGCTGATAAAAAACGCTGAAGTGCTGGAGCGCATGGAAAAAATTGATACGCTGGTCATTGATAAAACTGGAACATTGACGGCAGGTAAGCCGACTGTGACCAAGATCGTCGCTACTGATGGTTTTGTGGAGAATGAGCTCCTGGCGTTAGCTGCTTCACTGGAGCAAAGCAGTGAACATCCGCTGGCTCATGCCATCGTTATGGCAGCGAAAGATAGAGGACTGGATTTTGCCGTATCAGAAGAATTTGACTCGCCAACTGGCAAAGGAGTGGTCGGCAAAACCAGTGGACATGATATTGCGCTTGGCAATGTGATGCTGATGGAGGACCAGGCTGTGGACGTCTCATCTTTATCGATGCAGGCGGATACACTTCGCGCTGATGGCGCAACCGTAATCTTTATCGCCGTGGACGGTCGGGTTGCCGGACTTCTGGCTATTGCTGATCCGATCAAGGAAACAACACCGGATGCGATCAGGCGGATTCAAGATCATGGCATTCATATCGTCATGCTCACTGGCGATAATCGCCGCACCGCTGAAGCGGTTGCAAAAACATTAGGCATTGAAGAAGTCGAGGCTGAGGTTCTGCCGAAAGAAAAAAGTAAGATCGTTAAAAAATTACGCGATAAGGGACGCATTGTTGCCATGGCAGGAGATGGCACGAATGATGCCCCGGCGTTGGCTGCTGCTGATGTAGGTATCGCAATGGGAACAGGTACGGATGTGGCCATGGAAAGTGCAGGCGTGACCTTATTAACAGGCGATCTGATCGGTATTGTCCGTGCCCACACACTGTCTGTGGCTACCATGCGCAATATTCGACAAAACCTATTTTTTGCTTTTATTTACAATACGGCAGGTGTGCCGATAGCAGCAGGCATTCTATATCCTTTCTTCGGTATTCTGCTTTCTCCCATCATCGCCGCTGCTGCAATGTCATTGTCCTCAGTCAGTGTTATAGGCAATGCGCTGCGGTTGAGACTATTGAAATTGTAATATTTTATCGAAATCAGGAGGTTTTGCATAAAGGACGCCAGAGAGATCGCTCTTCAGAATCCTTCTGGTTATGTCAAAATGATAATTACACATGCATTTGGCGAAACTGGCGTCAAATAATGATAGAAAACTGTACTTTGAAGGTAACTACTCGCCCCCCAAAAAATATTTAAAAAAACACTTGACAGGTTTTTGTACGAGAAAAATTCAATTTTGTACCTCACAGCCAAATCTCTGCGATAAGCAGCTTAGACCCATCGCCAGGCTGAT
>NZ_FMWO01000044.1 GCF_900103035.1 Nitrosomonas mobilis
CAATGGCGATGAATAAAATTCAGTTTCAGGCAGGCCTGTCACTGCATGAATTTCTGCATCAATATGGCACGGAAGCACAATGTGAAGCAGCATTGTTTGCTGCGAGGTGGCCACATGGCTGGAGATGCCTGCGCTGCGATGGGGAGCGATATTCCTGTACCCATAACGGCCGCAAGCTATGGGAATGCCTGGATTGTGGCTACCAATGTTCTTCAATTGTCGGCACCGTGTTTGAAAATACTAAATTACCGCTAAGAACCTGGTTTCTGGCCATTTACTTGATGACGCAAAGCAAGAATGCGGTCAGTGCATTGGAACTCAAACGTCAGCTGGGGGTAAGTTACAAAACGGCATGGTCGATCAAGCATAAGCTGTTACAGACCATGCTGCTGCGCGAAGAGCAACGCCGTCTGGATGGACGCGTGGAGGTTGACGATGCTTATCTGGGAGGTGAAAGGCCGGGAAAGCGCGGGCGGGGCGCGGCAAGTAAGACGCCATTTGTAGCGGCAATACAAACAAACAGCGAGGGGAAGCCACTTTATATACGCTTGACCCCCGTAGCGGGTTTTACATATGAAGCGCTCAAACAGTGGTCGGCTGAATGTCTGTCATCTACTGCACGAGTCGTATCTGATGGTTTGGGGTGTTTCGGGGCGGTTACGCATACAGCCGCGCAGCATGAGCGCCATATTGTGGGAAGTGGCAAATCTGCTGTGCAGCGTGCCGAGTTTCGCTGGGTCAATACGCTTCTTGGCAATCTCAAGACTGCCTTCAGCGGAACCTACCATGCATTCAATCACGCCAAGTATGCACAGCGCTATCTTGCAGAATTCTCCTATCGCTTCAATCGCCGTTTTGATTTGGCTGCCATGGTGCCGCGATTGCTGCGCGCCGCCGCAACGACAGAACCTCTTCCGATCGGTATATTGAGAATTTCTGAGACAGGTAACTAATCAGGATTTCAAATGTGGTGAATGAGCAAGCTGGATACTGCTGCTAACGCTGTTTGAATGCATGCAGCAACATTTACCGCCACGCCATCTTGCATTTTTTGGTGGCGCACCTATGTTTTTCTACATGCTGCATCTGTATGTGCTGAAAATGTATATTGGGTTCAAGTGCCGAATCACGAATCCAATGTCGGAAATACATCCCCCCTGGCAATTGTCCACCTTACCCAGCCGCCCATTTCCATTGCCGGGCAACTCCCGCTGAAGCTTCTTCCTTCCTGATAAAATCACTCTCACCAAGGATCAGAATGGCTTCCAAGCCAGTCAGCAGTGCGTCCGTTTCACGCGCGTAATCTGCTCGCCAAATCTATTCCAGTCAATTCACTTGATGTCAGCATGATTGCATAGTCTGGTGATCAATTTCGCTCACCTCTCCCATACGCAACATATTCGCCCGTTCAGGCTGAAACAGTCCATGCAGATAGCCGTAAAATATTGCTGTCGCATCGAGGATACAATAAATGATGAAAATGAAGATAAATACGCACCAAGTGCTTCTAAAAGCTCCTGAAAATGAATACTTGGCAGATTCAAAAATCGAATCGATCTTCCTGCCACCCTATACACTCAACCCGAACCTGATTGAACACTATTAGCGACTCTTCAAAAAAGAAATTCTGTATGGCAGATACTACGGAACCTTTGCCATGTTCAAGCGAGTTTGCGATGATTTTTTGCTGCTTCCGAGCAGCTACAAGGATGCGCTACGCTCCTTGTTGACCGATAGTTTTCAGATTTTCGATTACGCTCGAGTGCCAAAATTTGAAGATTTTAAGATTTTAAGTGAGTATATATATCAACTTGACGCCTTATATGGAATCAATTGAATCTGACAAAGTAGAACTAAGTTGTGATATTTTTTGCAACCACTTGTAGAAATTGGAGACTTTCATGACTATGACTCAGTCTTAATATTCCAGTTTATTAGACAAAAATGTACTTTCAACGTTTAATGCAGATTAGCCAAATTTTAACCAGGAGCTACTATGTTTGACAATTTAACCGAACGCCTATCAGGCGTGATGAAAACCTTACGCGGAGAGGCGCGTCTGACTGAGAGCAATATTCAGGATGCGCTGCGTGAGGTTCGCATGGCGCTGCTGGAGGCCGACGTGGCGTTACCGGTCATCAAGGTGTTCATTGAACAAATCAGGCAGCGGGCGATCGGCCATGAAGTGCTGGATAGCCTGTCTCCCGGGCAAGCTTTGATTGGTATCGTGCATCAGGAGCTGATCGCCATCATGGGTGGCGAAAAAAACGAACTTAATCTCAACGTGACACCACCTGCCGTCATCCTGATGGCAGGTTTGCAAGGTGCAGGTAAAACCACCAGTAGCGGCAAGCTTGCCAAATGGCTGATGGCACAGAAAAAGAAAAAAGTGATGCTGGTGTCTTGTGATATTTACCGTCCCGCTGCAATTGAGCAATTGGAACTGCTCGCCAGGCAGACTGGCGCAGAATTTTTTCCATCGCAGACTGACCAACGACCCGCGGAAATCTGCAGCGCAGCAATGGATTACGCGCGCAAACACCATCTGGATGTGGTGATCGTCGATACTGCCGGGCGACTGGGTATCGATGAAGCCATGATGCAGGAAATAAGCGAGCTGGAACGTCTGCTAAAACCGGTTGAAACCTTGTTCGTCGTAGACGCAATGCAAGGTCAGGATGCGGTCAATACCGCCAAAGCATTTGCCGATGCACTGCCTTTGACCGGCGTCATTCTCACCAAACTCGATGGTGATGCGCGCGGTGGTGCAGCACTTTCGGTCAGGCACATCACCGGCAAACCGATCAAGTTTGCCGGTATCGCCGAAAAACTGGATGGACTGGAGCCATTTTATCCGGAACGCATGGCTTCCCGTATTCTGGGAATGGGTGATGTGCTGGGCCTGATTGAGGATGCACAACGTGCCTCGGATCAGAAAGAAGCCGAACGCTTGATGAAAAAAATGAAATCCGGCAAGGGTTTCGATCTTAATGATTTCGCGCAGCAATTCCAGCAAATGAAAAAAATGGGCGGTATGAATGCCATGCTCGAAAAAATGCCACACCAGCTTACGCAGGCAGCACAAAACATGAACGTCGATGAAAAAATTATCAATCGCAGTGAAGGCATCATCAATTCCATGACGCCGCAGGAAAGAGCCAAACCGGAACTTCTGAAAGCGTCGCGCAAACGCCGCATCGCCGCAGGCTCCGGCGTCTCGGTACAGGAAATCAATCGGCTGCTTGCCCAGTTTGAACAAACACGCAAGATGATGAAAATGATGAACAAGGGTGGTATGTCAAAAATGATGCGCGCAGTCAAGGGGATGTTTCCACAAATGCGTTAGAACCGCTACGGCCAGCTGGCATTTTCTATACCTTCGAGTCCCCGAACCTGATCGCCTGTCTGGATGGCGTATTTAGCAAACCAGCCCTGATTCATTTCCAGCGCAAAGCTGGCTGTCTTTGCCGAATGATGTTGTTTGAGTGTATTTGGCTCCATATCGGCAATGTTGATGATGATACCCTCGGCATCAATGAATGCGACGCTGAGGGGAATCCATGTATTTTTCATCCACATGACATGGATGCCAGCTTCTGGAAAAACGAACAACATGCCGCTATTTTCAATTAAGTGCTGACGGTACATCAATCCGGTAGCAAGAGTGGCAGGTGTGGCGGCGACTTCTGCCAAAATAGCTTGACCGGATATATTCAGGTCGATGATAGGCAGCAATTTGTTATCAGCCAGAGTGACCTGCCCCAGCCCCGCTATCAGTACCGCAAGAAAAATTTTTTCTTTCAGCATTTTCCCGTACTGCCAAAGCCACCCGAGCCGCGTTCGCTTGGGCTGAATGTTTCAACACGATTGAAGTGTGCCTGAATGACCGGCACGATGACGAGTTGCGCAATTCGTTCCAGCGGATTGAGCTCGAATACATGATACCCGCGGTTCCAGCAGGAAACCAGAATCTCTCCCTGATAGTCTGAATCGATCAGCCCTACAAGATTACCGAGCACGATGCCATGTTTATGCCCGAGGCCGGAGCGTGGCAGAATCATTGCCGCTAGACCAGGATCAGCGAGATGGATCGCAATACCTGCCGGAATGAGGCAGGTTTCGCCGGGGTGAAGCAACATCCTTTCTTCAAGGCACGCACGAAGATCAATTCCCGCTGATCCCGGCGTGGCATGCGCCGGCAGGAAGTCCTTGAGGCGTACGTCAAGTATTTTAAAATCAATTGTTTTCATTTTTGGATTGACTGGTCGGATGGTGTTACGGATATCGGGCATACAATTCGGCGATGTGCGCCATAACGCGTGCAGCTTGCACGGTTTTTGCCGCTGTTGACAGCGGATGAATACCATCGTCATCGATTAGAATCAGGGCGTTGTCATCCGAACCGATGGCTGAACGCGCATCGTTGGCGACGATCAATGGTAATTTTTTATCTCTTCTTTTTGACTCGGCGTACTGTTCAATCTGTTCTGTCTCAGCAGCAAATCCCACACAAAACGGGGCGTGAGGCAAGCTCGCCACATAGCGCAGAATATCCGGGTTGGGAACTAGCGTCAGTGTCAGCACCTCTGCCTCTTTTTTCAACTTGTGCGGATACGTTTCGGCTGGACGGTAATCCGCCACCGCCGCGACACTGATAAAAATATCATTATTTGCAATTTCGTTTTTGACAGCAGCAAACATTTCTTCAGCACTGCTTACGTTGACCTGCTTATCTACTGGTGGGCAAGGCAAGCAAATTGGTCCACAAATCAATGTTACCTGCGCTCCAGCGTCAAGCGCGGCCTGCGCCATGGCCAACCCCATTTTTCCTGAGCTCCGGTTGGTAAGTCCCCTCACCGCATCAATTGCTTCGAAAGTCGGCCCGGCCGTGATCAATACACGCTTACCATTTAGACTATCTAGATATTTTGGCAAGAATTGTGCTCGAATTGCCTCCAGCAGAGCCGCAGGCTCCAGCATGCGGCCAGCACCAGTTTCACCACAGGCTTGCGCACCGCTATCCGGTCCGAATACAGCAATGCCGTCCTGGCGCAAGGTTTGCAAATTTCGCACGGTGGCTGGATTTTCCCACATTTGCAGATTCATCGCCGGCGCAACCCATAACGGGCAATTTCTGGCTAAACAAAGCGTCGATAATAAATCGTCAGCCAGACCATGTGCCAGTTTGGCAATAAAATCTGCACTTGCGGGTGCGACCAGAATGGCATCCACGCTGCGAGAGAGCTCGATATGCGCCATGTTGTTCGGAATTGCAGTATCCCAGATATCTGTAAAGACCTTTTTGCCCGATAACCCTTGAAGGGTTGCCTCGCCGATGAAATGGCGGGCAGACTCGGTCATGACGACCTGCACATCGGCACCCTCCTGAACCAGCAGACGCACCAGCTCCGCTGATTTGTACGCTGCAATGCCGCCTGTTATCCCCAGCAGCACGCGTTTTCTCCCAAATTGGGTGTAGGTTTCCGTCATTCTCTATCGTTACCCATACATTTCCGAAAGAAAGTGCCGTTTCTCATTGTCAGCAAATTCATTTTCAAAGGATCCATTTTATATGGCAATTACCGATTGGCCTGAAGCAGAGCGACCACGCGAAAAACTGATTCATAAAGGGGCAGCGCATCTCTCGGATGCAGAGTTGCTTGCCATATTTCTGCGCACAGGGATTGCCGGCAAAAATGCGGTTGAGTTGGCGCGAGAATTATTGGCACATTTTGGCAGTTTAACAAAATTATGTATGGCGGATCTAGTCACCTTTGGTCAGCAGCCAGGCATGGGACCAGCTAAATATGCTCAGCTCCAGGCCGTCATGGAAATGGCTCGCCGTGCGCTTGCCGAGCAGATCAAGCAGGGTGCCATCATGGATTCGCCTCAGTCCGTCAAGGATTATCTGCGATTAAGCATGCGATCCAAGCCACACGAAATATTTGCCGTGATTTTTCTGGACGCGCAGCACCGCACGATAGCAACCGAGGAGCTATTTCGCGGCACCTTGACTCAGGCAAGCGTTTATCCTCGGGAAGTCGTCAAGCGTGCATTATTCCATAACGCAGCTGCCGTCATTCTTGCACATAACCACCCTTCCGGCTTAGCAGAACCAAGCAAGGCCGATGAGATGCTGACGCAATCCCTCAAACAGGCGTTGACGCTGGTGGATGTTCGTGTGCTGGATCATTTTGTCATTGGCAGTGAAGACGTGGTTTCCTTCGCCGAGCGTGGGTTAATTTGAACAGGCATGGATAGTGCCGGCAGTACACTATAAATTGCATTTTACTTATGACCACTCAACTTTAAATTCCCCTGTTAAAAAACCCATGGCTGCTAATTTGCATTGAAAAGCAATGCGCTTTCAGGCTATAATCACGAACTTTAGTATTTTTGGATTTAAGGGGAAAATAATGGCGCGAGTTTGTCAAGTTACAGGTAAGCGACCTATGTCTGGTCACAACGTTTCTCACGCCAACAATAAATCGAAGCGTCGCTTTTTGCCTAACCTGCAATCGCGTCGCTTCTGGGTGGAAAGTGAAAGCCGCTGGGTTAGGATCCGACTAACCAACGCCGCATTGCGCACCATTGACAAAAATGGTCTTGATTCGGTTTTGGCTGATATGCGCGCTCGCGGAGAGCGAATTTGATCACCGATTGATTTTATAGTTAGAGATAAAGGCGGGACGTTTTATGCGCGAGAAAATAAAGTTGGAGTCATCAGCAGGGACCGGCCATTTTTACACCACGACTAAAAACAAACGAGCCAATCCAGAAAAACTGGAACTCAAGAAATACGATCCCGTGGTAAGAAAACATGTGCCGTATAAAGAAACAAAATTAAAATAATATAAATTGATTGATTCAATAAAAAACCCGCTTTCGCGGGTTTTTTATTGTCATGCCGTCAAGTGTTATGCATAGCAGCGTAAGCGGCGTGAGAACTGCTCAAGAAACTCGTTACCACTTGCTTCGGCCCGGTGGCACCAATCTTCTAACTGTTTGAGCAGCTCATCTTTAGTAGCGGCAGACCGCTCCCAAATCATGGAAAGCTCTTCCCGCATACGATAAAGCTGCTCCAGCATTTGGGTTTGACTCAACACCTGAGATAACTTATCACGCTCATCTGCTTGCAACGTTTTAGCATCAGCCATCACCCAGTTCTTCAAAGTCGCGCCGTCAATACCATGCGCTGTCGCAGCATTTTGTATATGCGCCAGTTCCTTCTTAAAGGCAACCCTGATTGATTTGCTGTAGTTGGCCAACACTTCGTAGCGATGTGAAATAACCGCCTGCAACGTTGCAAAATCACACTCAGTTTTAGTTTTATCCAGTTGTAACTTGGGAGCTATTTTTTTGACCTTGGCCCAACCAATCATTTCCATCAGACGAATGTACATCCAGCCAATATCAAACTCAAACCACTTGTTGGATAATTTGGCCGAAGTCGGGTAGGCATGATGGTTATTGTGCAACTCTTCACCACCGATCAGAATCCCCCATGGCGATACATTACGGCTGGCATCTTCCGATCGGAAGTTGCGATAACCCCAGAAGTGACCGACTCCATTGATAATGCCCGCAGCCATTACTGGCGTCCACATCATCTGCACCGCCCATATAGTCAGACCGATTGGCCCGAACAGCATAACGTTAATAACAAGCATTAAAACAATTCCGGCAGCGCTGTGTTTGGTGTAGACATTCCGCTCCATCCAATCATCAGGTGTGCCGTGACCGTAACGCTCCAAGGTCTCTTTATTTTTAGCCTCTATCTTGTAAAGTTCCGCACCTTCAGCCAGTACTTTTTTTATGCCGTAGACTACAGGACTATGCGGATCGTCTACAGTTTCGCATTTTGCATGGTGCTTGCGATGAATTGCTGCCCATTCCTTGGTAACCATACCCGACGTTAACCATAACCAGAAACGGAAAAAATGGCTTGGAATAGGATGCAATTCCAGTGCCCGATGTGCCTGATGGCGATGTAAAAAAATTGTAATGCTGGCGATAGTAATATGTGTCAATACCAAAGTGACGATAATATATCCCCACCACGGCAAATCAATCAAGCCAAATAATAAAATGTCCATTCTATTAAACACCCTCCTTAAAAATTAAGCTTTGTAATACCTTCAATGTATAGACATGTCAAACATAAATCAAGAGCTATGGTGATAATTTTATGAACACAGCAAAAAAAAATGCTGCAGCTCTCTAAATAATAACGGAATCAATGTGCCCGCTCCCAATTCCTGCCCTGGCCTGTCTGAACTACCAGTGGGACATCCAGCTTGATGACATTTTCCATCAGGACAGGAAGTTGCTGCATGACGGTTGCTGATTCATTCTCGGGAACTTCCAGTACCAATTCGTCGTGAACCTGCATGATAAGCTTACTCTGCGCCTCTGTTTGCGCCAGCCAGTTATGCACTGCGATCATCGCAAGCTTAATGATATCAGCTGCTGTACCCTGCATCGGTGCGTTGATAGCAGCACGTTCTGCGCCCATGCGGCGGTTGTGCTGAGGACTGCGGATATCTGATAGTTGCAATCTGCGTCCCAACACGGTTTCAACATATCCGTTCTGTTTCGCCATTTCACGTGTGCGCTGCATATAATCAGCTACCCCTGGATAACGAATAAAGTAGCGCTCGATGAAATTTCGTGCGGCAGCGCGGTCGATACCTAACTGTGCTGCAAGGCCAAATTCTGACATGCCATAAATCAGACCAAAATTGATCACCTTGGCATAACGGCGCTGCTCCTGGCTGATTTGTTCAACCGGCATGCCAAATATTTCTGCAGCGGTGACGCGATGCACGTCCCGCCCTTCAGTAAAGGCTTTCAGTAACCCTTTATCCTGAGAAATATGTGCCATGATTCTGAGCTCGATCTGTGAGTAATCCGCAGAAATAATATACCAGCCTTCTGGCGCGATAAATGCTTCACGAATACGGCGCCCTGCCGGGGTTTTAATTGGAATATTCTGCAAATTGGGGTCATTGCTGGCCAGTCGACCAGTGACCGCGACTGCCTGTGCATAATGTGTATGCACCCGCCCTGTATTCTGGTTAACCATTCTTGGCAGCTTATCGATATAAGTCGATTTAAGTTTGGCCAGCATGCGATATTCCAGCAAAATCCTGGGTAGCGGGTAGTCCAGCGCCAACTGTTGAAGCACACTCTCATCTGTGGAAGGTGCACCTTTGGGTGTCTTTTTAGTGACGGGCAATTTCAGTTGTCCAAACAGAATTTCCTGAATTTGCTGAGTTGAGTTCAGGTTGAATGCCTGCCCGGCGGTGGCGTGAGCCTGCTGCTCCAGAATTTCCAATTGCCGCAGCACTTCCTTGCCGTAGGCATGTAGCTGGTCAACATCCAGCAATACGCCGTTACGTTCTATCTGAAACAAGATATCTATCAGTGGTAACTCAATTGTCTGGTAAATATCAGCGAGATGCGCGGTCTTATCTAGCTGCGGAAACAGGGATTGATGCAGGCGCAAGGTAATATCAGCATCTTCGGCCGCATACTTGGTCGCCTGATCGATGGCCACCTGTGCAAAGCCAATCTGCTTCGCGCCCTTTCCGGTCAACTCTTCATAGGAGATAGTGGTGTAATTCAGATGACGTTTCGCCAGGCTATCCAGATCATGCGACAGATGAGATTCCAGCACATACGACTGAAGCAGGGTATCGTGCGCGACACCCCTGAGCGTAATGCCGTAATTGGCAAGCACATGCTTGTCGTACTTCAGATTCTGCCCGATTTTAAATTTACTCGGATTTTCCAACCAGGGCTGCATGCGTGCCAATACCCATTTGCTGTCCAATTGCTGCGGCACACCTGGGCAGGTGTGGGCCAATGGCAGGTAAGCTGCGTGCCCGGCTTCCACGCAAAATGACAAGCCCACCAACTGTGCCTGCATTTGATCAAGACTGGTCGTTTCCGTATCCAGCGAGACCAGTTCGGCGCGTTCACAACGCATTAACCAGTCATTGAGCTGCGACTCGGTCAGAATGGTTTCGTAATTGGACGAGCAGTCGTTACTGGCTGAATCAGCTGATGCGTATTTAACCTGCAACGCATTCTGTGCTGGTGCCTTAGTACTCTGACCTTGCGTCAGCTCACGTAACCAACTTTTGAATTCCAGCCGCTCATAAAGTGCGGCCAGTTGACTGGTGTCAGGTGACTGGGCAACTAAATCCTGCCAGTCGAGTACAAGCGGCACATCACATTTGATAGTCAGGAGTGTTTTAGCTGTTTCCAGCCAGTCCAGGCTTCGGCGTAGATTCTCGCCAACCTGACCGGTGATTTCATGCGCATGTGCAATTAGCTTTTCCAGGTTGCCGTATTTCTTCAGCCATTTTGCTGCTGTTTTGGGGCCAACTTTTTCGACACCCGGAATATTGTCTGCGCTATCTCCTACCAGTGCCAGAAAGTCAATGATCTGTGAGGGCGTGACTCCAAACTTATGGATAACGCCGGCCTCATCCAGCAATTCATTGCTCATGGTGTTGATCAACTGAATGTCCGGGCTGACCAGTTGGGCGATATCCTTATCACCGGTGGAGATGACACACTGTACCTGGCTATCGGTAGCCCGCCGTGCCAGCGTGCCAATCACATCGTCTGCCTCAACACCATCCTCCATCAGTAGTGGCCAGCCCATTGCATGGATACACGCATGCAGAAGCGGAATCTGGCTGGCAAGATCTTCTGGCATGGCAGGGCGATGTGCTTTATATTCCGGATAAATCGCATCGCGAAATGTTTTACCCTTTGCATCAAACACACACGCGCTATAATCAGCATGATACTGCTTGTGCAAGCGACGCAGCATGTTCAACACACCATAAATTGCGCCAGTGGGTTCATTCAGGCGGTTACGTAAATCCGGTAACGCATGAAAAGCCCGATACAGGTAAGAAGAGCCATCAACCATCAAAAGCGTTTTCATCAGAAAGGACCTCTATGAGCTTGCAAACCAAACTTGCCAGCGTTCTGCCACTGGAAAGGCCGTGGTCATCCAGGGAATCATGGCGTGTATTTAGAATTATGGCGGAATTTGTTGAAGGAACAGAAAGACTGGAATGCATCCAGCCAGCCGTCAGCATCTTCGGCAGCGCAAGAACCGCCCCCGAGCACCCTTATTATAAATTAACCGAGGCGATAGCGAGGCAATTGTCAGATGCAGGGTTTTCAGTCATTTCTGGTGGCGGCCCAGGCATCATGGAAGCAGCCAACAAAGGTGCCTATTTCGGAAAATCGCCCAGCGTGGGACTCAACATTCAACTACCACATGAACAGCATCGCAACACCTATCAGGATATCAGCCAGACTTTTCGCCATTTTTTTGCGCGTAAATACATGTTTGTCAAATTTGCGACCGCGTATGTAGTGATGCCCGGTGGTTTTGGCACGCTGGATGAGTTGATGGAAGCATTAACTTTGGTGCAAACGGGTAAAACCCGAAAAATGCCCATCATTCTGGTTTGTACGGATTTCTGGCAAGGCATAATAGACTGGTTTCAGCAGGCGCTGGTCAAGGAAAACCTCATTTCAGCAGAAGATATGAATCTCATTCAGCTCATTGATGAGCCTGCACAGGTCGTTGACGCCATATTCCGTTATTATGAAACTTCCGGCTTTGAACCGTCAGCCACGGAACGCGAAATTCAGCTCAATCTATAAATTGTGCCCAGCATGCCAATTTCCAGCCATCTTTTTGAGGAGCGCCTAACATGAAATGGTTAATTTTTGCGGTTATTGTCAGCAGCCTTTTCTGGGCGGCTTCCGGGGTGGTCGCCCAATCCAGCCGGCAGCCTGAAGGACTGGTACCATTGCCCGAATATAGCGAACCACCTGCCGAGGATGAAGTACCTTATCCCGACATGGGACTGGACCCTTCGCTGGAGCCGGAAATTACCATTACTGAGGGAAAAGATGAAACCGTCGAAGAATATCGCGTCAATGGGCAACTCTATATGATCAAGGTTATTCCCAAAGTTGGCAGGCCTTATTTTCTGCTTAGTCGTAATCGAGCGAGCGAGCCTCCTCACCGTGGCAATATGGAATCCGGTGTCAGTGTGCCCATGTGGGAAATTTATCGCTTCTGATATTTATATATTACCCTTAGTTTCTGGCGTTCTTGACAGGACCACCTGGCCAGATAGAAACTGCCGCCAGCGCCAATTATCAGCTTAAAATCAATTTTCTTAAATTTTTTATTCATGTCTGTTTTTACACCGGTTTCCAAAGCTCAACTTGAAGTTTTACTGCAAAATTACGCACTCGGGAAGCTAGTTGAATTACAGGGTATTACTTCCGGCATCGAAAACACCAATTACTCCGTCACAACATCGCAGGGAAAATATATCCTGACGTTATTCGAAAAAATTGCCGTGACCGAGCTGCCATATTATCTTAATTTGATGGCACACCTTTCCAGCAGAGGAATTCCCTGCCCAAGACCGGTCAATATGCGCAATAACGACATAATGAGCCTGTTGAATGACAAGCCTGCCTGCATCGTTACTTTTTTATCTGGCAAGTCAATCATCGATGTGACTGAGAAACATTGCACGCAAATCGGAGAAATGTTGGCCAGAATGCATCTGGCAGGGCTGTCGTATCAACTACAAAATGCCAATCCACGCGGCTCCCGCTGGCGAAGTGTTACCGCTGAAGCAGTCCTGCCTTTTCTCAGCCCTGCAGATCAGAAGCTACTCATTGACGAGATTCATTTCCAGACACAACAACAGACCGAGAGACTACCTCATGGGGTAATCCATGCGGATTTGTTTCGTGATAACGTTCTGTTTGTCGATGGCGGCATCGGCGGCATAATCGATTTCTACTTTGCCTGCAATGATGCACTCTTGTATGATCTTGCCATAACTATTAATGACTGGTGTTTTCGTGATGAATGTATATTCGACAAAGCATGCGCCAAAGCATTTATTCAGGCATATCATAATGTGCGTCCGCTGAACACTGAAGAGCAACAGGCTTGGCCCGGGATGCTGCGCGCGGGGGCGTTGCGATTCTGGTTATCACGGCTTTATGATTTTCATCTGCCACGCCCCGGTGAATTAACTCACCAGAAGGACCCGGAACATTTCAGAAAAATTCTGACGCATCACATAGTCAACCCAGAGAAGCTAACAATTCCTCACTCCTGAGCACAACTATGACAGTCACTTCAAGTCAGACAGAAACAGAATAAAACACAATCATTTTTATTTGTCTTGCTGGTTATCCGAATACTGGCAAGTCAGTTTGCAACAAACCCAAGGAGAACTAAATTAAATGGAAGCTCGACATGTCCGCACTATGCGAGGACTGCAATGGATTGTGAGCGGGTTTTATTTTTTCCGCGAAGCCCCGCTTAACCTGATATTGCTGTGTTTCACTTATCTGCTGATTGGCGCGACTCTGGGACTGGTTCCGTTACTCGGTAGTTTCATTGGCACGCTGACGCTGCCAGCTTTTATCGCCGGCATCATGGTCGCGTTGAGACAACTGGATCTTAATAACAAACTGGAGCTCGAATACCTATTCATCGGATTCAGGCAGAATACCGTTGCACTGATCACCGTTGGTGGCATTTATCTGATCGGCGATGTCCTGATTATCGGTTTTTTCATGTTAATGGGTGGCGATGCACTGGTTGATATGTGGTTATATGGCAAGCGCTTTCAGGAAAACGAGCTGGCCGCCATCATGGATGATGCCTTGTCTGCCATTCTGTTTTCTTTATTGCTGGCAATCCCGCTGATGATGGCAGTCTGGTTTGCACCCATGTTAGTCATGTTCGAAAAAATACCTCCTGTCCTCGCCATGCGCATCAGCTTTTTTGCGTGCCTGAAAAATCTGTTCGCTTTTCAGCTTTATTTCATCGTGCTGATGATACTAGCTGTCCTGGCAGCCATACCGTATGGACTGGGTTTTATTCTGTTGTTTCCCATTGCATTTGCCTCTGTTTACATCAGCTATAAGGATATTTTCCATTACGAAGACGATGTCACGCCTGAATCTGAATCTGAATCTGAATCTGAATCTGAAACACCTCCCGCACAAAATGAAGGCAACGGAAATAATCGAATAGAGTAATACTCTACCATCTATCGGCGCCTGCTGCGGTTATGACAATCCCTGGTGATAAGAGCTCAATTCCCTATGACACATATTATTTTTTTATTTATACTGAGTATGTTGCTTGCGGTCGCCGCGATACACAGAGCCATGATACTTGCATTGAAATTCAAGATCGCCGATCAGCCCGGGGGACATAAACAGCATGACATGAGCACGCCTTTTGTTGGGGGTGTTGGCATATTTACGGTTTTATTGATTTCTCTGATAACCATAGGCATCGATCATCCTGATCAAGGATTGAAATGGCTTGTTTTGGGAATATGTAGCACCATCATTTTCATTACAGGTTTCGTGGATGATTTAATTCGTCTCGGCCACAAAATCCGATTGGTTATTCAAAGCATAGCTGCATTGATCATGATTCTGGCGGGAGGAGTCGTGTTGAGCAATCTTGGCATGTTATTTTCTAGTGCTTTTACTGTCTCACTCGGCTGGTTTGAGATTCCCTTCACCATCTTTGCCACTCTTGGGGTGATCAATGCCTTGAATATGATTGATGGTATCGATGGCCTTTCGGGCGTGGTATCGTTAATCAGTTTGACGCTGATTGGTTTTCTGGTCTTAATTGCAGGTGATGCAGCAAATTTGACGCTCGTTACCCTGCTTGCTGGTGGTTTAATCGGTTTTCTATATTTTAATCTTCGCTATTCTTCACAACGGCGTGCACGTGTTTTTCTAGGGGATAACGGGAGTATGCTGCTTGGATTTATCTTCTCCTGGTTGTTGATTGATTTATCACAAGGAGCTAACCAGGTAATGACTCCCGTTACGGCCTTGTGGTTGTTCTCTGTGCCTCTAATGGATACCGCAAGCGTTATGCTGCGTCGCATCAGACGTAAGGAGTCTCCTTTTGCTGCGGATAACAATCATTTGCATCATATTTTATTGAACGCTGGTTTTAGAGTTGAAGATGCCGTTTTTGTCATAGGATCGCTGCAATTACTACTTGGCACCATAGGATTGGCAGGTTTGTTGCTTCAGTTACCTGAGTTCATCATGTTTACCAGCTTTTTGCTGGTTTATTTTGCGTACTACTATCTGACGTCGCGACCATGGTTCTTTATATCACTGCTACGTCATTTTCATACTTTCCTTGGATTGGCGCCGGTTAAATGTCAAGACTTATTCCTCGGCAGTTACTCTGCCAGGGAAGCAGAAGAACTGGTAAAAAAAGCTTGTAAAATACTTGGCCCGGGCCTGGATTCGTGGGTACATGTTTTTGAGCGGCAGACACAAAGCAATACCCTTAGCTATGCTGTAGTCATCAATATTCGCTTGACAGGTGAAGAAGATATCGCCGAGGAAGATATCAAGCGATACATCGCACGGATGGAACAGCAGATGATGGCAGAATATGGCATTCTAGTCCGGCAATTTATTGATCGCAGCAGCAAAAATGAGCGAAGATTGCATGCTGGTAAGAATCCAGCAGAAAGGCGTTTTTTTGAAAGACGCCACCCCAGTCAGCGGATATTGCTACTGGAAGTAATGCATGATTCGATTGAGTTATCTCAGTCTGCAAAGGCTAAGGCTGATTCATAGTGACACCTACAGGCAAGCAGCGACGTTTTGCTAGCCAACAACCCCTCATCAAGCCCACTTCATTTTCCGCTTTTATACGTATATTGATATACATAATTACCGTAACCAGCGCGAGAAGATGATTCAGGCAAGTCGTTAAAGACAATGCCCTTCAGATTGACCCCAGCCTGTAATAGTCTTTTCGCACTCTGCTCCAGTTCACGGGCCGGGTGTTGACCAGCCTTGACAACCATCAACGTTGCACTGGCCAGGCGACCGATAATAGCGGCATCAGTCACAGCGAGGACAGGCGGAGAATCAATAATGACAAGATCGTAATGCTGACTGATGTTTTTCAGTAGCAGATCAAAACGTTCGTGCAGCAATAATTCCGATGGGTTGGGAGGAATCGCGCCAGCCGGGATAAAATCCAAGTTCGGATGGACTGTTTTAAGAATAGCGGTTTCCATTCCAATCGCACCCATTATCAACTCGGATAAACCATTTTCTCTGCTGGTTCCAATCATCTGATGAGCGCTTCCCTTGCGCATATCGCCGTCGATCAACAATATTTTTTTGCCTGCCTCCGCCATAACGACAGCAAGATTAACGGAAATAAAGGATTTGCCAATAGCCGGACTGGGACCGGTAATCATGATGATATTGTTTTTTGCTTCCAGAAAGGCAAAGTGTAGCGTGGTACGTAAACTGCGCAAACTTTCGATTGCCAAATCTTCTTTGTTCGTCAACGCCAGAATAGCTGGCTGGAGATAACTGGATGAATGTTTTGTGTTAAGCCGTTTGCTATTCTCCTGCTGATCTCTGCTATGTGGAACTGTCGCGTAAACAGGCGTATTGAGCAGCTTCTCGATCAAATCGGGATCTTCTATTCCCTGGTGCAGCATTCTTCGAACGAATACCGTGATAATGCCCAGCATCAATCCCAAAATGAGCGCGATGGCCATAATCAATATTCTTCTGGGCTTGATCGGTTCAGTCGGTAAAACGGCGTAATCGACAATTCTGACGTTGCCTATCGTACCCGCCTTTGCCACACGTAATGTTTGCATGCTGTTCAACATCGTTGTATAAAGCTCCGTGTTGACCTGCACGTCTCTTGACAGCCTGAGAATGATCTGTTGCGTTTCAGGCAAACTGCCAATCTGTCGATCAAAAGCATTCATTTGCCCTTGTAGTCGCGCAATCTGCTTGTCAATCGCAATAATCTGCGGATGTGATTCGGTAAAACGTTGCCTTAATTCATCCCGTTTCTGTTGCAGCAGGGTTGTTTCGGTTTTCAGCGTAACAGTACTTCCTAGCATGTTACTCGTTTCGATATCCAGATCAACCGATCCTTTGCGCGTTCTAAACTCGTTCAAGGCGTTGGTTGCGGTATCCAGCTGTTCCTTGATGGCAGGAAGCTGCTGCTCAAGAAATGCGAGGGTTTTTTGTGACTCGGCCGATTTTTCTTCGACATTCTGCTGCAAATAAATATTAGCTATCTCATTGAGTATTTGTACAGCAGCTTGTGGTGAAAAAGACTCAACGGTCAGTGACAGTATGCCGGTACCTTTTCCCTTCTCGGCAATCGTGATGCTTTCCCTGAGATTTTTGAGCGCTTGATTTTGAGATACGCGCTTAACAATAAAGTGTGTACCGGGCCGGGATTTTAATATTGGAATAAAGATGGAAACGTGCTGTTCATGCCCTTTCAACATGCCGCTTGCCGGTTTGCCAACCTCTCCGTCCAGAATTAATTGATCATCATGCAGCAATTTGAAGGTGCCAGCTTCACCAGCCTGCAATATGAAGATTTCATCTTCCAGATAAGCAGGTACGGTAAAGGTATCCACCTGAATAACTTCCCCTCCCCAGGCATAGTGCGACAGATCAAATAACGGACTGGCAAGGGCATTCTCATTCTGGTTTGCCAAATATCTGGCAACCACCCTGCCCACCAGCGGGAAATAGCTCGGATAAGCATCGATATTGAGATGAAGATTCTCGATAACTTTTCCCAGGATCATCCTCGACTTAAGCAGCTCAATCTCCGCCATGACAGGTGTATCGTTATCCAGAAACCCGGTCAACGACTCCAATCCTGGCATTGGTTTTGAATTTTCCTTGATCTGCAGCAAACCATCCGCTTGATAAACCGGCAAATCAATCAAAACCTTGGCAACACCCAGCCCCAGAACACACAACGCAATCACCAGGATTAACCATTTACCCTCAAGCAATATGCCAAATAACTCACTTAGATTGATTTCATCTTCATGCTCGTTACGTAAATAATCGAAAGAAGGCTTTACTTGAGAATCAGAATTATTGGGCATCAGAAACTATGAGTAATTGATATAAGAAAAGCGATGTCTTTGAAAAACCAACTATCTGCCCTGCTGCTGTAACGGCTGCACTCTCAAGACACCATCAAAAGAATTCAGCAGATTAACCGTTGGCTGAATCTGGGAAATAATCTGGTTCCAGCGTATACCTTCGGCACGATCGACATAAATGACATCGCGCGGCTGCAAGGGGAACCGATCTGCCAATAGCAATGCATCCGGCGATCTAGCGTTCAAATGGTAAATTTCAGGTTTTCCCAACCCGCCTCTGAAAACAAAAATTCTGGCGGGGTCGGAAGTTTCCTGATCAAATCCTCCACCATCGGCCAATGCCTCAGTCAATGTCATACGCCCTTTGTTCATCACGATGCTACGCGATCTCCCAACCCCAAGGCCACCCTGAATGCGAAAATTGGTTTCTCCCAGCACAAATACCTTGTTAAATGAGCTATCCGGCACATTCAGCACATCTCCATGCTGCAGCAGCACGTTTTGTGAGATATCCCCTCCCTCATACAAACTCAGCAGATTGATGCTATAGGTTTTATCATTGCGCGTAAGGGTAATATTGCGTTGGTCAGCCTCAAATTTAACGCCACCTGCGTTGTTGATCGCCTCCAACACCGTCAAAGGAATATCCTGCACCAGCTGAATGCCGGGTTCAGCCACTTCACCGACCACATAAACGCGTTGGCTCCGATAAGCCGCTACTCGCACATCGAGTTGTACGTTCTCAATGTATTTTGAAAGCTTTCTGGACAATTCATCACGAATTTCCTCAACGGTCCTCCCGGCTGCCTGAATCACACCAACATAAGGGTAGAAAAAATTGCCATCTTCTCCCACGACACTACCGGCCGTTTCAGCAGAGCGAAATTGTCCCGCTGGCGTGGTCAGCTCGGGATGATCCCAAACTGTAATATTCAGTATGTCCCGCGGACCGACCCGATATTGGCTATAAGGTTCGTCCTCGACCGGCACGCCTTTAATAGTTTTAGCGCCAATACGGTAATTGAAATAATGATTGGCCACATTATCAGGGCTCAAGCTACGATTACCGAAATTCTGTTCCAGCTCGACAATCAGTTTTGCATCAATTGTTTTGATATCCAGCTTCTTCAATACCGCCTCGTTGTCCTCTGCGACTGGCATCTCCACACTCGATTGCCGGGAAAAAGGACTCATGTGCTGTCCCGGGATAATAGTGCAAGCAGTAAGCACGGAAACAGCAAAAACAATAAATATGTTTCTCAGACGCATGGTTATTTTTGATAATTAATAAAAAGACTGGAAGCAGATTACATGCTACTTTTTTTGTGTAGGCCAGAATATATGCGATATATACTCCGGAATAGCATAAAGAAGTACCGGACTGATTGCCGCCAGCCAAATCATTTTCTACAAATAATTAAGAGTGTTATTTTTTAATATTACCAGGCCAGTTAACAAAACCTTAGAGTCTCACCACCCAATCGGATACCCCGCGTTCAATCAACATCAGAGAATACTCGAAAGCCGCTAGATCCTGTTGGTAAGGATCTGGAATATTGAATTTCCCCCATTCGCCCAAGCGGAACACTTTTCCCCTCGCGCTCGGCTCTTTTCCTTCGATTGCTATTTTGTGTGCCGACTCCATCACCAGAACAAGATCAGCAGCACGAATCATCACACTATTGATCTGGCATGCACGATGTGCGGAAATATCTATTTGCCTGCTCGCCATCAACTGACAAGCACTGGGATCAGCCTGGTGGCCAACCAGCGCATTCAAACCAGCTGATCCGACAAAGCGATCAACTTTACCGGCATCGTTCATAGCCTGTCTGAGCAACCCCTCCGCCATCGGGCTGCGGCAAATATTACCCACGCATACTACCAGAATGTTATTGAACAGATGACAACTCCTTTGTCATAGAAAATCATGATTGATTCAGAAAATCCTTGAGGTTGATTAAACATATTTGCACCTTCCCACTACAACCAATCTCAGATCAAGGAAAATTCCGGCTACCCGGAATCCGAATGCCTTTCGGGTAATTCTTCCTATTCTGCCAAGTCAACCCGGGTTTTTCTCGACAAACAAAAAGTTGATAAAGAAAATTTATTCAACAATTTAGCTCTTTACCTTATCTGATTATTGTCATAGAATTCGAAAAATTAGTCAGAATTTCTATTCCTTTTGTAGGAATCAGTCTAATTTTTGTAGGCGGTTTTGTAACATGCAGCCTGTAACATCTTATCGGTCTAATCATTTTTTATCCGATGACCATCTTACAATCAATTTTACCAATCTCTCAAAGCTGTTTTTCAAGCAATCCTATCTGGAGAACATATGAATATTCAATCAAGATTAAATAAACTTTTTGTCATAAGCGGTATGGTGATCGGCATGGGCAGCATCACCCACGCCAATGCCTTTATATTAAATACCTTCAACCTGGATCTAAATGGAGCCGGCATGACCATTTCAGGCTTGGACAGCACACCCGATGGATTCTTCTCGGTGACGCTTGAGTTAAGCACTCCATTTGGTAACAGCAGTATCAACACGATTGGCTCGCTTACCGGTATGAGTGCCGGTAATTCGGCCACCGCTAACAGCCTCGTGGTCAATGGCGCAATTGGACTGGATAACCCGCTTGTGGCAGGGCTGGAATTTGAACGTAATTATGCCAATAGAACCGCCTTTTCCGGTACCATCACCTCCACACTCAACTCGCTTACCGGAGCGATCCCAAGCACGCTCGATTCATCATCAGCAAGCTTCAGCGGCAGCATAACGGATGTTTACAATGGCACATTTTCCGATTTTCCGTTACTCGGAATCACGGGTCCGGGAGCGGGTAGTGTCACCACCGCCTTTTCGTTTAATGGCTTGACTGATATTTTGACTCTGGATATCACCGAATCAACCACTTCAGGACCGAATCTCGAAGCTGCTCTGTCGAGTCTGGATGGATTTGGAGGTGGACCGACTGACGGTAGTGTCAGCGCCATCGTTTATGCTGGCAACAACATTAGCGTTAATCAAGACGTCATCACCAGCAACGGCAGCTTCGTCATAACCGAGCAAGTTTCTGATCAAGTAGTCCCTGAGCCAGCCTCGCTCGCTCTGATTGGACTGGGTGTTTTGGGCATGGGCGCAGTACGTAGACGCAAAAGCACCCAGAAAAAGTAAATATTTATAGGTGTTTAATAAACACTCACAAACTCGTTGTATTGTGGCTATGCCACAATACAACGAGTTTGTAATGTGTCAATCGATATTTAGTTATACTTTCTGATCGAGGTTGAAGAAAGCACTCCTTCAATTAACCACTTATAACAAAGCTAATTTGCTCACGGATATTGTTTGATTTTGAATTCTTTTTTAAAAAGAGCATTCACTCACAGTGTAACGGTTATATTGCCACATCATTTTTAACACATCCATCATCTTCTGTGTTTGTACAGACCGACCGTATTTTTTGGATGCTTCCAGGCAATTTCTTTGAAATGTCTTATAAGCTTCCTGGTTGAGGTGCATGCGTATCAAGCCTTCCACCAACTGTGTTGCGTTTTCTGATTCGAATACGATGTCCACTTCTTCATTGCTTACGATATCTGCAGATTCCCCGCCAACGCCGTGTAGTACCGGGCTACGCCAGAGACTCTTGATGGGTGTGACATCATGACCCGTGGGCGGATACAGCTAAGGCACAGCATGAGTATGACATCACACCGATTGATACGCCGGTTTAAGGCGATCTGCGTGTTAGACAAGAAGTTTCATGTGGTTTATGACCTAATGTTGTGCTATCAAGGGACATGGCAGATTTGAGGTTGTAATCAGAAAATCGGTTAAACCCTCAGTTGAACTTAAACCCTCTGGAATTAAGCCGTGTTTATTGTGCCGCTTACTGCTTCACCATAGTGAATCGTTTGTGAAAGTAAAAATTTTACAATTTTGGAAGAATGCATCAATTGTTCTTTTAGGTACGCTTGCCTATCAAGTCATGCCTCTCTTGGTTCTTCCGGTCTTCACCAGACTACTTACACCAGAAGATCTTGGGTTCTATTTTACCTGGCTGGGCGCTGTCGTCGTTGGTGCCGTGGCATTGACACTGCGTCTTGACATGGCGGTCTTGCAGGCTAAATCGGGTTCGGATGTGGTGAGAATAGTGAAGGCCACCGTCACAGTGAATTTAGTTTTTGCTATCACTGCTGTATTAACTCTGCTATTGATTTTTTCAGCGGATAAATACTTTCAGACCCAGTTATTGTCCTCCATGCGCTATGTTTATGTGGGTCTGGCAATTGTCGCTACTTTTGCTAACGCAATCAATTTACTTGTGAATTCAGCTCTTGTGTGGAGCGCTAATTTTAAAAAACAGGCGCTATACAAGCTGTATTTGGGGGGTGCGTTGTCATCTTCTCAGTTGTTAATGGTTTATCTTTTTGAATCGGCAATTGGTCTGTCCTTGGCTTACGCTCTTTCAAGCTCTTTGGTATCGCTCTTTTTAATGCGAGAAGTAGGTCTTAAATTTTCGGATTTCAGTTATTTTAATGATCTAAAAGAAACGTTAGTTGTCCTTCGAGAGCAGCGTGCGTTTGTACTTGTTTCGATGCCGGCAGCCCTGATTAACATGCTTTCGCACTACGCTCCACTTTTTCTATTGAGTCTAAAGATTGGTACAGTGGCTAGTGGCCAGTATGGGCTGATGCATAAGACGCTTTCAGCCCCTTTAGGTTTAATTGGAGGCGCCATATTGTCGGTATTCCGAGAAGAGTCGTCTCGATCTTATCGAGAGCTAGGTAATTGCGAAGATAGTTATCTCTATACCGCTCGTTCGCTTTTCTTTATTGCGCTATTTCCGTTTTTGATTATTTTTTTATTTGGTAAGGAGTTATTTGAATTCGTATTTGGGTCGGCGTGGGGTGATGCTGGTGAGATTGCCGAGATTCTTGCTCCAGCGTTCTTAATTAGATTTGTTGCAAGCCCCCTGAGCTATATGTTTTTCTTGGCAAATAGACAACTTTGGGACCTATCTTGGCAAATTACACTATTCTTGTTTACGATTCTTGTTTTCTATTTGAGTCCATCCCTGTATTCAGCAATTCTATGGTATTCAATTGGGTCCTTCGTGCTGTATGGAGTTAGCTTGATTTTGTCTTATATGATTGCCAGGGGTTTGACTATTTTAGGTCACTCCTAAAATTAGGATCCCACAAGAATGACTCTTCCAAGTGCGAGATTTCTAGCTTTTATATGCTCTGTTGTGTATGCAATTGGGCTCGCGTACTCATATGTAAACGTTGTTCAGCCCTTCTATGTCTATATGGGGTTACAAGTTAATTCGAAAGCGAATCTGTATGAGTTCTTAGTGATTGTGTCTTTTGCTTCGTTGCTAATAACGCTTGCACCGGATAAGTTGGATAGACCGTCTTCAGTGCTAAGTTTCTTTGTTTTTTTTATTGTTTATATGCCAGCGATCAGTGTTTCATATTTTTCGTTAGCTGTTCACGGCGACACTTATATAAAATTGTTTATTTCGCTCACGCTCGGCGTCTTAGTGATTTTCTTTGTTCCGCGACTTAAACTTAAAATGGTTTATGTTAAAGGGTTCTCAGCAAGGCAATTCTGGGCTATTTTCGGCTTCTTAATAGTTTTTCTTTCTGTTTTTGTATTTTCATTTTATAGACTAAATATCAATCATCTCATTCAGTTGCAACAATTGGATGCTCTTTATGATATTCGAGAAGAGTATCGCGCTACGAGTTCAGGTATCCCTGGGTTGATACAGTATTTCTTTACTTGGCTTATTAAAATTGTAGCGCCTTTTGTTGTAATAATTGGCTTGCAAATACGAAAATGGTATCTCGTTGTAAGCGGGGTATTGTTCACCATTCTGCTTTTTTCTATATCCGGCCACAAAAGTATTTTCTTATCACTGTTTCTGATATTTGGTGCTTGGTTCTTTATGCGATCAAATGGTGGCGCGACGTTTCTACGCTTATCATTATTTTTCTTTGGCCTTACGACTTTAGGTCTTGCTTTGGACTACTTTGGATCCTCTTTGATCAATGATGTGTTAGTTCGTCGGATGCTCATAATTCCTGGTGTTTTGTCGGGGTATTATTTTGAATACTACGGAGTAAATGAATTTGCGATGCTTGGTTATTCTGTCCTAGGTGGGCTTTTTGACTATTCTCCGGGTTTGACTCCTCCGTTCATAATAGGAAACGAATACTTTGGCCGGGCAGAGATGTCGGCGAACGTAAATTTTATGGCTTCGGCTTATGCTGATTTCGGTGTGGTAGGCGTTATTTTATTTTCAGCTGTCGCCGCCGTTTTGTATAGATTCCTGGACATGGTTGCTCTTCAGAAGAAGATATCAAAAACAGCGGCTTTACTTGTGCTGATGCCGAGTTGGGCGCTAGTGGATAGTACTTTACTAACTGTTTTGGCTACTCATGGTTTTGTTTTGCTAATATTAATCGTTGTTTTACTGCCTAGAAAGGACTTTGTAGATAGATAGCTCTTCGATGGCATCAACAACTGATGTTTTGTATTCTTGTGGTTAAGCTTATCGTGTAGCATCAATCTCTCTCTTGGAGAGTTGCAGTTTTTCTGACTAGTTAGTCTTGTGAGAAATAAAGTTATGCATGTTATTCATCTTAATTCATACTATAAGACAAACTTAATTCATCGAGAGTATATTCTCGCGCTGTCAAAGCTAGGTGTTCAGCAGATTGTGTTCGTACCTGTCGAAAAAAAGGTGGCCTCTACAAAACAGGTGGTTGAAGACGTGAATGGCGCGAGAGTTTTTTATGTCCCATGTTTCAGGAGTTGGTACCGATATGTCTGGCCTTTTAAAATGCTGATAATATGGCGTGCCCTGCTTGTTTTTTTGAAAGGAAATCGGCCCGATTTTATTCATGCTCACACTGCTGTTTCGAATGGTCTGCTTGCATTCTTTGTTCGAAAAATTTACGACGTTCCTTATCTAGTTACTGTGAGAAATACGGACACGGATTTTTTTTTTAGGAAAAGCTTTTTTTTTAGATGGGTTGGAAGATTTGTGCTGAGAAATGCGTCGGCGATTATGGTTCTGTCACCGGTGTACAGAGATCAACAGTTCCCGCGTTATTTTTCAGAAGTGTTTCTTAAGGAAATTCTGAAGAGGGTTCACGTTATACCTAGTGCGATATCGGCAGATTGGCATATCGAGTTCACTTCACATCGAAGTGAACCCATCCGGCGGGTGGCCTTTGTCGGCAGGATAGATCGAAATAAGAACCTTAGACTGTTAATTGATGCCGCTCGGTTGTTGGGAGCGAAGAAGCGCCCGATTGAGTTACATGTTGTCGGTGATGGTGATGATAGACCTTATTGCGAGAACTATGCGAAAGGAATAAATATAAAGTTTCACGGCATAATAACCGATAATTATTTTCTTAGGACTATACTCAGATCCTGCGACCTTCTCGCTATGCCTTCATTCAGAGAGACTTTAGGAGTGGTGTATCTTGAGGCGATGAGTCAAGGGTTACCAGTGATTTATACTAAAGGCCAGGGTTTCGATGGGATTTATGAGGAAGGGTGTGTGGGCTACTCAGTTGACCCGTCCTCACCTAAAGACTTGGCACGAAAGATTGAGTTGATATATAAGAATTACACCCGTGTTTCGGAAAGCGCTTTAAATGCCTCCAAAGATTATTCATGGGACCTTGTTGGTGGTCGAGTTTTTAAGCTGTACAGTGAGATAGTTTGTTCGAAGTTTTGAGGTATCGTTATGATTGTCAGAGCAAGCCCCAACTTATAAAGGTTGCTGTTAGGAGTGCAGGTTTTAAGTTAGAGTCCCGGCTTATCCGCACTAGCCAGCATTACCTCTACCATACCACAGCAATTTTCCGTCACTCAGCTTCTTGTCGGAAAATTGCTCTATAAATCCTGCCAATCCAGCTTCAACAGCTTGCTCCAGCAGTTGTTTGGCTCCCGTCCTTAACAACTCTATCAACGAATCACTAAACCGATCTGGACGTGTCAGTCCAACAACGGTATGCTTCTTCATAACAGCATATCTCCTCAGGATTGATTTTAATTGTTTGCTGACAACTAATAATCCAGATATACCGCTATTTTTCAACCGCTCAAAAACAAGATTTAGTTATAACTCCTTGATGATAATTTGTGAGCCTAAACGTGGCTTTCACCAGGTCGATATCACCGATCGGCGCACCAATATTGAGTTTGCCCAGCACATGAAGCACATTGCCGAAATCGAGCCGGCTGTGCTGTCCAACATATGCGTGACACAACACATTCCGGATAAAGATCATCTAAGCCGTGAGGTAGACAGAGGCGAATGTCAATGCCTGCAATGCCAAAGATGCTCCCGTCAATTGGCGCTCTACCTCCTAGGATATTTCTCGCAAACCGGCACACTTGTATCCTCGTTTTTCAACATGACAGACTATTAGATAGGATATGATCAATGCATATTTTATTTCTAACCGACAACTTTCCGCCAGAAGTCAATGCTCCGGCAAGCCGCACGTTTGAGCACTGTCGCGAATGGGTCAAAGCCGGTCACAAGATTACCGTCATTACCTGCGCCCCGAATTTTCCGAAAGGCAGGTTATTTGAGGGCTACAAGAACAGCTTCTATCAAACGGAAGAAGTTGATGGGATTCGCGTGATTCGGGTTTGGTCATACATCACTGCAAATGAGGGATTCGTAAAGCGTATTCTAGATTATCAGAGCTTTATGGTGACGGCAACGCTTGCAAGCCCATTTGTGCGTGGAGTTGACCTTGTTGTTGGCACGTCGCCGCAGTTCTTTACTGTCTGCGCGGCCTATGTTGTTAGTCGAATGAAACGTGTACCGTTTGTCTTCGAGTTGCGTGACCTGTGGCCAGAGTCGATTCGCGCAGTTGGAGCCATGAAGGATTCACGACTGCTTGACTGGCTTGAAAAACTTGAGCTTTTTCTTTACCGCAAAGCAAGCGCCATTGTATCTGTAACAAACGCATTCCGCGATAATATCATCGCTCGCGGCGCCGACATCAAGAAAATTCACGTTGTCACCAATGGGGTTGATATCAGTCGTTTCAAGCCGCGCGAAAAAGATGTGGCACTGGTGCGCAAACTAGGCATTGAGGGAAAATTTGTGTCCGGCTACATCGGCACACATGGTATGGCTCATTCGCTTGAGACCTTGCTTGATGCTGCGGCGAAAATCAAGACAATGCCGGATGGAAAACGCCACTGCATCATCTTCTTGGGGGATGGCGCACGTAAGGCCGATCTGAAAACGAAGGCGGAGAGCATGAGCTTGGATAATGTAATTTTTGTTGACTCCGTATCCAAGGACGAGGTAGTCAAGTATTGGTCCCTCCTTGATGTATCAATTATTCATCTGAGCAAGACCGACCTATTCACCACCGTGATTCCATCCAAGTTGTTTGAGTGTATGGGTATGGGTATTCCCGTGTTGCACGGCGTGGCTGGGGAGTCAGCAGGGATTGTGCAAAAAGAAGGCGTTGGTATTGTTTTTGAACCTGAGAATGCCAATCAACTTTGCCACGGGCTCATGGCGCTGTCTGAGAACAAAGCCTTATATGACAAATACCGTGCCAATGCGATGGTAGGGGCTCGAAATTACGATCGCAGTGTGCTTGCTGGCAAGATGCTGGATGTGTTGGAGGTGGTTGCAAAAGGGCACTAATGTGTGAACGATTTGGCGACGCGACTTATTACGCTTAATTGCTTTTGAGTAACGAATCTTTGGTATTCTTTGGGCTTTTGGTTTGGTATTCGCTATCCACTTTCGTTTTTTCAACAGGGTTACACATGAATTAACGATTTTCGACATCAGCTATGCGGCGGGCCTAGTAACGGCTGCCTGTTTCGCAGAAGTCGGCCACAACGTGATTCCTGGTTAGAAAGATTGTTCAGCCAAGCCCGTTTTTTCTATGATAAGGCGATACTGACTCAAATAACCACTCAAAGAGGAACTGTCATGACCATGAACCGTATCCCAATTCTAAACAGGCCTGTCCTTACCTGCCTTCCTTGTGTAGTTTGGCACAAGACAAAAAGGGAGCGCTTCCTCTATTAAATCATTGGCGCGGTCGGCATTCGAGCGAACTATGTAATCAATCAAGCTGATTTACTGTAGTAACGAACGTTATCCGCCCAATTACGCTGTGTGCTCCTGAATGCGAACGACGCGCAAAGCATTCCTTATAGTATCGAATGCCGCGGGGAGAAGTGCTAATGTCGCCAATGTGGATAACGATCGAGCAGTCTATGGGCTGGGTGAGCGCTATTATCAAGCTGGTTGTCGGTGTGCCAGGAATACGAAACAGCAAGATGCTGTGTAGACATGTTGTACCAGTGAAGCACTGGAATTTTGCGCGTAATAGGAAATCGATTGTCAAAACACTAAAGACTCCTTGCTGTGGTAGGAATGGCATATACTGAACGTGGGTAAAATTACGAGTTACAACAACAATTAACGCATTAATTAAAATGAATTATTTGATTTGCATTTTTATTATCTGCGAATCAGTCATTTTAGCCTTATGTTAAACAATAGATGAAAATCGTCATCATTAGCGGTTTGTCTGGTTCGGGCAAAAGCGTTGCACTCAACGTACTGGAAGATTCAGGGTATTACTGTGTCGATAATTTACCGGCGCCCATGCTGGTTGATCTGGTGTCTTTATTGCGACAGCAGGGTTATGCACATGTCGCCGTAGCAGTCGATATGCGCAGTGGTGACAGCATTGCTGCCCTGCCACGCCAACTCGACTTACTTGAGCGCCAGCCCATTAAAATAAAACTCATTTTTTTTAATGCGCGAACGGATATTCTCATTCAGCGTTTTTCCGAAACACGGCGCAGACACCCGCTGACGGACGAAAACATCACGCTTGATGAAGCGATTCGGCGTGAACGTGAGGCATTGTCATCCCTGGCAACCTTGGGCCATCATATCGATACCAGTGCATTGCAACCCAATACGTTACGTACTTTTATCAGGGAATTCATCACCGATAACCATCCGACTTCACGACTGACGCTGCTGTTTCAATCATTTGGCTTTAAGCATGGTATTCCGCTCGATGCTGATCTAGTGTTTGATGTGCGCTGTATTCCCAATCCGCATTACGATCCCCACCTGCGGGATTTGACCGGTCAGTCTCCCGAGGTGATCCGTTTTCTGGAGGCACAACCCAACGTACCTAAAATGATAATCGATATTCGTAGTTTTCTTGATACCTGGCTGCCGGTATACATGCGTGACAATCGTGCTTATCTGACGGTGGCGATTGGCTGTACTGGTGGTCAGCATCGATCCGTCTATTTTGCTGAAACTCTGGCGGCCTACTTTCATGATCTCACGCATGTGCTGGTACGTCATCGCAGCCTGACCGAAGCGGCTGCCGCTCACACCCGCAAATAATCCTTTTTCTCACCCAGCCAGCGATCCAGATGCGCCTGTGCTATCTGCGGATAATCCCGTAGCAGGGTTTCTGCGGTTTCCCGGGCGATATCGAGCAACTCGCCATCAGCATCCAGATCAGCAAATCGCAGCAGCGGCACCCCGCTCTGCCGAGTGCCAAGAAATTCACCAGGGCCGCGCAGCAATAAATCCTGGCGCGCAATCTCAAACCCATCGGTATGCTTGAAAATGACTTGTAAACGTTTGCGTGCAAGTTCAGAAAACGGACGCTGAAATAGCAGGATGCAAACCCCTGCGTCTGCACCACGGCCAATCCGACCACGTAACTGGTGCAACTGTGACAGTCCCATGCGTTCTGCGTGCTCGATCACCATCAGGGATGCATTGGGCACATCCACCCCAACTTCGATGACTGTCGTTGCAACCAGTAGTTGTATGATGCCCTGACTGAAGGCTGTCATGATGGCCGATTTTTCTGCACTATCCAGCCTGCCGTGTATCAGTGCTACTTGCAGCTCCGGAAAGGTTTCACGCAGTATCACCAGAGTTTCCATTGCGGTTTTGAGCTGCAATACTTCCGATTCTTCTATCAGCGGACAGACCCAGTAAGCCTGACGTCCTGCGCGACAGGCTTCACGAATGCGCGTGAGCACCTCATCTCGTCGGCGGCTATCAATCAATTTAGTTGCCACTGGCGACCGGCCCGGTGGTAACTGATTGATCACCGATACATCCAGATCGGCAAAATAGCTCATCGATAAGGTACGTGGGATCGGGGTGGCGCTCATCATGAGCTGATGGGGCACACCTGCGGTATCGCCACTACCTTTGAGGCGCAACGCCAAACGCTGGTTCACGCCAAAACGGTGCTGCTCGTCGATGATTACCAGCCCCAGGCGTTTGAATTGGACGGGTGACTGAAATATTGCATGGGTTCCGACCACGAGCCCAGCAATTCCTGCTTCAATTTTTTGCAGGGCTGCCTCACGCTGCTGTTTTTTCAGGCTACCGGATAACCACGCAATTTCTATTCCCAATGGCTCGAACCAGCTGGTAAATTTCTGCAAGTGCTGCTCAGCCAGAATTTCCGTAGGCGCCATCACCGCCACTTGATAGTTATTGGCGATTGATTGCAACGCAGCGATGCCCGCTACCACCGTTTTGCCGCTTCCCACATCTCCCTGCAACAAACGTTGCATCGGAAATGACTGGGCAATGTCGCGACTGATTTCATCTACGACCTTTTGTTGCGCCGCAGTCAAAGTAAACGCAAGCAAGTCGAGCAGTTTCTGCTGTAAGGCAGGATGCTGCGGCAGGGCTGGGGCATGGTGACTGCGCCGTTGGTGATAATGCTGGCGCATTGACAACTGCTGAGCGAGCAGTTCGTCAAATTTAATACGCCGCCAGGCTGGATGGGTGCGGGACTGTAATGCATCCAGCGGCGTAGCTGCAGGAGGATGGTGCAGGAACGTGATGCTTTCCGCCAGTTTTGGTAATCGATGTGTTTTCAGAATGGCTGATGGCAGAATTTCTACCAACAACTTATTTCGCCCGGTGTAAGCCAGTGCCTGCGAAATAAGCTTGGAGAGTGTTTGCTGCGCAAGCCCGGCCATTATCGGATATATAGGTGTCAGGGTAACCGGAAGTGGCAGCTTCTTCTCCGCTATCCGGTACTTCGGATGAATAATTTCCAGCCCGCTATATCCGGCACGTACCTCGCCCAGTACCCGTAAGCGCTTGCCAATCGCCCAGCTTGCAACCTGTCCTGGATAAAAACTGAAAAAACGGATAGCGATAGTACCGCTCGCATCCTGCAACTGACAGACAAGTTGCCGTCTGGGGCGGGTCTGAATTTCATGCGCCGTCACCACGCCTTCGATCTGAGCGATTTGTTCTGCTGCCAGCAGGGCAATTGGCAGCAATCGCGTTTCATCCTCGTAGCGCAACGGCAGATGCAGTACCAGGTCGAGATCACTCATCAACCCAAGCTTGTTCAGCTTTTGTTTTAATGCTTCATTGAGTGTGCCGAACAGAAAGGGCGGGGATATCAAGGTAATGAAAGGGGTAACGGTGAGAGCCGTTTGCTCAGTCGTTATTTAATACCATGACTGCATCCATTTCCACCAGTGCATCGCGTGGCAGTGCTGATACGCCGATTGCCGCACGTGCGGGATAGGGCTGACTGAAATATTTGCTCATAGCTTCATTGACTTTCACAAAATCTGTCAAATCGACCAGATAAACATTGAGCTTGACGATATCGCTCAAATCACCACCGCTTGCCACGGTAACGGCCTTGAGATTGGCGATGACCTGCTCGATTTGCGCATCGATCCCGGAGACCATTTTCATCTGCGTCGGATCAAGCCCGATCTGGCCAGAGAGATAGACTGTCTCGCCACCTTTCACCTTTACTGCCTGCGAATAAGTTCCGATAGCCTGTGGTGCTTCGTTGGTGGTTACAATTGTTTTGTGCATGCTTATCTCCCAAATATTACGATAGAATGTCAATTACTTGGAGCGGCTGGTCTTTTCTACCAATATAAATTTCAACTCAAAATTCATGCAAAAACTCATTATCCAGGGAGGACAGGAACTTTGTGGCGAAATCCGTATTTCTGGCGCTAAAAATGCAGCCTTACCGGTAATGTGTGCATCGCTGCTGACCAGCGAAACCGTGGTAATACAAAATATTCCCAATCTGCAGGATGTGGCAACCATGATGGCGCTGCTTGAGCAGATCGGTGTGGGTATTCTAGCAAATGATAGTGGCGAGATAGCGTTTTCGGCCACCACGATTACCAATCCAACTGCACCTTACGAGATGGTCAAAACCATGCGCGCCGCTATTCTGGTGCTGGGCCCCCTGCTGGCGCGCACCGGGCAGGCGCACATTTCTTTGCCGGGTGGCTGCGCAATTGGCTTGCGCCCGGTAGACCAGCACATCAAGGGATTGCAGTCGATGGGCGCTGAAATCAGTATTGAGCAGGGGTATATTCAAGCGCGCGCTGATCACTTGACAGGCGCGCGTATCATTATGGACCTCGTTACCGTTACAGGTACCGAGAACTTGATGATGGCGGCTACCTTAGCGCATGGCACAACGATCCTTGAAAATGCCGCACGCGAACCGGAAATAATCGATCTTGCCAATTGCCTGATCAGTATGGGCGCGAAAATACAGGGTGCGGGCAGTGATGTCATCACCATTGAAGGCGTGGAAAGGCTACACGGTGGGTCGCATACGGTTATGCCTGATCGAATCGAAACTGGAACATTTCTGACTGCGGTGGCAGCATGTGGCGGCGAAATTCACCTTATGCATACCCGCGCCAATCTGCTGGATGCCGTTCTGGATAAGCTTATCGAAGCAGGCGCCAGTATTGATACTGGCGAGAACTGGATTCATCTCAGCATGAATCGCCGGCCACGTGCCGTCAATCTGCGCACGGCGCCGTATCCCGCTTTCCCTACCGATATGCAGGCGCAATTCATGGCGATGAATGCGATTGCCGAGGGAACGGCAGTGATTACGGAAACCATTTTCGAGAATCGTTTCATGCATGTCCAGGAATTGCAAAGACTTAATGCCAATATTCATGTCGAAGGAAATACTGCCATTGTTTCCGGGGTCGCCGAGCTGGGTGGTGCTAAAGTAATGGCAACCGATCTGCGCGCATCTGCCTGTCTGGTGATCGCCGGCCTGGTTGCGTCAGGAGAAACCGAAATCAGCCGGATTTATCATCTGGATCGCGGTTATGAACAGATCGAAAGCAAGCTGAAACAACTTGGTGCGAACATTACCCGTACAAGGGCAAGATAAGGAAAGGCAAAAAAAAAGCCTCCGGTTGAATCGGAGGCTTTCAGATATTCAGGCTGGCCAGAAAATGATCAGTCTTTCAGTAATGATGGAGGGTTATAGGTTATTACCACGGTTGCCAGACGGGAATTCAGTCCCATCACCGGTATGACCAGCATTTTTCTGCCTTTGCTGTCTGACAGCATGGCCACTTTACGCTGATTGAGTACCTCTTTAGGGTAAATTTTAGCTGCAGCCTTATCTTCCAGCCTCTTGTCGGTAGAAACCAAAAGTTTGCCTGCTTCACTGATCAGTACGACCCGTTCCGTATCCTTGGTTTTGACGAGCTCAGTCAGATATTGATCAATTTGATCCAGATTGTTACGTAATAATTCACCGCGCACTGCCCAGGCAAGCACTTGCCCAAAGCGCTCTTCTTCATTTTTATATTGACTATCAGCATACTCACGAGCTTGCTTCATCAGGTCGTTACGTTCTATCTCAAGCTGCTGAGCAAGTTGGCTTTGTCCTTTTTCAAGACGAGAGTCCGCCTGATTGACCGCGATCTGTTTCCAGATGAACATGAGTAGCAGCACTGCCAGAAATACCAGAAGTGACCAGGAAGGTAATTGTTTTTGCTGAAGCTCAGCGAGAGGAGCACACTTCTTGGTCAAAATGTTCCATAGTGAAGCGGGCTTGCTCCATTCAATCTTGTCCTTGGACTGATCGCCCCCATTTTGCGTGTATTGATCTGACATAAATTTAGCTCCTTAAATAAATGAATGAGTGCCACAAGTGAAAACGGCCAATTATCCATCATTCCCTTTCAAAGGGAAAGCATGGTGATAAATATTCGAGACATTTCTCGTAACAAGTGTTGCATATTCAGCAAATTATACTCGGAAGGTGAATGCGTTTCCCGGTAAAATAGGGCGATTCATTAAAAAGGCAATTGCAAAGTGGAACAAGACAAAAAAAAGTGGTCAGGCCGATTCAATGAGCCGGTTTCGGAATTGGTGGAAAGATATACCGCTTCGGTCGGATTCGATTATAAACTGGCCGAATATGACATCCAGGGCTCGCTTGCCCATGCGCATATGCTGGCTGCGGCCGGTATTATCAGCGGCAGCGATCTTGCCGATATCGAACGCGGTCTGGAGCAGATTCGCGATGAAATCCATAACCATCAGTTTGACTGGCAGGTTGCACGCGAAGACGTACATCTGAATATTGAACATCGACTCACCGCGCTGGTTGGTGATGCTGGCAAGAGGCTGCACACCGCTCGCTCTCGCAACGATCAGGTCGCAACCGACATTCGTCTGTATCTGCGCGCAGCCAGCGATGAAATTATCAGCTTGATACGGGCATTGCAACAGGCGTTGCTGGAGCTGGCCGAGCAGCACGCTGATACTATCATGCCGGGTTTTACCCACCTGCAGGTTGCACAACCTGTTACCTTTGGCCACCATCTGCTGGCCTATTTCGAGATGCTGCAACGCGATGCGCAACGCCTGCAGGATGGCAGAAAACGTATCAACCAGTTGCCACTGGGAGCAGCAGCGCTTGCAGGTACCAGTTATCCGATTGACAGGGAAGCGGTCGCGCGGGAACTTGAGTTTGACGGAATTTGCCGAAATTCACTCGACGCCGTCTCCGATCGGGATTTTGCCATCGAGTTTTGCGCCTGTGCCGCACTCATCATGATGCACCTGTCGCGTTTGTCGGAAGAACTGATCCTATGGATGAGTCCCTCATTTGGGTTCATTGAACTGGCTGACCGGTTCTGTACCGGTTCATCAATCATGCCGCAGAAGAAGAACCCCGATGTACCCGAGCTGGTTCGTGGCAAAACCGGCCGGATCAATGGACATCTGGTGGCATTGTTAACGTTAATGAAGTCGCAGCCACTGGCGTACAACAAGGATAATCAGGAGGACAAGGAGCCGCTGTTCGATACCGTCGATACGCTGAAAGATACCTTGCGTATTTATGCTGACATGATGACGGGCGTGAAGGTCAACCAGACCACGATGCGTCAGGCGGCGCTGCGCGGGTATGCCACAGCAACCGATCTCGCCGATTATCTGGTCAGAAAGGGCATGCCGTTTCGCGATGCGCATGAAATCGTGGCAAAAGTAGTTCGTGCAGCTGAAGATAAACAGTGTGACTTAAGCGCGCTCTCACTGCCAGAATTGAAACAGTTTTCAGCCGTCATTGAAGCTGACGTCTTCGCCATCCTGACCCTGGAAGGTTCAGTGCAAAGCCGCAACCATTCGGGTGGTACGGCGCCCGCCCAAGTTCGCCAGGCAATCGAGCGGGCGAGAAGCTCGATAACCGAATGATGTTGCTATGCTGCACACACCGGGCCGTTCAGTAACTGCATCTCCATGGCCAGAGATTGCCGCGCAGCTGGTGGAAACGGCTGATCCGGTATTCGTTGCTGAACGGATCACGCCCATTGGCGGGGGGTGTATCAATCAAACATTCTGCCTGGAAGGTAACGGGCAACGTTTCTTCATCAAACTCAACGATGCCTGTTGTCTCTCAATGTTTGTTAGCGAAAGCATGGCGCTCGACGAGATTTTGCGATCTGCCACGCTACGGGTACCGCAGCCATTGTGCCAAGGCGTTACGCAGGATTTTGCCTGGTTTGCGCTGGAATTCATCCCGTTACAAAATCATGGAAACCAGACAGCACTGGGTACTGCACTTGCCAGCATGCACCGTCACACCGCCGAGCGGTTTGGCTGGAAACATGACAACACAATTGGTACTACCTTGCAGGAAAATACCCCTTCTTCCGATTGGATTGCCTTTTGGCGGGAGCATCGCCTGAGTTTTCAGCTCAGGCTGGCCAGAAAAAATGGCCACACTGGCCGTTTGCAGCAACTTGGAGAACGATTAATGCAGGATCTGGCAGATTTTTTTGACGATGTGCCGATTGCCTCCCTGCTGCATGGCGACTTATGGAGTGGCAATTACGCTTTTGATAACGATGGACAACCGGTGGTATTCGATCCTGCCGTTTATTACGGTGACCGCGAGACGGATCTGGCCATGACCGAACTCTTTGGTGGATTTTCAGCAGATTTTTACGCTGCCTATCAGTCGGCCTGGCCGCTGGATAGTGGCTATCGCGTGCGCAAGCAACTCTATAATCTGTATCATATACTCAACCACCTCAACTTATTTGGAGGGCATTATTTGCATCGGGCAGAGGCGACCATAGAAGGGTTGCTAGCCGAAATACACTGATCTCTTGTCACTAGACAACAAGAACACTGCAATCTTCAAATAGACGCAGAATTGCAGGCTTTCCGTCAACCAACCTACAAGGAATATTGAATATGAGTGAAGCCAATGTCATCAGGCATCTTGCTAATCTTGAAAAACACCTGGCTGAAGAGCATCCGGACAATCCGGTGCTGGCCAAGGCCGTTCACAGCTTCAGGAAACTGGATCAGGTCGCGCAGGATCTTGGTCTGTTGAACCGGGACGAAACCTACGCAACTTCAGTGACATGGTGGCCGATGATCGCGGTACTTGGCACCTTCTCATCCGGCAAATCAACCTTCATCAATTCTTATCTGGGTCTGCATTTGCAACGAACCGGTAATCAGGCCGTCGATGACAAGTTTACAGTCGTATGCTACAGCCGTCACGATGAAATCAAGACACTACCGGGCGTGGCGCTGGATGCCGATCCACGTTTCCCGTTCTACCAGATCAGCCGTAGCATCGATGAAATTGCCGAGACCGGCCCGCAGCGGATTGATGCCTACATACAACTCAAGACCTGTCCATCAGAAAAAATTCGCGGCAAAATCCTGATCGACTCACCGGGGTTTGATGCTGACAGTCAACGCACTTCCACCCTGCGGCTAACGCAGCACATCATCGATCTTTCCGATTTGGTGCTGGTATTTTTTGATGCACGCCATCCGGAGCCTGGTGCCATGCATGACACATTGGAATATCTGGTTACTTCGACCATCAATCGTCCGGATGCCAACAAGTTTCTGTACATTCTCAATCAGATCGATGTCACCGCCAGAGAAGACAACCCTGAGGAGGTGGTTTCTGCCTGGCAGCGCTCACTGGCGCAATCCGGATTGCTGGCAGGCCGTTTCTACCGAATTTACGATAAAGAAGCTGCCATGCCAATCGAAAACCTGCAAGTACGCGAGCGTTTCGAGAAAAAACGCGAGGAAGATCTGAGTGACATCTACGCACGTATGCAACAGATCGAAATCGAACGCTCCTATCGCATTGCCGCCATGCTGGAACAGACTGCCGATACCATCGAGAATCAAACGGTCGGCAAACTGAAAGCCATGCTGGATCAATGGAAAAGTAAGGTATTTCTGTTTGACGGGATTATCTTTGGCCTGTTGCTGGTACTGGTTGGTACAGCGCTGACTCTGACGGATAGCTGGCATCTCGTGCGGGATTGCTTCAATGGTCTGACAACCGGTGAAACTTCCCCGGTATTGATGACAGGATTTTCGCTCATCTTCGCCGCTTATATTCACTTCACGGTACGTGGCAAGGTCGCCGGCAGCATTTTGAAAAAGATTCCGAATGAATTCGGACACGACCATAATGCCGCCAAACAGATGAGCCAGGCTTTCCACAAGAGTACCGCAGGCTACCGGCCCATGTTTCTGCAAAAACCGGCTGGCTGGAATTCCGGTAATCAACGGGTACTCGCTCAGGTGAAAGATGATGCCAACGATTATATCCAGCTGTTGAATGATCAGTTCACCGACCCTTCCGGGCATCAGGCGCAGGATCAACAAGCTGCAACCCAAGCTGCGGCTGAAACTGAAACTGAAACCAGTCACTAGCAACAAGAGCCGGGCAGGGAGATGAGTAGATAGTTCATCAATACTCCCTGCCCGGTGATTGATCTCTGTCAACATTCACTATTAAACTATTTTCGGAATCTGCCGAAACAGGCTGCATGATATTTTTATCTAACCCTCAATAAATAAGGGGTGCCTCTAAAGGTAAATCATGCAAACTAGCCTGCCCGTTAACCTTTCGCAGTGGATTGAGTTTCTCGGCCATGCTGATATTCCCATACTACGCAAGACCAGCAACAATCTGGTTCGATTGCGCGATGGGAATGCCTGCCCCAGCGCGCGTGCTGCTGCCCAGATCATCAAGCAGGATCCGCTGATGGTGGTCAAGCTGTTGCGACATTTACAACAACATAAGCGTCAGCGCCAAGCCCATGACGTCATACAGGTCGAGCAGGCATTAATCATGCTAGGCGTGGAAAATGCGCTTGACCAGATTGTTACCGAATCACAGGTAGAAATCCTGCTCCATTCCCATTCCTCCGCGTTGGTACAACTTCTGCATCGTATGCATCGTGCCCATGTCGCCGCCAATTATGCTTTCGAATGGGCAGTGCGGCTACATGACATTCATTTCGAGGAAATTCGCACAGCAGCTTTGCTGCACGATATGACAGAATTACTGCTGTGGTGTTATGTTCCGGACAAGATGCTTGCGATTACGGCATCACAGCAACAGGATCCGACCTTACGCAGCCGCCACGCTCAGGAAAAGGTGCTGGGGTTTGCGATCAATGATTTGCAGTCGAAGCTTGTCATCGCTTGGCAGTTGCCCGAACTGTTGATTACTTTACTCAATGATTCCTGCGCTGGCTATTCACGTGTGCGTAACGTGCTGTTGGCAGTCGATCTTGCACGTCACGCAGCCCATGGCTGGGATAACGCAGCATTGCCCGATGACTATCGCGCAGTTGGTGAACTGCTGCGCCTGTCAACCGACGATGTCATGAAGCTATTAGGGGTGAAAAATACGCGGAAAGCATCGTCATTGCCTGAAAATTCCCAGCAACAAGCTGATAAGCGTTTCTAAGAATTAAAAATTCTAAGCAAGATCAGGCGCGAATAAGAAATGTTGACGCAGCATATGATTAATATGTAAGAAAACATTTTTTGTAAGTACAAAGTATTGTGGCGAAATATAAGTTTTTAGAAGTGCCCTGATTAGAATTTATAACCACGATGCAGCGCAACTACACCAGCAGCAAGATTGAAGTACTCCACCCGCTCAAAACCTGCCTGCTGCATCATTTCCTTTAATTCCTCCTGGGCGGGGTGCATACGAATAGATTCCGCCAGATAACGATAGCTGCTATCATCACCGGCAACCAGCTTACCCATAACCGGCAATGCTTTGAATGAATACGCATCGTAAAATGGCTGCAACGGTTTCCAGACTTTGGAAAATTCCAGCACACTTAATGAGCCACCCGGCGACAGAACCCGATACATTTCCTTGAGTGCTAGGTCTTTGTGTGTCATGTTTCTCAGACCAAACGCCACACAGGCCCGGTCGAAATAGTTATCGGGAAAAGGTAGTTTCTCCGCGTTACATTGTGCAACTGGCACTTCCTTACCTTCATTGAGCAGGCGGTCGCGGCCGATTGACAGCATGGAATTGTTGATATCGGTTAGCCAGACTTGTCCACCGTCTCCCACTTTATCCAGGAACAGCCTGGTTAAATCGGCTGTGCCGCCTGCAATATCCAGCACCCTGTCACCTTCTCTTGCCCCGCTGGCTTCAATGGCAAATCGCTTCCACAAGCGATGCATACCCATCGACATGAGATCATTCATCAGATTGTAGCGTGAAGCAACCGAATCAAACACCTGCGCCACCTTGCGTACTTTCTCGGTTTCGTTGACAGTGGTAAAGCCAAAATGGGTGGTATGGGTCATCCGTGGTTTCCTGTTCAGTGGGTTAGAGTGTTGTAGTAGTGCGACTACCGCCAGACGCTTCAATACGTTGCAGATAGTGCTGCCACATTGCTTCCTGTTTCAGCCCATAGTCATAGAGCAGGTCCCAGGAATATAAACCGGTATTGTGACCATCAGAAAAATCAAGGCGAACCGCATAATTCCCGACTGGCTCGATGTGCGTAATAGAAACATCTTTTTTACCAAGCTGCAAAACTTCTTGTCCCGGTCCATGGCCGCGTACCTCTGCTGACGGCGAGTACACACGCAAGAATTCGCAGGAAAACTTAAAAGTTTTGCCATCGTTGAAGGTCACATCCAGCATACCGGAACGGCAATGTAATTTGAATGCTGTCGGAATAGGTGTTTTGGAATCCAGTCCAGCCATGTTCAGTATTTTTTCCTTCGGTTGAAGTACCAGTAAACAGCCAGCCCTGCCGCACAGGCCAACAGTAAATAAAGCACAATTTCCCGCAAATAGGTTTTGACCATGGCTTCATTGCCGCCAATGTAATAACCGAGCACAGCCAGAATCAGTACCCAGATACCCGCACCTAGACTCGTATAAAAACAGAACAACGGCAGATTCATTCGTGCCAGACCGGCGGGTAGCGAGATATACTGACGCACACCAGGAATCAGACGCCCGGTAAAGGTTGAGATATGGCCATGACGCGCGAAAAAAAGTTCCATTTTTTGCAGAGCGGATTCTTTAAACATAACGTATTGCCCATAGCGCAGCAGCAATGGCCGACCCATTCTAACGGCCAGATAGTAATTGAATAATGCACCTGCCAGGCTGCCAAGAATTCCGCATATCACGACAACGACCAGATGCATTTCACCCTGGTAAGCCAAATAACCAGCTGGCACCATGACAACTTCGCTTGGAAACGGAAAAAAACTCGACTCCAGAAACATCAGAAAGAAAATACCGGGATAGCCGAGGCTGCCCACAACCTGAACAATCCAGCTCAGCAGATCAGCAAGCATCGCAAACCCAAGGCAGAAAATAGAATAAAACTGTCATTTCGTTATTCAGGGAACGGCCTCTTCCTGCTGCTTACGCTCCTGTTTGATCAAATCTTCGCGTTTTACGCCCAGCAGAATCAGAATAGGGCTCGCTACCATGAGTGAGGAATAAATGCCAAATAGAATACCGATGGTGAGTGCCAGCGCAAAATAGTACAGCACCTCGCCGCCGAGTAGCAGCATCGAGATCACTACTATCTGCGTACTGCCATGAGTAATAACCGTACGTGACATGGTCATGGTAATTGCATTGTCGATAACTCGGGTGAGGTCGGCCTTACGCAGTTTACGAAAATTTTCCCGGATACGATCAAAAATGACTACGGATTCATTCACTGAATACCCTAGCACCGCCAACACAGCAGCCAGTACCGTCAGGGAAAATTCCCATTGAAAAAAGGCAAAGCATCCGAGAATCACAAGGACATCGTGCAGATTGGCAGTAATACCCGCCACACCAAATTTCCACTCAAAGCGCACCGCCAGATAGGCAACAATGCCCAGTGAAACGAACAATAACGCCAGTGCACCATTCTCCAGCAATTCCTGACCCACTTGCGGGCCAACAAACTCCACACGCTGCATTTTCACAGTCGTATCATTCTGCTTCAATGCGTTTATGACAACCTCGGACAGATCGCCACCTGAGAATTCATGTTTAACCGGTAATCTGATCAAGACCTCACGTGAAGTGCCAAAATTTTGTACGGTTGCGTCGGTAATGCCTTGTTCTGCGAGCACCTGGCGTATTTGCGCCAGATCGACGGCCTTGTCATAGCTAACTTCCATGACAGTCCCACCTGTAAAATCCACTCCGAAATTCAATCCCTTGCTGGCAATAAAATAAACCGACAGAATGGAAATGACCAGCGACAGGATCAGTGAAAACTTACCCCAGCGCATGAAAGGAATATCGCGCTCAAATCTAAAAAATTCCATAGTTACTCCAATAGTCGCTAGTGTTTAACGCTGTTTACGGATTGGCTTCCAGATCGAGCCAATGGGTACTTTGTCGAGCTTGCGGTTGCCATAAAACAGGTTGACCATGCCACGCGAGACCATGACAGAACTGAAAACCGATGTCAGAATTCCCAGACACAGCACCACCGCGAAACCCTTGACCGGCCCTGAACCGAATGAAAATAACGCAATACCGGCAATCAGCGTAGTAATATTTGAATCCAAAATGGTGCCAATCGCACGATCATAACCGGCGTAAATAGCGGCTTGAGGTGGCGCACCATTGCGGATTTCATCGCGGATACGTTCATTGATCAGCACATTAGCATCAATCGCCATGCCGACGGTTAACGCAATTGCCGCCATGCCAGGCAAGGTGAGTGTCGCCTGTAAAATCGACAGCAGTCCTATTAACAACAGTAGATTGACCGACAGTGCCGTCACGGAAATCACCCCGAAGGCACGGTAGTAAATCATGATAAACAGAGCCACAGCAATAAAACCGTAGAGTGTTGAGTTGAATCCCCGTGTGATATTTTCGGCGCCCAGACTGGGGCCGACGGTTCTCTCTTCAATAATTTCCATCGGTGCAGCCAGTGCACCGGCACGTAACAATAATGCGACATCGCGCGCCTCAAGGCTGCTCATTCTGCCGCTGATCTGCACACGGCCACCGCCGATTTCTTCACGAATCACGGGCGCAGTAACAACTTCGTTCTGATTTTTCTCAACCAGCAGGATGGCCATACGCTTGCCCACATTGTTGCGTGTCAGGTCCTTGAAGATACGTGCGCCATTATTATCCAGCGTGACATGCACAGCCGGCTGATTATCCTGATCAAAACCCGGCTGGGCATCGGTGATACGGTCGCCCGTCAGTAAAACCTGCTTCTTGACCAGCAACGGATCACCTCCTCGCTCCGTGAAGAGTTCGGTACCAGCAGGCGGTTGCCCGGACATCACTGCCGCTTCGAGATTACTTTCGTCATCAACCATGCGGATTTCCAATGTGGCGGTACGCCCCAGAATGTCTTTTGCCTTAGCAGTATCCTGCACTCCCGGCAATTGCACGATCACCCGATCGGCGCCTACCTGCTGAATAATGGGTTCTGCCACGCCCAATTCATTGACACGATTGCGCAGAGTCGTGATGTTTTGCTGCAGCGCAAAACGCTGCATGCGGGTATGCGCTTCCGGTTTGATGATAGCCAGTAAACCCAAACCGCTTGCATGATCGACTTCACGTAACTCCAGATCAGTGAAATTTTTAGCCAATTCGACCATGGCCTTTTCGCGTGCAATGGCATCACGAAACTTGATCAACAAGCTTGACCCCTCACGTTCTACGCCAGCAGAGGGTATACGCAATTCACGCAGGCTGTTGCGAATATCCGCGCTATAGCGATCCAGAGATTTTGACAGGGCGCCCACCATGTCCACCTGCAGCATGAAATGCACGCCGCCACGTAAATCCAGTCCGAGGTACATCGGCAAGGCACCTAAACGACTCATCCATTGCGGTGAATTCGGCAATAAATTGAGAGCGATAATGAAATCCTTGCCAATTTCAGCTTCCAGAAAATCCCTGGCTTTCATCTGGGTGTCGGTATCAGCAAAACGAATTTTAATTCCCCCGGGTTCCAGCAGGCTGCCATTGAAAGCAATGTGATGCTTGCCGAGTAATTGCTCAACGCGCTTTAGCAGGTCCGTATCCAGCGTGGTTCCCGCACGTAATGGTGAGACCTGGATGGCGGGAGACTCCCCAAAAAAATTGGGCAACGTGTAGAGCAGCCCAAAAACAAGTGAAGCGGCAATGATCAGATATTTCCAGAGGGGATAACGATTCATGGTTACCAATGTATTTGCAAAAATGAATCCTGCCGGTTATTAATCGGCAGGATCGATATTACGAAGGGAATGTCAGGCAGTTTATTTTTTTTCGCTGTCTGTAGCCGTTTCACCAGCAGTGCTATCAGTTTTAGGCGCTTTATCCGCTGCTTCAGGCTGATTCGCGGTTTCCTGATCAATTTCTGATGCGACTTCTTCCTGTCGTGGTTCGCTCGCTTTTTGTTGTTTGCCCTGTTTCAAGGCGCGACCACTTTTACCGGTGTCGATACTCTTAAGCGTGCCTTTAGGCAGCAGCGTTTGTATTGAAGATTTAAGCACCGTTATTTCAACATTAGGAGCCAGCTCCATCGTGATGTAGTGTTCACCCGCGCTTACGACCCGTCCAAGCTCGCCCCCGCTAATAATAATTTCATCTCCTTTTTGCAAGGCATCCCGCATGATTTTTTGTTCTTTGGCGCGCTTGGTCTGTGGGCGAATCAGCAGGAAGTAAAAAATAACCACAATACCAATTAATGGCAAAAAACTCATCAACGTAGGCTCTGCCTGAACAGCATCAACCGCTTGTGCATAAGCTTCAGATATAAACATATATGTACTCCTCATAAAATTAAGCGCAACAAGTCGCATTCTAACATGTGGCTTTCGGCAGAAAGCCATTTTGCCAGTCTAGACAGAGAGAAATTGCTGTGACAGTGTCGTAAAATTACCAGTTTCAATAGACTGGCGTATCGTTGCCATCAAATGCTGGTAATAATGCAAATTGTGCAGCGAATTCAGGCGTGCTCCCAGCATCTCATTAGTACGTTGCAGATGATGCAGGTAAGCACGGGTAAAATGCTGGCAGGTATAGCAGCCACAGGTTTCATCCGGTGGTGAGGTATCCAGCCGATACTGGCTGTTACGTAGCTTGAGTACGCCGTGGCTGGTATAAAGCCAGCCATTACGCGCATTGCGGGTGGGCAGGACGCAATCGAACATATCGACACCTTGTGCGACTGCGTGGACGATATCCGCAGGTGTGCCAACACCCATCAGGTAACGTGGCTTGTCATCCGGTAACTGAAGGGCGGTATGCGTCAGGATGCGGGTCATGTCCTCTTTGGGTTCTCCGACCGAAAGTCCGCCAATCGCGTAACCATCGAAGTCGATGTCCCTTAGACCTTGTACGGACTGATCGCGCAACGATTCGAACATACCGCCCTGTACAATGCCAAACAGCGCATTTGGATTGCCTGCATGTGCTGTTTTTGAGCGTTCTGCCCAACGCAGACTCAACTGCATCGAGGTTTCCGCGATGGGTAGATCGACCGGATAGGGCGTGCATTCATCGAAAATCATGACGACATCGGCATTCAGCGTGCGCTGGATTTGCATCGATAATTCCGGCGTCAGGAAGCAAGCGTCACCATTGACCGGTGAACGAAAGTGCACGCCTGCCTCACTGATTTTACGTAGATCCCCCAGGCTAAAAACCTGAAAGCCTCCGGAATCGGTCAGAATCGGCCCTTGCCAGCCCATGAGACCATGCAGACCACCGTGCGCCTCAATGACTTCCAGTCCTGGGCGCAACCATAGATGAAACGTATTACCAAGAATAATCTCAGCATGCAATGTTACCAACTCTGCCGGGGATAGTCCCTTGACGGCGCCATAGGTGCCGACTGGCATGAACGCCGGGGTTTCCACTTTGCCATGCGCCAGTGTCAACGTTCCCCGACGGGCACGTTGCTCGCGGTAATGCAGCTGAAAATTCATGCGCTCTTCTCCAATAGCATGGCGTCACCATAACTGAAGAAACGGTAGCGCGCAGCAATGGCGTACTGGTAGGCATGGCGGATCGTATCCATTCCGGCGAATGCAGAGACCAGCATCAACAGCGTCGAGCGCGGCAAATGAAAATTGGTCAGCAAACGATCCACTATCTGAAAATCAAATCCCGGGGCGATGAAAAGGCGGGTTTCACCGCTGCCAGCCAACAGCTCACCATGATTGGCTTGCGCGCAAGCTTCAAGTGCCCGCAGGCAGGTAGTGCCTACCGCCAGTACTCTCCCCCCCTGCGCATGGCAGCGCTCGATGGCGTCGATGGTTTCTGCGGAAATATGGTAGCGCTCGGCATGCATCACGTGCTCTTCGACCATTTCGGTCTTGACGGGTTGAAATGTGCCCGCACCAACGTGCAGAGTGACATAAGCGATATTGATACCTTGTTGCTGCAAACTTGTCAGCATAATTTCGTCGAAATGCAGCCCGGCGGTAGGTGCGGCAACTGCGCCATTCACATGGGCAAATACCGTTTGATAACGATTCTCATCGATGGCGGTTGCGGCACGTTCGATATAAGGCGGCAACGGTAGTCTGCCGTAACGTTCGAGTAATTCGTCAAGCACCCTGTCCTCCGGGAAGCTCAACACATACAACGATTGCTGGCGTGCTTCCACCATGACGGAAACTTCCTGCTCCAGCAGCAGTATCGAACCGATTGCCGGTGCATGACTGGCGCGAATCATCGCTAATACCCGATGGTCATCGAGTACCCGCTCAATCATCACCTCCACCTTGCCGCCACTTTGCTTGACCCCATGCAGCCGCGCCTTGATGACGCGCGTATCATTGAGAATGAGCAAATCATTGACGCGCAGATAATCGGGAAGTTGAGTGAAATGATCGCCCCGGATGACCGGGCCAGCGGGGTCGACATAAAGCATGCGGCTGGCGGTGCGTTTTTCCAGTGGAAATTGTGCGATCAGCTCGGCGGGTAGGTGATAATCAAATTCGGTAGTTTGCATGGAAGGCGATGTGCGCATACTGCGCTTTCAGGGGTAAAGCGCAAAACGCTTATTATACCGGAGGGGAACGCGCGCTTCGTTTTGCCTGTGTGTATCACACAGGTAAGAGTCGCGCGTAAAATCGATTGGATAAGCTGCCCGTGTTCTTAGACTGCAGCCCTACGACCAAGCGTAAATAAATACGTCCATGATGGGTTTTATGCTGATTCATACATAGTAAGGGGATAACAGGAGAATGCGAATACTCCTATCTGGCATTGACACATTATCATCTGGCTGTCAAACTCATTCTCAGCAGGTTGCTCTAGTCTCATAGAGAAGAAAGCGATTGTTTTTCTTGAGTACTTTAGTTTTATCTGCGAAACCGTTTTATATACAAGCAAGTAATTAATTAGTCAGTAAGTACTGTTAATTTGAAGGAGGGTAAAATGAAACGGATCTATTTTCTTGTCCCTAATATTGATGCCACAAAACATATTGTCGCCGACCTGATTTCTGCGAAAATAGAAGAAAAACATATTCATATCATTGCAAAACCGGGGACACCACTTGAAGACTTGCCTGAAGCTAGTGCAATACAGAAGAGTGATTTTATACCAGCTGTTGAACAAGGTCTTGCAGTTGGAGGAGTGACCGGGGCGCTGGCCGGACTCGTTGCAGTTGCTCTTCCGCCAGCGTCAACAGTAATTGCAGGTGGTGCTTTGCTTATAGGTTCACTTGCAGGAGCAAGCATTGGCGCCTGGATAAGTGGTATGGTTGGATTGAGTTTTGACAATAGACGCATCAAAGAATTTGAGAGTGCAATAGAAGCAGGTCATTTTTTGGTGTTGGTTGATGTTCAGAAAGACCGGGTTGAAGAGATTGAAAATCGCATCAAACGGCACATACCAGAGCTGGAAATGGAAAAGACAGAACCCACAACCCCTGCCTTTCCTTGATATAGTCGGCTGTCCTCAGCTAAACATGACGCTTGCAATCATTGCTTCAACTGACTACGTCTAGTACAACCTGCCAAGCTGTCAGTTTTTGTGCAAAAGTCATTCGCGCATGCGCCGGACTAGTTGAGGGCAGACGGGTGAAGCACAGGTGTGGTGGTAGACAACTATTCGAGGAATACCTTCTGAGCATCGTATACGCACGGCCGCCATTGAAGAAAATATACCGAATACTGGAATAGTCCCGTAAAAAACCAGCAAAGTCATTCACAAACCGGGTGCTGGCCACAATACTGGTGTCAAGACTGCCGCTGCGCTCGCAGGACTGCAACACATCCCACAGGGCAATCCCCGCATTTTGCAGAATCTGCAATCGCTGCACATAGGCGGTTTCCGGTGCAAACTGCAGTAGATTCCCCATGATCGGCCAGAATGCATTCCTTGGATGCGCGTAATACTGATTGGCGGCCAGGGACGCCATGCCCGGCATGCTGCCCAAAATCAGTACCGTCGCGCTTTGATTCACAACCGGCGGGAAACATTGGATGAGAGGCGGCATGGAACAGGGGTAAGCAGTTACTATTGGTTGAATGATCACAAACTTGTTTGATTCAGATTTTTCATCAAACTGCCACCAGTTTCGCCATCAACTGTTACCCATAAATGCGGCAAACCGAGTTTTCGCAACCATTTGTCCGCCTGATCTTCTTTCAGCATGCCAATCGTAGCAGCACTTCCGGCTACAACGCAAAGCTCACCCAACACACTGACTGCGGCGATATGTCTGACTGGCCAGCCAGTTTTAGGATTGAGGATATGACCATAACGCACGCCATTGAGAGTGATGCAGCGTTCATAATCCCCACTGCTCGCCAACCCTCCTTCATAAAGCTCCAGGGTTTGCAGCACCACATCCCTGCGGCGAGGGTGACTGATGCCAACCCGCCACGGCCGGCCATCGGCGTGCGGGCCAATAACGCGAATATCACCGCCCAGATTGATCATACCGTTGCGTATGCCTGCCTCCCAGCAAATCGTAACGGCGCGATCAACCGCGTATTCCTTGACGACACCGCCCAGATCGAGCTCCATGCCCGCAATCGGAAAAATCAGCGAAGGGTTCTCCCAGCGCAGCTTTTTCCAGCCTACCGTTTTCAGGGCGGTTTTAATGATATTTTTGGTTGGTATCAGACCGGATTTGAAATTCCAGGCACGATGCAAGGCTCCGGAAGTAATATCAAATAACCCTCCACTTTCACGATAGCAGGCCGCCGCATAATCCAGCAGACTGGCAGTTTCCGGGTCGACTCTAATTTCCCCACCAGACGCCGCAACCTGATTGATTCTGGATAGATAGCTGTTATCCAGATAGCGGGAATACTTGGCTTCCAGTCGCTTGATATCCTGGATAACCAGCTTGGATGTGGCCTCCGCCACCGTGAAACGGCGCGAATAAAGCTGCATGGAACATGGCGTACCCATGGCTTTGAAGGCGTAATGGCATAACTTCATTGTTAGGTTGATTTACCCAGGCAAAAGGCGACTAACTCTATTTTACTGGCCAGCCAATAGCAAAGTCCAATCAGAAGAGGTTCACTTGTTCATCCATGACAGTCGCCCGCAGATTTCCGAATAGATCAGATTTGGCAAAATATTACAGCTGTGTATGATAGATATGCCCCTCGCTAATCAAAATTAGATTTAGGAGTATGCGATAACCGGCTGATTCGTTCATAATCAGCTCATGTCAAATCGTTACCACTTAAAACACAACAAAAATTCGGCGAATTGGGATACGAGCATCGTCATACCAACGACAGGCGATATGACAATCGGATCAAAGCCGTATACTTGCTCGGCAGTGGCTGGCCAGTCAGCTGAGTCGCGCAGTCGACTAATGACGACAGATCGGGAAAGTATGCGCAACCATCACAAGCGCTAACGCAAAGGCGGGCGGCAACAGCTCAACATCAATAGTGTCATCGATTGCAGCGACCTCAGCTCCATTGTTCGCTATGACAACGCCCGTTACTCCCATGCCCAGCTAGTGAAGAACTACCTGGCGAATTCCAGAATCAAACTGGTTTTCCTGCCGCCTTATGCGCCGAACCTTAGCTTGATCGAGCGGTTCTGGAAATTTCTCAAGAAAACCATACTGTACGGGCACTACTACGAAACCTTTTCCCAATTAAAAACAACGTGCGGCACACCTATATTTTATGCTTTACGCTCACGGATGCTACTCTCCAGTGCATCAATCATCAACCCCCCCACGTTGATGCCGCTCTGTGCGGTAATCTCCTGCATCCCAGTGGGACTGGTAACATTGATTTCCGTCATATAATCCCCGATCACATCCAGTCCGACCAGCATCAGTCCACGTTGATGCAGAATTTCACCAAGTGTTTCGGCAATCTCCCAGTCGCGCGGTGATAAAGGCTGCACTATTCCCGTTCCTCCGGCGGCAAGATTGCCGCGTGTTTCTCCTGGTTTGGGTCTGCGTGCAAGCGCACGTGCGACGGGTTTACCGGCAATCAACAATATCCGCTTGTCACCATCCACGATCTCCGGGATGAACCGCTGGGCCGTGATGGTACGCGTACCGTAGTGGGTGAGTGTTTCGATGATCACGCCAATGTTGTGATCGGTGCTGTGCACGCGAAAAATACTGGCACCACCCATGCCATCGAGTGGTTTGAGAATGATGTCTTTATGTTCCGCCAGAAAATCACGGATGAGCGCTTCCTGGCGCGTAACCAGAGATGGCGGAATGAACTGCGTGAATTCCATGATGGCAAGCTTCTCATTGTGATCACGGATTGCCCGAGGACGGTTGACCACAAATGCGCCCTGCTTTTCGGCCAGCTCCAATAAATAAGTGCTGTAGACATACTCCATGTCGAATGGTGGATCCTTACGCATTAGCACCACATCAAATTCTGCCAGCGCCAGTTCCTGGCCTTCGTCCTGCTGATACCAGACATTGCCATTCATGGGAGGATCGATGAAATTGAGTTTGCGAGCAAGCCCCAGAATCGCCCCCCCTTTCCAGATAATATCTCTCTGTTGCAGCACATAAAGCTGATGCTCCCGGGCATCCGCCTCGCGCATCATCGCGTAACTTGAATCCTTTTTCGGATTCATAGTATCGAGTGGATCGAGGATGAAGGCCAGTTTCATCAGGTTGTGGTAATCGACAGTACCGCGGTCTGCTGTGCGTAACGTTCCAGTTCAACAGCGGCAGCCAGCAGCGCCAATCTGGCAATAACCCCGTAGGCATAAAATCGATTGGGGATTGCATCCGGATCGGCAGTGCGATCTGGCTGAACGCAGGTAGTATCAAATGCCAGTGGTTCAAAATGCATGCCCGGTGCATTAAGGTTTTCGTCGATGCCACGACCAGTGTGGACCCGGTAAAACCCACCGACTACATAGCGGTCGATCATATAGATGACTGGTTCAGCTACAGCCTGGTTGATGCTCTCGAAAGTATATACGCCTTCCTGTACCAGCACATTACTGACCTGCAGACCTTCTTTGACCGTGGCCATCTTGTTACGCTGCTTGCGGTTGAGCTGATAAACCTCACTGCTGTCCTTGACACTCATGATTCCCATGCCGTAAGTCCCGGAGTCCGCCTTGACAATAACAAACGGTTTTTCCTTGACACCGTACTGTGTATATTTTTCCTGAATCTCACGCAGAATTTCGCCAACTGCCACAGCTACGCAATCTTCTCCTTTTTTCTCGTGAAAATTGACCTTACCGCAAGAGGTAAAATAAGGATTGATCAGCCATGGGTCAATGCCGATCAATTCGGCAAAATCCTGTGCCACCGCATCGAAAGCACTAAAGTGTAAAGATTTTCGACGCGTTGCCCAGCCCGCATGCAGCGGTGGCAGAATAATCTGTTGCAGATTCTGCAGAATATCGGGCACTCCACCCGACAGATCATTGTTGAGCAAAATGGCGCAGGGATCGAAATTTCCAGTACACAGTCGGTTGCCACTGCGTTTTATCGGCTCCAGCAACAGCATATCGCCATTGGGCAAGGTGATCGGAGTAGGTTGAGTAATTTCCGGCAACAGCGAGCCAATGCGGACATTGAGCCCCGCCTGCTGCATGATCGCCTGCAGCGTGACAACATTCTGCAGATAAAAGGTATTACGGGTATGATTTTCAGGGATCAGCAGAATATTGCTCGCATCCGGACAAATTTTTTCGACCGCGGCCATCATCGCCTGCACGCACAACGGGATAAATGCCTGATTCAGATTATTGAATCCACCTGGAAAAAGATTGGTGTCCACCGGAGCAAGCTTGAAGCCACTATTACGCAGATCAACTGAGCAATAAAAAGGAACAGCATGTTCAACCCACTGCTTGCGCAACCAATGCTCAATTGTCGGCATGGCATCGAGAATACGTTTTTCCAGATCAAAGATGGGACCGCTTAAATCAGCGGTCAGATGAGGTACCGGCATATCGGAGTAATAGAAAGTTGATTCCCGCGATTATAGCATTCGCTGCCAGGGAAGCCTCAATTGCCGAGGATAGTTACAAGGAGCGTAGATGAAGATCGCTAAATTATATTAATTGATTAATTGGCAAACGCTATTAGCTCTCCCCGCGTAATGTCGGACGGGTACAATATACTGATTTATACAAATTCAGGCCGTGACCGCATTGACGGTTGCGGATGTTAATTGATTTATTACCTTTAACTAAATGATATGAATCTGATTATTCAAGGAACTGAAATAGAAAATAGCGATTTGCGGGCGGTGGCGAAACTTGCTGGGGCGAGTCAGATCGAGCGCATTACAGGCGAAGCATTCCGGATGCTCGATGCTGAGCCGCATCCAGAAATTGAGTCCTTTTGCGAAGAAACAGCGCTCGACTTTGCATTCGTGGTGCCGGGGAAAAAACTGACTGATTTCGGTCTGGTAGCGATGGATATGGACTCAACGCTACTGGCGATCGAGTCCATCGATGAAATTGCCGATCTTCATGGAGTCAAGGCCGAAGTTGCCGCAATCACGCAAAGCACCATGCGTGGTGAGATCAATTTTGCGGAAAGTCTCACCCGTCGCGCTGCCTTGCTTAAGGACCTGCCAGAGAACGCACTGCAAAGTGTTTATGATGAACGCCTCCGGTTAAGTGCTGGAGCGGAAAAAATGCTGCAACGTATGCAATCAGTAGGGATAAAGACGATGGTGCTTTCTGGTGGTTTTACTTTTTTCACCGAACGGATCAAAAAGCGCCTGGGACTGGACTATGCTTTCGCCAATACGCTCGATATTCAGAATGGCAGGCTGACCGGGCATGTGCTGGGCAATATAATCGGCGCAACCGGCAAGGGCGAGATTCTTGAGCAGGTACGGAATGAACTAGGGCTGTCCAAAGAACAGGTAATTGCTATCGGTGATGGTGCGAACGACCTCAAAATGCTGGGTGCGGCAGGTGTAGGCATTGCTTTTCATGCCAAGCCGGTATTGCAGGCACGCGCTACTTATTGCCTCAATCATGTCGGACTGGACGGCGTGCTGAATCTTTTTGAGTAATCTTTATTCCGGGAAAACTGCCTGTTCATCGCGGGCTGGCCACACCCGCTCTGGTTTTTATGACATGACAGTTACCCGGCGCGAATACGGTTGTCTGCTGATTTTCAGGTAATATTTTGACTAGTTAGTCGGCCAGGCTCAGATTGACGAGGTCGGTCTTCATTTTAAGTACTGATGTAAACCGAATATCGTAGAGTTCACCAAGAGGCAAGTCGCGAAAACATTTACTCCTTGTCAAAGCGATTCTGCCTCATTTTTTGGATTTCGGGTCCACGCTTAAGTGCATCAAAGAAAATCGAAAAATAGCTATGAGCAATCAGTGCACCACTGAGCTCGATTTCCGGCAGCATCAATATGTGAAGTTTTTTGAGGTTGTACCATGGCACGCCTGGGTAGGCATGGTGGCCAATATGATAATTGATGTTATTCCAGAAAAATGCATTTGCCTGGTTGCTGATGATTGTTCGGGTTCCAATCAGCGGTCCGGCATCCCATGGACAGCCATAATGTTCCGCAATAAAACGAATACTGTTAAAAAAACCGAAAAAAATGAGTGGCCAGAACCATAGGGCAAACACCTGATCTGCCATTCCATGCGAGGCTGCCCAATGAAACAAACCCCACATCACCGAGATGTGCAGCGCTATTTCGAGCCAATGGAACAACGCTTTTCTACCACGCAGGGCTTGCAACGGAAAAATCAAAGTAAACTGAATCGCAGTTAAAAACACGCCGACCAATGCGTAAGCATAAAAGAGAATAAAATCTCCTATCCCGCGCTTTCCCATTGTAAATGCATCCGGATCCTTTGGAGTACGGTTGTATCGGTGATGCTGAAGATGATCTTCCTTGAAAGCGGTAAATGAGATGATGAGCGGAATCATCGCAAAAACACCAAATATCCAGTTTTTCCAGCGAACTTTAAATAAGGTGTTGTGCGTACAATCATGCATGAAAGTAACAATACCCATCTGCATGTAGCCCATTGCCAAATAACACAGCCAGGTTAGCACCCAGTAGTCTGTATGCCAGGCAATTACACCCAGCGCGCCCCAGATACCGTAGAAAAAAGGAATTTTCAGATTGGGAGCCCAGCGATGCTGGTACAGTTGTCTTAATTCCGGAGAGCGAATGGTTAACGTCATATATAGAAGAACGAGTTACCCCATCCCGATTCAAAAAGAGATATTACCGTACAATGCTTGATGAGAAATGCAATTTCTTTGTTAAGCCAATCAATGTATACCTCTTATGAAAAAAAATTTGTTTTAAATTAATGTGTTAAGGTTATTAATAGAATGGCCATATCTCTTCATGCTACTGCTTGGCCGACCAGGTAAAAACAGTTCACCTGTTAGGCAAAAACTAGCCGGTTACGAAGATTCATACCCTCCGCGCTCCTGAATGCGGCAGCAGCATGCCTTTTGAAGATACGACGCCCACCAAAACGACCAGCAGTACCTGCGGCCTCGGGATAAAAAATAACGATTTTTAGTGTGTCCTGGATTTGGTAAATAGTTCCTCGATAGTCAGACTAATACTGGCCTCACCACCAAATACTGTTCCCAGTACGTTATCCTGCATATGTTTCAGGTTGAGTTCGTAGAACTTATTATCCAGTGGAAAATATTTTACTTCCGTGACTAGTTCAGGCGCATTTTTCATATAAAAGTTTACAAATTCCCGAACTTCTGGCTTCCGGGTAGATTTGGCGCTGACATAAATGAAAATTGGCCGTGACAAAGGAACATAACTTCCATTCTGCACAGTCTGCATGGAGGGAATAACACTGTCTTCTCCATTATTAATCGCAACCGCCTTTACTTTTTTTTGATTTTCAATGTAGTAAGCAAAGCCAAAAAATCCAAGGGCATAAATATCACTGGCAACACCCTGCACAAGCACGTTGTCATCTTCGGAAGCAGTAAAATCACCTCGACTGGATTTAGCTTTCCCAACAACAGCTTCAGTAAAATAATCAAAGGTTCCAGAATCTGCACCCGCACCATACAAATTCATTTCTGCATCAGGCCAGGCGGGATTGATCTGTTTCCAGCGGGTGATAGTTCGTTGTGCCGATGGCTCCCACATTTTTTTAAGTTCTGCGACCGTTAATGACTGGATCCAGTTATTTTTGGGATTGACCACCACGGTTAATGCATCAAACGCAATGGGCATTTCTATAAAATCAATCCCGTTACTTTTGCACTCTTTGATTTCTGAATGCAGAATGGGTCGAGAAGCATTCGATATATCAGTTTCACCTCGACAAAATTTCTTGAACCCCCCGCCTGTACCGGAAATTCCAACGGTAACCCGTACCGCCCCTTTTTTATCAATCTGAAAATCCTCGGCAACTGCTTCCGTAATTGGAAATACCGTGCTTGACCCATCTATTTTAATAATAGGTTTTGCGTAACTACAATGACTGGCAAAGCTGATCGCTAGAAAGCTGACTAAAAATGCAAAAATACGTCCATTATTTTTTCTCGATACCAGTAAAAATTTTTGCATGTTAATTACCCTTGTTTTTTAAAAATTAAAATCGAACTTTGTTTAGCCTGCAAGGCTAAACACCGCCAAGGTAAACACTTTTAGTTACAGTTATATGACTAACAACGGTTATTACTTTAGAAATGCTCTTTAGTGACTAATTTCTGCCTGATCCCGAATGATTTCAGCAAGCCTGTTTGACCAGTGCTCGATCTGCTCTTGAATCTTGCCTTCAACCATGACTCTGATTAGAGGTTCGGTTCCCGATGCACGTAGCAGAATGCGACCATCATTGCCTAAAGCTTGCTCAGCTTGACACTTTATCTTAAGTACAGCCTCATTGCGGTTAAAATCAAATTTCCTCTGAATCGGCACGTTCAATAGCCGTTGTGGAAAGAAATGGATATTCTGCATGAATTCAGCAAGTGTCAATCCGGTATCCCGCAAGGCATAGAGGACTTGCAGAGCCGAAATGATGCCATCTCCAGTTGAATGCTTATCATGGCATATGATATGCCCTGAATTTTCACCACCCAGATACCAATTGTTTTGTTCCAATAACGCCGACACATAGCGATCGCCTACATTGGCTCTGGCAAATGGAATACTGAGCTCTGCAAATTTTTGCTCAATGGCAAGATTGGTCATGAGCGTACCGACAACCCCACCCTGCAGTGTACCTAACTGTTGTCGGTGCTTTGCAATAATGTAGAGCAAGCTATCGCCATCAAATATTCGCCCGGTATGATCCACCATCATGACCCGGTCACCATCACCATCGAGCGCAATACCCAAGTCGGCCTGATGTTGAGCAACTGCATCCTGCAATGCAGCAATATGGGTGGCACCGCAGTCAAGATTGATATTGAGGCCATTCGGCGAAGCAAAAACAGTTACCACATCGGCGCCCAACTCATGGAATACCGAACCGGCGATGTGATACGTCGCACCATGAGCACAGTCCACCACAACTTTCAATCCACGCAAGTTGAGCTGATAAGGAAAAGTACCCTTGCAAAATTCTATATATCTGCCAGATGCATCCTTGAGACGCTGCACTTTACCCAGTTTTGCCGATAGCATGGTTTCAATCGGGATATCGAGGGCGGCTTCGATCTTTAATTCCATTTCATCCGGTAGCTTGGAGCCTGTTGCCGAAAAAAACTTGATACCGTTATCGTCGAAGGGATTATGTGAAGCAGAAATAACCACGCCCGCCTGAATACGCAGCGCACGCACAAGATAGGCAACGGCGGAAGTTGGCATCGGGCCGGACAACAAGACGTCTACACCTGCAGCAGAAAAACCCGCCTGGAGGGCAGATTCCAGCATGTAGCCAGATATTCGCGTGTCTTTACCGATCAATATCGTCGGTCGCTCATTTACGGGCGGCTGCCAGTCAGTTTCACGCAGGATTTTGCCAGCAGCATATCCCAGATGAAGTATAAACTCTGGTGTTATCGGCGATATGCCAACCTTTCCGCGTATACCATCCGTACCAAAATATTTTTTTTTCATTTTATGTAAAAATCTAGAAACCAAAGAATGGCTGGCTGAATGTCATTTGCTTAAAAGGCTACCGATATTGGTCTTCACATTGTATTTGCTGATTTTACCGCTTCCAGTACAGCAACCGCATCCCGCGTTGCTTTGACATCATGCACGCGTAATATTCTAGCGCCTTTGTCTGCCGCAATCAAAGCTGCTGCAATACTGGCATATTTTCGATCATCGACATCATTCCCCGTGATTGCACCCAGCATCGATTTTCTTGAAATACCGACTAAAACCGGAAAACCCATTGGCAAAAACTGATCAAGTTGATGCAATAGCATCAAGTTATGTTTCAGTGTCTTGCCAAAACCAAATCCGGGATCAATTATGATTCGTGTTGCAGCAATTCCAGCTAAAACCACAGCAGCCGCACGTTGCTTGAGAAATGCCCTGACATCGCTTATGACATCGTTGTACTCGGGGGCAACTTGCATGGTATCCGGTTGCCCCTGCTTGTGCATCAAACACACCATGGCTTGGCTGGCAGCAACGGTTTCCAGTGTCTTCGGTGTTTGCAAGGCGTTGACATCATTAATCAGGCTAATTCCAACCTGAATGGCCACCTGCATGATTTCCGGCTTTGTGGTGTCAATCGAAACAGGAATATTCTGTTTGACCGCATATTCTATAACTGGCATGACACGATGCAACTCTTCATGCGCATCAACTGGTCTGCTTCCAGGGCGAGTGGATTCTCCACCTATATCCAGTATGTCGGCACCTTCTACTATCAGCTGATTGATATGCTCTTTTGCTTGCGAGACCGTGGCATAGCGTCCACCATCAGAAAAAGAATCTGGCGTGACATTGACAACACCCATTATCAGATGGCATTTCTTGGCAAGAAGCGTTTGTAGTTGATTATTCATTAGAACAAACTTGAACGGCCTGAGCGTAACAATTACGCTCAGGCCGTTCAAGTTTAGTGACTATAAATTAAGCTTCTGCTTCTTGGGAGGATTTTTCAGCAACAGCGGGTTCAGCATCAGGCTGTTTCTCTTCTTCCGTCTTGGCAGATTTACTTTTATCCTCCGTCGGAGGTTGTGGCGCTTGTGGCGGACGAGGCGTGCGACCTTCCATGATATCCTTGATCTGGTCGCTGTTAATAGTCTCCCATTCAAGCAGTGCCTGCGTCATCGCTTCGATTTTATCCTTATTATCCTCAATCAATTTACGCGCGAGCGCATATTGTTCATCGATAATTCGGCGAATCTCGGCATCAACCTTCTGCATGGTTGCCTCACTGACATTTTTGTGTGATGTAACCGAACGCCCCAGGAATACCTCGCCTTCGTTTTCTCCGTAAACCATTGGTCCCATATTGTCAGACATCCCCCACTGGGTTACCATTTTTCGGGCGGTATCGGTTGCGCGCTCAAAATCGTTGGAAGCACCCGTAGTCATCTGGTTCATGAATACTTCTTCTGCGATTCTGCCTCCAAACATCACTGCCAGGGTTTGTAACAACTGCTCACGATCCATACTGAAACGATCCTCAGTGGGTAATTGCATAGTGACACCCAATGCACGACCGCGCGGAATGATGGAAACCTTGTGTACCGGATCAGTTTTGGGTAACAGGTAAGCGACTACTGCATGGCCAGATTCATGATAAGCAGTGTTACGGCGTTCACTTTCCGGCATAACCATTGAACGACGCTCGGCACCCATGAAAATTTTATCTTTAGCGCGCTCAAAATCTTCCATGTCTACCAGGCGTTTATTAGAGCGGGCTGCAAACAAAGCAGCTTCATTAACCAAGTTTGCGAGATCCGCGCCAGACATGCCAGGTGTTCCTCTAGCCAGGATATTTGCTTTGACATCCGGCGAGATGGGTACCTTGCGCATGTGAACCAGCAGAATTTGCTCACGCCCACGAATATCTGGCAAAGGAACCGTAACTTGCCGGTCAAATCGGCCTGGACGGAGTAACGCCGGATCAAGCACGTCAGGGCGGTTGGTCGCAGCAATGACAATAACTCCCATTGCACCTTCGAAGCCATCCATTTCAACCAGCAACTGATTCAGGGTTTGCTCACGCTCGTCATTGCCACCACCGAGTCCAGCGCCGCGCTGACGACCAACAGCATCAATCTCGTCAATAAAAATGATGCAGGGTGCATGTTTCTTGGCCTGCTCGAACATGTCACGTACCCTTGATGCACCAACACCTACAAACATTTCCACAAAATCAGAACCAGATATGCTGAAGAACGGTACTTTGGCTTCCCCCGCAATTGCACGAGCAAGCAAGGTTTTACCGGTCCCGGGATTCCCGCACATCAGAACACCGCGAGGGATATGCCCCCCAAGTTTCTGAAATCTCGTAGGGTCGCGAAGAAAGTCAACCAGTTCGGCAACTTCCTCCTTTGCCTCTTCACAACCGGCGACGTCAGCAAAAGTAGTATTATTGCTTTTATGATCAAGCATCCTGGCCTTACTTTTACCAAATGAGAATGCCCCACCGCCTTTGCCACCGCCTTGCATTTGCCGCATGAAAAAAATCCATACGGCAATCAACAATAACATTGGAAACCATGAAACCAGCACACTCATAAGCATGGAAGTTTCTTCTTCTGGCTTGGCTTCCACGATTACACCCGCTTGTAGAAGATCACTTACCAACCATGGATCCGATGGAGAAAATGTGATGAACTGACGTCCATCAGTTTTAGCCCCCTTGAGTGTACGACCATCAATAACGACTTTGGCAATCCTTCCCTGTTTCATTTCATTTATAAATTGTGAATATTCCAAGGGGGCTTGCGATGGCTGACGCGTAGTGAACTGGTTGAATACCGTCATCAACACCAGCGCAATTACCAGCCAGATGGCCATATTTTTAATTAAGTTATTCATATTAGCTCCTCAATGTATTCCCCGACAAAACCAGTTCCGGTTGTATCAGAAGTACTTGTAATTTATTCGTAAACATTGCTGTCTCAAATTTAAACAAACAAAGCGATACTGTTTTCTACCTTTACATTTATACAGCTTGCTACTTTCAAATATGCAAAAGCAGCCAAGTCAAGTTGACAACTATAACCATTTGCCGCACTTTTTGCAGTCTAACAGATTACTTTTCCTCGTCCCAGCAAATAAACCTCCTTACTGCGATCCCGTGAAGCCTTTGGTTTTACAGTAACAACCTTATCAAAACTGGCTTGCATCAATTGACGAAACGATTCAAAGCCGCTCCCTTGAAAAACTTTGACAAGAAAGCTTTTGCCAGGGTTCAAATGTGCATCACAAAACTCTAATGCCAGTTCTGCCAAATAGGCGCTGCGCGCCTGGTCGCTGACATGGATACCAGTAAGGTTCGGTGACATATCCGAGATGACCAGATCCACTTTCTTCTCCGCCAATGTTTGCTCAAGCTCAGTGAGTACTTTATTCTCTCGAAAATCCCCTTGAATAAAAACGACCCCAGGGATTGGCTGCATTGGCAAGATATCGAGTGCAATCACGCGTCCTTTCTGTCCAACTGCGCTTAATGCCACCTGTGACCAACTGCCAGGAGTTGACCCCAAATCAACGACGGTCATACCGGGTACGAACAACCTGTCTCGTGCGTCTATTTCCAGTAACTTATAGGCTGCACGCGAACGATAACCTGCCTGACGCGCCTGTTGGACAAAGCTGTCATTCACATGCGCAGCCATCCATGTCTTGCTGGTTTTAGCCGGTTTCATCAGGTAAAATTCACTATTTATCAGGAAACGGCCTTATGCTTGAAGAATTGGATACTGCGCAACGCCGGCTGCTTGCTGCCAGTGCACATCACCTTAATCCGGTTGTGATAATTGGTAAAGGAGGTCTGACGGAAGCGGTTATGAGCGAGATCAACCATGCTCTCACCAAGCACGAACTCATCAAAATCAAAGCGGCCGGAGACGATCGTGCAAAAAGATTGATATTATTGGAACAGATATGCCAATCGCTGAGCTGCACATCAATCACCAGCATTGGTAAAATTCTGGTGGTCTACCGTCGCAAACCTGAAGTCCAGAGTGACAATCCACTTGTTGCTGTCAAACGTAAATCCGTTAACCGCAAGAAACGAATTTCTCTAAGGCAATCACCTCTCACCTCAGCTAGCAAACGAAAAAACAAATAAACCGATTGTTATTTTACACATATCTGACATCGATAATTTCATATTCATGCACACCGCCGGGCGCGTTGACTTCAGCAATATCGCCCGGATATTTCCCGATCAGGGCACGCGCAAGCGGTGAACTGATTGAAATTTTTCCTGCTTTGATATCCGCCTCGTCATCACCGACGATTTGGTAAGTTACCTTGGTATTATTTTCCAGGTCATCAAGATCAATCGTGGCACCGAAGACACATGCCCCATCAGCATTCAGCGTCGCCGGATCGATAATCTGAGCGTTGGAAAGCTTGCTTTCCAGTTCGACGATTCGTCCTTCGACAAAACTCTGTTTTTCCTTGGCGGCATCATATTCAGCATTTTCGGAAAGGTCTCCCTGAGCTCGTGCTTCCGCTATGGCGGCAATAACAGCCGGGCGCTGAACTGTTTTCAGTTCATGCAATTCTTCGCGCAGCTTCTCGGCACCAGTGTAGGTAATTGGTATGGCATTCATCTTTTAGATACTCTTTTTTATAGCAAATGTTTAACAAAACCTGCTGATATGGCTATCCACAAGTTGCCGGGGGCAATCTACAACCATAGTCATTGTTTGTATGTGGTCACCACATAGCTGTATAACTGCAAATGGCAATAGAGAGCTTTGTTTTTTATTAAACCGGAAGTTTAGTAAAGCAATAAACAAACCAACAGAAACCAGCCAGAATTTGACAACTTCTATTCTTGCCTAGAATAGAAGTTTTTGCAAACAATAAACCTGTAATTCCTGACGGCCGACCATACCCATGCAGGCGGCGCGCGCACCAGCAAGTGTCGTATAGTAGGTGGTTTTAGCTTGTAATGCTGCCCGCCGGATCGAATAGGAGTCCCGTATTGCGCTACGTTTGTTCATCACGGTGTTGACGACCAGACTGAATTCCCCATTCTTAATTCTATCCACGATATGCGGTCTACTTTCCGTCACCTTGTTGACGATGGTTACAGGCAGGCCAGCTTCCATGATGGCCTGCGCCGTGCCACGTGTGGCGAACAGTGAAAGATTCAAGGTATGAAACTGCCTGGCAAGAAGAACTGCTTCAGCCTTGTCGTTGTCACGCACGCTTAACAGCACCTTACCAGAAACAGGCAACTGTATGCCTGCTGCCAGCTGAGATTTAACAAAGGCTTCCGCAAAGGTTTTACCTATTCCCATAACTTCACCGGTTGATTTCATCTCTGGTCCCAGAATAGTGTCCACCCCGGAAAACTTAACAAATGGAAATACCGCTTCTTTAACCGAGAAATGTGCGGGAATGATTTCTTTGGCAAATCCCTGATCAATCAGTTTTTTGCCAGTCATGCAGCGTGCAGCGATCTTAGCCAATTGCAGACCGGTTGCCTTAGACACAAAAGGAACTGTTCGTGATGCCCGCGGATTGACCTCCAGCACATAAACCAGATCGTCCTGGATGGCAAATTGAACATTCATCAATCCCTTGACACCGAGTTCATGGGCCATGGCGGCTGTCTGCCGGCGTAACTCGTCCTGCATTTCTGCAGAGAGGCTGAACGGCGGTAACGAACACGCCGAATCTCCCGAATGAACGCCCGCCTCCTCGATATGTTCCATGATGCCGCCGATCAGTACCGTTTCACCATCACAAATTGCATCGACATCAACCTCGACAGCATTATTGAGAAAATGATCGAGCAATACCGGAGAATCATTGGAAACCTTTACCGCCTCCGTCATATAGCGTTGCAAGTCGCGGGCCTCATGCACAATTTCCATGGCGCGGCCGCCCAGCACGTAACTGGGTCTGACCACCAGCGGATAACCAATTTTATCTGCTGCGGCCAGCGCTTCTTCCGGGCTGCGTGCCGTCAGATTAGGTGGTTGCCTGAGTCCCAAGCGCTGCAGCATGATCTGAAAACGCTCGCGATCCTCGGCGCAATCGATCATATCCGGACTGGTACCGATTATGGGTACGCCATTAACAGCCAGTTCACGTGCCAGTTTCAACGGCGTCTGCCCCCCATATTGCACGATCACTCCCACCGGTTTTTCCAGCGCGACTATTTCCAGCACATCTTCCAGTGTCAACGGTTCGAAATAGAGGCGATCTGAAATGTCGTAGTCAGTCGAAACCGTCTCTGGATTGCAATTAACCATAATTGTTTCATACTGGTCTTCGCGCATTGCAAGCGCCGCATGAACGCAACAATAGTCGAATTCTATTCCTTGCCCGATACGGTTCGGGCCACCGCCCAACACCATGATTTTTTTATGATCACTTGGCCTGGACTCACATTCCTCTTCATAGGTTGAATACATATAGGCGGTCTGGGTAGCAAATTCTGCGGCACAGGTATCCACCCGTTTATAAACCGGACGGAGATTGAGCAAGTGCCGTCTGGCCCTGACCGCATCTTGGCCGCAGCCAAGCAAGATCGCCAGGCGACGGTCAGAAAAGCCGTTGCGTTTCAATCGGCGAAATGCTGCATAATCGAGCGAATCCAGCTTCTTTCCGGAAAGGAGCTGTTCCTGTCTGACCAGATCCTCGATTTGCGCCAGAAACCAGGGATCGATTCTGGTAAATTCCTGAATTTCAGCAAACGTCAGACCACAGCGAAAAGCATCGGCGACATACCACAGGCGATCCGGACCAGGATAACTCAGCTCGACTTTGATAGCTTCCAGATCGGTCGTTTTTTCATCGAGTCCATCTACGCCAGTCTCCAGCCCACGCAACGCTTTTTGTAACGACTCCTGAAACGTGCGGCCAATTGCCATCACTTCGCCAACCGATTTCATCTGCGTCGTCAAGCGGTCATTAGCTTGCGGAAATTTTTCGAAAGCAAAACGTGGAATTTTGGTTACCACATAATCGATTGCCGGTTCAAATGAGGCGGGCGTTACCCCGCCAGTGATATCGTTACCAAGTTCGTTGAGTGTGTAACCTACCGCGAGCTTGGCGGCAATTTTAGCAATCGGGAAACCAGTAGCCTTGGAAGCAAGCGCGGAAGAACGTGAAACGCGGGGATTCATTTCGATAACCAGCATTTCGCCATTTTCCGGATTGAGTGCAAACTGTACATTAGCACCGCCCGTTTCCACTCCGATTTCCCGGAGTACGGCAATGGATGCATCCCTCATACACTGATATTCCTTGTCCGTCAGTGTTTGCACAGGCGCAACCGTAATAGAATCCCCTGTATGTACACCCATTGGATCAAGGTTCTCGATTGAGCAGACAATGATGCAATTATCCTGCCTGTCACGAATAACCTCCATTTCAAACTCTTTCCAGCCAATGACGGACTCTTCGATCAGCAACTCACGGGTAGGAGAAGCTTCCAGACCGCCTTCGCATATCTGGACAAATTCCTCACAGTTGTAAGCAATGCCACCGCCGCTGCCGCCCAATGTGAAAGACGGTCGGATGATAGCAGGGTAACCAATCGCTGCCTGTACCTGCAGGGCTTCCTCCATACTGTGTGCCATCGCAGAGCGCGCAGATTTGAGACCGATACGGGTCATGGCCTGCTTGAACTTGTCCCGGTCTTCCGCCATATCGATTGCCTGGCGGGATGCGCCAATCAGTTCGACACCATAACGTTGCAGCACACCATTTTTCACCAGGTCTAAGGCGCAGTTGAGTGCGGTTTGTCCGCCCATAGTTGGAAGCAACGCATCCGGGCGCTCGATTTCGATGACCTTCTCGACCGCTTGCCAAATAATTGGCTCGATGTAGGTGGCATCGGCCATTTCCGGATCGGTCATGATGGTGGCTGGATTGGAGTTAATCAGAATAACCCGGTAGCCTTCCTCGCGCAGCGCACGGCAGGCCTGCACACCTGAATAATCAAACTCACAAGCTTGCCCGATAACAATGGGTCCAGCGCCTATAATAAGTATGGAATGCAGATCGGTTCGTTTGGGCATTTCGTGTCGAGTAGTTAGCGATATTCAGGCAAATGAATCTTTTTGTGCATGCTGGGTGATGTTGTTAATAAAACGATCGAACAAATAGTCCGCATCATGCGGGCCGGGGCTCGCTTCGGGGTGCCCTTGAAAGCAGAAAACAGGATGATCAGATAACTCAAAACCCTGCAAGGTGCCATCAAACAGGGATTTATGAGTAATACGCGCATTATCGGGCAGAGTTTCGGCGGCAACTGCAAACCCATGATTCTGACTGGTAATCATGACACGACCGTTATCGATGTCCTGCACCGGATGGTTCGCACCATTATGTCCGAATTTCATCTTGACCGTTTGCGCACCAATGGCAAGCGCTACAAGCTGGTGCCCGAGACAGATGCCGAACAGTGGAATTTTTTTTGCCAACAATATGCGGGTTGCCGCAATTGCGTAATCACACGCCCCAGGGTCTCCAGGGCCGTTGGACAACAGAACGCCATCGGGTTGGTCTGCCAGAATTTCATGAATGTCTGTTTGTGCCGGATAAACCTTGACCCGACATCCCCGTTCCACCAGTTTACGCAAAATCGCCCGTTTGACCCCAAAATCCAACACTGCCACCCGCCACCGACCATTATTCGATGCGCGATAACCTTCTTCAACCGTCCATTCGCCCTCATCAAATTCGCGAACATCGTCGCAACTAACGACACGAGCCAGATCCAGCCCTTCCAGCCCAGGAAAGGCGCGTGCCTGACACAAGGCATCATCGACATCGACCTGCCCGGCCATGATGCACCCAGCCAGCGCACCTTTTTCTCTAAGAATTCGGGTGAGCTTGCGAGTATCAATGCCTGCAATGGCGACAACGTGATGCCGCTTCAAAAAATCTGGCAGAGACTGCTTGCTGCGCCAGTTGCTATGCATAAGCGGCAAATCACGAATTACCAGCCCTGCGGCATGCACCGCACAGGCAGAAATAGATTCGTTATCTTCGCTATTGGTACCTGTGTTGCCAATATGAGGATAGGTCAGCGTGATGATCTGACGACAATATGATGGATCAGTCAGTATTTCCTGATAACCGGTCATGGCAGTATTGAAAGCCACTTCACCCGTGGTAATGCCCGTCGCGCCAATAGCGTATCCGTGAAAAACGGCACCATCAGCCAGAACAAGTACAGCATGCGGATGGTCGGACACGGCGCTCTCCAGTATTTACAAGATGCTATTACGCGGACATAAAAAATGCGGGTTGAAATATACAAAAATTAATTTCGTGCCGCTTGACACAATTATACGCGAGAAATCCGAGGTTTTCCAGAAGCTCTCCCAATATGCTGACAATAGTCAATCTCAGGAATAGTGCAGCATCACCCGCACCAGAAAAATACCAATAACATAGACATAGCAAGAGAGTTGATTGCCGTCACTCGCCGGCAATTTACATCTGTAAAATACTCTGTACATCACTTGGCATACCTGATATAAACAGGAATACAAAAGCCTGGGATTTAAGACTTATCCAATGAAAGCGCTTTTCTTGTTGCGTCATTACAATGATATCGACCACATCACCCCTGTTATCGTCAGGTGGGTCGAATCTAATCACAGCTGTGATGTTGTTCTGATCGGCAATCCGCAGTTTCTGCAAGACTACCGCATTCAATTTTTGAGTAAACTCAATGGCGTAGTAGTGACGCTTATTCGCAAGCAGCTACCAGCACTCTTGTTTATCAAATGGCGCGCACAGACATTGATATTAGGTCGCGGTTTACGTCGTACAATTTTGCGACCAATTGCCGATCTGTTGATCTCGGTGCTGAGTATCGACCGACGACAGCAAATCTGGCAAGCAGTGACTTGGAAATTGCTGACATTCAGCTTTGCCAATGAGGAAGCAGGTGTCGTAGTATTCGACTGGATCACGAAGGACTCGCCGGTCGCGCTCGAATGGGTCGAAACCGTCGTAGCTATGGCACATTCCATGGGGTTTGGAGCCGTATCACTGCCGCACGGTGACAGTCCCCATTCCAGCCAGCTGATCCGGCACGGCGAATGGCGCCTTCAGCCAAATGATCTCTATGCTGCTGGCCGGATATTCGATCGGCTGGTGGTGCCGAATGAACTTTGTGCCCAGCGCTTTCGCCCGTTCATGAATGAACGGGCGCTTGCGGTGCTCGGTTCACCACGTTACTGCGATGAATGGCTTGCAAAACTGAAAACGCTACTGCCTCCTTCACCCCTCGGGCATGATGCAATCCATCTCAAAATCGTGCTTTTTTTGCGCAAAAACGAATTCACAATCTTCTGGGAAGAAGTCGGTGAAGTCGTGCACATGATCTCAGCCTTTCCGGGTGTCACCTTGATGATCAAACCGCATACCCGCGGTGGATGGAAACAGTCGTTCACCAGCAATAGTGCGCTGCGGAAACTGGCGAATGTGCACATCGCGGATGACGACGTTCACTCCGCGCATTTACTTGCATGGGCAGATGTCATCATCGATTTGGCCACATCGGTGGCATTTGAGGCAATCAAGGCCGGAAAACCGGTGCTCGCGGCCGATTATCTGCATGCAGGCCGCTCGGCTGTCGCGGATTATCTGCCGGAGACGGCATTATGGTGCCGCGACGATATCTACCAGAAAATCGATCATTTTCTCACGCATGGTTGCGGCCATTTTTATAATGAAACGCATCGGCGGCGGTTTCTCCGGGAAATGATTGATGGCCCGGATACCGACGTATTGGCGCGATATGTGCAGCTACTTGAAGAACTGACGAAACAGAAAAGGTAATGTCGTCCTACGAAATTCATTTTGGCGGACCCAAGCAGTCGCCGGGATATCTGCGCGATATGCTGGCTGCCCGTATTGCCGCCGTTCCGGCAGGCGGCGCGATCGACTGGGTAACCTATTATTTCCGGGACTGCGAATTGGCCGAAGCACTCATCCATGCGAAACGACGAGGGGTAAATGTGACGATCTGCCTGACTGGCAAACCGCGCGTTACCGATGCTAACGACGAGGTCATCAGTCTGTTGTCCGGTGAACGGGGATTGGACAATGGATTGCGTAAAATTATTCTGCCGGGAATTTCCACCCCTCATAACCGGACATGGAGACCTCAAGTACACGAAAAACTGTATTGCTTCTCACATCCCGAACCGGTTGCTTTCATCGGTTCATTCAATCCGTCTGGCAACCGGTTAGCCGAGCAGTCGGAAATACTTCAGGAAATCGGGGATCAGGACCGCGGCCACAATGTGCTGATTGGTATAATGGCGCCGCAAATAGTCGAGGTACTGATGCAGCACGTGCGGCAATTTCAGCAACAACCACCAGGCCTGTTGTACCGCTTTTCTGACCGGGCAAATCGGGCAATTTGCGATAATGACATCGCGATTCATTTTTTGCCCAGTATCTGTTCGCATCCGGTTGTACGATTTTTACGTTTGGTCGAAAAAAATGCCCGAGTGCGTGTTGCCGCTTCCCATATCCGTATGCAGCAAGCGGCTGATGTCATGATTGAGCTTGCCAGACGGGGGGTAAAGGTGGAAATCATTGCCAATCACACGCATCGCCGAGTACCTCCTGCCATAGAACGGCGCTTGACAGCTGCAGGAATTCAGATCGACAGAATAGGAGCCGCCAATAACTTGCCCATGCATCTCAAATTTTTGCTGGTAGAGGATCAAGGCCGATTTTGGTCAATTTTTGGCAGTTTCAACTGGACTAAGCCTTCTTTCTGGCTGAACCATGAAATCATTGCCATTTCGACCGATCTAAAAATTTTCCAGGCTTTCTCCGAGCAATGGGAATTACTGGAAGCAGCAAGATCGGAGCAGCAGTAGTATCATTACTTTTCATATTCTTCCATATGATATCAACGCTCATCATTCCAGTTGAAAGCCAGGTCCGTGAACTGGATGCCAAACTTCTGCTGGCGTGTATAGCAGCCGAACAGGGTTTCCCAGTCATCATCGGCTCACGCGCATTCACACATTTTGAAATAGCTTCGATTCCGCGTGGCGTATATCTGGCCAAAAGTATGCGCGGCATCAGCAGCTCGATGTTCACAATCCTCCGCCAGCTTGGGCATGAAATCGTTGCGTGGGAGGAAGAAGCACTGGTGCATCCGCCAGCTGATACGTATTTTTCGCTGCGGTTATCTCCCAAAACCGTCAGGCAGGTCTCACACATATTTTCCTGGGGAGAAGAAAACGCCGATCTGATGCGTCAGTATCCGGCATTACCCGATAATTTGCCTATCCACATTACGGGAAATCCCCGTGGAGACATGTTGCGACCGGAAATTCGTCCCTACTTCGCTGCCGAGGTGGAACGGCTGCGTGATCGTTTCGGTGATTTCGTCCTGGTCAATACCAACTTCAGCGACGTCAATCCCTATATCCCCAGTATCGGTCTGTTGATACCGAGAAGTCGTTCGCGACCAGCGCGCATGGGGCAGGCCGGGCTTGGCATGAGTCGGGAATTTGCCGAAGGATTATACGAGCACAAACAGGCCATTCTGGCAGATTTCCGGCAACTCATCCCGGCACTTGCCCGTGCATTCCCGGAAAGAAAAATCATCGTGCGCCCCCATCCAAGTGAAAACCAGCAGATTTATCATGCAATTGCAGCTGAATACCCACAAATAATTGTTTCTAATGAAGGAAATGTCATTCCTTGGTTGCTGGCGACAAAAGTGATGGTCCATAATGGCTGCACAACTGGATTGGAAGCCTACGTACTTGGCGTTCCAGCCATTTCATATCTGGCAACACTCAATGAATATTATGATTATGATTTTCAGGGACTACCTACCCGCCTGAGTCATCAATGTTTCAATTTCCAGGAGCTGGCGGACACACTATCTCAAATTCTGTCAGGTGCATTGGGGGCTGCAGAGAGTGAAGAGCGCCAAACGCTGATTGATTACTACCTGACGGCACGTGATGGGCCACTTGCCTGTGAACGTATCACCAGTATCCTGAAGGAAAATGGATACGGTAAAAGACAGCCGCCAGCAAGACCGCTTGGCACATATCTGCAGGGATGGCTGCTTGCTGAACTGAAAGCGACTTTGACGCAACTTTACATGCGTCGCCCCGGCCCCAATCGGCTCGCCTACCACGATCACCGTTTTCCCCCGATTTCGGTGGCGGATATCGAATGCAGAGTGGAGCGCTTTGGCGGATTACTGAACCGCTTCCGTTCAATCAAAGTAGCGCCTTATGCAAAGCATGTATTCAGGATTACTGCGTAGCAGCCACTCTGGATTTTCGATAAATTATTTTTACTTACTTATGAATCCACCAAAAATCGTTGCAGAAATCGGTTGTAACCATAAGGGCGATATCGAAATTGCCTTTGAAATGATCAAGGTCGCAGCAAATTTCGCTAAATGTGATTATGTTAAATTTCAGAAACGGACAAACAAAGAGCTGCTCACGCCCGAAGAATATAACGCACATCACCCCAACCCTCAAAACAGTTATGGCGACACTTATGGCGCGCATCGTGAATTTCTCGAATTCGATGTCGAGCAGCATCGTAAGCTTAAAAAGACATGTGAAACCAACGGTATCGGCTATTCAACCTCGGTTTGGGATATGACTTCAGCCAAAGAAATTGCAGGAATCAACCCCGAATTCATCAAGATTCCGTCGGCATCCAACCTGAATTTTCCGATGCTCGAATTTCTTGCCGACCATTATCAGGGCGATATCCATATCTCTGCAGGCATGACCACGCCGGAAGAACTGGAAACCATCGTCGCTCTGATGGAAGCACATGATGCCGCACATCGGGTCGTACTGTATGCCTGCACCTCTGGTTACCCAGTGCCGTTCGATCAGGTGTGCCTGCGGGAGATACAAATACTGAAAGGCCGGTTTGGCAAACGCGTCAAAGAAATCGGATTTTCGGGTCACCATCTCGGTATTGCCGTCGATGCAGCCGCAGTTGCGTTAGGTGCTTCCTGGATAGAACGGCACTTCACGCTCGACCGCACCTGGAGAGGCACTGATCATGCCGCATCACTAGAACCGGATGGTTTGCGCAAGCTGGTCAGGAATGTACGCGCCGTTGCCAGTGCATTGTCATACAAGGGCCAAGCCATACTGGAAATCGAGGCCCCTCAGCGCAGCAAGCTCAAACGTCTCAAAGGAGTGCACTTCAACTGATGCGCTGGGTTGCCTTCATGCCCTTGCGGGCCAATTCGAAATCCATTCCCGATAAAAATATTCGATTGATCGCCGGTAGACCATTGTTTGCCTGGAGTCTCGAACAAGCAATTGCCTCATGCTGTTTCGATGAAATCTATGTTGCCACCGATTCACCCAGAATTCGCAGCAACGTACTGATCCAATTCCCTACAGGCGTTTCGGTACTAGAGCGTTCGGCGGAAACCTGTACTGATATGGCAAGCACGGAAAGCGTCATGCTCGAATTTCAGCAAAAAATTGCCTTTGACGTGATATGCCTGATCCAGGCGACCTCTCCACTAACTCGAGCAGAAAATTTTCGTATAGCCAAACAAAAATTTCTCGCGAATAATCTGGATTCTCTGCTGACAGCTGTCCCTTCGAAACGTTTTTTCTGGACGAAAACAGGTGCTGCGATCAACTATGACCCTGCCAATCGCCCAAGACGGCAGGATTTCGAAGGCTGGCTCATGGAAAACGGGGCTTTCTACTTTACCCGGAAGACATTGCTTGCGGAAACGGGAAACAGACTCGGTGGACGCATTGGCATTCATGAAATGTCGCCTGAGACCGCTCTCGAAATCGATGAAATTAGTGACCTGGCAATCGTGGAACAGCTACTACTGCAGCGCCAGCAGAAATTCGACCGTATGCCGACAACACGGATCAGGCTGTTCGCACTCGACGTGGATGGGACTTTAACCGATGGCGGCATGTACTACGGCTCTGATGGTGAAGCACTCAAAAAATTCGATACGCGTGATGCCCATGGTCTACAACTGCTACGTGAGAGCGGAATTCGGGTCTGTGTGCTCAGCTCGGAGAACAGCCCTGCTGTGGCGGCGAGGATGAAAAAGCTGAAGATCGACGAATATTACCCGGGTGTGAAAGACAAGTTTGCTATGATCGAGCAGAAACTCCCATCCTGGGGAGTAGCTTTGCACGAAATTGCTTATATTGGAGATGATCTCTGCGATCTGAGATGCCTGCAACGTGTGGGGCTGGCAATATGTCCAGCCGACGCCGTTTTGGAGGTCTTGCGTCACGCTCACCATGTGTGCCTACGATCAGGCGGGCATGGCGCCGTGCGCGAGGCATGCGACCGCATACTCGATATCAACAGGAATCTGTCAGAAAAGTAACAATACTCGCGGCCAGGGCGTGGATCAGGCTGTACCGATGCAAAGCCGAATAAAACTATTTTTTGCCCCGGTCCTCAATAAAATTGATCAAGTCAATGATGCGATGGCATCCGGTATCCCTTAAGCCATGACTTAAAATAACCTATATCCTTGAACGACTGCAGATCCCGCTGAATACCGCTGATCGAATCTTCCAGAATATGGACATCCTCCTTCAGAAGCATGAGTAATTTTTGTGGTGACAGATGTTCATACAGCTCACATCCGGCCGTTGCCTTCATCTTCATCTCCATCAACATGACTTCTTCTCCTAGCTCCTCCAACTGGTTCTGTAGAATCTTATTGTAGTATTTCAGACGATCTTCGGCGATACTGTTGATCTGCATCTGATCAATCTGCTCGACATTCAGTTGTAATTCCAGCAATCGCAGCAGATCCCGTTTTCCATAAGCCACGGTAATCTGCTTCATCAGATTGGTTTTACGCTCACGTTCACCCGGGTCTGACTCGCGATCAGGATGAAGTGCCGCAACCAGTTGTCGATATACCGCCTGAATCGATTTACTTACATTGGCCGCCTCTGCGCGCTCGCGGGCTTCCTTGGCCAGTTGTTTGCCGGTTTTTTTGCGCTCGGAAGAGGGGGCATCAGCAGGTCGCTGTTCCTCCATTTTTTGCTGCAATCGCCTTGCGGTCTCTTCCAGATCAGAAATATCAAATTCTTCATCACCCAGCTCAACGCCATATTCTTCCTCAAACATTGATTTCAGAAAATCATTGGCCATTTCACGCTCACTCTGAATGACATCATCATAGCTTGATCCGCTGTAACGAGCATATAGAGCTTTCAAATCGTCACGACCATACTGACGCATCAATTCGCCACATATCTCGGTAATCAGATGCACGATTTTGGATTGCTGCTGCTTGGTAAATTTATGACTCAAGAACAGTGTATCCAGCAAAGCCACCATTTCTGCCTGATTATCAGCGAACGCGGCACGTAACGGTATCAGCTTTTCAGAAACTGCCTGCTGATATAGGGGAATGATTTCCTGCCATTGTGTCAGCAATCTTTTTTGGGCATCGATTTTCTTAATCAATGCATTGAATTTTCTCTGCGCAGGCGTAAGACGATTCTGTCGACTTGTTTGAATTTGAACGACTCTTGATTTGGAGGATATCATGATGAAATTTCAATCATAGAAGGTTCTGGGTTTAGTGTTGAGTCAAGCCTGATAGACAGTTTTTTGGCAATTTTCATAAACCTGCAGATATTGCCGGGCAACCGACTTACGATCTGGCCATTGCCTGACTCTATGGCTGGATTTTAAGGCTAATTCTGTGCAATACATAGGATTTTTGATCAGGTATTTTAACCGAGCGACCAAATTGCTACCGTCTGGATTGACCAGTTCAGCAGCATCTCCCACCACATCAGCCACACCTCCTACTTTTGTACAAACGACCGGCAAACCAGCCATCATTGCTTCCAGAATCGCCATGCCGAATGATTCAGTAGCCGATGCGCTGACAAATATGTCTGCTGCTGCCAGATAGAGGCCAACCGTATCTGTAGACGTCATTACAGGAGGGGCAAGACCAAGGCTCTCCGCGCGTAACAGATAGGGATCTTTGTCACCATCACCCAGGATTACCAGACGGCAATTATCTGGCAGATAAGCCATCGCATCGATGATAAGCTCAAAACGCTTTAGTGAAATTAATTGGCCAACCGCCAGAATATATCGCAATCCACTATCCCATCCCAAAGCGTAGCGCGCATCATCTTTTTTGGGAAAACTTAGTGCCGGCAGAGGGTGTGGAATGGCATGCCAGCGGGCGTCCATTGATAGTTGTAATTCCAACGCGAGGTTAGCCCGCCCACTGGATGTCGGGCAGATTATCCAGTCTGCACTGGAAAGCACTCGCCGCTCCCAATGCCACAAAAGAAACCTAAACCAGAGTGGTAACGGATGGATATACTGATGCAAGGCATGTGAAACACAGTTATATCCGTGCTGACTAACCCCCCAGGCGATTGAGTGCCCATGTAGCTCTGCGCGGGCACCGGCAGCAACCACCGCATCGTGACAATGTAAATGAGTATAGCCCTGCGCGATAGCGCTTCGACCCGCTGTCCGCCCGGTTTCCCAGGCGGTAACCATCAGATGCAGAGTTGAAAAAAATGTTTTGGGGAAAATTTTTGCCAACTTCCGTGTCCAGTTTGTAGCCCGCCGAATAGAATCCGGCTCCAGATCACTGCTGCAAATGAAATCTACCAGCATCCCATTCTGTTTTAAACCATCGAGCAGCATGATATTTGCACGCCCCATTCCATAGCGGCAATCCGAGCGGGATTCACGGCTCGCATGCAGAATTTTCATGGCAGAACCGCTTATAAGCCCGGGTTATTTTCGGTGAGGACAATTCACTTTGGTGCAATCAGCATACAAGGATAAGGAATGTTCCTGAAGAGTGAACCCTCGATCTTTCGCAATTTTGGTTTGGCGTCTTTCGATCTCAGCGTCGAAGAATTCCTCCACTCGACCGCATTGCAGGCAGACGAGATGATCATGATGATTAGCGCTGGCAAGTTCAAATACCGCTTTGCCGCTTTCAAAGTGGTGGCGCTCCAGCAATCCAGCTTGTTCAAATTGTGTGAGTACGCGATAAACGGTTGCCAAGCCAATATCGTCACCTTCGGCAAGCAACTCCTTGTAAATATCTTCCGCTGACAGATGACGAATTTGGCTATTTTCAAATAAATTTAATATCTTCAATCGAGGTAGTGTAGTTTTAAGGCCAATATTCTTAAGCTCAATGCTCTTCAAATTTTGCGGCTTATTCATAGGTTTCATCCTTCAAAAAAAGAGATTTGCTGTATCATATAGATACTCAGAAACACAATATTTCATGGTTGTTGCCCGGGCCAGTTAGTTTGGACAATCAATTTTATTGCGTCATTTACCTGGCTCTACTCCGGCAAGATTCAGAAAAAAGTTACTCGGTATGCCCCTATCTTCACTGCGGTTACTTCTACTGTTGCTCAGTCCTGCCATCTTAACCGGCTGCTCTAACCTCCCAGGCTTTCCGTACCGAATTGATATCCAGCAGGGCAATGTGGTAACGGAGGAGATGATCGCTAAGTTAAAAACTGGCATGACCCACTCACAAGTCCGTTTTGTACTGGGTTCGCCACTGATAACCGATGCCTTTCACCATAACCGCTGGGATTATATTTATTACTTCGCCCCTAGCGGGCGCGTTGCAGAAGAAAAGAAGCTGACCGTTTTCTTCGAAAATGACCGTCTGATGAAGATTAGCGGGGATTTTCCTGTGCCTAGCACCTTCAGTGAGCCTGATGAAATTATACCTGCATCTGATCAGCCATTTGATTCAATCGAGAATCGTGACAACCTACTTCAAAAAGAAATAAACGATAATCCAGAGATTGATTTTTTGAAGCAAAATCAGGATGATTTTTATAAAGGCAGGGAATGACGTTATTGAATATCGCAGTAGCCGGCAGTACCGGTCGTATGGGTAGAACATTGATAGAAGCTATCACAGAAGCAGAAGATTTGAGACTGTCAGCCGCGCTAGAACAGCCAGGCAGCCAGGCGTTATCCCAGGATGCTGGCGCATTGCTGGGTACGCCTTGCGGAATTCCGATCAGCTCCAACCATATCGATTCCCTGAAAACCAGTGACGTCCTGATTGATTTCACTCGCCCGGCCGGCACGCTAGCCTACCTGGCCGCCTGTCGCGAGCTGAACATAAAGATGGTTATCGGCACCACTGGTTTTACTGCTGCCGAAAAAATGATCATTCAGGATGCCGCGAACGAGATTGCCATTGTATTCGCTCCAAACATGAGTATTGGCGTCAATGTGCTGTTCAAACTCCTTGAAGTCGCGACAGTCGCCTTGCAGGATGACTATGACATTGAGATCATCGAGGCGCACCACCGCCATAAGGTTGACGCACCATCCGGAACGGCGTTACGCATGGGGGAGGTCATCGCGCAGGTGGCAAACCGGCAGCTCGATCAGGTGGCAATTTACGGCAGGCATGGTCAAACTGGTGAACGAGCATCTGATACGATCGGCTTTTCCACTATTCGTGGCGGCGATATTGTCGGCGACCATACCGCGCTATTTGCCGGTATCGGCGAGCGTATCGAAATTACACACAAGGCCAACAGCCGCAAAACATTTGCTACCGGTGCGCTGCGCGCGGCCCGCTTCCTAAGCGCTCACAAATATGGTCTGTTTGATATGCAGGACGTCTTAGGGTTACGTTAACTTCAGAAAACATCCTTTAAAGTGTCAACCTATGCAATAGGCGATATACAGGGCTGCCATCAACATTTTCAGCAACTGCTGGAGATAATCGGTTTTAATCCCAGCCGTGACAAACTTTGGCTGGTAGGGGATGTCGTCAACCGTGGACCGAATTCGTTGGCAGTATTGCACACATTGATGCAGCTGGGTGATGCTGTGATTATGGTGCTTGGCAATCATGACCTGCATCTTTTGATGGTTGCTGCGGGGGTCACCACCGAACAACCACATGACACCCTGAAATCGATTTTGCAGGCACCAGACCGGGAAAAACTGTTGAGCTGGCTACGGCACCAGCGCCTGTTTTACCACGAGGACGAGTACGCGCTGGTTCACGCCGGCCTGCTCCCTGGCTGGAGTGTTGATCAAGCAGAGTATTTGGCACAGGAAGTCGAAGTCATACTATGTAATGATCAATCCTTCCAGGAATTTGCTCCCAGCATGTATGGTAACGATCCTGACCACTGGCAAGACAGCCTGCAGGGAGAACATCGCTGGCGTGTCATCATTAACGCCATGACACGTCTGAGAGTCTGTACCCGCGAGGGGAAAATGAATTTTGCTTTCAAGGCTAATCCGACCGACATTCCTGCGGGATATGTGCCATGGTTTAATGTACCAAATCGTGCCAGCAAAACACACACCATCCTGTTCGGTCACTGGTCAGCTCTGGGATTGCGTATGGAACGTAATCTGATTGCGCTTGATACCGGCTGTTTGTGGGGCGGCAGACTTACCGCAGTGCGCCTGGAAGACCGCACGGTTTTTCAGGTTCCATGTGCCTGATCTCGACTGCCAGAACGCGCGCAATTGCCTGCTCTGCCAGGCGCGCGAGTTCCCGCCGGTTCAAGTTGTGACAGGTAATCGGTTCACAAAAAATCAGCTCCGCCTGGGTTCGTGGTTGCCGAAGAATTTGCAGCAGCGACTGAAAGATTGAAATATTCACATAAGCCGTATGACGGCTTACCCCGTCATCTGCCAGTGAATACCGGATTGCCACAGGGTACAAACGGGTTTGGGTGCTGATTACCGGTTGCAGCAAGGACGCATGAAAATGGTGGAGAACCGAACCATCACCGGTCATCCCTTCTGGGAAAACAGCAACATATCTCCTGGATTGCAGCAAATCAAAGATTTGCCGGTTGACACGCAACGCATCGCTGCGCTTTTCCCGGTGAATAAACAATGTGCCGGCTCGCTCACAAAGCCCGCCAACCAGTGGCCAGCCACGAATCTCATCCTTGGCGACAAAACGTACCGGCAGAACTGCCAGCATCACTAGAATATCCAACCACGACGTATGATTGGCCGCCAGCAAGCCAACCGCCTGATTATCTGATGGCACCGCACCGCGCACACACAGATTGACATGCAGAATACACAAGAACTGTTGCGCCCACTTTGCAGCCATCCGTTTCTGCTGGATTTTGCCGAGATTCGGATAAACAAATGATTTCAGCAATCCGGTTGCCAAATGCAGAAATAATCTGCCTAACCGAACGTAACCAATCAATTTAATGGTGATTTTTATCCGGCATTAACAATCCTGAAGCAGTTATATTGCTTTTTACTTCAGGGAAGGGGGCTGCCGAAAGCCGACTGATAAAGCGTCTCGATTTCGGTACGCGAGTATTCGTGATTCTGGCCACCGCGATACGCAATCTTAAGTGATCCCATCAGGGAAGCGAGCTGCCCTGTGGTTTGCCAACCCAGTCCACGTGCTATACCGTATAACAGACCTGCGCGGTAGGCATCACCGCAGCCGGTCGGATCGACGATTTTCCGGGGCTTGACAGCTGGGATAGCATATTTTTTTCCATCCGCATAAATGACCGACCCCTCCGCTCCTTTGGTTTCGATGAATGCATTGACTTTGGCCGCCAGAGCTTCAAGATCAAGACCGGTCCGTGATTGCAGCAGCTGTGACTCATAATCGTTTACGGCGACATAATCCGCCCTGTCGATGAAGTTCAACAATTCTTCGCCATTGAACATCGGCAGTCCCTGCCCAGGATCAAATAAAAAGGGAATACCGGCCTCATGGAATTCGCGTGCATGGGTAATCATGCCATCCCGACCATCGGGAGCAATGACGCCGAGCCCGACATTCGTAGCTGCTTGAACGCTGTTTTTATGAGAAAAATTCATCGCTCCCGGATGAAAAGCAGTAATCTGATTATCATCCAGATCGGTAGTAATAAAAGCCTGCGCAGTAAAGGCATCCTCAATCTGACGAATATAGGTTTGCGCCAGTCGCAGCTTTTCCAAGCGATAGCGGTACGGTTGAAAATCATTACCGACCGTGGCCATGACCAATGGATCATCATCAAGCAACCGCAGATTATAGGCAATATTGGCCGCACAGCCGCCAAATTCGCGGCGTATTTCCGGGACGAGGAACGCAACATTTAGCACATGAATCTTGTCCGGGAGAATGTGATTTTTGAAACGATCCTCAAACACCATGATAGTGTCATAGGCAACAGAGCCGCAAATTAGTGTTTGCATCGATTGATTATTTACAAATATATTAAAAGTACAATAAACACAGCCAATACTGATGATAGCAGTATTGGCTGCTCATGAAAAACTGAGGAAGTGTTGACCAAGGCGCTCAGGTAGGTGTCCAGGTAAGGTCCGGTTCACGTGCAGCCTTGACCTCGTCGAGTTTACGCAATGGCATGAGATGTGGCGCACCCTTGACCATATCTGGCTGAGTCTCGATTTCGACCAGAATTTCCTTCATCGCATTGACAAAACTATCCAGGGTTTCTTTGGATTCTGTCTCTGCGGGTTCAATCAGCAAGCACTCGGGTACCAACATCGGAAAATATGTGGTGGGTGCATGAAAATTTTTATCCAATAATCTTTTTGCCAGATTCATCGCGGTCACTCCAGTTTTATCCTTGATACCTTTTGTCGTGACGATAAACTCGTGGCTGGCACGTCGAGTAGGATAAGCAATTTCAAAACCTGCCTTGCGCAACTCGGCCAGCAAATAATTGGCATTGAGCGTGGCGTACTCAGAAATACGATGCATGCCTTCCGCACCCAGTAAGCGTACATAAATATAAGCACGTAGCAGCACACCGGCATTTCCCATGTGGGCAGACAAACGGCCGATGGATTGTGGCCGATCCTTTTCAGTCAGCCAGCGATAAGCTCCATTCTCGTAAGCCACGATCGGCACTGGCAAATAAGGCAGCAAACGCTCGGCAACACCAACCGGCGCAGAACCAGGCCCGCCGCCACCATGTGGCGTGGAGAAGGTTTTGTGCAGATTCATGTGGATAACATCAAATCCCATATCGCCGGGTTTGACTTTTCCCAGCACCGCATTCAGATTGGCGCCATCGTAATACAGCAGTCCACCGGCAGCGTGTACAATCCGGCTCATTTCAGCTACTTTTTTCTCAAAAACACCCAGTGTTGAAGGATTGGTCAGCATTAACCCGGCAGTCTTTGGTCCAACGGCTGCTTTCAGCGCTGCCATATCGACATCGCCTTCTTCATCGGTTGGAATTTCAACTACCTTGTAGCCACTCATCACGGCTGTTGCCGGATTGGTACCATGCGCCGCATCAGGAATGATAATTTCGGTGCGCGCGGTATCCCCCCGTGCCTCATGATAGGCACGGATCATGGTAACGCCAATCAGCTCGCCCTGCGCACCCGCCATCGATGTCAGGCTGACCGCTGCCATACCGGTCACACCTTTCAGGATTTCCTGCAACTCGTACATGCAGGCCAGAAACCCCTGCCCGGTATCTTCCGGCGCCAGTGGATGACGGGACAAAAACTGCGGCAACATTGCCAATGAGTTACAGGCGCGCGGGTTGTATTTCATCGTGCACGAGCCCAATGGATAAAATTGGGTATCGATCGAGAAATTTTTCTGCGAAAGCCTTGTGTAATGCCGCACTGTGTCCATTTCCGAAACTTCCGGTAACAAAGGCTTCGATTGACGTAACAGCTTATCGGGTATGTTGTGCTTGGTAGCACGGGTTGCTGGCGATTGAGAATAGTTATATCGCCCGGGACGCGAATGTTCGAATATCAGCATGATATGAATTTGAAATAAATTTTAGTTCAATGCAGCCAAGGCAGCATCGTAATTGGGTTCATCCTTGATTTCAGGTACCAGCTCGGCATGGATGATCTTGTCATTCTCATCGAGCACGATGACCGCGCGCGCGGTAATGCCGGCAAAAGGCCCATCAGCGATGGCAACGCCATAATCACGCATGAACTGTGCACCGCGCATGGTAGATAATGGCACCACCTTGTCCAATCCCTCAAGATCGCAAAAACGGCTCATGGCAAACGGCAGATCGGCGGCAATGATCAACACGACCGTATTATTCATTTCACTGGCACGCTGGTTAAATTTACGGGTTGATAATGCGCAGACCGGCGTGTCGAGGCTCGGAACGATATTGAGCACCTTTTTCTTGCCGGCAAAATCAGCCAGTGTGACATCCTTCAAATCCCGATTGACCAGCGAAAAAGCAGGCGCCTTGGTGCCTACTTGAGGGAAAGTGCCTTCAATTTTGATTGGTGTACCACCGATTGTGACCATGTTGAATCTCCTTGATAGTTTGATTGACTGTGAAATTACTAATACATCATCGGCGAGCTAACAGGCAAGTGCCTGCCGAAACAGTTCTACATATTTATCCAGATCTGCCGGTACCTTAGTCTCCGTTGCGCAAACCATCAGGCAATTATCCAGCTCGCGATAATTATCATCAAACGTATAACCTGCCAGCACTCCGTGGGATTTGAGGTTGTCCAGCACGACTGATGCGGGCTTCGGCAGGGAGAGCACAGCTTCATGAAAAAATGGACTGTCAAAAGCTTTTTTCACGCCGGGTATACGGGTCAATGCTTCAATTAGTGTCAACGTATTGGCATGTGACTGAGCGGCCACGCGATAAAGTCCTTCCGGCCCGAGCAGTGACATATGAATGGTTGCTGCCGTCACCATCAGCCCCTGATTGGTACAGATGTTGGACGTTGCCTTGGAACGGCGGATATGCTGCTCCCTCGCCTGCAATGTCAGGACAAATCCTTCCTTACCTTCTATATCAGTGGTACGGCCAATGATTCTGCCCGGCATCTGTCTGACCAGAGGCTGTTTGCAGGTCATGAAACCAAAGTAAGGCCCACCGCTGGATAAGGGTATGCCCAGTGGCTGGCCCTCTCCCACGGCAATATCTGCACCTTTTTCACCCCATTCTCCTGGCGGTGTCAGCATGGCAAGTGAGATGGGGTTGACGACGGCAATGGCCAGTGCGTTCTTGCTATGTGCCCAGTCCGTCAGAGCATCGACTGATTCAAATACACCAAAGAAATTGGGTTGCGGAATGACAAGTGCAGCAAACTCGGTCTGGCCAGCCTCCTCAAGTTGAGCCAGCATAGTTTGCCCCGATACTGGATCGTATGGAATTTCAACCATTTCGATCGACTGGTTTCTGACAATGGTACGCACGACCTTACGGTATATCGGATGTACTGTTTGCGGAATCAAAATTCTGCTTGAAGTACGGTGCTGGCGTACCGCCATCAGTACCGCTTCGGCAAGCGCAGATGCACCATCGTACAGACTAGCATTGGAGACATCCATGCCAGTCAATGAGGCCATCATCGTTTGGTACTCATACAGCAGTTGCAGTGTTCCCTGACTGGCTTCTGCTTGATATGGCGTATACGATGAATAAAACTCTCCACGCGTTGTAATTTGCCAGACGGCTGCCGGAATATGGTGCTCATAAGCGCCTGCACCAATGAAGTTAAGATAAAACCCATCCTGCTGCGCACGTTCCAGCATCAGCCGCGCGATTTCCATCTCGCTCATTCTCGGGGGCACATTTTTCAATGTGCCCGTTCGCAATTCAGCGGGGATTTCGTCAAACAGTTCTTCTATCGAATTAGCTCCAATGCTGGCAAGCATTGCGCTAACATCTTCTTCAGTGTGTGGAATAAATGGCATAGTTATAATTTCATTCGGTTTGTTTTCATTGCTTTGTGCTCGAAACGGGAGAAATATCCTACAATCCCTGGCAATATGGCTGGATTAGTGAGCTTCTTCCGCAATCAGCTTCTCATAACCGGCAGCATCGAGAAGGGCATCCATTTCGCCGAGGTTGGTCGGTTTCAGCCTGAAAAGCCATGCTGTATAAGCATCCTGATTTATTTTTTCCGGAGCGGATTCCAGCTCCGTGTTAACCGCAACGACTTCACCACTGATAGGCGAATAAACATCGGACGCAGATTTGACGGATTCCACTACCGCACATTCTTCACTCTTTGCAAGACTTCGCCCGACTTTTGGCAGTTCGACGAACACCATGTCCCCCAGTAGTTCTTGTGCATGGTGCGATATACCCACAGTAACTGTTCCATCCTCTTCGGCCTTAACCCATTCATGTGATTTTGCATATTTCAGCGCTGCCGGAATGCTCATCATTTATTCTCCAAAAGATAATTAATAACTGATTTATATATTTCAAACAAGTGCCTTGCCATTGCGTACAAATGGGTAGTTAACGACCCTGGCTGCAAGCTGCCTGTCACGTATTAATACACTGACTTCATCCCCGACAGCCAGCTCGACCGGTACACGCGCCAATGCGATTGACTGATTGAGTGTCGGTGAAAACCCACCGCTGGTGATTTCTCCCTGTCCAGATAATTCTCCGCCCTTAATGATGACTTTCTGGTGACTACGCAATATTCCTTTATCGAGGAGCAGCAACCCCGTCAGTTTCTGTCTGACCGGTTTTTGCTGCAGCGAGAATTTACCAATGAAATCACGATCACTTTTTAAATCTACCGTCCAGGCAAGCCCTGATTCAAGCGGATTGGTCGTTTCATCCATGTCCTGACCGTAAAGATTCATGCCTGCTTCCAGGCGTAATGTATCGCGCGCTCCCAGGCCGATTGGCGCAACACCCGCTGCGTGTAGCTTCTGCCAGAAAGCGGGGGCATCATCTGCCGGCAGGATGATTTCAAAACCATCTTCACCGGTATAGCCGGTACGGGCAATAAAATAAGATTCAAACACCACCGACTGAAAAGGCTTCAAAAATTCGGTAACCGCTTGCGTTCCAGGAATGGTAGCCCACACCTTGCTGCGTGCATTGGGACCTTGCACGGCGATCATGGCAAGATCGCGACGAGGGGTAATTTCCAGCTGAGGCGCGCTTTGCCCTGCCTGTCGGGTAATCCAGGCGATATCCTTGTCCGCTGTGCCGGCATTAACCACCAGACGGAACCAGGATTCGGTCATAAAATAGACAATTAGATCGTCGATAACACCACCTTCAGGTGTCAGCATGCAAGAATAGAGCGCTTTGCCAGTCAGCGTCAGCTTATCAACGTTATTAGCCAGCAAGCCGCGCAGGAAGTCGCGGACGTTTTCACCACGGATATCCACCACCAGCATGTGGGAAACATCAAACATGCCGGCATCACGCCGTACCTGATGATGCTCATCCAGCTGGGAACCATAATGCAGGGGCATATCCCAGCCACCGAAATCCACCATCTTGGCCTGCATGACACGATGAGTTTCGTTAAGAGGAGTTGTTTTCAGCATGATTCTCTCAAAAAATAGTAAAAAGGAAGTCGGTTTCTCAAAAATTCGCCAGAAATACACCTGAATTAATGGTCCTACCCCATGAAATAAAAGGGATTAGCAATTTTCAGGTTTGACCATTCCCCTCTGTCCATTTACCTGAGAGTTTTATCGGAAATCACTTCCCGAGTGCCCCTTCGGTGGCTGATACATTCACTCAGCGCTCTCCAGATTGCCTGTCACTAGCAGTTGTTCAAACCGGTTTACCGGCCAGGCCTGAGCGATTCCGGGGGGTTACGCCTTCGGCGGCGCTATATTCTACTATAGCGCACTCTCCTGCCAGGATGATGTTTTAGCAGGCTGCCACTATACCCTAGCTTGTGGTTTCAGTACAAGATCAAGTCTCTTTCTATACCAAATAAGTGAAAAATCGAATCTTATTGATTAATACCACGTGACAGCTCAGCATGAAGCAGGCTGAAGTGGATTACCCATGAAGGTGCGGTGCAGCAATTAAAATTTGTTGTGGCTCTGCTTATGCATGTATCGAGGTAAGAACGGATGATGCAGAAGTTCTCCGCCCCATTGAGAGTGCGGAAGCAACCGGAGATTTTTTATTTTACTTTAGGCATTCGAATCACACGTTCACCCAGATTATTTATGAAAAGAACACGAAGGTCCGTCACAAAGCGCAGCACCTCGTCCGGTTCCCGCACATGCTTGAGAGTCGTTCCTTCGCGTCCAGCCTGACCACCGAGCTTGGCACCCGAGGGGGTAACGCAGTAAGCTTGCCTTCTTCAGCTCATCGGAGGACGGTGGCTTGTTAAAAGTGGGGGAAATTACCGATTTCATTGAATTAGAAGTCGATAGCGATGAATTATTAATCCAGCCATTTGCGAGCGCGCAAAGAATAGATACCTTGGCAGTGAATGACCAGATCAAATTTTTTGGTGAATATGAATGGAATGATAAAGACGGCGTTATTCACTGGACGCATCATGATCCTGAGAAGATTCATGTAAATGACTGGCTTTTTCATAATAGTATGATCTATCAATAATCATCATGTACTGATAGCAACTACAGTGAAAAATCTATTTTGCGTGCCTTAGGCCGACCCAAAGCCTGTAAGACCGGTGATCAGCAGGATCGGTGGTCAATCCAAGAAAAGCATGGCTCCCCGACCAGGGCTCGAACCTGGGACCTGCGGATTAACAGTCCGTCGCTCTACCAACTGAGCTATCGGGGAATAGGAGGAAAGCAATTTGAACGAGGTGCGATATTAGCCTGTTAAGCTGATTTGGTCAATACCGCTTGTGTAGAGACTGTAGAGAACAAACAAATTCAGGCCACATCTGTGAAACATGATCAACCGTCAGCCTTACCGGCATTCAAAGCACATCGGCAAACCCCTTACGGGTTTTCTGGAACCAGGCGTAACCTGCCCACGCGACTACAGTGGCGATAGCGGTATAAATACTAAGCCCTATCCAGTCAGGCAATCTCCCCCAGATAAGCACGGCCCTCGCTTGCTCGATGATGAAGGTAAGCGGGTTGGCCATAAGCCACGGCTGAATTTCCTCCGGCAATGCGGTTACGGGATAAAAAACAGGAGCAAGAAACAGCATAACGGTAGTGACAATGCCAATAGTTTGCCCGACATCCCTCAGGAAAACACCGAGTGAGGCCAGCATCCAGGCAATGCCCAGAGTGAGAATGATCAACGGCAGCAATACCAGCGGCGTAAAAACAGCTGTCCAGTGCAGGTAGCCATTGAACAGCACGAAAGCAATCAGCAGCACGCCTAAACTGACCAAGCTATGAAACAGCGCGGCCCCCATACTGATAGCCGGCAGAATCTCCAGCGGAAATACTACTTTTTTGACATAGTTGACGTTGGAAAGAATTAACCCTGGCGCGCGGTTGAGCACTTCAGCAAACAGGCTATGCACGATCAAGCCGACAAACAACACCACGGCAAACTGGGTTTTGCTTTCTTCTTCACCCATCCCCCAGCGCGCCTTGAACACCACGGAAAAGACAAAGGTATATACGGTAAGCATGAGCACGGGATTGAAAAACGACCAGGTAAGCCCCATGAAGGAACCTTTATAACGTCCCACCACTTCGCGTCTGATCATCTGCGCGATAAGCTGACGGTTATGCCACAGGCTCTTGCCCAATGCCAGCAGGGAAGTTGGGCGAGCAGCATGAGGATTAAATCTTATTGATGGATCAATCATACGAAGCACTCCGGTTCGGATAAAAATTAGGTCTGTTGATTAGCTAAAGTAGTTGCCTGGTATTTTCTGTACAAATTTTAAATATCTTCAATTTCAGCGCATCTCTTTCAATGGTTTAATGCCATCCAGCGTGGCGAAGCAAACCCGATTGATCGTTTGCAGAAAATCCTGCAGGTAACGAAGCGAGGCGGTATCTTCCCGCACCGATAAATACAGATCACTCCACAGACCATTTGCACCAATGCGCCGGGCAATGACGTAGTTGTAATCCAGATAGTTCCTGATTCCCCAGCCTGGCAGCGCGGCGATGCCTCGCCTGCTTGCCACCAGTTGCAAAATGGCCACCGTAAGCTCGGCAGTTCGTCTTTGCCAGGTCACCCCCGCAGGCATCAACACTTGCCGAATCAGATCAATGCGTGTTTCTGGCACAGGATAGGTAATCAGCATATCCTGGGAAAAATCCATGGCATCGAGTACGCGTTTCTTGCCGAGTACATGTCCCGGCGCCAGCACCGCCAGAATCTCGAAACAAAATAGCGGAAAATGCACAATACCCGACTGAGGCTGGCTTTCGGAACCAATGACGACATCGGCAACCCCTTTTTTAAGTAGGGAAACAGGGTCGCTGTGGAATCCAGAAACCAAATCCAGCTCGACCGCAGGCCAGTCCGAACGAAAAGTATCCATGATCGGCATCAACCAATCGAAACAGGTGTGACATTCCAGCACAATGCGCAGGCTTCCTGCCGCCTGCTGGGTAATCCTTGCCAGATCACGCTCCGCTACCCGGATATCCTCCAGTATTTTTTCTGCCAGCAGCACGAGGCGCTTGCCCGCATCGGTCAACTGCACCGAGTGCCCGCTGCGCTGAATGATGGACAACTGGTAATAATCCTGCAACACCCTGATTTGATGAGACAAGGCGGACTGAGTTAAATGCAGGCGCTCTGCCGCCAGCGAAACACTGCCGGTTTCGTGTAATGCATTCAGAGTACGAAGATGGCGCAATTCCAACATATATGAATATTATTCATTGTTAATCACAAAAACTATCATTTGATTCATTATAGTGCATCCTTGACAATGTCTGTTTCTCAATCAGCGCAACAAGGTGCAATCATGATACTTACCCATAATCTCGGGTTTCCCCGAATCGGCGCGCAGCGGGAGCTGAAAAAGGCGCTGGAAGCATACTGGAACGAAAAATCTACTGCAGAGCAACTATTGGCAGCAGCCAATAGTATTCAGGCTGCCAACTGGAAAATACAGCAGCAAGCCGGGATCGATCTGATTCCAGTCGGAGATTTTTCGCTGTACGACCACGTGCTCGACATGACGATGCTGCTCGGCGCAATCCCGCGCCGCTTTGATGCGGATTACCCTAAGCCGCTCGATCTGTATTTTGCCATGGCGCGCGGCAATGCTAAACAGCCTGCAATGGAAATGACTAAATGGTTCAACACCAATTACCATTACATCGTACCGGAGTTTGATGCAGATACCGAGTTCAAGCTCGCATCCACGAAGCTTTTCGAAGAAATAAAAGCCGCGCAGGCCTGTGGCATCACCCCTAAACCGGTTCTGGTCGGCCCCTTATCCTATCTCTATCTGGGCAAGGAAACCATTGCCGGGTTCGATCGCTTGCAGCTCTTGCCACGTTTGCTGCCGGTCTATCAGCAAATTTTGCAGGAAATGGCATCTCTTGGTGTGACCTGGGTACAGATCGATGAACCAATACTAACCCTGGATCTCGACCATGGCTGGGCAGAAAGCTTCCTGCCTGCTTACCAGACACTTGCCACAACTGGCTGCAAATTGATGCTGGCAACTTACTTCGGCTCAGTCACACACCATGCCGCCACACTTGCAACATTGCCAGTCGCTGGATTACACCTCGATCTGTGCCGCGCGCCTGAACAGCTCGATCACTTTTCAGGCAGTGATTTTACGGATAAGGTGCTGTCGCTCGGTATCATCGATGGTCGCAATATCTGGCGTGCCGATCTGTCTGCCAAACTAAAAACTCTGCTCCACACCTTGTCCGCAAGGAAAAGTCCTGTGTGGATTGCACCCAGCTGCTCATTGTTACATTGCCCGGTCGATCTGACGCAGGAAAGCCAGCTTGATGCAGAAATCAGAAACTGGCTGGCATTTTCCGTGCAGAAACTCCAGGAAATCTCGACACTTGCACGAGGCCTGAACCAGGGACAAGCCTCGATCAGTGCTGAATTGGCCAGTGCAGATCAAGCAATTCAATCACGGCGCGAATCAACCCGCATCCATAACCCGGTCGTCCGTCAAAGAGTGGCGGCGCTCGGCGCATCTGATTATGCGCGCAGCCATTCTTTTACCGAACGGCAAAAAGCGCAACGCCAACGTTTCAGCCTGCCGCTGCTACCAACGACCACTATCGGCTCCTTTCCGCAAACATCTGCCATTCGCCAGACTCGCGCCGCCTTCAAGAAAGGTGATATCAGTCATCTCGACTATCTCGCGGCTATGCGTGCCGAAATCGGAGATGTCATTCGTAAACAGGAAGCGCTTGAGCTCGATGTGCTGGTACACGGCGAACCCGAGCGCGGCGATATGGTGGAATATTTTGGCGAACAGCTGTGGGGATATGCATTTACCGAGCACGGCTGGGTACAAAGCTACGGTTCACGTTGTGTTAAACCGCCAATTCTCTATGGTGACGTTCACCGCCCGGAAGCGATGACCGTGGAATGGCTCGCTTATGCGCAAAGCCTAACCAAAAAGCCGGTCAAAGGCATGCTGACCGGCCCGGTCACGATGCTGATGTGGTCATTCGTGCGTGATGATCAACCACATGCACAAACCGCGTTGCAGCTGGCATTGGCAATCCGTGACGAGGTTCGCGATCTGGAAAAAGCCGGTATTGGCATGATCCAGATTGATGAACCGGCCTTCCGAGAAGGCTTGCCGTTGCGGAAAGCAGAATGGCAGGACTATCTGGATTGGGCTGTGAAAGCATTTCGTGTAGCCAGCGCAAACGTTCAAGATGAAACGCAAATACACACGCACATGTGTTATTCCGAGTTTCACGACATCCTGCCCGCCATCGCTGCACTCGATGCCGATGTGATTACCATCGAAACATCGCGCTCGCGCATGGAATTACTGGATGCATTTGCGAAGTTTTCCTACCCGAATGAAATCGGCCCCGGTGTCTATGATATTCACTCGCCGAGGATCCCGGACGCAGCGGAAATGCTTGCTTTACTGCAGAAAGCCGCTGCAACCATCGATCCGCGGCATTTGTGGGTCAATCCTGACTGCGGCCTGAAAACCCGCAACTGGCCTGAAACCAGCGCGGCCCTGGAAAAAATGGTGAATTGTGCCAAAAATATGCGCGGTATCCTGCAAAGTTGAAGTTAAATTCACCTTATCGGGATAGCATGGCCCATATCGTTCTATCGCCACGGGAATCCATGCAAAGGCTGGCCACGTTTGCTCAAGCGGGTGTTTGAAATCAGCAATTAAATTATAACCATGCATTATTAACATTAAATGTTAATAATGCATGGATGGTAAAACTGGTTCTGTTCAGGCAACCAGTTCGTCTATGGTGCTTATGGGATACGCTCCCGCAGCTAGCGCGCCATGAACCAAATAACGAATCTGATGCAGATTACGTACACATCACAACCAGGCCGCTAAATAAAGCTATACCTGATTCACCGGCTGTATCCGCAATTCGCACCCCCCCCTGTGCCTAACCTATCTTGACCACCCTGATCGATAAAGGTATCGTAATACCATTCTTCTATCGATAGGTGTTGCCATGACTACAGTAACCGTTTCTCCTAAGTATCAGATTGTCATTCCTAAAGAAATTCGTGAATCGATGGGGATTGTGTCTGGCCAGAAAGTCCAGATCACATCATACCAGGGGCGAATTGAGGTGGTTCCTCTCAAACCCATGAGGGAGATGAGAGGCTTTCTGAAAGGAATCGATACCACCGTTCTCAGGGAAAAAGATCGGATATGAATGTCGTAGATTCATCAGCCTGGTTGTCCTATTTCGCCAGCGATGGCAGCTCTGCGGTATTTGCCGAGCCCATTGAAAAACTATCAAAGTTACTGGTCCCCAGCATCACAATCACGGAGGTTTTCAAAAATGTATTACGTCAACGAGGAGAAGAAGCAGCCCTGATCGTCACTGCCCATATGGAACAGGGTAAGGTAATTCCGCTAAATTCGGAGCTTGCCAAGGATGCTGCAAAATTTGGTGTTCTCCATAAATTGCCGCTGGCCGATAGCATTATTTTCGCCACTGCTCAAAAGTATTCTGCTGTAATCTGGACTCAAGATAACGACTTCGAAGACTTGCCGAATATCAAATACATTTCCAAGTCAAGCACAGGCAGATTCAACAATTAACGGTGACATAGCCTTGATTTAACAACTATATAGATAGCCCCTATATGATTATAAAACTTTTTACCGACTTTATCAGACAGGAAATGTCATATATATTACGTTAGAGTGGACTGATACTATGGACGCGCCATACATCCAACAAGAACGATGCAGAGAAAATAATGGCGGGAATAGTATGCCCGATGTGAACTACCACAAGCAAGCACAGAACTTTTACGGGAAGGCACCTGTCATCATTTTAGGCAGCGGTGCCTCGGCTGCGCACGGCATGCCTGGAATCCAGGCGCTAGCGGACCATCTGGTTGAAAATGCTGACGTTTCTGGGCTAAATGCTGCCGAAATCGAAGCATGGGAGAAATTCTGCCAGCTGTTGAAGGATAAAGTTAACCTAGAAGACGCTCTGCACCAAGTAACAGCTTCCGAAGATTTGACATCCAGAATTGTCAAATCCACTTGGGGGCTGATTAGCTCTGAAGATAGCAAGATCTTTCAGATGAGCCTCCAAGATAATGCGTTGTTTCCATTGAGCCGCCTTCTTGAGCATATGTTCAAAAGCAGTCTCAAAACAATCAACATTGTCACTACAAACTATGATCGCCTAGCGGAGTATGCATGCGATCAGGGGCGAATCCACCATTATACTGGGTTCACCCACGGCTTCTTCCGCCAGCTCGCAGACCCTTCAGAAATTACCTCTGAGCGCAAGGCTAATATTTGGAAGGTCCATGGGTCTCTGGATTGGTTCCAGTCCCCTCTGGAAGATACTGTCGCCCTCCCAAATATCCAAGACATACCGGATAACTACCAGCCGCAGGTCGTGACACCTGGAACGCAAAAATACCAAACAACTCATCTTGAGCCGTTCCGTTCCATTATCAGTCGCGCTGATCAGGCTCTCAATGATGCCGGTTCGTACCTTTGCATTGGTTATGGTTTTAACGACGAACATATACAGCCGAAACTGATGGAGAAGTGCCTTCGGCAGAAAACACCAATGACGGTTATCACCTACGCGCTTTCTGGCTTAGCCAGAAAGCTTATTCTTGAGCGAGGCGCACAGAACTACCTGGCAATAGAACGGGGCGAAAACGACGACCAATCGATCGTTTATTCCTCTCTGGATAAGAATCCGCTGAAAGTGGAAAAAAATATCTGGAGTCTTGAAGGTTACCTGTCACTCATCATGTAGGAAGAAAAGATGCCGATTTTTAACTTTAAGGACAAAGAAGCACTGGGGAAGGTTGCCTCCGTCGACACTACAAATGTGATCGTAGAGGTGGAGAACGTCGACCAACTCAAAAGATTGCAGGTTAACCATCTCGCTGTACTACAAAGCAGCAGGCCGGGACAACACCTCATCGGTCTCATTACGCAGGTGACTCGAAAGCGTGGCATCGAAGAGATTATCAATAACGGCATCAACGACCACGCTTCAGAGTTAAATCTGTGCCGTATCGCCCTGATCGGCACCATGCTGGATCGTGATGGCGAAAAGGAAAACGTGTTCCGCCGCACTCTCGAAAGCGTTCCCGAAATTGACGCGAACTGCTTCTCGCTCGAAGGCGAAAACCTCACAGCGTTCATGCGCACCCTTTCCAGCGTCTCAGCCGACGGAAATTCCCTCACTCTCGGCAAATACACGCTGGACGAGCACGCTGTTGCCTACCTCAACGGTAACAAATTTTTCCAGCGCCACGCATTCATTGGCGGCAGCACCGGTTCAGGTAAGTCCTGGACGACAGCCAAGATCATCGAGCAAATGTCGGAGCTTTCTACAGCCAACGCCATCGTCTTCGACCTCCATGGTGAATACTCACCACTTGTAGGACGGGGCATTCAACACTTTAAGGTCGCCGGACCAGCAGACGTTGAGGCCAAGAAAACTATTGGCGACGGTGTGATCTACCTGCCGTACTGGCTGCTTTCGTATGAAGCGCTCGTGTCCATGTTCGTCGACCGCAGCGACCAGAATGCCCCCAACCAGGCCATGATTATGGCGCGCGAAATCAACCAGGCGAAGCAAAAGTATCTGGAGGAAAACGGTCAGCAAGATGTGTTGAAGCATTTCACCGTCGATAGTCCAGTTCCGTTTGCTCTCGATGGCCTTATGAGGCGGTTGAATGACATCAACGTCCAGATGGTTCCTGGGGCGGGTGGCAAAGAGAAGCAAGGCGATTTCTTCGGAAAACTCGCCCGAATGATTTCACGCCTTGAGAACAAAATCTCTGATAGACGCCTTGGCTTTATGTTCAACGGCGGTAGAGAGCTATTGGATTTCACCTGGCTTGAGAAATTCACCACTGCGGTGCTCGGGAGCACCAGTGAGAATAGCAAGGCCGGGATTAAGATCATTAACTTCTCGGAAGTGCCTTCTGACGTACTGCCATTGATCGTATCTCTAGTTGCGAGGGTCTCGTTCTCCGTCCAACAGTGGACACCATCGGAGCTACGTCATCCTATTGCGCTCTTGTGTGATGAGGCGCATCTCTACATGCCTCAGCGCAACATGGCCGACTCTGCCGACGACATCTCGCTCGATATTTTCGAGCGCATTGCTAAGGAAGGTCGTAAATACGGCGTCAGCCTTGTGGTAATAAGTCAACGTCCGTCCGAAGTAAATAAGACGATGCTCAGCCAGTGTAGCAACTTCGTATCCATGAGATTGACCAACGCTGAAGATCAGGGCGTTATCAAGCGTCTACTTCCGGATAGTCTTGGCGGGTTCAGTGACATCTTGCCGACTCTCGATACAGGCGAAGCGCTTGTTGTCGGTGATGCCAGTCTGCTACCAAGCCGGATCAGAATCGACGAGCCCAAAAACAAACCAAATAGCGGTACGGTCGATTTTTGGGATGAATGGCAGAAGCCTATCAAGGATAATCGCTTGTCAACTGCCGTTGATAACTGGCGTAAGCAGAGTATTCAATAGAAAAGGGAAAGGGGGCGCCACCCTTTCTTATATACATACGGCGTCACCAGCAGAGCTTACCGAAATGTCGCAGGGTCTCCGTCCTTGGTGTGTCAATGGGTGATTTCATTGCTGATTTCGCTGCGTTACCTGTTGGCTGCCCATCTGCATCTGCTTACACCGGTATTGCAGGGTCACGGTATCAAGCATGAAGCCATTGTAACGGGAGTTCGGGCTACTGGCGTTTCACTGGATCAATACCCTGTTGGGCAATGTTAAATCTGGGATGCAAGGAACTTATCATACGATTCAATCAAAACATCTGCCACGCTATCTGGCGGAATTTGAATATCTATTTAATCAGCGGTTTACGCTCGATGCAATTGTAACCAGATTGGTTCATGCGTCAGTCCGGACGCCACCCCCGCCGGGTCGGCTGCTAAGACTGGTTGAAACTTCTTGGTAATCAGGTAATGTTTTGAGTCTAGTATTGTTTAATTTTTATTAATATCTAATAATCAATTATTTATACTCGGATAACGGTTTGATTTTCCTTAGCGTATGCTTCCGTACTGCAGGACTTTAGACCCCGTAACTATGTTTGTGAGTTCTCATGTTTTTGGTAATCAACGATTAACGATCGTTCTAAACGTTAAGTTTACTCTTGGTTCCTGTACCCTTTTCGTTAGCGGTAAACGGTGCAACCAGTTAGCCTGAGTAGTTCCTTTCATGACCAACAGGCTGCCATGTTGTAACGTTATGGATACAATGTCTTTAGTGCGTTTATGCTTAAAGCTGAACTTTCGTGCAGCACCAAAACTCAGGGAGGCAATTGCGCCGTTTTTCTTTAAATCGGTTTCGCCATCGCTGTGCCAGGCCATTCCTTCCGAGCCATCGTGATACAGGTTAAGCAGGCAAGAATTAAATTTTTCACCAGTTGTTAGTTCCACTTGCGTCTTCAAATCCACTAGCTGAGGTGTCCATGGCAAGGCAGATTTAGTGGTGTTGGAATAGGTGTAGCTATAAGGTTTATCGCCATACCAGGCCACTTTCCGTTTAGTAATAATGTGCTTGCCAAAAATAACGGCCTCATCGTGCTGCCACGCAACAGTGTCCAACAGCTGTGCCAGATAAAAGTCTGCCTCCCGCCAGGACATCAACGTGCCGTAGTAGGAAACATCGCCATCCTGTGTCAATACGCTAATGGGATTTTTTAGAAGTTCGTCGAACAAATCTCGCTCTGCTGATAAATGACCTTAGCTTCTGGTCGCTAATATCACGATGATTCAATACACCGTTAACTGGTTGCATCATGAAAAATGACACCTAATGTATGCCGTTGACCGCTGTGTACTTCACTCACGCCATGCTTCATGGGTGCCCGATAATATCCCCTGGTTCCCTTCACTGGCCTGAAGTACGTGGTAAAAATCACCATGTCTCCCAGCTTTAAATTTACCACTATGGCTTTCGACTGAGCCCGTGGTGTTTGCTGCGTTAAAACAAGCTCGCCGCCGCTGAAATCTGTCGTCGGGTCATTCAGTAAAAATACCGCTTGCATGGGAAAGTAAACTTCGCCGTACAAATCCTGATGCAAGGTATTAAAATCACCCCGTCCGTATTTAAGAATTAATGGCGTTGGTTTCAGTTGCTGGTTAGCTTTGCACTCGGCAAGCAAGCCCTGATATGTCAATGGAAATTGTTTGTCGATTTCCAGTTGGTTCATCCATAGATTGGCAATCGGAACCAACTTTGGGTACACCGTTTCTCGTATTCGCTGAATAATGTCTGGCAGTAGATAAGCAAAGTATTTATATTCACCTCGCCCAAAACGATATCGCTCCATTACAACCGTTTTACGGTATGCCGTTGAATTGTCATATTGATCGATAAAATGTTGACAATGGCCTTTGGAAAAAACGCCGGGCACAATGGCATAACCCTTGTTATGCATCGCCTCGCTAACCCTTACCCAGTCAATGGATTCCAGTTTATTTTGCACATCGAGCATGTGTTATTCACTCGCCCTTACTGCTTCCAACCTGGCGGCTTCCCAACCAATCAAAACCGATTTCCGCGTGGTACCCCAGCGGTATCCGCCCAGACGCCCACTGGATTGTATAACTCGGTGACAGGGAATAAGAAAAGCGACCGGATTACTGCCAATAGCGCTGCCAACGGCTCTAAACGCTTTCGGCTTATTGATTTTTCCAGCCAGATTGCCGTACGTAGTTAATCCACCTTCGGGAATAGTTAGCAAACTTTCCCAAACCTTCAGCTGAAAAGATGTGCCACTAAGATGCAGTTTAATTTGGTTCATCTGGCGCCAGTCCTTTTGAAAAATAAGCAACGCGTCCTGCTGCAACCGGTCCATGACTTGACGGTATATTGCGTTCGGGAAGCGTGATTTTAAATCAGATAACGCTTGTTCTTCATTCTCCTCAAAAAACAGATGACAGATGCCCTTTGTGGTTGATGCCACAATCAACTTGCCGAAAGGACTGTTGGCAAAAGAGTAGTTAATATTCAGCTGCTCTCCGCCATTTTTAAATTCTCCCGGCGTCATTCCCTCAATCGAGACAAACAGATCGTGCAGGCGACCAGTGCCGGATAACCCGGTTGCGTACGCAGTATCAAGCAATGTCGACTGCTCATTACTTATTAGCTGCTTGGCATAGCCAAGACTTAGGTATTGGACAAATTTCTTGGGACTGATTCCTGCCCAATCCGAGAACAGCCGTTGGAAATGAAAGGGACTCATATTTACTTCGGCAGCCACCTGATCCAACGACGGCTGCTCTTTGAAGTGCCGCTGAAGATAGTCAATTGCATTCGCCATTCGATAGTATGTCTTACTATCCTGAATAACTTCATCTTGAGTTGTCATAATAGACTCACCCTAATTCTAAAAATCAGATTTTACAGATCGATATACCGCTGGTAGTGTGATCTTTTCAGGTGTCGCGATACGTTTTAGCGCATGCATATGCTTAATAAATATCCGTACTTTGGTAGAATCACCAAATTCCTTGGTCATGGCTATATCCATAGCACCGGGTAACAAGGCGTTCACTCGAATACCATTTTTTGGCGTGTCACCGCAATCACTTTAGCGCGCTCGTGTCGGTAACGGTAGCAATCTTGTCATTTAACATTCCAGTTGCTGCGCCCGCATTTACGCTGAACCAGAGAACACTTTATTGAACAGCGCTGCATAGATCGACCCGTTTCTTGCTGAATTCACTCAATGGATAAGAAAGACAGGGCTCATATGAAAAGAGCGTGATTATGGCCTTAGCCGACGAGAGCATACTGGGTCTCATGCAGCGCCATTATTTTTATGATCGATGAGCTCAATACTACTGAATTGATAGGTCATTTTATGCAAGACTTTAATTTTATTGGCTAAGTCATCGTTAAGTAGTAATCTACACTGTTCTTATATGAGTCAATAAGATAGAGTCTGCAATGAAAACTAAAGAATTCCAGCTATCAACGGCAAAGCTTGAAAGAGTGACGCCACACCAGAGAAAGGAGTTATTGTCAAATCTAGTGTATAGAGAATCAAGTGGCCACCTGTTTTTGACCTCCATTTTGTTTAATACCGTTAACGAATTTGATACTCTGCACAACATCTGCTAACAAATTTATAGCGCCTTAGTCGTACCATTTCTTCTGCGCCACTTCCATCAGTTTGAACGCCATTGTCAAAGTAGTCGTCCGGTTTCCACAGTTTTTGGTTCTGGCTGTTCTCGGCCGGACAGTTGCAAAGACGGATTCGACTGGATTGGTTGTTTTAATGTGTTGCCAGTTTTGCGCGTCAATAAACGAATCGTTTGTCTGGCGGCCAGCAGCAACGGGTAGCGATTGCGCGGGCTTTGGTGACGCGGCCCTGCGTTGGTGTTTACCGATGAGCCTACCGGTAATCTGGATACGCACACGGCGAATGAGGTGTTTAGTTTATTTGAGCGTTTTAACGTTGAACATCAATGTGCGATTGAGATTGTGACGCATGATCCGCGCTTGAGTGCACGCTGCCCGCGGACCATTGGTTTGACCGATAGCCGTGTTGTTTATGACGACGCCTCTGCCGATTTACCCAGTTTGCTTACTTTGGGTCGCCAGCTGACTATAAAACTGTGAGCGCAGGCGGCCCGTCTCCAACGTTTGCTTGGCATCGTGTACCGTTAAATGGCACTTTTGCACTTAATGCGACAGAACCAATAAATTTACAGGCCTATTATTAATGAGAAAATTAGCACGTATATTGCTTGTTTTATTTGTTATTTCAACACTCTCGGGTTGCTTGTCGCCTATTGTGTTAAACCGGGCAGTCGAAGTTTATGACGACGCTGCTATCCGTGCAGAATCTAAGCAACTTTTGATTAATATTGTTCGCGCCCGGCATCATGAGCCGTTGCATTTCACAAGGGTTTCAAATATTGCAGCCACTTTCAGTTTTAGTGCGAATGCAGGGGCAACTCCTGCGCTGACAGGAGATAGTGGTAGTCTGTTGGCACCAATATTTGGAGGGGGCGTTTCAGAAAATCCTACTTTCAGCATTGATCCAATTTCAGGAGAAGAATTTACGAAACGACTCCTGACCCCATTCAGTCAACATAAGTTGACCTTGTTACTTCGTCAGCACTTTGATGTTGACCTTATGTTGCGGATGATGGCGCAGGAACTGCGCTTGTATCACACGGAACAAAAAACTGCTATTCGCAATAATCCAGGATCTGGGGAGCGAGGTCACCAGCGGCGCTTGCGCCATGGCTCAAAACAGAGACCTGTTTCTCCAAATATCTTGGATACAAAAAACCAGGATATCTATTATCAACTTCCCGGCATTCAATTGACCCAAGAGCAGAAGCATCGCCAACGCAACCGGCAGCGCGCACATTTGCAACAAATCACCTATCATAATAGCCCATCAGATCAAGATGGTTACGAGATGTTTCGTCGTGTCGCGCTCCATCTCTCAGCCATTCAAGATCAGAAAAAACTGTATGCTGAACCGTTGACACTTGAGCGCAACTGGACTATACCTGCTGGTGCGGTTTCGACGGAAGGACTGTTTCAGGCCATAGAAAACGATTTTAGTGTGAATTACGACCAGCAAAAAGGCACGTATACGCTTAGCAAACAATTGTTGGGCCCTATTCTCATCACAAACTATGATCCAGATATACTCTGTTGTGAAGAGCGCGCAGAGTTATACGACTTGATCAATCCCTGGATAGAAAATGATGTCGCTTTCGATATCAGACCAGGCTATCCTGGCGGTGAATGGCCAATAAGAGGCTCTTTCCGACTCAGAAGTTTCCATACAATTCTCAACTTTATCTCTCATTCTCTGAGTGAAGAAGCAGAATATTACGTTGAGAAAGATCCGCGCACACCACCCATTGCCAGAGATGAGAATCCCAGCCATACCTTAGGGCTTATCATCGCAGATAAACTCCCGCCCGATGTTAATCTGTCCACTTATTTACATGGAAAATATTACGCAGTGGATACAACAGGGTCGCATTCCCACTGGAATCTTAATGCATTCCAATTACTCTACATCCTATTCAGATTGACGATCACTGACGCAAAATCTCTCGGTTTACCTATTACTATTTCCAAGTAATTTTTTCAAAATAAATCGTAGTTGACTATTTTTGAGTTCATCAGGCAATTTTTCTTAAATGAAATTAATGAGCGATTTGAATGAAAAACACCTAACGCGAAAGAGCCTTTCACTACGCTCCATTTCTAGACATTCATGCGGCGCGTCAGGAGATCACCATGCGAACTAGCTTTTCCAAACAGATAAAGCCCTATATTGAGGCAGAGCTTAACAAAGCGGCCTCGGCCAGATCGGCAAGTTACTATGACGAGGAGTTTTCCCACCTGGAACGAGCGCATGTTCTCGGACAAGAATCAACTTATTGGCACGTCAAAGTGCATGTATTAATGTTGGCGTGGGCTGTTCGTAACCATGCCATTAAAGAATCGCTCGGGCAGGTTGTACGTACTATTGGTGCCGCGACGGTAACTGTACTGGGATTGATCCCATTGGGCAATACTGGTGGCAGCAATGTCAACCCATTTAAGAAAATGCCGATTGATCCGGAACTTGCCGCGCTCATTCACAAAGCCAAGGACGGGACATAGCCAGGCGGTCATTGGAACCAGATAAAAATAAGACTTAAGCAGACATATTTTTTAATAAATTAAGTTAGTTGACATATTGGCAATATCTGTTTCCAACCCAGGCTGGGTGAAAACACCGAGAGTATTACAAATCATCGGCATGTAAAATGCTCGGCTAGCGGTGAAATTGTCACTTACCGAGGTAAGCTCAACACACGCATTACCAGGGAAAAAGTAGGTACACTGCACAAACTGAGTTATAACTAAATCTAGTTAGTGTTTGAGCGGTTGAAAACTGGAGCAGGTGGGTTTATCCCAGTAAGGAACGCAGGATAAGCTGTCACACATATTTAGCGACTATACCCACCTGCAGATTTTATAAACTAGATTTGATCTAGCATCTTTTTAGGTCAGTGTTAATGGGTCGACTTCCTCACTATTCTGTGAAAAATAAATAAACTCTTTACTAATCTTCCCGTTCACCCAGTTGCCTATCAATCATCAGCAATCCAGGAGCAGAATCTCCTATCATATTCAGTTGATCGACAACTAATTTAGTCGACATCAACTCCTCGACCTGCTCTGCCACAAAAAATTGTAGATAATTATGCGTTGCAGCATCTTCTACCTGGCCCGTTAATTTTATCAAGCGATTAATCATTTCCGTAACCTTCTGCTCATGTAGGTAAGCATCTTGAAATGCAGCCAAAGGGGACTCCCAATTACTAGGGGGCGCCTTGATGCCTGTTAGGACAACGCGACCGTCACGATCATGAATATAATCAAAGAATTTTATGGCGTGCTCAGTTTCTTCCTTTGCTTGCAAGCGCATCCAATGGGCGGCTCCGACCAAGCTTTTTGATTCAAAATAAGCAGCCATGGAAAGATATAAGTATGCAGCATGTAATTCTGCATTAATCTGCTCATTTAAGGCTTTCTGCATTTTGCTATCCAGCTTTCCTACCTGGCTGGCCTCTTGCGCTTGAGCCGAAAAAATAAAAGCAACTAATAAAAAAATAGTACTCATAAATCTTAGTTTTTGCATCATGACCCCTTAGAGTTAGTTAACCGATTGTTAAAAATTAAGAAATTTTAATTCTATCCATTTATCTTATGTCAAAGCTTAGCAATTTGTTCAGTCTGGATAATAAAAAAGCACTGACGCTTACGTAGCATAAGCTGCTATACTAATATTAGTATAAGATAATAAGATAATATAAGTATGCGCGATATGCAAAAAAATGTTCAAGCGGCATCGAAATTACTAAAGACGATGGCAAATACCAGTCGTTTGATGGTGTTATGTAACATTGTTAAGCAGGAACACACAGTTAGCGAGTTGGAAAAATTGATTGGTTTGAGTCAATCGGCGTTATCGCAACATTTGTCACGCTTACGCTATGAGGGTATTGTGGAATATAGACGTGAGGGGCAAAACGTTTATTATTCCTTGAAAGATGACAGTGTACGCCGTGTGCTGGAAGTCCTATATGACATCTACTGTGAAACTGATAATGAATAACCAGTCAGGTGTGCCAAAGAGTGGTTACATGATTGAATCAATGACCACTACTACAGCGCATGACATTCTTGACGCACTCGATAGTAAAGCCCCTTCCATAGCCTCAACATGGAATGCTGTTTGCCTGGGAGTCACGGGAGGTACTAGCCAGCGTCGTACTGTAGCCATCCCGCAAATACCATCGCATAATGTGTTACTTGGGCAAAGTCCGGTAAATGAGTATGTCTCACCAAAATCGTCTATGCATAATATTCTTTGCATAAAAGTTAGAAAGGGAGCAACAGAACCATTAGGTTGGGAATATAGCGGAAGCTATTAAATTAAGATTGTTTTTAACTATTTAGGAGAAATGACCATGATTGATTCAAAATCCATAATTTCTACTGTTGTTAGTACTGTATTCGTTATTGCTATCTCTACTGTACCAACTATCTCATTAGCTGAAAGTGCTCAATCTTTGAATAAGAGTTTGATGCTAGCGCAGGTCCCTCAGCATGAACAAGATAAGGAAAGTGCACATGGTAGTCACGACAAGAGTAAAGAGGGGGATAGCAAGCACGGCGCCAAAAAACATGGCAGCATGAAGAAGGATAGGCCTGATTATGCCCATATGGTCATATCTCATTCAGACACATTAAAGCTCAGTAATGAGCAATTGGGGAAAATCGTACGCCTGCACTTGAAACACGAGCAGGAACATAAAAAACTCAAAGCAGAATTGAAAAAAAGCATGAAGACCTTCAAAAAGGAAAGTATGAAACCCAGTACCAGTGATGCCCGTTTACGCGAAATCGGTAAGGATCAAACGAATGCTTTCAATGCAATGGTCGAACATCACATTACGGAGCGTCATGAGATTCATGCTGTTTTAACCACTGATCAAATCAACAAACTCAAAACAATGAAAATGCAACATTGTGATCAAGATAGTGAACATAATCATCATTAATTAAATTCCCTCGTTTCAAAGAGCGAGGGAATTTACCAATAAAAAGCTGTTGATATAAATTATGGAGGTGACATGAAACTTATTTTATTTCTCGCACTAATTTTAAGTGCCCAGGCATACGCTCAAGATGACAATAAAAACCTCGGTGCTTCCAAAGAACACCAGGAAAACCATGAGCAGGAAGAAGGCAAGCATGGCAGTGGTCACGATCATGGGAATAAGCATGAAGGAAGCAAACATGGAGACGACCACGGGCATAAAGGTGGCATGATGCAAGGCGGTGAGCATGGTCACAAAGGCGGTAAGCATGGTGGTGGTCATGGGGATGAGCATGAGGAAGGCAAGCATGGGGGTGGTCACGGGCATCATGACATGAACAACGTTAAGCAATTTTTTGAACCATTACCTGCATCAATTATTGATGAAGAAGAGAATGCAGCCCTGATTAAGCTTGGCAAAATGCTGTATATGGATCCAAGGTTATCAGTCAATGACAAAATTTCCTGTAATTCCTGTCACGGACTCAACAATTTTGGCGTGGATAATGAACCCACATCTCCAGGCCATGAAGGTAAGCGTGGTGGTAGAAATTCTCCCACCACCATGAATGCGGCACTTCATATTGCTCAATTTTGGGATGGACGCGCCAGAGATGTGGAAGAACAAGCTTTAGGCCCAATTTTGAATCCTGTTGAAATGGGCATGCCAAATAAAAGTGCTGTTGTAAAGAAAATACAAGCCATTGATGAATATCAGACACTATTTGCAGAAGCATTTAGTCAAGAAAAATATCCATTTAATTACAATAATATTGGTAAAGCGATTGGCGCTTTTGAGCGCACACTATTAACCCCTTCACGCTTTGATGATTTTCTTAATGGCGACGAAGATGCGTTGAATAAGAGTGAGAAAAGAGGCCTGAAAAAGTTTATGCATATGGGCTGTACCAATTGTCACAATGGTGTTGCATTGGGTGGCAACTCATACAAAAAAATCGGACTTGTTGAACCATATGAAACATCAGATATGGGTCGCTTTGAAGTGACTGGTCTTGAAAGCGACAAGAAGGTATTTAAAGTGCCGAGTCTACGAAATATTACTAAAACAGGACCATATTTTCATGATGGTTCAGTTGAAACTTTAGATGAAGCAATTCAATTAATGGCAAAACATCAACTGGGTCTAGATCATGTCGGCCATGGGATGGTTAGAGATATCAAAGCATTCCTGGGGTCCTTGACGGGTAAAGACCAGTTATAATTGAATGTGCAGACTGCACTACGTGTGCAGTCTGCACATTCATTGCGTTATCTACGAAAGCACCATGTCTGAAACGGCTTCCGGGATTCGCTCGACGTCGCGGGCACTGGCTCAGCTATACGCGCTTGGTTGCAGAAAAATCTTTCCCTATCGATATAGTAGCACCGTGGCGCGACAAGCAACCATTGACCGGCGGTATGGTGGCGCAGTGGCTACGAATGGAATCTACCGAACTTGCTTTCAGGAAGGGTCTCAACCGGAAGTCCTCGATATTCACCTCCCCCAAACTGCGTAGCGGTCCAGGATTGCGGGTGACACTGTCAGCAGGAAGCACGCCATTGACGCGCTCCATCGTGTGCTCACAGCTTCACAGTCGCTTGATCTGGTAACAGTTGTAGGGTTTCGGCACAGGAAAATCAACTACGGATCTTGCCTGGGATGGGCATGCGATGGTTTATGAGAATGGCACGTTAATAACGGAATCCAAACGTTTTCATTACGGCTCTCAGCTATTACTCGCCGATCTTGATTTGGATCGTTTGACACAGGAGCACATGCGGCAAAACAGTTTTAGCTAAAGTGTGAGCATTTCCGGGAAGAAATGCTGCGGAATCTTAACCATCCGGTCATGCAAGGCGAACCGGTTTACGACGTTACATTCGAGAATGTGCAGGCAGGTGAGCGGACCAATCATCTTTGCCGTCTTGTAAACTACCATCACGCCTTGGTACTCAGCACTGGTGATCTGAGCGAACTGGCTTTGGGCTGGTGCACTTACGGTGTTGGCGATCAGATGTCGCACTATGCCATCAATGCCAGTGTACCGAAGACGCTGATCCAGTTTCTCATTCGCTGGGTGGCCGATATGCAGCAACTCAGCGATGCGACAAACGATGTTCTGCATGCCATCTTGAATACGGGAATCTAATTCCGAATTGATTCCCGGAAAAACAGCCAGCGATCAACCTGCACAACGGACAGAAGCCATTATCGGTCCCTACGAATTACAGGATTTCAACTTGTATTACACAACCCGGTTCGGCTATCTGCCGGAGAAAATAGCCTTCCTTACCTATTGCAGCTGGCATGATCGGATACAAAATCGCTGGCCGAGTAAATCGGAACATGGGCGGCATCAGTACACAATTGGTGAAACCAAGCATTAGCTGCAGATTTTCGCCTACCGGTTCTTTCAGGCCAGTCAATTCAAACACAGTTGTACTCCCAATTCACCCAAAGTGGGCTCTGGCGGCTCACTTTCGCCGCGCGACAGTGAAGCCACTGTGTGGTTTGAGCACATTAAACGCATTCCGGATGCCGCCCCTTAAAATGGGCTACTCAACAAGAAAACCGTGTGGAATCGTATTTATTTCTCAGTAGGAGTAGCACAAGGCTGCCGCAGCATTTTCCTAATGGCATCGGCATGCAGCTCCTCTTCCGCGATCAAAGTGCGGGCATATTCCTCCAACACCACCGATTTGCCTTGAGCCAATTCCAGTAGCTGATAATAAGATTTCAGTGCTGCATCCTCATGTGCAAGCGATTCGCGCAGAATATCACCAACCGGGATTGAACAAGCCAAACTGTTATCATGCTGGTGCGTCTCCAGTAACGGGCCGATGGCGAGCGAAGGATGTCCTTCCAGCAGAGTAACCAGCTCACCTGCCTTGCGGGCATGCAGCAATCCTTCCTCAGCTTGCTTGTTCAGCCATTCGACAATAGGAATGCGGCCATAGCCATAGACCATCAGGGCATAGTGTGTATAACGCACCACGCCGGCGAGTTCAAGTTCCATGATCTGATTTAGTAAGGCAACCGCTTTATCTTTATCCAGATTCATGTGTTTCTCCTTCTGTTATGTGGATAAGCTACCGAACACCACTCAATTTAAAATTGTCAATTTTCAGAAGCGCCCTGCAGTGAAACCATTGTTTGAGATCTATAATTTATCCGCGTGCTGACTGAGATATTCCGCAACCCCTTCAGGACTGGCTTTCATACCGGCCTCCCCGCTCTTCCAGCCCGCAGGGCAAAGTTCACCGCGCTCCTCAAAGAATTGCAGCGCATCGACCATACGCAACATCTCATCGACATCGCGCCCAAGCGGTAAATCATTAACTACTTGATGACGCACGATACCTTTCCTGTCGATCAGGAAAGAACCTCTCAGCGCAACATGATCTGGATGGCTTACCCCATACGCATTCATCACTTCCCCACCCAGATCCGATACCAGGGCGATATTGATCGGGCCGATACCGCCCTGGGTTATCGGTGTATTACGCCAGGCATAATGCGTGAAATGAGAGTCCACCGACACGCCGATGACTTCGACGTTACGGCGCTGAAAATCTTTCGCCCGGTGAGAGTGGGCAATGATTTCCGACGGGCAAACGAAAGTAAAATCCAGTGGATAAAAAAACAATACTGCATATTTGTCGCGAATATGCGTATGAAAATTAAAATTTTCGTCGAAACTGCCATCAGGTAAAACAGCGGGCTTAGTAAAATCGGGAGCAGGATGAGTAACGAGTATAGACATTGTTTCTCCTTTCTGATTGATTAAGGAATTATTGAATCGATCCAGGTATCACGTAAAAGTTTGACAAACCTTTTACATAAAAGATCTGGAAGAGCAGTATTATCCGGATCTTCAGAAGGTATACGTTCAATCAAAAAATAGCAATCAAAGTATATCCATGGATTGCCGAAATTTACCGCCGCCACTAGAAATGGTCTGTTTTCACCCGCTCGCTTGCCGGCAAGTGCGACACTTCATTACATTTTTAGTATTTTGCAATCGGAAGCATGGAATTATTTTTCCAATCCAGCAGGGTAATACTGAATGACAATAAATCAAATTTCAGAGCACAATGCGACATTACGAGATAAATCTGCACCGGAAATAGTTCGCTGGGGCATTGCACAAGCCAACGGCCGCGCCATCGTATCAACCAATTTCCGCCCTTACGAAGCTGTTATTCTTCACCTTTGCGTTCAGGTACAACCGGATATTCCGGTACTTTGGGTTGATCACGGTTACAATCGACCCGCAACCTACCGGTACGCCAAGAAACTTTGCGATATGCTTCATCTTAACCTTAAGATCTATCTACCGAGGCTATCCGCTGCTCATCGTGATGCCATTTATGGCCCCATTCCAAGTATCGATGATGAAGAGGAACTGAAAAAATTCAGCGCGATGATGAAACTGGAGCCCTTTCAGCGCGGCATGAAGGAATTAGCGCCTGCAATCTGGTTCACTGCATTACGAAAAGTGCAAAATCCGCATCGGGCCAAACTGGATATTCTCTCCAGGGATGAGCTATCTGATGTCATTAAAATCAGTCCGATTTTCTACTGGACGGATACCAACATGGAAGCCTATCTCAAGCAGCACAATCTGCCCAACGAATGGGATTACTTCGATCCAGCAAAAGCTAACGAGAAGCGCGAATGCGGAATACACATCAAATAAGCAAGGGCATACTGGCCCAAACAAACTCCTCAAAGAGGAACTGACATGGCCATGATCCGTATCCAATTCCAGACAGGCTTGTCCTTTACCTGCACTTCTGGCGAATTTTGGCACAGATGAGCAATGCACGGATGCATTGGGAGCGTCCCATTGGCCGCAAGGATTAGCTGCCCAGGCTACGGCAACACGAATTACTATTTGTTTAAGGCGGGAAAACACAAGAACTTCCAATATAAGTGCTGCTGGTTGCAGACATCTCTGACCGCAGGCACACTGTTCCAATGCACCCACTTGTCGCTAAGCGACTGGTTCCTGGCAATTTATCTGATCAGCCATGTCAGGATCGGCCTGGCGGCAAGGCAGGCTGGGACTCCGAGAACAAGGTATCTTTTGTGGCGACCATTTCTCTCGGTGCCGAAAGCCGTCTCCTGTATATTAAATGGCACTGGCACCTGGCTTTACGCGCAAAGCAATTTTTGACTGAGCTACCACTGACCTCGCGCCAGGTTGTTAAATGGAACAAAACCCAATTTGAGTAGTCATAAATTTATATGCTTCTATACTATTTTTAGTGGGAGGAACGGCGCACAGAGGAATTCGCCGGAATTTACATAATACTAGTCACATCTTTATTGTTTTAATTATCACCAAAAAGCACTCAACTCAAAATAACAGAGGCATATAAAATTAATTTGCCGCACTCTAGTACGGTCAAATTTGACATCAACTGACCGAAATCAATATGGAGAAAATATCATGAGCTCGCATGCAGCCAGATTATCTATCAGGCATTTATTCATCTATGCATCCACATCAGTCCTTCTTATAGCTAGTGCAGATGCACTACCATATGGGAGTAGTGGTTATTCAATGGACCCAAACTATGCAGCGGAACCCAAGCAAGCCGTGCATTTTATTGAGCCCAAAAACAATGCCACTGTTGACCAGGAATTCACTGTTAAAATGGGTATCACAGGCATGGCGATCAAACCTGCCGGGGACATGACACCCAACACTGGCCATCATCACCTTCTGATTGATGAAGATCCAATTAGAACAGGCGAAGTCATTCCAAATTCTCCTGCGCATTTGCATTTTGGTAAAGGTCAAACTGAGACCACACTAACACTAACACCAGGAAAACACATCTTGACGCTGCAATTTGCAGATGGCGCGCATCAATCGTATGGCTACGCTATGCGGCAAAGCATTACAGTGCATGTAAAATAAAAAATTAGTATTTATATTTAGCGCAAGTACCCCTATAATCCATCATTTAGTACCTTGAAGCACTAAATGATGGATTATAGGGGTACTTTTCTATCGGCATCGAACACTGTTCGCACTGCAACTGGTATATACATGATTGATGCGCGCCATCTTGGAGCGCATTGCCTCATAAAAAAGGTAGCCTGGACGAGTGAAAAAATGCGTTTCAATTGTCGCTCAATAGCTGCTTGATTGGCACCACGCTTGTCCATCGCTACTTTTTCAGACATATATTACTGTTTCTTGAAAAAAAGCATGACGGCTGCTTTATCACGCTTGACCGTCAATAGGAAATTAATGGTGTTTTCTTCTTTGTCGACAGCACGATAAAAGTATTCCCAGGCACTTTTGACTTTGATATAAGTCTCGTCCATACGCCAGCTTCTACCAACCGAGCGTTTATACTTTCTTCTGAAAATATTCTCCAATTTTGGTAGAAACCGGATCGCCCAACGGCTCGCTGTAGAATGATCTACAGATACACCACGCTCCTCCATCATTTCTTCCAGGTGTCGGCAACTTAACGGGTACGCCATGTACCAACGGATACAAACCAGAATTACCTCAATCGGAAATCGCATCCTTTTTACAATAAGCATGTAGCGTCACCATCTCTTTAACGATCAACACGCTACACGAATGAATCGATGATCTCGCTTAATGCGACAGAACCAGTTTTCCTGTACCTAGTCGCAGACATGCCTGTATTCGGTGAAGCAAGAGGAAAGGAATGAGTCTATCATTGGGAGTCCAGCAAAGAGATCATTTTCTCACGACCACTGAAGTTTCACCGTTTTACGGTTATCAGTTATCAAGGTTCGCTGTGGTTATAGGTCGAGGTTAATTTTGATAGGGTTTGCTATAAATAACACAGACCCCATCAAAATTACTTCTGAGCGCAGGCATACACTTCATTAGAAAACATTAAATTTTCAATTAGATATAGCATACGATTAATATTGCCACAAAACCAAAAGCGTGAAACTTCAGTGATATTAGTGCCATAATCCCTAATGGTGCCTGAATCCGGAATATTGTCTAGCATGAATAAAAGGACGACGATAACACGCAGCCCGGCCGTAGGTATGCCACAGCATTTGCCGAGGATTGGGATGTGGCTCGCCGGGCTTTCTTATAAGAGAGAGCATTTTTATGGCACGCACTACGCTGGTTCTGTTGCATGGTTTTCTCGGTTTCTCGCATAGAGGGCCCATTGAATATTTTCGCGGTGTAAAGGGAGCGTTGCGCGATATGCATATTGCGCCACTCACCCCCGAAGTTCCCGTCGCCGGTACCATAGCCGAGCGCGCGGAAACGCTTGCCTCAGAACTTTTTCGCGGCAACACATCTACTTTTGCTTTGGTGGCGCATAGCATGGGTGGGCTGGATGCTAGATATCTGATTACCTATCTAGATCCGGATCACCGCATAAAAAGTTTGCTTACTGTTTCCACCCCGCACCGCGGCAGCCCATTGGCGGCATGGATGCTTGAATCGCGCGGGCCGATTCCGGCCTGGTTTCGGTATATTGGCCGCCCGGCGCTGGATGAGTTAACCCCAAAGGCATGCGCAGCCATGTCTATCCCAGACCGCGAGGATGTGGACTACGCTTCCTATGCGGGCTGCCGCCCTGTCGATGAGCTTCCGTTCTGGCTCAAACCCTATGGGCGCATTATTTCTGAGGAAAACGATGGAATGGTTCCGATTAGCTCCGCGCAATGGGGGAAATTTCGTGGCATCATGCGCGCCGATCACGTGGAATTACTCGGGTGGAGCTTGAGCCTGTCCAACATTCGATTCAGAAGGCCTTTCGACCACCTTCGTTTTTGGAGACAGGCAGCTGTCGAAGCTATCGCAGCGGCAGAAGAAAAAACATGATAAACGAGGCGTAGATGAGCATGGATCAAAATGAGGGAAAGAAATGGCACATGCCCTGGTATGACTGGTCGATATTTTTTATACCGGGGATATTTATTCTCAGTCTTGGACTCGAGTCTGCCTTTGGCTCCCCCACAGGCCCTGATGGGCTCGCACACCGTGATTTCCGGGCTATAGCACACTGGTTTGATCCGGTATTTTTTCAGTACAATCTTATTATGACGTTGCTGACGGTGCTGGTCGTTCCATCGCTTGCTTTAAGCTATATACAAACCATGTCGGACCAGAAGGCACAGCGTTTGCAACGCGAGGTTCCAGCTGAGCACCGCAGCGAAATCCGCAGGCGGATGGGGCAGCGCGTTTCCTTTAGCACCTTTCGGGGAAGTGTCTGGCTAACCACGACTATCGTGCTGCTAGGTACCTCGATCCTGCTGCTGTTCAAGCCCATTTCCTCAGCAGGCGGAACGGGCGTAGATTTCAGTCTTGGCGCAAACATGTTGACGATGGGGCCTTTCGCAGAATTATACGAAAGGGATCCGGACGCCTATTATTCTCATCTTATCCGAAACCAGATCGCGTTCCAGTTCGGTTTTCTAGGGGCATATGTTTATTTCATCGGCTCCGTGGTCCGTGCATATTTCACCATGGATCTAACTTCTCTCACTTTCGTCGATGGTGCCATCCGCATGATCGTCGCGAGCATACTGGCATTGGTGCTTTCCTTCGCCTTCGACTTTGCTTTCCCTACCGAGCTTAAATTACCCTCTACCTCAGTCGTTGCACGTGACAGTGTTTCCACGACTGCTGCCGAGTCTTTGCCTCCCGCTGCCGCCTCGACTACTGGTGAGGTTGTACAAGATGGCGCGCATGGCGGTCAACAGGACAATTCCGACTGGGCAGCACTTCCGGCAGGCCTGAGCCTGCTTCCAGTCATCGCCTTTTTCTTTGGCTTTTATCCGAAACGGGCGACCTTGGCAATCGAACGTATTGCACTCAGGATAATGAAGGGTATCGTTTCCGACGATAGCTATCGTACGCTTCCACTTTCTATGCTTGCGGGAATGAGCTATGCACATGAACTGAGGCTGGAAAGAGAAGGTTTCGATAATATTGAAAATCTGAGCAATGCCGATGCTGTGGATCTGGCGATACGCACCTGTTTCAGCTACGGCCAGCTGAAGCAATGGATAGATCAGGCATGGCTTGCAGCTCACTTGCGGGAAGATTATCCGGACTTTGTCCGGCGCACTGGTATTGCAAGTAGTGATGAACTGCGCCATTTTCTAGCCAGCTGCGATTCTGCAAAGATCGACGGGGTGGAACAATTGGTAGCAGGGCTATCGACGGACCCTGCGACAAGCCCATCATGGAAAGTCAGACTGGCAGCAATTAAAATATTGCTCGATATAGCCCCTTTGCCGAGAAACTGTAGCAATCCAGAAACTGGCGAGCCTGGATCAGGCTAATATAGGCCTAGGTATTCTTGTTGGGCACCAGCAAGCGATTTTTTGAATTTTTCAATGTGCTTAGTGGTAAAAAATGTCCGATATTTTCTGCTAGGTAGATCAGGATGGCGCCAGATTCAAACACCGCGAAATCATCATTGTCATGGTCAACAATCGCCGGAATGCGATCGTTTTTGATTGTATATCCTTACTGCTATCCGTCGCCATAAGGCACCATACGGAATATAATCAACGACCATACCTATATATATTTCAGGATCGCATCATTATGCATACGGACACTCCGCAAATAGTCACCAAGGCAATTTTCCCGGTTGCCGGCTTGGGAACCCGTTTTCTGCCCGCCACCAAGGCATCTCCCAAAGAAATGCTGGTCGTAGTTGATAAGCCCCTGATTCAATACGCGGTAGAGGAAGCTTACGCTGCAGGCATACGTGAGATGATTTTTGTGACAGGCCGTCACAAACGCGCCATCGAGGATCATTTTGACACAGCATATGAACTGGAGGCAGAACTGGCCGCTAATGGCAGAGACGACCTCATCGCAATTGTCAATGCTGTCAAACCGGATGACATGGAATGCGTATACATCCGCCAGTCCATGCCGCTTGGTCTGGGCCATGCCATATTGTGCGCCGAACGGCTGGTTCGTGGTGAACCTTTTGCTGTGTTGCTGGCTGATGACCTGATGGTTGGCGAACCACCTATCCTGCAGCAGATGACGGAACTTCATCTTCAACATCAATGCAGCCTCCTGGCGGTGCAGGAGGTTCCACAGAATCAGACCAGACGTTACGGCATCGTCAAGGGAGACATTCTGACCTCCGACCTTGTCAGGCTGACGGGTCTGGTAGAAAAGCCACATCCCAGCATCGCCCCCAGCAATTTGGCAGTTGCCGGTCGCTATATTCTGACTTCATCGGTGTTCGATCAAATCCGCACACAACAGCGTGGCGCAGGGGGCGAAATTCAGCTTACCGATGGTATTGCGGCACTGCTTGATTCGGAACAGGTGCTAGCCTATCGATACCGTGGTAAGCGTTATGATTGCGGCAGCAAATTGGGTTTATTGCAAGCCAGTGTGGATCTTGCATCGATACATCCGGAACTCGGCCCTGAATTCTCTGATTGGCTGAAAGCGCGAGCAGGCATGTAGCCCAGCGAGTACCGAAAGTCGGTAAGACAAGTATGCGCCCCTATGTAAACCAGTACTACCATTGATCAGCATTCTGAAACTGTAACGCTGCGAACCGGGCATATAATTCGCTGGAAGCGAGCCGTTCCTGATGTGTGCCCAGTGCTAGCAAAACGATACCGGTCCTAGAATAAAGACCCTGCGTTATGCTGTAAAAAAGAATGAAGAGGCAATGCCTTCACTCTGCTGCAGAGAAATAGGTTGCCACTTTTCTCAAATCATCCCGTTCCAGCGTTCCAGCGAGAAAACGCAGACGCAAATAGGCAAGTAGATAGTTATAGCGTGCTTCGGCCAGATTAACTTGAGCAGCATAAAACTGGCTTTGCGCATCCAGCAGATCGAGATTGATACGGATTCCGCCGCGGATACTTTTCTCGGTAGCTTCCACCAGCAGGTGAGCTGAGTCAACGGCGATTTCCAGTGATTGAATGCGCAAAATACTGCTTTGCAGCAGTTGATACTGTTTTCGTAATTCCAGCATGGCCTGATCGGTCATGGCATCAAGTTCTGCTTCGGCGCGCGCCAGATTTGCGCGCGCTTGGTCGGTAACCGCATTGACACGACCTCCCGCAAAAATTGGAACATTGACTTCCACACCGACACTGGCTATCCGGGCATCACGATCCGCCGTGATGAATGAAGCCGAGTTATTACGGCTGAGGCTGGCAACCAGATCCACTCTGGGCGCATGCCCCGAGCGACTGCGCGTAACCTCCTGTTTACTAGTCTCTACCAGATAACGCTGCGTTACCAGCTCCGCATTTCTAGCCTGTGCCATTTCATGCCAACTCTCAAAGTCGGCGGGGGTGAGTGGCTGAATCGGAAAAGCTTTTCTCAAGGTGGTCAGGCGTTCGACCGGTTCTCCAACCAATGCGGACAGGGCCAGGCGAGCAGCATCCCAGGTATCCTGGGATTCAATCAATTGTGCCTGTGCCAGGGCAAAACGGGACTGAGTTTCCAGCACATCGGTACGGGTACCTTCCCCGTGCTTGAACATGTTTTCATTTACCTGCTGCAGCTCAGCTAAAGCATCACGTTCTGCCTGTGCCAAAGCCAGCCGCTCTTTCGCCAGGAGTGCCTCGAAATAAACCTCGGCCAACCGCACGATCAGCCTGTCCGCATCACCTTCAAACTTGGACTGGCTGGAGTTGGCGCGCGCCAAACCCTGGCGGTAACTCGCCACCGCTTCCAGATTCAGCAGGGGTTGGCGCAAAGCGAGCGTGGTCACTTCATTATTGAAATTGAGTGGGGCACTGATTCCACCCTGACTCAGGGTACCTCGATTAATCCCCTGTGCATGGGTTAGCGTCAGATTTGGCAGCAAGCCCGACAAGCCAATTTTCACATTTTGCTGTCCCGCTTCATTTTCATGAAGCGCCGATCGAAAGACTGGATCATTGACCAAAGCAAGTTCATAGGCCCGCAGTAAATCGACTGCATGTGCACCACTCAGTGGCAACAGCCACATGACCAATATTATTCTATACTTTGGTAAATTCAATCGCACGGCTAATCTTCGCTCAGCGAGGTATGAATTCTGTCCAGAATCGGTTTCAACAGATAATTCATCAGGGAGCGCTCACCAGTCTTGACGAATATTTCTACCGGCATGCCGGCACGGATCTGATGCTTGGCCAGTAAGGCCATGCTCTCGGGCTTGACCTGTGCTTTCATCATGTAATAGGGGATGCCAGTCTGTTCATCAGTTAAACGATCTGCCGATACCTGGGTTACTTCACCGAGGATATGCGGAGTTTTGTTCTGATTAAACGCGGAAAAAATCAGATCCACTTCCAACCCCACATGCACCCGATCAATGAGGTGCACCGGAATCTGCCCTTCAACCACCAGCACATCTTCACTGGGGATAATATCCATCATGCGAGCGCCGGGTGCCACTACGCCACCTTGTGTAAACACGCTTATCCCAACCACGAATCCATCCACCGGCGCTCTGACCAGCGCATTATCCAGTTCAAAATCCTGTGCGATCAAACGACTTTGCAACGATTGTGCTTCGCGCTGAATATCGGTCAGTTGCTGGCGCACCTCCCCCTGGTATTCTTCCACCCGTTGCACACGACGCAATTCCAGCTCGGCGATCTGCCGCTGGATACGGCCGATATTTCCTACATCCTCGGACATTTCCCCGATCAACTGCGCGCGCGAGCGCTCCAGTTCCAACACACGGTTACGCGGTACGAAACCCTCATTTGCCAGCGCCAACATGTTTTCCAGCTGTTCCTGCAGAAATCCCAGTTGTTGTTGTTTACTGCTGCGGGATGCGTTAAGACCGTTTAACTGTCCTTTCAAACCAGCGATATTTTCATGGATAGCTGCCAGATCATGCTTCACGGCTGACTGTCGTGATGTAAACAACTGATTCTGTAATGTGACCACTTCCGCTACGCGTGGATCGTGCTGGTTTTCCAGCAAGTAGACAGGGAAAACAATGGTCGTGCGATTATCGCGCTCGGCGATCAGGCGAGCTTCCACCGCACGTGCAGTAATCAATTGTGCACGGGTAATTTCCGCCTGCGCCTTGACCTGAATATCGTTCATCTTCACCAGATGCTGTCCGGCCAATACTTTTTCACCTTCCTTGACCAGAATCTCATCAATAATTCCACCAGTCTGGTGTTGTACCGCTTTACGGTTGGTTGATACGATCACCGAACCAGACAACGGCACCCCTTTGTCCAGCGGCGCAAAAGCTGCCCATAGTAAAAATCCACCCACTCCGACCAGTACAATCAGCCAACCGAGGCGGGCGTGGCTGGTTTCATCGGTATCGACCTGAACCGGTAGCTGCACAGGAGATTGATCATTCACTTTGTTGATTTCCATTTACTTGTACTCTCTGCGCTCAATTAGCAGGGTTAGCAGTATTCGTCAGCATTCCGGGAGTACTGGGCGGAGATGCAGTTTTTTGCGCTGCCTGCTGTTGCTGCTGTTGCTGTTGCTGTGCCAGAGCAGCCATGACCTGATCGGTTGGGCCAAATAATTTGGCTATGCCATCATGCAGCAATAATAGTTTGGTTGTCGCTGACAGAATTCGCGTCCGATGAGTAATCACCACGATGGTTTTACCTCTTTTTCGCAAATCAAGAATCCCTGCCAGCAGGGCCTGCTCGCCAACATCATCCAGATTGGAATTAGGTTCATCCAGCACGATCAGCGATGGATCGCCATACATAGCGCGTGCCAGCCCAATGCGTTGTTTCTGACCGCCAGACAGACCTCCCCCTCCATCTCCCAGCAACGTATCGTATCCTTTGGGCATGGTCAGAATCATTTCATGCACACCGGCACGTTTCGCCGCCAGAATCACCTTGTCAGCATCGATCTCACCAAAACGGGCGATATTTTCACTAATGGTGCCGGCGAACAGTTCAATATCCTGCGGCAAATAACCAATATGTGCGCCCAGTTCATCCTTGTTCCATTGGTAGACATCGGCCCCGTCCAACCGTACCTTGCCACTCGCTGCAGGCCACACACCTACCAGTAAACGTGCCAACGTTGATTTGCCGGAACCACTCGGCCCAATCACGCCCAGCACTTCACCGGGAGCAATCGCAAAACTCAAACCCTTGATCACCGCAACCTTCGATCCCGGAGGAGCCGCCATGATACCTTCTACCGAAATTCGTCCTTCCGGCTTGGGTAGCGCCATACCCGCCTGACGTAGCGGATTTTCGCTCAGTAATTTCGACAAACGCTCATAAGCACTGCGCGTCTGCCCAAATTGCCGCCAGACACTGATCAGTAATTGTACCGGACCGATAGCTTTACCCAGCAGGATGGAGCCAGCAATCATCATGCCGGGAGAAATGCTGTCTTCCAGCACCAGCAACGCACCCAGCCCCAGCATAATCGATTGCAGTGCTACCGCGACCGCCTTGCTGATCGCCGTAATCGTGCCGGACTTTTCGCTTGCTCGAGCCTGCAGATTCAGAAAACGGCGATGCAGTTCATACCAGCGTGCTTGCAGATTGGGCAGCATGCCCATTGCCTCAATTACCTCAGCATTGCGCAGATTGTTGTTTGCCAGGGCAGAGGATGCGACGGCGAGGGAATTGGCTTCCGCCAGGGGTTTATGCGAGAGCCGCTCATTAAGAAAAGCGAGCAATACCAGCAGGGCTGTGCCAAACAGGGCAAACACGCCTAGCCAGACATTAAACAGAAAAATAACCAGCAAATAAACCGGAAACCAGGGGGCATCAAAGAAAGCAAACAGGGCGTTACCAGTCAGAAACTGGCGCAGATTGGTCAGATCCTGCAACGCCTGACCGGCGTTTCCATTGGCCTGCCGCAGGTTTTGCTCAAAAGCGGCAGTGTACACGCGCCGATTCAGCTTCATGTCAAATTGCGCGCCAATGCGAATCAGCACAAAACTGCGCACATATTCCAGTGCACCCATAAAAATATAGGCACCCAGCATGATCAAGGTCAACATCAGCAGCGTCATCTCGTTACGGCTGGTCAGCACGCTATCATAAAGTTGTAGCATATATAACGCGGGCATCAGCATTAATAAATTGATGACTGCGCTAAACACGCCTACTGTTCGGAATGCATGCTTAAAACTGGCAAGAGTCTGCGCCAACTCGCTTTGTGGGGATTGGCCATTTTTCGCTAATGGTAAGCTAGGCATGCAAAACTCCTGTCAACAACACAGTGGTGCCATGCAATTGAGTCAAATATTGGTTTTTCTGGAAAAAATAAAATACTGCTGGAAGATCGTTCGTTATCAACACAAATCTTTTTTATTTAAGGTAAAAGGGCCAGGAGCGTAATTAAAGTCATGAATTGCGGCTGAATAATCAAACACCATATCCTGATTCATTCTGTCAGCCATGCCTGAGGTGACATGCTGAAAACGCGGCAATATTCTCGCCATTTTCACAGCAGCGTGTATTAGCCATTCCGGAAAATGGAGCAGCCGTGGCGGCTGCTCCATTGCGAAAAAAATCTTTTCAACCATGTTGTGATAGGCAAGCGTCTCGCCACCGGCGATATTGTAAACCTGATCGACTGCCCGTTCAGATAATAAAGCAGCCTGACACGCACTGGCAACATCTTCCACATGCACAGGTTGACGTAATCCCTTTGCCTGACCGGTTAACGGGAAGAAACCAAATTGACGAATGAAACGTACAATCTGCATGATATTTTGATCCCGCCCCCAACCGTAAATCAAGGTCGGCCGCAAGATCGTCCAGCGCACACTCTGCTGTTTTGCCCAATCCTTGATACGTGACTCGCCTTCCGCCAACTGATTTGCCAATGCCCGCTCGTTGCTGTCAATCGAATGATTTTTGGTCAATACGCTGGTGGAAGACAATGCTACTATCCGACGCACTCCCTGCGCAATCAGCCAGTCAGAATGCGCCGGCAACGTCCAGATCGGTGCCAGATAGAGCCAGTCAGTGATTTTTTCGCCTTGATCAATACCGTTGTTGTTTCCCGCATGAATCTGCCGCCATGAAAGCGCCGGGTGTTGTTTCTGCATAATCGTTTCTACATTACGACGCGTGCATGCCTTGACCTGCCAATCATTTTTCAGCAATTTACTTACCAGACACTCACCGACAAAACTGGTTGCGCCAATTACGCCAACAGATCGTTTATCCACGATGTAGACCTGTTGATTTTAATAAACTGACGCCAACATGATAAAGCACAATCACACTGAAACGCATCGTTATCCCGATGGCCACCAGCCAGGTCAGCCCAACAGGATAACGATGCAAAAAAAATTTGCGGTAAAAGCGCAACATTCCCCTGTGTTTGTGCCAGGCAACGAAAAAAGGGCGAGCATGGCTGCAGGCTCCCTGATGATGCAATACCGGAACATCCGGCACAAACAGGATTTTCCAGTTTTTCTGCCGAAATCGCATGCACCAGTCCAGATCTTCACAATGCAAAAAATAGCCTTCATCCCAGATACCGACCGCATCAATCGCTTGCCGACGCACCAGCATCAAGGCGCCAGAGATTGCTTCAACCTCAATAGGCTGATCCGGAAGCGGCTGATGATGTAGGTGAAAATCAAAAAAAAGCGTAGGAAAGAAACGGGCAAAGCGATAAAGACCAGTTGCTCTTACAAAGGCGCGCCATGGGGTTGGAATAGCACGACGGCTTCCTCCTTGTTCACTGCCATCGGCATTGAGTAGTCGCCCTCCTACCATGCCTGTCCGTCGATCTGACTCAATCACCTGTCTCAGCCGCTCAACAGCGTCCGAACTTATCAAACAGTCCGGATTAATGAAAAGAATATAGGGAAATACCACCGCGCTCAAACCCAGGTTGCAACCTGCGGCAAATCCTACGTTTTTCTGCAAGGAAATGATATTAAGCTGTCCATCACCAAAAAATGCATCTTTGAGTCTGACAATACTGGTATCAGTCGACGCATTATCCACAACGATAATTTGTCCTACTTGCGTTGACAGGGCAAGTGCACAATCAACCAGTAATTCGCCCGCATTGTAATTTACGATCAAAGCAGTTATCGGGACTTGATAATTCATCCTGCAATTTTCTGACGAACTATGACTGTTTATTTTAGGGATGAATTCGTTTTTTACCTACACTATGCATGCTGATGGAAAATCAGCCAGCTATGCACGTCTGATGACTGATTTTTAATAAACTTAATTGGCGCATTCTCCGGAAAAATCCAATCCAATATTCTGCCTACCCCGGCAGAGAAACTTTATTATACTACTGATACCTGTCAAAACCTGTAAGCTGTGATCAGGTAACTTCAGTAATGTATTTAGAGGTGCCCTTTATCTTTATTAGGCGGGTCCTCATTTTGGCCTGTTCATATCGAATCATTTCGTGTCGAAATACTGGTTCTAGTATAGCCATAAAATAGTTACCAATTGTTTACCGCTGTAACCATTCGTATCAAATCATACGTGAAAAAAATTTTATGCTGAAAATAGAACCCTTCTGGCATGATTGTCTAGCGCAGTTCGATCAGGAATTGAATAGTCAGCAATTTAATACCTGGATTAAGCCATTGCGGCTGGAAACCTCGCCGGAAGATGAAAATACCCTGATATTGATCACACCCAATCGTTTTGTTCAGCAATGGATTCGTGATAATTTCATGAGTCGTATCGAACAAATCGCGCAGCAATATTTCTGTCAGGAAGTATCACTCAAGCTTGTGCTGGATAAAAATAGTAAGGATCAGCCGGTAATCAAACCTGATCCAGCGTCGAATCACGCAAAAACAAAAAAAATAAATGCCACGATAGCCGCCCGCAAGTCTCCTGCTAAATTAATCAAAAAAGCGGATAACAGTTTCCTGAATCCTGCTTTTAATTTTGATACCCTGGTCACTGGCAAGGCTAACCAGCTGGCGCGCGCAGGAGCACTACAAGTTGCGGATCGCCCAGGCATTGCCTACAACCCCTTGTTCATTTATGGCGGGGTCGGTTTAGGGAAAACTCATCTGATTCATGCCATTGGAAATCAGGTACTGCATTTAAATCCGGTTGCCAAAATACGTTATGTTCATGCCGAAAAATATGTTTCGGATGTGGTCAATGCGTATCAACACAAATCATTTGACAAATTCAAGTCTTATTATCATTCATTGGATCTGCTTCTCGTAGACGATGTGCAGTTTTTCAGCGGTAAAAACCGTACTCAGGAAGAATTCTTTTATGCATTTAATGCATTGGTAGAAGCACACAAGCAAGTTATTATCACTTCCGATTGTTATCCTAAGGAGATTAGCGGACTGGAAGAACGACTGGTCTCAAGATTCGGCTGGGGATTAACCGTCGCCATTGAGCCGCCTGAACTGGAAATGCGAGTAGCGATTTTGTTGAAGAAAGCGCAGGCTGAAAAAATGAGGCTCGATGAAAATACGGCTTTTTTTATTGCCAAATATATTCGCTCCAATGTTAGGGAGTTGGAGGGGGCACTTAAACGCGTGTTAGCTTATTCCTGTTTCACTAATCTGCCCATTTCTCTGGAACTTGCCAAAGAGGCATTGAAGGACTTGCTGGCCGTTCAAAACCGGCATATTTCAATTGAAAATATCCAGAAAACTGTAGCCGAATATTACAAAATCAAACTCACCGATATGTTCTCCAAAAAGCGTACCAGGATTATTGCCCGTCCTCGTCAGATTGCAATGGCGGTTGCTAAGGAACTGACCCAGATGAGTTTACCGGATATCGGTGAAGCCTTTGGCGGCAGGGATCACACCACGGTATTGCACGCACATCGTAAAATCATGGAATTACGTTTATCTGACGCTGCTATAAGTCGGGATTTCAACGCACTGCTGCATATCCTGCGTGGTTGACACTTCTCTGTGCAGAAGCTGTATAGATTGTGGATAACTACGGTTATATCCGATAACAATATTTTTATCCACAATTTATCAATAGACTATACATTGTTTATACCGCTGTTAGATGTATGTTAATACTTTGATAATAAAATGAATTAATTTTTATACCGTATTTAGTGTTACCTTATTAACTATTATTATTCTTTTTAACTTAATGAAATTATCAATAACGGATCTCAATCTTTTACTCAAACCACTTCAGATGGTCAGTGGTGTCGTAGAGCGACGACAAACGATGCCCATCCTGGCAAACACATTGATTGAAATCGGTGATGGAAAGCTGAAATTGATTACCTCAGATATGGAAATCGAAAGTGAAGCCACTTCTTCCAGCGAAGAATTAATCGTTACCGAACCATTGCATACCACGGTACCGGCGAGAAAACTACTGGATATTCTGAGAGCGCTACCGAAAAATGCTTCACTCGAACTGAGTAAACAGGAAAACCGTTTGCTGATTATTTCAGGAAAAAGCCGTTTTCATCTTCAATTATTACCAGCAGAAGCGTTTCCACGGATGCACCGAGAAGTGGAAAGTGAAAAGATTTCTTTTACGTTAACTCAAAAAAATCTGAAAAAACATATACAGATTGCCATCCATGCTATGGCTCAGCAAGATTTGCGTTACTATTTGAATGGCATGATTTTTGCAGTAGAAGCAGACCGATTAACTTTAGTAGCGACAGATACTCGTCGCTTGAGCCTTTCCGGTATATCATTGAATCAGCAATTTGACAAAAGCGCCGCGATCCTACCGCGTAAAGCGGCACAAGAACTGGTTCGTCAATTGGAAGACAGTGATGCGCCAGTGACGATTGAAATAACTTCTAAAATTTTCCGCTTCATTTTTCCGGAAGCAGCGTTGACATCCAAAACCATTGCTGGAAACATTATTGACTACAAGGCCGCTCTTCCTAAGGAACGAAATTATCAATTCTCAGTGAATAGAATAGAATTTCTCTCAGCACTCAAAAGATTGGCGATCATATTTAACCAGAGTGACCCTTTTCATAACGTCCGGTTCAAGCTTGCTGATAACGCAATCCTTCTGTCCGTTGCTAATCTGGAACATGAAGAAGCCAGCGAGGAGATTGAAACCAGTTACCAGCTTGATCCTATCGATACTGTATTCAACATATTGTTATTTATAGAAATTCTTAATGATATGGGCTCAGATTTCATTGAATGTTCATTTGAAGAAACTCATGAAGGCCGACTATTAATTACCGCACCAAATGAAAACGATTTCCTGCACATCCTGATGCCGATGAAAAGGTAAATAACATACCGATTCAGCAAATTTCATTTTTTAATTAAATAAAGTGAACCCTGTAGATGAATGACAATACCTCAAGATTTTCCAGTAAAAACAGTGACAATCCACAAGAATATAATTCGGACAATATCAAAATTCTGAAGGGGCTGGATGCGGTTCGCAAGCGTCCCGGGATGTATATTGGCGATACCAGTGATGGAACCGGGTTACATCACATGGTGTTTGAAGTGGTTGACAATGCAATCGATGAAGCGCTTGCTGGATATTGTGACGATATTCTGGTCGTCATTCATCCGGACAATGCGGTCAGTGTTCACGATAACGGTCGTGGTATTCCGACTGGAATCAAGCAGGATGATGACCTGAAACGCTCGGCAGCTGAGATTGTCATGACTGAATTGCATGCAGGGGGGAAATTTGACGATAATTCCTACAAAGTTTCCGGTGGCTTGCATGGTGTAGGGGTATCGGTGGTCAATGCCTTGTCGGAATGGTTACGCTTGACAATTCGTCGTGAAGGCAAGGTATATCAGATAGAGTTTCGAGATGGAGTTCCGGTTGCTCCTCTGAAAATCATTGGTGAGACCGAAAAAAACGGTACGGAAGTACATTTTCTGGCCAGTCAGACTATTTTTGGTGATATTACCTATCACTATGAAATTTTTTCCAAGCGACTGCGCGAGCTCTCCTTTCTAAACAACGGCATCAAGATCAGACTGGTCGATCAACGTGAAGACAAAGAGGAGATATTCGCGTTCAGTGGTGGTATTCGTAATTTTGTAGAATATATCAACCGCAGTAAAACTGTGTTGCACCCTAAAATATTCTCGGCAAAAGGTATAAAGGAAGATATTTCAGTCGAAGTTGCCATGCAGTGGAATAATAGCTACGCCGAGCAAGTGTTATGTTTTACCAACAACATTCCACAAAAAGATGGCGGCACTCATCTGACCGGACTACGCGCTGCGATGACACGTACTCTAAATAACTATATCGAGCAAAATGAGCTTGCGAAGAAAGCCAAAGTAGATACTACCGGCGACGACATGCGTGAAGGGCTGACCTGTGTACTATCGGTCAAGCTCTACGAACCGAAATTTTCCTCACAAACCAAAGAAAAACTGGTGTCCTCCGAAGTGCGTCCGGTAGTCGAAGAAGTTATTTCACAAAAACTTTCTGATTTTTTGCTGGAAAACCCCAATGAAGCCAAATTGATTTGCAACAAAATCATAGATGCGGCCAGGGCGCGTGAGGCCGCGAGAAAAGCGCGCGAACTGACACGTAGAAAAGGCGTACTGGACAGCATGGGATTACCGGGGAAACTGGCGGATTGTCAGGAAAAAGACCCAAGATTGTGTGAAATTTATCTGGTGGAAGGAGACTCGGCTGGTGGTTCGGCGAAACAGGGACGCGACCGTAAATTCCAAGCGATCATGCCGCTTAAGGGTAAGATTCTGAATGTTGAAAAATCACGTTTCGACAAACTGATTTCTTCGCAGGAGATCATTTCTTTAATTACCGCATTGGGTACCGGTATCGGCAAGGACGAATACAACCCGGACAAACTGCGTTACCACCGCATCATCATTATGACCGATGCGGACGTGGATGGCGCCCATATCCGCACCTTGCTGCTGACCTTCTTCTACCGGCAAATGCCAGAGTTGATTGAACGTGGTCATGTCTACATTGCCCAACCACCGCTTTATAAAATCAAGCATGGCAAACAGGAGCGCTACTTAAAGGATGATCATGAGCTGAAGCGCTATATGTTGAGCCTTGCACTCAAGAATGCCGAACTTTATCCTGGAGAGAATCGAGCGCCGTTAGCAGGGGAAACGCTTGCCAGCATTGTCGATATCTATCTGCTCGCAGAAGCGGTCATCAAGCGCATGAGCCATTTGATCGATCTTAAGGTTTTATACGCGTTGTTGAAGCAACCTGAGATTGATCTAAGTTCGCTTGCTAGTGCAGAAGTCAGCGCACATAATCTGTCAAGTATCTTGCAGCAAGAAGTACAGATTACGGCCGAATACGATGAAGCGTTTGAACGCTATCGACTAAAAATTATCCGCAACCTGCATGGAAATCAGTTAACTAGTTATCTTGATGAAGATTTTCTGCATAGTGGTGATTTTACCCATATCCAACATGCTGCTCAGATGCTGGATGGTCTGCTAGGAGAGCATGCGAGAATCAAGCGTGAAGAACGCGAGTTTCCTATTCGTGAATTCAGTGATGCGCTCACGTGGTTAATGGAAGAAGCGAAGAAAGGTATCGGTATCCAGCGATATAAAGGATTGGGCGAGATGAACCCGGATCAGTTATGGGAAACGACCATGGATCCCAAAAACCGGCGCTTGTTACGCACCCAGATTGAAGACAGTATTTTGACCGATGAAATCTTTACGACACTGATGGGTGATGTAGTGGAACCGCGACGCGCATTTATTGAAAATAACGCGTTACGTGCCAGAAATATTGATGTTTAGAGTGTGAAAGGATGGTGAAGCTCAAAGGGTCGAACATCCTGGCAGGAAAGATGTCACAAATATTGAAATTCCGATTTGTTTATCAATCATGCATTGAGCTTTGTAATGATGCTTGCTCGACACGATAATAATCAGCAGCCCGAATCTGTACAGATTCATATTCTGCAGCTGCATGATTCTACATTCATCCGCTGGTTGTATTTTGCAATCGGTTTGACTGCACTGCTGGCAGGTATTCTCGGTATTTTCCTGCCGGTTTTACCCACGACGCCATTTATTTTGCTGGCAGCGGGCTGTTTTGCGCGCAGCTCCGAGCGTTTTCATGTGCTGCTGATGAATCATCGCATCGCCGGCCCGATCATTCGCGAATGGTGTGAACATCGGAGTATGCCTCGCAAAGTCAAACGCTGGGCTTATCTGTTCATGACCTTGTCGTTCGGCAGTTCCATTCTGATTGTCTCTTTCTTGTGGTTGAAAGGCATGTTGGCATTGCTGGCATTAACGCTTGCTTTTTTTATCTGGCGCGTGCCAGTGAGGGAGGCCGAGTCAAACAGTAACCAAAAAATGCCATAATAGCGCCCGCTGAAAACGATCCAGTTGTTTACTCCTTTCCGAATACCTCTTGTATTCGGAATTGCTGATTTTCATATTTTAAATAATTAATTAATTAATATGATTTTATTGTCGATCGTCCTGTTGCCTTTTTTTGGCGCACCTTTTGCCGCCATGATTTCCCGGCTGGGACGTTTGCACGCTGCCTGGTTTGCCGGAGCGGTCAACCTGCTGGCGCTCGGCCTGTTGCTCCCGCAGGCAGTTGCCGTGTTCGATGGACAAATCCTGCTATCGCGTTTTGAGTGGATACCGTTGTTGGGACTCGATCTGGTGTTTCGTCTGGATGGACTGGGACTGCTGTTTGCCTTGTTGATTCTCAGCATCGGATTGCTGATCATCATTTACGCACGTTATTATCTCTCCACGCAAGATGACATGGGGCGGTTTTACGCTTATCTGCTGCTCTTCATGGGTTCAATGCTGGGGATCGTGCTGGCAGAAAATCTTATTCTGCTTCTGATTTTCTGGGAATTGACCAGTCTTTCGTCTTTTCTGCTGATCAGTTACTGGCAACATCGTCAGGAATCCCGCAGCGGCGCGCGCATGGCACTGACGATCACCGGCGCTGGTGGTTTGGCTCTGCTGGGCGGTTTTTTGCTGTTGGGCGAGATCGTTGGCAGCTATGAATTGACCACCATTCTCGCTTCTGGTGAGCGGATCCATGCGCATCCGCTCTATTTGCCAATGCTGCTATTGGTGTTACTGGGGGCGTTTACCAAATCAGCTCAATTTCCGTTTCATTTCTGGCTGCCCAATGCGATGGCAGCGCCAACCCCGGTTTCGGCCTATCTGCATTCCGCGACGATGGTCAAGGCCGGCGTTTTTCTGCTGGCGCGGCTGTTCCCGGCTTTGTCGGGTACGCCGGAATGGTTCTGGCTGGTTAGTGGCGCAGGGTTGATTACGTTGATTCTTGGCGCCTACATTGCGCTGTGGAAACATGATCTCAAGGGATTACTCGCCTATTCGACCATCAGTCATCTCGGCCTGATCACACTGCTGTTCGGCATCAGCACACCGATGGCAGCGGTTGCGGGCGTTTTTCACATTATCAATCACGCCATTTTCAAGGCATCCCTGTTTATGGCGGCCGGTATTATCGATCACGAGGCAGGCACGCGCGACATGCGCCGCTTGAGTGGTCTCTGGCAATTCATGCCATATACCGCGACACTGGCAATGGTCGCAGCAGCATCGATGGCCGGTGTACCACTGATGAACGGTTTTCTTTCCAAGGAAATGTTTTTTGCTGAAACCCTGCATGACATCAATTTGCCATGGGGCTGGTTGTTGCCGGCAGGTGCAACCTTGGCAGGCATTTTTGCCGTGGCATATTCCTGGCGCTTTATTCACAATGTTTTTTTTGGCGCTGCGCCAGTCGGATTACCCAAAACGCCGCATGAGCCGCCGCGCTGGATGAAGGTGCCGGTGGAAATACTCGTGGCGCTGTGCGTGGTTGTGGGCATCTTTCCCAATCTGACGGTAGCGCCATTACTCACGGTTGCGGCCAGCGGCACGTTACAGTCGGCTTTGCCGCAGTATACGCTTGCCATCTGGCATGGTTTCAATCCGGCACTGTGGATGAGCCTGATTGCGCTGGCTGGCGGTGTTGCGGTTTATCATCTGTTTAACCATTTTTTTTCGTTGCGTCAGCATGGTATCGAATGGCCATCGATGAAAACACTCTACCAGTTTCTGCTGGATAAATTATTTTTGATCACGAATTACGTGACGCACCTGCTGCAGACAGAATCTCTGCAACGCATGGTCTGGGTGCTGGTTCTGTTTGCGGTGCTGCTCGGAGCAGGAGGCTTTACCGGTGAATCGTTTTCACTCACAGGTGAACGGGTTTTGTTGCCCGTGGATGGTGTCAGTCTGGTCGTTGCTGTCGTGATGCTGCTGGCAGCAGTGGCAACTGTTCTGTTTCACCGCCAGCGGCTGGTGTCGCTCATCATGATCGGCACCGTCGGCTTGGGTGTTGCACTGATCTTTGCCAAGTTTTCCGCACCTGATCTGGCGCTGACCCAGCTTTCGGTGGAATTTGTGACCATTGTGCTAATGTTGCTGGCACTGTATTTCCTGCCTCAAATCACGCCATCGTCCTCCAAACCTCTATGGCGCGTGCGCGATGCCTTGCTTGCATCCGGTGCAGGCATTGGTGTGGCAGCGCTTGCCTGGGGTGTGCTGACTCGGCCCTATGATACGATCGGTGATTTTTTTCTGACGCATAGCGTGCCGGAAGGAGGAGGACACAACGTTGTCAACGTCATTCTGGTCGATTTTCGCGGTTATGACACCCTGGGGGAAATTACCGTCATGGCGCTGGCGGGCCTGGGAATCTATGCGATGCTCGAAGGCTTAAAATTGAAAAGTCTGGCAACCGATTTCAGTACTCGAACCTGGGATGAAGATCGTCATCCGCTGATCATGGGCGCACTGACCCGGATATTGTTTCCACTGATGCTGATGGTAGCTATCTTTATCCTGCTGCGCGGCCATAACCAGCCAGGGGGCGGCTTCATTGCCGGATTGATTACTGCTGTTGCGCTGATCACACAATATCTGGCGCAAGGGACGACCTGGACGCAGGCGCGTCTGCCAGTCGACATGCATACCGTGATCGGCAGCGGTTTGCTGATTGCTTTCGTGACAGGGCTTGCCAGCTGGTGGTTTGGCTATCCATTCCTGACATCCACTTTCGGTCATGTGCATACCGCAATGACCGGCGAATTCGAATTGGCCTCAGCGATGGCATTCGATCTGGGTGTTTTTCTCGTGGTGGTGGGCGTGACCGTGCTCATCATCGTTAATCTTGGTATGGTGCACAGTGACAGTCATCTTCCCAGTCGCACCATCAAACCTCACCCGAAAACACATTAATGGAAGCACTGATTGCAATCATCATCGGTACCCTGACAGCGTGCGGTGTTTATCTGGCGCTGCGTGAACGTACCTTTCCAGTCGTGCTAGGACTGACATTTCTGTCCTATGCGGCCAATATCTTTCTGCTGGCGATGGGGCGGCTGACTATAGGCGCTCCACCGATCATCACCCAAAATGGGGAAACCTACGCGGATCCGATTCCCCAGGCTCTGGTGTTGACTGCAATTGTGATCAGCTTCGCCATGACGGCGTTTGTGATCGTGCTGGCACTCAAGACCTACAAAGAAATGGGCAATGATCATGTAGATGGAATCCATAAACCATGATGGCGCATGACGTGATCGCCCCGGTACTGTTGCCGCTCTTGGCGGGAATCATGCTGGTGCTGTTGCGAGGAAAAAGTCTGCTGCTGCAACGCAGCCTCAGCATCTTGTCAATTTTACTGCAGATTTTTCTGGCAGCAGGATTACTTACTCAGGTCAGTGACGGGGCCATTTTGACGTATTCCCTTGGCGATTGGCCGGCGCCTTTTGGTATTCTGCTGGTGGCAGATCGCCTTGCCGTCTGGATGCTGCTGGTGACTTCGCTGGTGGCCCTGTTTTCCCTGCTATATGCGTTTAATGGCACTGACAGCAATGGACATCATTTTCATGCGCTGTTCCAGTTGCAGTTGTTTGGCTTGAACGGCGCTTTCCTTACCGGCGATCTATTCAATCTGTTCGTTTTCTTCGAAATATTGCTGATTGCCTCCTACAGCCTGCTGTTGCATGGTGGGGGTCGATTGCGAACCAAAGCCGGGTTGCATTTCGTTGTGATTAATCTGGTGGGCTCTACATTGTTCCTGTTTGCCGTGGGCGTTCTGTACGGTTTATTGGGCACACTTAATATGGCGGATCTGGCAGCAAGGATCGCAGTGATGCCGCAGGAACAGGCGCCCCTGATCAAGGCAGCGGGGCTGTTGCTATTTAGCGTGTTTGCACTCAAAGCCGCACTGGTGCCGCTTTATCTGTGGCTGCCATCGGCGTACGCACACACGTCGGCGCCGGTTGCGGCATTGTTTGCCATCATGACCAAGGTCGGTGTCTACAGCATTCTGCGTATCTATACGCTGTTATTTGGTGCACAAGGGGGACTGGCAGCCAACCTGATCGAACCATGGTTGTTACCGCTTGCGCTGTTGACATTGCTGATCGGCATGGCAGGTGTGGTGGCGAGCAGCGGACTGCGTCAGCAAACGGCGTATCTGGTCGTCGCTTCCGTCGGTTCGCTGCTGACTTCGCTGGGACTCAATACCGAAGCAGGTATCGCAGCAGGTTTATATTATCTGCCACATTCCACCTTTGCCGCAGCGGCCTGTTTTTTGCTTGTCAACAGCATTGTCAACCGACGCGGCGCGCTGGCGGATAAATTTGAACCGGCTCCCCCTATTCAGCATGCGCGACTGTTGGGAGGGCTCTTTTTTGTCACGGCCGTATTGCTCGCGGGTTTGCCGCCATTATCGGGTTTTATTGGCAAGTTCATGATTTTGCGTGCGGCATTGACCCACCCGCAGCTTGTGTGGATCATGGCCATAATACTGATCACCAGCCTGCTGGCATTGATTGCGCTGGCGCGCAGCGGCAGCTTGCTGTTCTACAAGGTACAGGGCGTACCAGAACCCGTTAATTTTACAAGCAGCGCGGTTTTTACAGAAATCATGCCAATTATCGGGCTGTTGAGTCTGTGCCTGGGGCTGGTGCTGTTCGCGGGGCCGGTGAGCGATTATCTGCAGCTGACAGCCGAGCAATTGCGGCAACCTGGCGGATATATCCGGGCTGTTCTGTTGATGGAGGAGTCGAACTGATGCGACAATTGTTGCCTCACCCGCTGTTGACGCCAATACTGGCAATCCTGTGGTTGTTGCTGGTAAATAGTATTGAATCTGGTCAGATCGTGCTGGGATTATTTCTGGGCTGGTTATTGCCGAAACTGACCATCCAGTTCTGGCCGGAGCAGATCCGGATTTACCGACCATTGCTGCTGTTGAAATTCCTGGGTATTTTCCTGCTGGATATTATTCTGGCGAATTTCACGGTTGCGCGTCTGATTCTGGGTAGTCCCCAAAGCTTGCGTCCGCTGTTCGTAACGATTCCGCTGGATGTTCAATCCGGCCTTGCGATCAGTTTTCTCGCCAATGTCATTTCTCTGACACCAGGAACGGTATCTTCACGTGTGTCACCCGATCATCGCTATCTGCTGGTACATGCCTTGAACGAGACCGATCCCGCTGCACTGATTGCGACCATCAAATCGCGTTATGAAGCCCCATTGAAGGAGATTTTCGAAAAATGATCACGATTGCCGTTATGATTGCTCTGACGTTAATGACACTCGCCGTGGCGCTAAGCTTTTGGCGGCTGCTGCGCGGCCCCAGCCTGCCGGATCGAATATTGGCGCTGGATACCCTCTATATCAATACCCTCGCATTGCTGATCCTGCTCGGCATTCATCTGGGCAGCGCGCTCTATTTTGAAGCGGCGCTCTTGATCGCAGTGATGGGGTTTGTCGGTACGGTGGCGGCGTGCAAGTATCTGCTGCGCGGCGACATCATCGAATAACAGGAGGCATGCCATGCTCGAATTTCTGATTTCCCTGCTGATCGTCACCGGTGCAGGTTTTGCGTTCATCGGCTCGTTGGGGCTTGCCCGCTTAAAAGATTTTTACACCCGTCTGCACGGCCCGACCAAAGCGACCACCCTGGGGGTGGGTTGTCTGCTGATTGCCTCGGCACTTTATTTCAGCCTGATCGGGCAAAGCATCAGCCTGCATGAAGTACTGGTAACCCTTTTTCTGTTCATGACTGCGCCGGTGAGCGCGCACATGCTGGCCAAAGCTGCACTGCACCTTCGACTGGATTCTCTTGCCAAACCACCTGAATTTCCACTTTCAGGCCATTCAGTTCAGCGGCAGGATTCGGCCAAACTCTGACAGATGGAAGATAAAATACGCCTCTCCAGGCTGATGTCGATGCAGGGGCTGTGCTCCCGGCGAGAAGCGGATCGTTTTATCGAACAAGGTCGAGTTTATGTTGATGGTCAACCGGTATGCGAACTGGGCATTAAGGTTTACCCATCGCAATCCATCACGCTGGACGCCGTCGCGTGTGCCGAACAGCAAAATCTGGTTACGATTCTGCTGAATAAGCCAGTTGGCTACGTATCCGGCCAGCCTGAAAAAGGCTACTTACCCGCGATTAGTTTGGTGAACAGTCGCTCACAATATTGCTCCGATCCGAGCACGCCCCGCTTCCTTCCACAACATCTCAACCACATCGCTCCGGCCGGGCGACTCGATATTGATTCGCAGGGGATGATGGTTTTTACTCAGGATGGCCGCATAGCCCGCCAATTAATTGGTGAACATTCAACAATCGAGAAGGAATATCTGGTTCGTATTCAGGGCAGACTGACCAATGACGGACTGGCCTTGCTCAACCATGGTCTGCAGCTCGATGGTCAACGCTTGAAACCGGCAAAAGTCAGTCGCCTGAATCAGGATCAGCTGCGTTTCATTTTGCAGGAAGGCAAAAAACGCCAGATCCGGCGCATGTGTGAACTGGTGGGACTGCAGGTGACCGGCCTGAAACGCGTGCGCATCGGGGAGATCAGGCTGGCAGACTTGCCGGAAAGCAAATGGCGCTATTTGAAGAAAGATGAGTGCTTTTAGGAAAACCAGAGCTGGGCAGCAACCCAGCACATCAGGAATTTCGGGAAGACGGTGCGCTATACAAAACCACCACTAGGTGTTGCACTTCGAAATTAAATCCGTGCTTTTCCGAGGATGGTGTTGGTATAAAAGTCGAATGACACTTCACTCGTTAACATTTTCGTTAAGGGTGAAGTGTCGGTGATTTTTACATCAATAAATTACGTCGACGCGCAGCTACCAAGCCGACCAGACCCAGACCCAACAGTGCCAGAGAGGCAGGTTCCGGTATTTGATTCCCGCCGCTACAGGCCGGATCATTAGGATTTAGGCTACAAAAATCAATGATTTCCTGGAGTTTTCTCTTTGCAAAATCAGTGACAAAACTTTGCACAATAGTTTGGTCGGTTGTGTTGAACAGGTTTAAATTAAATACCGCACCACTGTGATCATCAATCAAAGTGGAATAGGAATTAATAGTTCCGGTACCTCGCAACACACCATTGTATAGCGCATTATTATCGGTTAACAAGTTGTCCAAAACTACCGATGATACTGCTGAACCACCGACTGTGCCGCGAGCGGTCGTATCGCCATTCGAGGGTTCATCTGTCAGAATAATAATATTTTTTACGGCATTTGTACGGAATGAAAACAAGGAAGTCTGGCCATCCAGCGCATTTAATGCGAATGCAGTGGCGGTATAACCAGGCTCAGTTCCGCCATTGGTGCGCAATCCTTGTGCGGCTATCGCGAAGGCCGTTGGATCGGTCAGATTGGTCAGCATTCTCGGAACAACCGTTCTGCTCCCGTAACCTACCAGCCCGTATTGAGCATTTACCTGGCCGGTGCCCGTCAAAATGCTGGCAAACAATCCAATATTGTTTCTCAGGTTAGCTTGGACATTACCCATGGAGCCGGATTCATCAACGATAAAAATAACATCGCTCAATATTGGCGCTGCATTCAGAGAAGCGGCAAATAAGCTGGAACAAACGGCGATGGCCGAAAATATTTTTTTGTATTGCATGACAAACCTCATAAAAAATATTAAAAATAATTGCATTATCGGGACACTTAATTAAATCGAAATTCAGGCAATCCCTAATTTGAAATAAGCACAAAACATGCCAAAAATATTAATATTAATAATCAATGAAATAGATGCTTTCTAGTTTTTAGTTAATTAAAGCGTAAAAACTCCTGACACAGATTCTTTTCTCTTCACGGTTGATGGTGGATTGTGTGATGGCTAATCTGTCCTACTGTTAACCCGGCTATCCGGTAATATCGCCCATCACGCAACGATGATCAGGACACGCATGTGAGATCATCCTGCACATCACTTTTTCGGGACGGTCACACGATGTGTTTTTCGGCGCAGGCCAGTTTTATTGTTGGGGGTGCGCTTGCGGTGATCGGGGTGAGTGCGGTCAGACGAGCCAAAAATAGTTCGGCTGTTTTTGTTGCATTCATTCCACTGCTGTTCGCCCTGCAGCAGTTGATAGAGGGTTTTCTCTGGATGGCGCTGGGAAACGGGTATCCGTCGTGGGTACCGCTCTGGCTGTCAAATCTTTACGGAATATTCATTGGCGTGATCTGGCCGGTTTATGCGCCGTTTGCGATTTACCGGGTAGAAGCCGATTACCGCACGAAAAAAACCATCATGTCGATGCTGCTGGCAGGTCTGGGTTTGGCGGGTTATACCATTATCGGGTTGATCGATGAGCCGATTGTGGCGCGGATCGTTAATCAGAGCATTCACTATGCTCACGAAGTTGAGGGTCAGCAGCTTGTTCTGATGATGTATCTGTTCGCCACCTGCGTGCCGTTCATTCTGTCGAGCAACCGGTGGCTGAATGTGACAGGAGGCGTGATTACAATGGGATTTTTTGTGGCATTTCTTGCTTACCGGCAGACATTTGCTTCGGTTTGGTGCTTTTTTGCTGCCGCAGCTAGCGCGTTACTTTATTTTTACATTATTAATCAGGTTAAAAATCAGCAAGACCGCGGGATGCGGTGAAGACCCGATCATCGGAAATGCAGAAACCGGATTCAGCAAATCCTTGGCAGCAGCTCGCCGCTAGGCATATCGAGAATGCGCTGGCCGCCGATTATGGTTTTCATAGTAACCAGACCCGCTTCACCTGCCGTGACTTCGCCGATAGAGACCGGTTTTCCTTGATCGAAACTCGTGATGATTTCCAGCACCTGCTCCACGGCAGCGGGTGCGACGAAAGCAACGAAGCGACCTTCGCAGGCAACATACAGCGGGTTGAGCCCGAGTAATTCGCAGGCGCCGCTCACCGTATCGTTTATGGGAATCTGCTGCTGGTCGATGTCGATCTGCACCGCAGCACTTTGCGCGATTTCACACAGCACCGCTGCCAGCCCACCGCGAGTGATGTCGCGCAGGCAGTGGATATCGAGTCCCGCATCGAGCAATGTCATCACACAATGGTTGAGCGGTGCGGCATCACTGGCCAGATCGCTTTCGAACGAGAGCCCTTCGCGTTGCGCCATCACAGCCATGCCGTGGCGACCGACGTCACCGCTCACGATCACCTTGTCGCCGGGTTTTACGGAGCGTGGATGAAGATGCACAGCATGGATCATCTCGCCAATGCCGGCGGTGTTGATGTAGAGCCCGTCCCCCTTGCCTTTTTCGACGACCTTGGTATCGCCGGTGACGATTTTCACCTCGGCTCGATCCGCTGCCTGGCGCATTGAGCAGACAACGCGCCACAGGGTTTCCATGTCCAGTCCTTCTTCCAGAATGAAACCTGCCGATAGATAGCGAGGTTTTGCGCCGCACATGGCGAGATCGTTGACGGTACCAAAGACGGCAAGCGAGCCGATATCGCCGCCGGGGAAAAACAGCGGTCGGATCACGTAGGAATCAGTGGTAAAAACAACCCTGCCAGCCTCGATTCCACCCGTGTCGAGTGTGACTCCATCGTGCCCCGAGAGCAGCTCCGGGTTGTCGAACGCGCGATAGAACATTTTTTCGATCAACTGCTGCATCATCCGCCCACCACTGCCGTGCGCCATCAGTACGCGAGGGTAGTCCATCAGAGGAATGGGGCAGGTAAGCGTAAAAGGTTCTGCTGTCGTCCTAGTCATGGCGTGTGTGGCTCCTTATTGTTCAGACTGGCTGAGGGTGCCTTTCTGCGGTAATGATAGTAGGCCGCGCAGGCGCCTTCCCCGGATACCATGGTTGCACCCAGCGGGTGTTCCGGGGTGCATGTCGCGCCAAACGCAGGGCACTCAAGCGGAGTCCTGATGCCCTGCAAAACGAGGCCGCTGATGCATTCCGCGGATTCTGCGGTGGAAACGTTCGCCACATCGAAACGTCGTTCGGCGTCAAACGTGGCATAGTCATCCGCGAGTGACAGACCACTTGCCGGAATCTCTCCCATACCGCGCCATTTGCGTTCGCTGATCTGAAACACGCTGTTAACCAGTTGCTGTGCATGGCGATTGCCGCCCACAGTGGCCGAACGAGTGTACTGGTTCTCAACCTCATGACGGTTTTCTTCCAGTTGCCGCACGCACATATAGATGCCCTGTAGCACATCGACCGGCTCAAAACCGGTGACGACGATTGGCACACGGTATTTTTCAGCCAAGGGAATGTACTGGGTCAAGCCCATCACAGTACAGACATGACCTGCCGCGAGAAACCCCTGCACCTGCGTATCTGGCGAAGTCATGATCGCTTCGATCGCAGGCGGTACCAGCACATGCGACACCAGCGCCGAAAAATTATGGATGTCCCGAGTGGCTGCTTGATGGATGGCCAGCGCATTGGCGGGTGCGGTCGTCTCGAAACCGACGGCAAAGAATACGATCTGCCGCTGCGGATTGTCTGCTGCAATGTTGACTGCATCGAGCGGCGAATAGACGATGCGGATATCGGCGCCTTCTCCCTTGAGTGACAACAGGTCGCAATCGGAGCCCGGCACGCGCAGCATGTCGCCAAAAGAACAAAAGATCACGCCGGGTTGACGGGCAATGGCGATGGCCTTGTTGACCATCTCAACAGGCGTGACGCACACTGGGCAACCCGGTCCATGAATCAGGCGGATAGCCTTTGGCAGCAAATCGGATATGCCATACTTGACAATCGAATGAGTCTGCCCGCCGCAGACTTCCATGATGGCCCACGAGCGGGTCGTGATCTGCGCGATGGCGGCGAGATATTGTTTCGCTGCCTCGGCATTGCGGTATTCGTCGAGATATTTCATGCAGACTCCTCACCGACTTTGCCGGTGGCGCCGATCTCATCGAGATAGGTGAAGGCTTTCTCCGCCTGAGTAGGATCAATTCTGGCGATGGCGATACCGACATGCACCAGCACGTAATCCCCCGCATCCGCTTCCGGCACGAATACCAGATTGACTTCCTTCACGATCTGCCCGAAGCGCACCTTGGCCAGACGGCTTTCTGCCTCTCCTGATATGGATTCGATTAACCCTGGTATAGCCAAACACATGGTTATTCCCTCTGAATGGTTTGTATCGCCGCCATGATCTGTCCGGCAGCCAGACCACCATCATTGGCTGGCTGCCGTTGCGGGCTGTATACTTCGAATCCGGCCATTTGCAATGCCTCGCTGGTTTGTTCCAGTAACAGCCGGTTCTGAAAACAGCCGCCACCAAGTATAACTATCTTCTCGTCAGTCCGCCGCGCGACGGCAACGGCCATTTGTGCTAGCGTCGCATGGAAGCTTGCGGCAATCTGGTCAGTCGGCTCGTTATTTGCAGTCGCATCGATAATCTGGCGCAGCATTGGTCGCCAGTCCACAGCCATGCCACTTTTATCAAGCGGTGAAATAGCAAAAGGATACACCGTATTGCCCACCGTAGCGGCTGCGGCTGCGTGTTGCAGCGCCATCGCGGCTTCCCCCTCGAAGTCGCTCACCTGGCACAAGCCGGTTAGCGACGCGACCGCATCGAATAGCCGACCGACGCTGGATGTAATCGGGCAGTTTGTCCGGCTGGCGAGCATCTGTCGCAATATTTTCAGTTCGACTGTGGAGAAATTTCCCGCAATGACATGCGAATCAGCAAAACAGCCATCGCCATCGATTGTGTAGCAGACGCCCAGCGCCGCGCGCCGCGGCTCACGGATCGTCTGCTCGCCGCCCGGCAGCGGAAACGGCAGAAAATGGGCGGCACGCTGAAAACCTCGGGAATCAATTTGTAGAAATTCTCCGCCCCATATGGTGTTATCGGTACCGTAACCCGTGCCATCCCAAATGATGGCAAGCGCCTTGCCGCGCAACCCGTGTTCGGCCATGCAGCTGCGTGCATGGGCCTCGTGATGCTGCACTTTTACTAATGGCAATGCCAGTTTTTCGGCTGTTCGTGTCGACTGGTAGTCGGGATGCAGGTCACATGCCACCGCCTCTGGCTGAATGGCGTACAGCGAACACAACGTTTCGGCCATCTCGTGTTGCGCCCTGACGGCGGCCACTGCCGACAGATCGCCGATATGCGGGCTGATGAGCAGGCTGCGCCCGGCTGCGAGCGCAACCGTGTTTTTAAGCTGCCCACCAGTTGCAATGAGCGGGCGTGATATTACGTCGTTCAACTCGATATGGAGCGGCGCATATCCTCGGGCAGTGCGCAGCATCACCGGTTTGCTATTGGATACGAACAGTACCGAATCATCGATGCGGTTCGCAATTGGGCGGTTATGTGTGAGATACGCATCGGCTATTCCACCGAGCATCGCCACCATCTCCGCTTCATCCTTGCACAGCGGCTCATCTGACAGATTGCCACTGGTTGCCACCAGCGGAAAAGCAAGCGCGTCCAGCAGAAGATGGTGCAGCGGCGTATATGGTAGCATCACGCCGAGTGTTGACTGATTGGGTGCGACCGCAGCACAGACAGCCTGATTTTCCTTGCGGCGTTGCAACAGTACGATCGGTGCCTGGGGTGAGGTGAGCAGATTGGTTTCCCCGGCAGATATTTCACAGGCTGCCGCTACCTGCGCCAGATCAGGAAACATGATGGCAAGCGGCTTGCGGCGGCGGTGCTTGCGCGCTCTTAACCGCAGCACTGCTTCCTCGTCTCTGGCGTCGACCAGCAAGTGAAATCCCCCCAGCCCTTTGACCGCAATGATCCTGCCATCACGCAGCGCATTGATTGCCTGTTGTAAGGCGTCGTCCTTCGTAGCAGCGGCAGCGATCACACCATCTTGATCGCAGTATTGAAGAACAGGTCCACAATGCGGGCAGGCGTTCGGCTCGGCGTGAAAGCGGCGATTTTCCGGATCGTGATACTCCTGCGCGCACTGATCACACAGGGCAAACCTAGCCATTGTAGTATTCGCCCGGTCGTAAGGCAGACCAGTCAGAATGCTGTAACGCGGGCCGCAGTCAGTGCAGTTGATGAACGGATAACGGTAACGCCGGTTGCCGGGGTCGAACAGCTCTCGTCGGCAGGCATCACAGGTCGCGAGATCGAGCGGCAGATGACGATGGATGCCGGGGCTGGCAAGACTTGGCCGAATGACGAACCCTTCAGTGAAATCACAAGGAATCAGCCGGGGTTGCAGACTGGCAATCACAGCGTGAGGCGGTTTGTGCTGTGGCAGTGCGCGAATGAACCGGGCAAGTTGTGCGGCCTCCCCTTCCACCTCGATTTCGACACCGTCCCCACTGTTGCGTACCCAGCCGGAAAGCCCCATGCGAGCTGCCAGTCGATGCACGAAAGGCCGGAAACCGACGCCCTGCACCAGCCCGGTTACCTCGATGTGATAGCGTTTTCCTGATGCCAGCATCTGCAGTTAATAAACCTCAAATTTTTAGAGACGCCCGTAAGACATTTCACACATCCCCAGTCTTTCCGCCCCTAATAAAAGGGGACGCCGTCCTACATTACAATAGCGAAAAAGCCTGTTCAAGAATAAGAGGAACATTCTGGTTTAATTCGCTGATACGCCACAGAGTTTTATCTGTTATGGAATCTAGTCTGATATTCATCTTGACATTTATCAATCATCCACAATTTTTTTCAACTGTCACAATATAGTAGTGGAATTGCAGAATAAATAGTGTCCTTAATTAACTATATGTTTTTATAATACAATTTATCAGGTTAAAATTTAGGCAATTCAAAAAATAGCATGGATGAATGGGAACTTAGGTACATTGTTCATCATTTATGCACATAGTTATCCACAGATTTTGTGCATAACATTATCTGCCTGGAAAGATTGTTCAGCTTACCGCAGCCAGCGTGCTGGGCGAGGTCCGATAGTGGCTGCGGTAAGCTGAAGAGTTTTTTTAATCAGGAAATTTAATGACCAGTTCAAGGGGGTGCTCCTCTTTTAAATTGGGTTCATCTTTGATGCCTGGCTGTTGATGCAAGGGACGCTGCGCAGAATGTCCTCGGCAGTCAGGCGTCCGATATGAGCGGCTGCGCTATCGCCGGTTACCATCGCAGTCACGATGGTGCCGTCGATTAAGTAGGCTCAATTTCTCCGTAACCAATTCTGCATCAGATCGAATAAGGTCAGGATACGCTCGACGGGAGAGCATTGTATTTGCGGCAGATCCGAATCGAACCGCGAAACCAAATGCTTGCTTTCGTCTCGAATACTGCCTTAAGCAAGTATATCTCTCGCCAATCAAAATTTGATTTATGATGCGATATAAAATACTGATTTAGTTGCAATAAATACATATTAAACTGTTGTCGCCTAACACAACGAGAATTCGGCGAGCTGGTATGCGGATCGGAGCAAGGCCGTATCCTTGCTCGGCAGTGACTGGCCAGTCAGCTGAGTCGCGCGGATTCACGTCATCTGCGACAACGCCCCCGTTACTATCATGCGCAGTTAGTGAAGGACTACCTGGCGAACTCTAAAATCGAACTGGTTTTCCTGCTGTCTTGTGCGCGGAATCTCAACTTGATCGAGCGGTTCTGGAAATTTTTCAAGAAAACCGTACTGTATGGGCACTACTACGAAACCTTTTCCCAGTTCAAAACAGCGTGCGACAACTTCTTTACCGGACTAGACTAGCGCCACGCCTCGCTACGCTTGCTATTGACCGGTCGCTTCCAAATCATCGGGCACGCTTGAGTGTCAAAAATTTGAAGTGCGGTGGGTATAATAGAAAAAATCGAGCTTGGCTGAACAATCTTTCTAATAAAGGAAGGTTTAGTGTGATATTCACCGCCGGGAATTTCTCGACTATACCGATCAACATCTCCTTTGCTGGAGATGTCAGCCTGCGGCGTCCACTTCAGAAATAGCGCGATGAATACGATAGAGGGCAAGAAAGCCATCATCAATGCCTTTGCCGTAGATTATAGATATAGTCGGGTTTGCCGAAACAACGAGAGGTGTCTTGGTTGTTTTCGCGTAATGTTAATGTGGTTATCGTGAGTTATTGCTCGCGCAACCACAGCCTTGGCCGCCACCAGTCAAAAGCTCGCAGCGACGAAAATGCGGAGCGAAATCAGTCTTCTCGTCGACCAGAAGTCGACGCGGCTCAAACTCGATACGCGCATAAACCACCGAGGCCGGCTCGACATCGAACTCTGCCAACAAAATTTCCTGTACCTACACCTGTCACGCAGCACTCTGCCCACGCCAAGCAGAAATAGAACCAGTGCTAGCAATCTGGCATGCAGGCGCACAGCACGCATTAATCTTCTTCCTCATCCTCATTCAGTGGCGGGTAACGGAGCGCATCCTCGACACCCTCGCAAAGTGGCACCCCGGCAGAAAATTCGAATTCCGAATCTACCAGCGCGCGCATTTTCCGCAAGGCACTAGCCCCCAGCAATAACGGCTGACGGAAGCTACGGCGGTCGGCCAGGTTGACATTTACCGTCGCCGCCCGGTTGCCGATGCACAGCATCAACTCGACCACCGGTCGGCGTGCGTAGCCCTTGTCTTCTTCCGGGTCGTAGTCCGAAGCGCGCCGACGAATCCGGACATTGTGGGACAAGGGCAACTCAAGGTTATTGAGTTCCATTCCCTCTACCGCAAGGTCAAACTTGATCCAGCGCTCGCCATCCCGAGTAAAGGGGCGGATATTGATGGCGCTGAGTGAAGAGCTGTCCGCGCCGGTATCCACTTTGGCAGGCAGGACAACCCTGAGCTGAGTAATGAAAACCTGCTCATGCAAGCCATAGATAACCCGGGCGGTAGGCTTGGCCGGAGCGGCGGGCGCGGCAGACAGGGTAGATGTGAACAGCAGCACGGCCAGTAAAAGGGACAACCATCGCCACCACATAACGCCTCTCCTGATAAATGAATCTCGTAGACCCGGTCCGACCACAGGGGCATTCAGCGGCTCCTGCAGACTGGTTGGTGTATGGGAAGAATAAACGCCTTTTTTCATATAAACCGAATGTACCGAGAAAGGGTTTTGTTGTCAAACTGACCGGAAAGTCATCCGAAATTCGCAAAATTTGTTTTTGATCAGCCGCAAAACGTGTTGGTTTGGGCCCATTTTTTACTCTTCACGCAAAAAACGCCCAAGGAGAAACGTCAGCTCAATCATGAAGAAGGCTGAAAAAATGGGCCTCTAATCAGATAGGGTCGAAAAGCCCCTGGAATTTTGCAGGGGATCGTAGTGGCGCTAGCTCGATAGTGGCTGCGGAAACGAACAGACGTAGAGGGAACGCTTCAAGATGGAAGCACCGGTTGAAACGGTAAACAAACGCACCGAGGTAACGAGTTCCGTATTTGGCGAAATTGAATGCATGATAAGCGCCATCCAGGCTGGTTCTGAGTTTGCCCAAATGGTATTGATCCAGCTGAATTCTGACAAATCCTTAGGCTTGTGACCGTCTGCAACGATTGTCCGGTGCTGGCTGCCAGCGATTCTGGAATTTCAGTGGCATATGGCATAGGGTGAACCGTCTACCAAGGACTGATATTTGGTGGGAAGTTCAGGCCCACCCGGATAGTTGTATTCGGTATCTATCGCTAATAGACCTTTTTGCTCGTTAGCGTTGAAAGTTAGTAGCAGGGGGCGATCCTTGTTTGCATCAAAGTAAGGAAAAAACCACAGGCTGATACCTTCATAGAAATTGCCGCCATAACTGGCTGCATATTCCGGCTGTGTTGCCGTTTCGGTTTGACCGGCGACTTCAAAAGTAAAACCGGTTTTATCGACGATGATGTGGGGTTGGCGTTTGCAATCACCGGTCGGCGCATATCGGCCAAACAGTTGCTCGAATCCGTCCAGATTGGCAAGGCCGGTGGCATGGGTGTTACCAGTTATGGCTGAGAAAAAAGATAATGCTAGTGCGATTATTATGTTTTTAACCATCTAACACCTCACCCCAAAATCAGTTTGTCGAGGAACCTATTCTGCCATAACGTGCTCGTGGCAAGACATTTATCGACACAGGTTTTTTTACACAAAAGATTGCATGTTATGCTGCCAGACAGTATGTTTCCGGTCTGGAGGGCAAATCATGGGACAAGAAATTTCAGTCGATCATTTCGGCTCCGCAGCACGAACGCGATTTAAGCGACATCTTTCATCAGAGACGGCTTTATTGCAGGAAGCACTATCATCCGGACAGTTTTCTGCATCCGGCTTTTTTGCCGGGTTTGAGCTGGAGGCGTGGCTGCTCGATTCTCATTTTTTTCCAGCCGCCAATAATGAAACCTACCTGGCGCATCTCGATCACCCGCTGGTTGTGCCGGAATTATCGCGTTTCAACATCGAATTGAATAGTACGCCGCTTGTTTTGCAAGGGGATGCCCTGATGCGCATGGAGCATGAGCTTGCAGCAATCTGGCAGCAATGCCGGCAAAAGGCGTGGGATCTCGGCAATAAACTGGTGATGATCGGGATTTTGCCAACTGTGCGTGAGCAGGACTTGTGTTTGGCCAACATGTCGCCACTCAACCGTTATCATGCGCTCAATACCGAGGTGATCAAACGCCGTGGTGGCAAGCCGATTTCCATCGATATCAGCGGCAAAGATCATCTGGTGCTTTATCATGCGGATGTCATGCTGGAGGCAGCTACTACTTCTTTTCAAGTGCATTTGCAGATTCCAGCGGCAAAAGCGGCGCGTTATTACAATGCATCACTCATGCTCTGTGCGCCGCTGGTCGCCGTCGCCGCCAATTCCCCCTATCTTTTCCAGCATGATCTCTGGGAAGAAACGCGCATTCCTCTTTTCGAACAGTCGGTTAATCTCGGAGAACGGGCGGCAAAACGCGTGACCTTTGGTTCTGGTTACCTGCAGGCGAGTATCATGGAGTGCTTTGAGGAAAATATCGCCGACTATGAAATCCTGTTGCCGATGCAGCTCGATACCTCTGCAGATCATTTCGAACACCTGCGTCTGCATAACGGCACTATCTGGCGCTGGGTACGCCCGTTGATCGGTTTCGATCAGACCGGTACACCCCATGTTCGCATTGAGCAACGCATTATGGCTGCCGGGCCGAGTATCATCGACCAGATTGCCAATGCGGCTTTCTATTATGGTGCCGTGCATTATCTGGCTGAACAACCGCATCCACCGGAAACCGACCTGCCTTTTGCCACAATTCGTGACAATTTCTATCATGCTGCCAAATATGGACTGGGTGCGACCTTGCAATGGCCGCAGGTAGGATCGGTCGCGGCAGATGTGCTGATTCTGGATCATTTATTGCCACTTGCGGCACAAGGTTTGACCATGCTGGGGATCGACCCGGATTCGCGTAGCCGTTATCTGGATGTTATTCAGGCACGTGTTCAGTCGCGCCAGACCGGCGCCAGTTGGCAGCACGCCAATCTGGCCCATCATCATGGGGATTATCTGCAATTGACCGCCAGCTATTTGCATCATCAGCTCCACGGCCAACCTGTGCATACATGGAATCCACGCAGCTAACATTGCGCATCCTGCATGCGGTGCCGGATGCGCTGCTTTCTGCGGAAAGTGATCAACTCGACGATCTACTTGGCGGGCCGACACTGATTCATCTCGATGGCAGCGAGTCTGAAGACCGCCTGTTTGTTTCGACCTTGCTGCATGGAAATGAAGATACCGGCTGGCTTGCCATTCGTGCGCTGTTGACGAAATATGCCGTACGAAAAACTGCTTATAAGCTGCCGCGTAGTTTGTCAATATTCATTGGTAATGTAGCCGCCGCACGATTACGATTGCGTCGTTTTGATGGTCAACCGGATTATAATCGTGTCTGGCCTGGTTCAAAGGATGTTGATAGCGCCGAGAGCAGATTGATGCGGAAAGTCGTCGATGAAATGGCTCAATACAGGTTATTTGCCAGTGTCGATATTCACAACAATACCGGCATCAATCCCCATTACGTCTGTCTTACCTGGCTGGACGATTCCTTCTTTTACCTCGCCACATTGTTTAGCCGCACGGCGGTTTATTTCCAGCAACCACCTGGTACCCAGGCAGCTGCTTTTTCGGCTCGATGCCCAGCAGTTGCCATTGAATGCGGCAAACCCGGCAGCCCAGGCAGTGTTGATCACGCCTTGCAGTATCTTGAGGATTGCCTGCATTTGCGCACTTTCCCCACGCACCCGTTTCCGAAGCGCGATATCGACCTGTTTCATACGGTCGCTACGGTTAGGATTGATGAACATACCTCTTTTGGATTCGGTTCTGATCCCTGCGCGCTTAATTTTGATCCTGCGCTGGACCAGTTGAATTTTCGTGAGCTTCCGCCTGGCAGCGTTTTTGGTTCGGTAAATGGCGACGGCCAGACCGGCCTGATGGTCACCGACGAAAATGGACGGGATGTAACGGAACGTTACTTCGCACTGCACGGCAAGCAGCTGATCACTCGGCGCCCGCTCATGCCAGCCATGTTAACGCGCGATACCAGAGTGATCCGCCAAGACTGCCTGTGTTATTTGATGGAACGCATGACACTTGAAGGGATATAGTCTTCCAGAGCCAGTGGCGAACGGTTGAAGTTAGGTCTTAAATAAAAAAGGCCTGCTTAGCAGGCCTTTTTTGATAATAACATTTAGTAATTAATACCCGCCCTGCCAGGCATCACCGGATTCACTGCGTGCTTTTTCAACAATAGCAATAACATCGGCACATTTGACTCTGACAATTTTTCCATTCTCGACATCTGTACGGCTTTTAACAACATCAGTCGGTTTTTTATCCTTGCAGGATAAGTAATTCAATATATCCTTTGCAGCAATTGGTGTCAAAGATGATTCTGTGTTTCCACTGGCAATAGCTGCAGTCGAACCTAACAAAAAGACTGAAACAAATGCTGCTACGATTATTTTGCTCATTTGTGCTCCTCTCAAATTATTTTTTAAACCAATTCAATGACCTGAACAATCAGGCGAATCCTCACTATTCGTTTCTTCACAAGCTTACTTGCGAAGAAAAACCATTACACAAACCATCGGCGGGAGAAAATGCCAGCCATCGCCAGTCCTGATCAGCATGGACTATCCACATTCTATCAAGTTATCTGCAATTGTTGCAGCAAAAAATTTGTTTTTACTGACTAGTGTAGCGGGAACGGATGCCTGTAGCAATGCTGGGGTCACCATACGAGCCATAGCTGTGGGCGACGTTGCCTAGCTGATCCTGGTACAGCCAAGTCTTGTTTGCGGTGGTTGTTCCTTCGTACCATACCATACCACGACGGCGCCTGCCGGCGTGGCGCGTCCCCTATTTCGCTGCCTCAGTTACCGGCATAGGCATAGAGGTTGAGATCACCACCTCTTCTAGAGTGCCAAATCCATCAATAGGGCACCTCGAATAACCTGAGGTTTTCAGTCAATCCTTCCGCAAAATGATGAGCGCGACCGATAGCGCGCAGCAACTTGCCGCCCATCTGCTCGATAGCGCCGAACACGTGTTCGACCCGTGCGCGCGTCTTGGCAATACGCTTGTTGCGCTTGCCCTTCCGCTGAATCTGATTTCGGAAACCGTTCTCCTTGAGCCGGGCTTCACGCTCCTCCGACGGGTAGCCTCGATCGACATAGATATCACGACTCGTGTTGCTCGTGTCAAAGACGTTGTTAAAGTGCTGGCTGTCGTGCGTGGAGGCGGCATTGGTCTCAATCCGGCGGTCACACCCGGTGCATGTTTGCCGGGCGCTTGAACTGCAAGAATGTAGCGCGACTTCCGCTCGCCAGCGTGACCAATGCGCCTTGATGGTTCTTGCCGATTACGGTGTCGCCCTCCCAGTCGCTTATGCGGTTCTTCTGATCCACAATCTCCAGACGTTCGTCAATGCCGATCCGATTTTTGATCATACCTCGGCGTTCTTGGCCGTTCGCCTAACGCTTCCTGCGCGGCTTCTGGCAGCGCAAGTGCCGCCAAAGGTCGCCGAGCCGCTTGCTCCGGACTCATGTCCGGCCGAACCAATCGCTCGACTTCTGTCCAGTCCGGCAATGATAAACGCTGGGCGTTGACGCATTGCTTTCGACGCTCGTCCCGTAATTCCTGAGCTTGCTTCGGATACCAGTCACGCAAACCTTTGTTCCGCCTGAATTCCCGCGAAATCATCGACTTGTTCACGCCCACTTCATCCGCTATTCGCGATTGATTCAAACCGGCCTTCTTCAAACCAGAAATCTGATATCGTTGCTCCTTGGTGAGCTGCTTGTAGTGTTTCATCTGTGCTCCTTCTACTTGGTCGTTTAAGAGGCTCCGATACTACCGCAGCTTGCCGCCCGCGAACAGGTAACCTTGTCCCGTTCCACCCTGGTCGAATGGGCAGGCCGCATCGGTTTTGCCCTGCAACCGCTGGCGGATCGTCTGGCCTGGCACTTGTTGCAGGGCAGCACGCTGGATGTGGATGAAACGCCGGTGGCACCACTCGATCCGGGTGGAGGCAAAACCCGCAAAGCTTACCTGTGGGCCTATCGCAGCAATGATCTTGAGCCCGGACCGCGCATCATCGTCTTCAACTATCAAGTCGGCTGTAGTGGCCGGCATGCACGGCACTTTTTGCAAAACTGGCAAGGACATCTGCTGGTCGACGATTATGCCGGGTACAAAGCCCTGTTTTCCGCAACCGCTTTGTCCTGCATCGAACTGGGGTGCTGGGCGCATGCGCGGCGTAAATTCTTCGACCTGCATCAGGCCAATGCCAGTGGAATGGCATGGGAGGCACTGCAACACATCAGCGCCGTATACGCCATCGAAGCAGAAACAGTAGGAAGGATAGGTGGGAGCGCTGGACGGTTAGGATAAGTTAAGGCTATGTCTGCATTAATAGTTGAAACTGATTTTCTCGTCCGAGAGCGGCCTGGAGACCAATGATTGGCGAGTTGTGCCCACCCCAACGTTCCAGCCATCTACGCCAGCCTAGGTACCTTTCCAGGTATTTGGTTGCGACCCCATGAAATCTTTTCATCCACTGTTTAAGTCTGCTGTCGTAGGCATTAACATTCTGGATATGGTAAACACCAGCAATGACTCGAATTCCAGCAGAGAGATTGACGGGGTGATGGGTAATTCCGAGGCTATGAGCCACAGACCGGTAGACGGCAGCGCCATCACTACAGAAAATGGCATCTTTTGCCAGGATAGCCCGCAAAGGAGGCTCAATTGTCTTCTTATCAAGCGCATTCAACATGAAATCTGCTGTTGCACCAGAGCGGTCGCGTACTACCAGCACCGGCACCTGATCTTTGCCTGTTCCACGTACATGGATTTGCTTACCGCGTTTACGCGGTGGACGATTCAGGTGACGTTGACCTTTGCAGGAAGAGGGAAAAAAGGTCTCATCCGCCTCAATGATTCCTTGCAAGTGGTTGGCTTTAGTAGCCGCCGGCAAAGTCAGGAACCGATGGCGCCAACGAAAACTGGTGTTTTTGTCTATTCCGCATTGCCTGCCGCTAGCTCGCACGGTCAAACCTTCAATCAACGCTGCACTGTAATTCAACCATTGCT
>NZ_FMWO01000067.1 GCF_900103035.1 Nitrosomonas mobilis
CTGATTTTCGGGAGTGGTTGGAAAAGATATCGCAACTTAATCGTCGTCAAAAAGAACAGGCCAAACATTATCTGAGCGAGGCGAAGCCACAAGCTGTGGTTGTGAAATATCTTGAGGATTCTTTTGAGCCGAGTTGTCCGGTCTGCCAGGCGGATCGCCCTCATCGTTGGGGGCACCAGGCGGGGTTGCAACGTTTTCGCTGTTGCTTATGCAAGCACACATTCACGGCTATTTCGGGAACTCCTTTGGCCCGTCTGCGGCATAAGCAATGGTTGAATTACAGTGCAGCGTTGATTGAAGGTTTGACCGTGCGAGCTAGCGGCAGGCAATGCGGAATAGACAAAAACACCAGTTTTCGCTGGCGCCATCGGTTCCTGACTTTGCCGGCGGCTACTAAAGCCAACCACTTGCAAGGAATCATTGAGGCGGATGAGACCTTTTTTCACTCTTCCTGCAAAGGTCAACGTCACCTGAATCGTCCACCGCGTAAACGCGGCAAGCAAATCCATGTACGTGGAACAGGCAAAGATCAGGTGCCGGTGTTGGTAGTACGCGACCGCTCTGGTGCAACAGCAGATTTCATGTTGAATGCGCTTGATAAAAAGACAATTGAGCCGCCTTTGCGGGCTATCTTGGCAAAAGATGCCATTTTCTGTAGTGATGGCGCTGCCGTCTACCGGTCTGTGGCTCACAGCCTCGGAATTACCCATCGCCCCGTCAATCTCCTGCTGGAATTCCAGTCATTGCTGGTGTTTACTATATCCAGAATGTTAATGCCTACGACAGCAGACTTAAACAGTGGATGAAAAGATTTCATGGGGTCGCAACCAAATACCTGGAAAATTACCTGGGCTGGCGTAGATGGCTGGAACGTTGGGGCGGGCACAACTCGCCAATCATTGGACTCCAGGCCGCTCTCGGACGAGAAAATCAGTTTCAACGTTTAATGCAGACATAGCCAAACATAATACCTTCTACCGTCATGCGCAGATTGCGCTTGTTATAATCGCTTCCTGAAGCAGGGTCTTCTCCAACTTCGATAGAATTCATCACTGAGCATCAGGCAGAGTATCACAAGCTCGTTTTATTGGTGGCATAGGAACCTCAAGACTACATCTTTGACGTGGTCAAGTAAAACTGGACACCTCAGTTAAGCTGCTTTTATCGATTTTGCTGCTTCTGCTTCGTATTGGTTTGGGCTTTTGTAATCCAGGTATGAATGCAGTCTTTGGTTGTTATAAAACATGGCGATATACTGCAAAATGTTCTGCTGTGCTGCATGGTGGGTTTGGTAATGCCGCCATTGGCAGCGTTCCTGAGTCCAAATGCAGGTAATGTCGCAAACATAAACTTGATCCGGTCTGGCAACCGTAAATTGCCGATTCAATTGGTTCTCAAACACTGGCAACGGGTGATTGCTGTCCGTCGTCACCTTGTACTTCTTCCGGTGTTTCACTTGTATCCCGACTTCTTGCATTAGTCTTCTCGCCTTCCAGCGACTAACCCGATAGCCCAAGGTATTTAGCGCTCGTTTTATCCTGCGACTGCCATAGGTGTAATCGCATGATTTTACAATATTTTGCACAGCATCAAGCAGTTGCCTGTGGTGTAGATCATCCGGACCATTGCGGCGGCGTTGTTCATAGTCATCGTAAGCACTGCGACTCACACCCAATAGCCGGCACAGCAGACCGACCGGGCAGGTCTTTTTCTTTTGGGTGATAAACGAATACTTCACTTCGTTTCTTTCACGAAAAAGACCGCCGCCTCCTTTCGTATTTGCCGCCCCAGCTTTAATTGCTTGTTTTCTATCCTGAGTCGTCGGATTTCTTCCTGCTCCGGTGTCAGCTTCCCATTACCACGGAATGCCTGACCACTAGTATCCGCCTGATTCTCCCTGACCCATCGCCCAAGCATGTTAGCTCTGATTCCCAAGCTTCTGGCCGCCTCCGCTATCGTTAATCCCTCATCCAGTACCAAGCTGATTGCATCCAGTTTGAATTCCTTTGTATAGTGTTTCCTCGGTTCCATTTTTTCCTCCAATTAAGATATCTTCTCTTAACTGGAGTGTCCGGGTCTATTGGACCGGAACC
>NZ_FMWO01000049.1 GCF_900103035.1 Nitrosomonas mobilis
GGGCAGGGCGGGATGGCCTTGCCGCCGATGCCTGGATGATTTACGGACATGGAGATATCATCAAATCACGTCGTTTGCTCGACCTTAATCCAGCGCCAGCACCTGTCAGACAGGCAGCGCTCAACCGGTTGGATGCCCTGCTCAAGCTGTGTGAAACCACGACCTGTCGCCGAGTGCATCTGCTCCAATATTTTGGAGAAACGCCAGATTACTCCGCATGTGGTCATTGCGACATCTGCCGGGAGAGCCTGCCCGCTCGGGATATGACCATTCCCGCGCAAAAGGCGTTGTCCTGTATTTATCGAACTGGCCAAAGTTTTGGCGTGGAATATCTGATTGATATCCTGTTAGGCAAGTCGACCATAAGAGCCAAACAATGGCATCACGATAAAATCAGCACATTCGGTATCGGCCGGGAATTGGACGCCTCTGGCTGGCGCGTGATTTTCAGGCATCTGCTGGCTCTCGGCTATCTGGAGGTTAATTATGAACGCAATACGCTGCGACTCACTCCGGCCGCAAGAGAAATTCTGCGCAATCAGCATAAAATTCTGCTTAGATCTCAGCCCGAACGTAGACTGTTGAAAGATAAAAAAACTAATCACCCCGATCATTTCACGCTCCCTGATCAGCAACTCTGGGAAACATTGCGGCTCTGGCGGCAAACTGTCGCTAAAGAACACGACGTGCCGGCCTATGTTGTTTTTCACGACACTACCCTGCTGGAATTGATACGCCTGCGGCCGCAGTCCAGCCATGCGTTGCAAGAAGTATCCGGCATGGGCGCCACCAAGCTTTCGCGCTACGGTGATACGTTGCTGGAAATTTTGCGCATGCCAGTGACTAATCTCGAATAAAAGCGTACTTGTTGGTCTATTTTTTGAGAACAGCTCTTGTTGTTGCTCAAATACAACAGAAAGTAGTTAAAAAGCTAAATAATGCTGGTTTGTTGTTGCATCGATGGAATGTCTTGGGCACAATCCGCTTAACCCTACCGGGTCGGTGAGTCCTGATCTAGCGGGGGCATTGATTGATGCATTCCGTGAGCAAATTACGAATAAGCAGTAAGCAGTATGCAGTACGATAACTTTTGTGGTTTTTTTCTTAAGGAGAGTTTTAAATGAAAAAAAGACTGATTTCGCTGGCAGTAGCCGGTGTGTTGGCAGCACCAATGGTGGCTTCTGCTGATGGTACACATGTCACTATCTTTGGCCGCTTGCAAGCTGAGTACGCCACTGTCGATGTGGATGGTTTCAATGCGCAAACTGCTATTGTTGATGATGCACTGCAATCCCGTTGGGGACTGCAGGTTGCTGAAGATCTGGGAATGGGTCTGCAAGCAATCGGCCGTGTTGAATTTTCTTTCAACCCTGGTGCTGGTTCCAATCAAACCGCCCGGGAACAATGGGTTGGTCTGGGTGGCGAACAATGGGGTGAATTGAAATTTGGTCGCGTACAATCTCCGTTCAAGGATTTTGCCGGTGGTCAATCAATCGATCCTTTCGCGTACACCAGCTTGCATGCAACGGGTAGCGGTGGTTTGATGGTTTCATCACAAAATGGTTATGGTGCAGGTGACAACAGTTTTGTCAACAGCGCGGTACGTTTTGACTCACCTGTTGTTGAAGGATTTGCATTGTCTGCCTTGTTAATGCCGGGTGATGCTGACAAACGTGATCCGGTACTGAATCCATTTGTTAGTGGATCTGGCAATCCAGCTAATGCTGGCGGCGAAAACGGCGAATGGGATTTTCAGGTTGCTGGTAAATACAGTGCACAAATAAATGAATTTAACTTCGACATCTTCGGTGGCTATTCCCGCGATAACGTAAGCAAATTTCAAAAATCTTTCGGCGGCGTCAAAGATGACGAAGAAATCTGGCGCGGTGGTGCGCTCGCGGGTTTCGCAGACTTCCGTTTGCGTGGCCAGTTTGAATGGGTGAACAACGCCAATCCATTTGGTGGTGCGGCTACTTGTACCGATGCGGCTGCATTTGGCAGTGCTGTTGGTCCTGTCAGTCTGGATGGTGGTCGTGGCCAATGTAATTCGGCTATGAATGCCAACGGTGATGGTTATCTGTGGATGGCAGGTGCCGACTACACCATTGGTAATACCATGCTGATCGCACAAGGTGGTATGACTAAAGCCAAAAGCGAAGGCTTCATTGCCAAACGTAATGTCGAAAATATCACCGTGGGTGTGATTCATAACCTGAGCCGCCGCTCCAGCCTGTTTGGTGGTTATCAGCGCGTTTGGGTGAAAGACAGAAATCTGGTAGGGGTTGACGCTGACCGTAACGTTTACTCAGTAGGCTTACGTCACGATTTCTAATCGAATACGAAGTCGACTTGCTGTATAAAAAGGGTGCCTGTTGGCACCCTTTTTTTTAGGCTATGTCTGCATTAAACGTTGAAACTGATTTTCTCGCCCGAGAGCGGCCTGGAGTCCAGCGATTGGCGAGTTGCGCTCGCCCCAGCGTTCCAACCATCTACGCCAGTCGTCGCTTCAGAAAATGGCGTCCTTTGCCAGAGTAGCTCGCAATGGAGGCTCGATTGTCTTTTTATCAAGCGCATTCAACATGAAATTCGCTGCTGTGCCAGAATGGTTGCGTACTACCAGCTGTGCCACGTGCATGGATTTGCTTGCTGCATTTGCGCGGTGGACGATCCAAGTCGCGCTGACCTTTGCAGGAAAGGGGAAAGAACGTTTCATCCAACTCGATGATTCCTTGCAGGCGTTGACTTGAGTGGCTGCCGGCAAAGTCAGGAACCGATGACGCCAGTGAAAACCGGTATTTTTGTCTATTTCGCATTGCCTGATGCCCGCTCGCTGCCTGCCTATCGCCAGAGTGTCAGCAAAGGTTTGTAGCATTTGCGGTTTGAACCTCAAAATCTGGCGAGACGGTGACAGAGAATATGCTTGCGTGATAGCATCTCGGGGCCACAACGGGGAATCCAGGCATGCGCACAGTGATTGGCCATCGAGCGGTTGATGACACCAACGACCTCACACTCACCGTCTGGTTCGACTCCTGACAGTAGTTGTTGAATTTGCTGTCAGACGCAAGCCGCGCTGTTGCGCTTGATGCAGGAACGGCAATCGCGCACTGCGACTGAACAAACAGGAACCACACATGGCCAACGGCAAAGACAAAAATAACGGCGGCAATCTCGGTTTTGAGGCCGAACTCTTCAAGGCCGCCGACAAGCTGCGCGGCAACATGGAGCCCAGCGACTACAAGCACGTCGCCCTGGGACTGATCTTCCTCAAATACATCTCCGACGCCTTCGAGGCCCGCCACGCCGAACTGCTGGCCGATGATCCAAAAGCCGCCGAAGACAAGGACGAATACCTCGCTGACAATATCTTCTGGGTGCCGAAGGACGCGCGTTGGTCGCTCCTCAAGGCCAACGCCAAGCGCCCCGAGATCGGCACCCTGATTGACGACGCCATGCGCGCCATCGAGAAGGACAACGAGTCGCTCAAGGGCGTTCTGCCCAAGGACTATGCTCGCCCGGCGCTCAACAAGGTGATGCTGGGCGAGCTGATCGATCTGGTCTCCGGCATCGCCATGCACGAGGGCGGCAACAAGTCCAAGGACGTGCTTGGCCGCGTCTACGAATACTTCCTAGGCCAGTTTGCCGGCAGCGAGGGCAAGCGCGGCGGCGAGTTCTACACCCCGCGTTCGGTGGTGCAGGTATTGGTGCAGATGCTCGAACCCTACCAGGGTCGTGTCTACGATCCCTGCTGCGGCTCCGGCGGCATGTTCGTACAGTCTGAAAAGTTCGTGCTGGAGCACGGCGGGCGCATCGGCGACATCGCCATCTACGGCCAGGAAAGCAACTACACCACCTGGCGCCTGGCCAAGATGAATCTCGCCGTGCGCGGCATCGACGCCGACATCCGCTGGAACAACGAAGGCAGCTTCCACAAGGACGAACTGCGCGATCTGCGCTTCGACCACATCCTCGCCAACCCGCCCTTCAACATCTCTGACTGGGGCGGCGACCGCTTGCGCGAAGACCCACGCTGGCAGTTTGGCGTGCCGCCCGTGGGCAACGCCAACTACGCCTGGCTGCAACACATCTACTGGCACCTGGCCCCCTTCGGCACCGCCGGCGTGGTACTGGCCAACGGCTCCATGAGCTCCAACCAGAGTGGTGAAGGCGAGATCCGCAAGGCGATGGTCGAGGCCGACGCCGTGGACTGCATGGTGGCGCTGCCCGGTCAGTTGTTCTACTCCACCCAGATCCCCGCCTGCCTGTGGTTCCTCGTCCGCGACAAATCCAACGGCAAGCGCGGCAACGAGACCCTACGCGACCGACGCGGCGAGGTGCTGTTCATCGACGCCCGCAACATGGGCACGCTGGTGGACCGCACCCGGCGCGAACTCAGCGATGCCGATATTCAGAAGATCGCCGATACTTACCACCTCTGGCGCGGTGAATATCTTGACCGCCATTCTCGCGAAAGCGGGAATCCAGAGACCTACCAGGATATCCCCGGCTTCTGCAAATCCGCCACGCTGGACGAGATACGCAAGCACGGCCATGTGCTTACCCCTGGCAGATACGTCGGCAGTGAGGCCGCCGAGGACGACGGCGAGGCCTTTACCGACAAAATGCAGCGACTCAGCACGCAGTGGCGCGAGCAGCAGCAGGAAGCAGCGCGGCTGGATGCGGCGATCGAGACCAACCTCAAATATCTTGGATTTTGGGAGCCCCGAAATGGCGAATGAAAAACCTGATTTATCGGCATTTGAAAAAGCCATCCAGCGCCTGGACGAAGGCTTTCAACGCTACCAGCAAGATATTACCGACACCCAGATAAGGGATGGCCTCATACAGCGCTTTGAGTTCACTTACGAACTCAGCCATAGAATGCTCAAGCGCTATCTTGAATTCGCTTCCGCCACACCCGAGCAGTACGACCGCATGGCATTCCAGGATTTGATCCGCTCCGGGAACGAGCAAGGCTTACTGCTCGGCGAATGGCCGCACTGGAAACGGTATCGGGACATGCGCAGCAAAACCAGCCACACCTACGATGAGGTCGTTGCGCTGAGCGTGGTGGCGGGCATTCCCGATTTTTTGGAAGAGGCGCGTTTTCTCCGGGAAAGGCTGCGGGAACGGCTGGTATGAGTGAGGGTGTCCCGCTCATCGATATTCGCCCTGATCATTGGGAGATCGTGCGCGACATTTTGAAAAAACACGTCCCGCAATACGCAGTCTGGGCATTCGGCTCGCGCGCGAAGTGGCATGCCAAACCCTATTCCGACCTCGACCTCGCGATCATCACTGACAAACCGCTTTCGCTGGCCGTCAGCGCCGCGCTGGCCGACGATTTTTCCGAATCCGACCTGCCGTGGAAAGTTGATGTCGTGGACTGGGCGACGATCAGTGCGTCGTTTCGGGAAATCATTGAGCGGGACAAGGTGGTGGTACAGGAGGGAAGCGAGAGCGTGGGTATGGCGGGTGAGTGGCGCGGAATTTCGCTTGGAAAAGCGTGCTCCAAGATCGGAAGCGGAGCTACTCCTCGTGGGGGCAAGGAGGCTTATCTTGGTGGCGATACCGCGCTGATCCGAAGCCAGAATATCTACAACGACCGCTTCGTGCATGACGGCCTTGTATTTATCGACAACAAACAGGCTGACGAACTGAAGAATGTTGTTGTTGAGAAAGGCGATGTATTACTCAACATCACCGGCGATTCCGTAGCGCGCTGCTGCCAAGTTGATGCAGACGTATTACCAGCCCGGGTGAATCAGCATGTCGCAATCATCCGACCCAATGCAGAAGTTCTGGATGCTGCGTTTCTTCGCTACTCGCTTGTAAGTCCTTCGTTGCAGGCGCATCTGCTTGCACTGGCGTCTGCCGGTGCGACGAGAAACGCGCTGACGAAAACGATGATTGAATCGCTATCGATTGCCGCACCCTCCATCACCGAACAACGCGCCATCGCCCACATCCTCGGCACGCTGGACGACAAGATCGAACTCAACCGCCGTCGCAACCAGACCCTGGAGGCCATGGCCCGCGCCCTGTTCAAGGACTGGTTCGTCGACTTCGGCCCCGTCCGCGCCAAGATGGAAGGCCGCGAACCCTACCTCCCCGCCGACCTCTGGCAACACTTCCCCGGCCGCCTCGACGCCGACGGCAAGCCGGAGGGGTGGGAGTCCGGGCGGCTAGACGATGCACTCGTCTTGCAGAGGGGGTTTGACCTGCCAGCCTCAGCTCGAACCCACGGCATGTATCCCGTCATGGCGGCGAGCGGAATCAATGGCTATCACGACAAGCATATGGCCAAGGGGCCCGGAATCACTACGGGACGAAGTGGAATACTTGGTCGCGTGTTCCTGGTTCAGAGCGATTTCTGGCCGCTCAATACCTCACTCTGGGTAAAGGAGTTCAAGAGAGTTTCGCCGTTCTACGCATTCGAGCTTCTTCGCGGCCTTGACTTTGAGATGTTCAATGCAGGTTCCGCAGTGCCGACACTCAACCGAAATCATGTCCATAATTTGCCGATTTTCCTTCCTCCTCGACAACTGATCGACTCTTTCGATGAGCAAGTCATGCCAATGCGTACGGCACAGCAAAAGAACGAAGATGAATGCGAATTCCTCGCTCAACTCCGCGACACCCTGCTGCCCAAACTAATCTCCGGTGAGCTGCGCGTTCCGGGTGCTACCCGCATGGCGAGGGAGGTGGCATGACCGAAACCGTGCACATCTACTGCGATGAATCCTGCCATCTGGAAAATGATGGCATGAAGGCCATGGTGCTCGGTGCGCTGTGGTGTCCAGCTGGCCATCGCAAGCGGATGTCACGCAAGATCAAGGCGTTGAAGGCGGCACACGGCCTGGCTGACAACTTTGAAATCAAGTGGGTGAAGGTTTCTCCGGCGAAACTGCCATTCTATGTGGCCTTGCTCGATCTCTTTTTCGATGAGGTCATGCTGTGCTTTCGTGGCCTAGTGGTGCCGGACAAGCAGTTTCTCGATCATGGGCGCTTCACGCAAAACCATGACGAGTTTTATTACAAGCAGTGGTACACGCTGCTCAACCGGTTGATCAACCCGGAAAAGCGCTATCGGATCTTCCTGGACACCAAGGACACGCAGGGTCGCCGCAAGGTGGCGAAGCTGCGAGATGTGCTGTGCAACGCGAACTACGATTTTGACCGCAGCATCATCGAGTCCATCGAGCAGGTGCAGTCCCACGATGTGCCGCTGCTTCAATTGGCCGATTTATTGATCGGTGCACTGTCCTATGTGCACCGTGGATTGCATGGCAGCCCGGCAAAGCAGGCGCTGGTAGCACATGTCCGGCGTCGCAGCGGCTTGACTCTGGAGCAGAGTTCGCTCTGGCGAGCCGAGAAATTCAACCTGCTGGTCTGGAGGGCGCAGTCTTGACGCCAGCGCCTGATTTGATCTTCATGAATGATTTTCCGGGATGGGATGCGTATGAGGACGCGATTTATGCTATCTACCTGGAAACCGTTGCACATGCACGGTTGACGTTCCGCAGTTGGCCGCTCAGGGTGCGCTTCAATCCCGAGACCAAACGCAAGGGCCACGGCTTTTGGCACCTGGTCTCGGAAGCGCCGACCCAAGACAACCGGAACGAGGAGGAGCGCATTCCAGACTTACGCCGTTGCGAGCGCGTGCGCTGGGTTGCGTGGTGTATTCTGCAGGCGGATGCAGGCGCGCCTGGATTTTCGTGGTGGGAGAATGAGCGTGGGCGCGATACGCACGTCGTGATCTGGGCAGAGCCGCACGACTATGCCGTGGTACTGGGGAAGCGCCCGGCGCAGCAAGGGCGGAGTTTTTATCTGCTGAAAACAGCCTACTGCTTGCGAAGCCACGCGATCCGCAAATTCACCAAGGAGAGGGACGCATGGCGGGCAACCCAAAAGGACTGAAGCCCCGGCACACTGCTGTGCAAGGGCTTCGGATACTCCTTCTACGCATGGCAGATGAGCTGTCGAGCATTGTAGCGGGTCGCCTTGCGGCAGTCAAGGCGTAGGTCAAAGGAGGCCGCACATGGCATTTCTGTCTGAATCCGAAGTGGAGCAAGCGCTACTGGATCAACTGCGAACTCTCGCCTACAGCATCGAACGTGAGGAGGACATCGGCCCTGATGGGAAGCAACCGGAGCGGGAGGCCTACGACGAGGTGGTGTTCAAGGCGCGACTCACTGCCGCCGTGGCGCGACTGAATCCGGCGCTGCCGCCTGAAGCGCAAGCCGATGCCATTCGCCGCTTGACGCAATCGGAACTGCCCAACTTGCTGGAAGAGAATCGCCGCATCCACCGCCTGCTGACCGAAGGCGCGGATGTGGAGTATTACGCCGAAGATGGCACGCTTAACGCGGGCAAGGTGCGGCTGATCGATTTCGACAATCCGGCCAACAATGATTGGCTGGCCGTGCAGCAGTTCACGGTGGTGGCGAGCCAGGCCAAGCGTCGGCCGGACGTGGTGCTGTTCGTTAACGGTTTGCCGCTGGCAGTGATCGAACTCAAAGCGCCCGGTGGCGAGAACGCGACGTTGGTCGGCGCCTTCAACCAACTGCAAACCTACAAGCAGCAGATCCCGGCACTGTTTCGCAGCAATGCACTGCTGGTGACCTCCGACGGACTGTCGGCGCGGGTCGGCTCGTTGTCGGCGGATCAGGAGCGCTTCATGCCCTGGCGCACCACCGACGGCACACGCATTGAACCCAAAGGCATGCCGGAGATGGCCACGCTGATCGAGGGCGTATTCGAGCAAGGGCGCTTTCTCGACCTGCTGCGCCATTTCACCGTGTTTGGCGAAACCGGTGGCGGGCTGATCAAGATCATCGCCGGCTACCACCAGTTTCACGCGGTGAAGAAGGCGGTAGTTTCTACGTTACGGGCGAGCCAGCCATCGGATCGTCTCGGAGTGGCCGAGGACCCGGCTGTCTACGGGCTACCCAGCGTTAAGGTCCAACCGCCGGGTGACCACAAGGCCGGGGTGATCTGGCATACGCAGGGTTCCGGCAAGAGCCTGCTGATGGCATTTTACGCGGGCTTGCTGGTATTCGATTCGCGCATGGCCAACCCCACGTTGGTGGTGCTCACCGACCGCAACGATCTGGACGACCAGTTATTCGCTACCTTCGCCATGTGCAAGGACCTGCTGCGCCAGACGCCGGTGCAGGCGCGGGACCGCGAGCATCTGCGCATCCTGCTCAACCGCGCTTCGGGCGGCGTGATCTTCACCACGCTGCAGAAGTTCGCACCAAAGGCAGACGAGGCCGATTTCCCCACGCTCACGAATCGGTCCAACGTCGTGGTCATCGCCGACGAAGCGCACCGCAGCCAGTATGGCTTCAAAGCGAAGGTGGCCAGCAAGACCGGTGAGATTGCCTACGGCTTTGCCAAGTACCTGCGCGATGCACTGCCCCATGCCTCCTTCATCGGCTTCACCGGCACGCCCATCGAGGCGACCGATGTGAACACCCCGGCGGTGTTCGGCCACTACATCGACATCTACGACATCAGCCGCGCGGTGGAAGACGGCGCCACGGTGCCGATCTACTACGAATCGCGCCTTGCGCGAATCGAGCTGGACGAGGACGAGAAGCCGCGCATCGATGCCGAGATCGAGGCGCTGCTGGAGGACGAGGACGAACCCAACGCCGAACGCACCAAGCAGAAGTGGAGCACGGTCGAAGCGCTGGTGGGCAGCGACAAGCGACTCGCGCTGGTGGCCGCCGACCTGGTGCAGCACTTCGAGGACCGGGTGGCGGCACTCTCAGGCCGCGCGATGATGGTGTGCATGAGCCGGCGCATCTGCGTGGCGCTGTATGACCAGATTATCAAGCTGCGCCCAGATTGGCACAGCAACGATGACAACGCCGGCAGCAGCAAGATCGTAATGACCGGCACGGCGTCTGACCCGGTTGAGTGGCAACAACATATCGGAAACAAAGCCCGGCGTGATCTGCTGGCAAAACGTGCCCGTGATCCGCAGGACCCGCTGCAGCTGGTGATCGTGCGCGACATGTGGCTGACCGGCTTCGATGCGCCCAGCATGCACACCATGTACATCGATAAGCCAATGCGCGGCCACGGCCTGATGCAGGCCATTGCCCGCGTTAACCGGGTGTTCCGTGACAAACCAGCGGGCTTGATTGTGGATTACATCGGCATTGCCCAGAACCTGAAGTCGGCCCTCGCCCAGTATTCCAAACCGGATCAAGACAAAACCGGTATTGATGAGCGGGAGGCCGTGGCGGTGCTGCTGGAGAAGGTCGAGATCGTGCGCGACATGTTCTTTGGGTTCGACTACCGCGCTGGCCTTGGCACTACGCCCGGCGAACGGCTGGCGATGATGGCCGGTGCTATCGAATGGATACTCGACAAGCAGCAGCAATGGGCGGCAGCAGAAAAGACGCCAGAGGCTTCGAGGCAGGCGCGACGGCGCTTTGCCGATGGCGTACTGAGTCTATCGAAGGCCTTTGCGCTGGTGGCAAGTTCGGATGAAGCGCGCGGCATCCGCGAGGAAGTCGGTTTTTTCCAGGCGATCCGCGCTGCGCTGGTCAAGACGGCGGGCGGTGCAGGGGCTATCCGGCAGGATCGGGAATTGGCCATCCAGCAGATCGTCAGCCGTGCCGTGGTCTCCACCGAGATCGTCGATATCCTTGCTGCTGCTGGTATCCAGACGCCGGATATCTCCATCCTCTCCGACGAGTTTCTGCTTGAAGTGCAGCAGATGGAGAAAAAGAATTTGGGACTGGAAGCGCTGCGCAAGCTGCTCAATGACAGCATCCGCTCGCGCACCCGCACCAACGTGGTCGAGACCCGCGCCTTCACCGAGCGGTTGCAAGACGCCATTGCCCGTTATCACGCCAATGCCATCACCACCGCCGAGGTGCTGCAGGAACTGATCAATTTGGCGCAGGACATTCGCGCTGCACGCAATCGCGGCGAGGAACAGGGCTTATCCCTTGATGAGATCGCCTTCTACGACGCGCTGGCGGAGAACGAATCTGCTGTGCAGGTGATGGGCGACGACAATTTGCGGGTTATTGCTCACGAGCTGCTGGTCAGCCTGAAAGAAAACATTGCCGTTGACTGGGCCCACCGTGAATCGGCCCGGGCGCGGCTGCGCGTGCTGGTCAAGCGTATCCTGCGCAAATATGGCTACCCACCCGACCTGCAGGACGCGGCAGTGCAGACGGTACTGCAGCAGGCGGAGGCGCTATCGGCGCAGTGGCAGCCAGGGCAACCACGCTTTTTGATGGCCAGTGAATAGCCAGTGGCGAAAAGAAACTGATCCGTAACAGCATCTCCGAGTTTCTGATCCAACTTGGCAATTGAATCAAATGTGAATGGCAATCATCTGCGGACAAAATGGTTGTTTCATAAAATCATGCTGTTACAGTATGTATGGATTTATTCTACATGAGGCAAGCTGGTTATCATGCGAACTTCGGCCGTATGTTCCTGGTGATCATCCACCAGGGGAATAATCGGTTCCGGCTGTTCGATGCCGTCCAGCGTAACGCGCATCGCACCACGCTGTCCGGCATCATCACTATGAGTTTGTGATACCACGATATGGTAGACGGTTTCCCGGTAGCGGTAGTGCAGTGTGAATGTTTGCCAGGAGGCAGGCAAACAGGGTGTGAAATACAGTTTATCGACTTCCAGTCTTAGGCCGAGCAGAGATTCCACAATCAGCCGATACATCCAGCCGGCAGAACCAGTGTACCAGCTCCATCCTCCGCGACCGGCATGCGGTGAAACTGCGTAGACATCAGCGGCAACGACATAGGGCTCGACTTTATAAATCGCTATTCCTGCCGCTGATTTTCCATGGTTGACCGGGTTGATCATGTTCAATAATTCCCACGCCCGCTGGTTGTCTCCCGCGGCCGCGAATGCCATGGCGGTCCAGATTGCCGCATGGGTGTACTGCCCACCATTTTCTCGCACGCCCGGGACATAACCCTTGATATAGCCGGGATCAAGATCCGAGGTGTCAAATGGGGGGTCCAGAAGCTGAATCAGTGCATTGTCATGCCGTACCAGGCGTGCATAGACGGCTTCTATGCCTTGCCGGGATCGTGCAGCATCGCCCGCGCCGGAGAGCACCGACCAACTTTGTGAAATTGAATCGATCTGGCATTCGCTGTTGTTTGCTGATCCCAGCGCGGTGCCGTCGTCGAAGTAGGCACGGCGATACCAGCCGCCATCCCAGGCGTGCTGTTCGATATGTTGACGCAGTTCTGCGGCTGTACCGAGACATTGCTCGGCGAAAGACGCATCATCCTGTCGTTTTGCCAGCTCAGCAAAGCGAGTCAATACTTCATACAGGAAAAATCCCAGCCACACACTTTCGCCTTTGCCATGGATTCCTACCAGATTCATGCCATCGTTCCAGTCACCTGAACCCATCAGAGGCAAGCCATGTTCGCCAAACCGTAAGGCATGCTGAATCGCTCGCGTACAGTGCTGATAGAGACTGGCTGACTCGTTTGACTGTGTCGGAAGATCGTAATATGAGTCGTCCTCGGGGTTGACCGGGCGGCCTTCCAGGAAGGGAATAGATTCATCCAGTACACCGCGATCGCCGGTACTCAGTACGTAGCGGCTTACTGCCAGTGGCAACCACAGGTAATCGTCGGAGCAGCGGGTGCGCACACCACGATTAGACGGTGGATGCCACCAATGCTGCACATCGCCTTCCACAAACTGATGCGCCGCGCACAACAGCAGATGTTCGCGTACACGCAGCGGTTCGGCATGGACCAGCGCCATGACATCCTGTAACTGGTCGCGAAAACCGAAGGCGCCACCTGATTGGTAATAACCGCTGCGTGCCCATAAACGGCAGCCCAGCGTTTGATAGACCAGCCAGCCATTGGCGAGCACATTGAGGGAAGGGTCGGGTGTTTCTATCTGCACGGTACCAAGGGTGTGGTTCCAGTACTGCCACACTGCTTCGAGCGCCGTACGCGCAGCCGCCGCTCCCCGCACCCGGCGTATCAGACTGCGCGCATCTTCAGCTCCGCGTCTGCCGGCCTGCCCCAAACGGAAAATGATTTCACGTTCCTGCCCATCCGCCAGGTCAAATTTAATCTGAATGGCTGCGCAGGGGTCAAGCGCCGCGCCGGTTTTGCCGGAAAGCTGTGAGTGCGTCATTGCTGCAGGAGCTTTGAGTGAACCGTTGCGCCCGATGAATTCAGTGCGGTCGCAACTGATCGAGCGGTCTGTTTCGTCCACGTCGAAAAATGCGATACGACCGGTAAATTCGGCGTTGTAAGGGTTATGCGCGAACAGTGCGCCGCTGCTGGCGTCTATTTCGGTTGTAATATGCATCACCGATTTTGACCGCAAGTCACCCAGCACCCACTCGACATAGCCGGTTGCGGAGAGTTGTCGTGGGCGTCCGGATGCATTCCGTACCTTCAATACAGAATACTTGACGGCAGCATCTATTCCGACATAAACCCATAATTCGGAGACAATGCCACTCTCGGTGTGCTCGAATACACTATAGCCAAATCCATGTCGAGTCACGTAGGCATTAGTGCCGCGGCAGGGCAGGGGTGTGGGCGACCAGTAGTGTCCGCTTTCTTCATCACGTAAATAAAAAGCTTCGCCACTGATGTCGGATACCGGATCATTGTGCCAGGGCGTCAGCCGGAATTGGTGGGCGTTCTCACTCCAGGTATACGCCTGCCCACTCTCGGAGATGACGGTACCGAAATGCGGATTGGCCAGCACATTCACCCATGGTGCAGGCGTAATTTGTTTGTCTGTCGTCGTAATAACATACTCGCGCCCGTCCGCAGTGAAACCACCCAATCCGTTCTGCAGGGTGAGATCCTTTCTTGGAAATTTGCTGTCGCTTGCGGGATCAGCGCGGTGGTTGCGGATTGCACGTAATAGCGGCATTCGCCGGACTTTGGTTCGGGGATGATTGATCTGTTCCGCCAGCGTTCCGTGACTATCCGTGATGATGATACGAGCGACCGACTGAAACAGGATGCGATCTTCGTTTGACATCTGCTCCGTTTGTCGCACGAAGATGCCACCTGGCCGGTCGATGACATGGGCTTCAGTGCCCGTTGCAATCAATCCGATAATCTGATCCTGCAACAACTGCCGGTAACCGGCGCGGTCCTCGTTCCAGATGACCAGATCCACTGCAAGTCCTTTCAGGCGCCAGTAGGCATGGGCCTGCACCAGTTGGCGCACCAGTTCGATATTGGCTGCATCGCTGATCTGCAACAGGACAATCGGCAAATCACCCGAAACCGCGTAGCCCCATAATTCGGATTGTCCACGGTGATTCTGCTTCAGAATGCTGGTCTCGGCACGAAATTTATCGTTGCTATAGATAATGGCGTTTGCCAGGCGGCCATAGAGCTGGGCGTCAGTCTCACTGGCATTAATCTGGCGTAATACCACCTGCGCGTGTGTCCAGGCAATATCAAAAACACGATCTGCAAGTCGTCTGTCCTGATATCGTTCAATCAAATTCAACATATCCGCGCGCGTTTCTCCCACGCCGCTAACCATGTCGACGATAGCCATCTGCTCCGGATCGAGCGTAATGGTATGGCGTATAGCAACAATCGGGTCCAGCACGGAACCCTGGCTGCCAGAGAGTATGTTCGGCGTATCACCACTCAAAGCCTGGGGATTGGCTACGGTACGGCTACGGCCAATAAATTGCGCCCGGTCTGTTTCATAAGAGATGGCATCAATTTCGACATCATGTGTCGTCATCATATGAAACATCCAGGGCGTTGGCTCGGTAGCCGATCGAGGACGACGGGTACAGTATATCGCGTGGTGTTGTTCGTCGATTTCGGTCTGGATAAACAGATTGCTGAAAGCTGGATGCAGCGCATCTGCTGCCGGCACGGCCAGCACCACTTCAGCGTAACTTGTTACCGTCAGGGTGCGACGGAGGCCAGTACGGTTGGTAATACGCACGCGGCGCAATTCAATATCATCTTCAGGCGATACCACCATTTCGGTGTAGGTTTCAAAATGTCCTTTGTCAATCGTGTCGCGGCGGCGGAACTCGGCACGTCCCTCAGAGAAAATGACTTCATAATGTTGTGGTTGTTTGTGTGTTGGCTGATAAGCAGTTGACCAGACTTCGCCGCTTTGCTCGTCGCGAAGATAGCAAAATGATCCCCAGTGATCACAAGTGGTATCCTCGCGCCAGCGCGTTACGGCGAGATTTTTCCAGTGACTGTAGCCCCCGCCCGCATTCGTGACCATGACGTGATAGCGGCCATTTGACAGCAGTTGCACTTCTGGTGTGGGTGTGCTGGCGGTATCGAATACCCGGATCGGTGTTTGCTGCATGGTGGTAGCCAAACGGATATCAGCAAATTCGGTCGTACGTGGAACCAATGCGGCTGCTTTGGGAATCCGCTCCTGAAGCAGCAACAGACTGGCCTGGAGCCAGGGATCGGACTCAAATCGCTGCTGCATGGGGCGACCCAGCAGCAGATAAGACAGTGAAAGCAGACTCATCCCCTGATGGTGAGCCATATAGGATCGTACGATGGCGCTTGATTCATTGCGCCGCTGGCGTGACGGGGTATAGTCAATCGCTTCATAATAGCCAAACCTGCCTTCCAACCCCAATGCGCTGAGTTGCTGCAGATTCTGACAGGCTGCTTCTGGCGCTACCATCAATGCCAGCATGGTGGCGTAGGGGGCAATGACCAGATCATCTGCCAACCCACGTTTGAGTCCCAGCCCTGGCACACCAAATGCCCGATATTGATAGTTGAGATGAACATCGACCAGGTGGTAGCCGGATTCTGATATTCCCCACGGCACGCCGCGCTGCCGTCCATAATCGATCTGCCGTGCTACCGCTGCCTGACAGGTTTGGTCAAGCAACGTATTTTCATAGGTTGGCATGACCAGCAGTGGCATCAGGTACTCAAACATCGAGCCGCTCCACGATAACAGCACCGGTTCGCCACCGTTAGTTGTCAGTGAACGTCCCAGGGCAAACCAGCTGTCCTGGGGTATTTGTCCCTGTGCAACAGCAATAAAATTGGTCAGTCTGGCTTCTGAAGCTAGCAGGTCGTAGTAGCTGGCATCCCGTCGCAATTCATCGACGTTGTAACCGATTGCCAGTAAATGTGATGATTTGTCATACAGAAAATCAAATGCCATATCTGCAAATATGCTGCTTTGCCGGGAAAGCTGTTCGAGGGCTGCCATCCGTTCTATGGCACGGTTACTGGCTTGCAATATGGCATCCTGACTTGCCCGTAGCCATCGGTATTGCGTACTGGGATCAGCAGGGACGGCATCGAGCTGCCGCTTGATTGCCAGCCGCATTTTGCCATCCGCCAGTTCGCGTAGTGTGGGAATCGTATCCAGCTCCTCCGGAAATTCATCAGGTATTGTTGGTAACAGCAGCCATGGTGCAAGCAAGACCAGTTCCTCCCGCGCCGCGTGACATTGAGTGGCTAGTGCATGTGCCCACCAGTCTGCGTCATGCTCACCGACTGATTCTGAAAGGACTGCACTGGCATGGTCCAGATTCGGGTGGTGCACGGAATTTTCTGCGGTTTCCTGGTATTCTCTGATTGCGTGTACGCCGCTTGCTGACGACAGTTCCCCGGCGGTATTCCGGCTGTCTAGAAACACTTGAGACTGTTTTGTCAGTTGGTCCAGATATTGCCACGCCTGTGAGAGTGTGGCGGGAGGAGTGCTGCAGACAGATTCAATAGTGAGCTGCAATTGCGTGAGCAAAGCTGGCGGACTGTTTCCGACAGTATCCAACAGAATGCCCAGCGTATCGCGGAGTCCGTCAAACCAACGTCTGTGCAAAATGGGATCATCGGCCAGTGCGAGCAGTCCGGGACGTAAGGTCAGCAGATGGCCTGCCAGGTTGCCGCTGTCTACTGTCGAAATATAAGCCGGATGTAATGGCTTCAACGTTCGGGTATCGTACCAGTTGTAGAAGTGCCCTCGATATCGCTCCAGTACTTGCATGGTGTCAAAGGTATGAGCGGTACGTTCAATCAGTTTTCCGGCTGGCAGGTAGCCAAAATCATAGGCGGACAGATTAGCGAGCAGCGCCATTCCTATGTTGGTTGGTGACGTACGATGCGCCACCGCCGCACCTCGATATTCCTGGTAATTGTCTGGCGGTAGCCAGTTATTTTTCGGGCCGGAAAAAGTCTCAAAATATGCCCAGGTTTTACGCGCAAGCTTACGTAAAAACACCGTCTGTGCGGCGGTCAGCGTTACGTCAGGGCGTGCGGGGGATTGTCCAATCCACCAGGCCATGGCGGGCGATCCAAACCACAATAGCAAAATGGGTCCTGCTGCGATGAGTCCAGCGGGATTGAACAGCAACAGGTAAATTGTTGTGGCGACAGCGAGTAACGGAGCCACCCACATGGCACGAGCAGCAGCGGTAAAATCGGTGCGGCTGCTGCGCGCTACTTCACCGGACGGGTTCCATTCGAGCAGCCGACCCTGGTTGAACGCCATACGCCAGACTGTGCGCACGATTGCGTCCATGTTGAACCACGCCTCATGGGGCAGGCACGACAACGTAAAGACTGCTTGCGCCAGCCGTTGAGCGGCTGTGCCGAAGACGGTGGTAAGATGCTGACCCAACCGGATTTCATCGGACTTGCGAAAAACGTCTACCAGTGATGCCGTTACCGGGGGAATCAGGAGTATGCCGAGTACCGCTAGCGTCCAGATCCAGGGTGATGTCAGCACACACCAGCCGAGCAGCAGGAGTAACGTTAAAGCGGTTGGGACAAGACTGCGTCGCAGATTATCAAGTAATTTCCATTTGGAAAGTGGTGAGAGTGGATTTTTCTCTCGGCGATTTCCGGAACTGGGAACACGTGGCAGCAACCAGCCGAGCAATTGCCAGTCACCGCGCACCCAGCGATGCCGGCGGCTGACATCTACGCTGTAGTGTGCTGGATAATCTTCATAAACCGGCACATCGCTCAATAGACCGGCGCGCGCGTAGCACCCTTCAAGCAAATCATGGCTAAGAATGCTGTTTTCGGGAAAACGCCCGTTCAATGCCTGTTCGAAAGCATCTACTTTATAGATGCCTTTGCCGATGAATGAACCTTCGCCAAATAGATCCTGGTAGATATCGGAGACGACGCGAGTATAAGGATCAATACCGGACTCTCCACCGTACAATCGTGCATAACGTGAGCGGTTGGTGCTTTCCAGGCTCGCCGAGACACGCGGTTGGAGAATGCTGTAGCCTTCGCAGACGCGTCGTCGTGTTTCATCAAAGCGCGGACGATTCAGCGGGTGCGCCATGGCGCCTACCATCTGCCGCGCGACATCACGCGGCAGATGGGTATCGGTATCCAGGGTGATGACGTAAGTTACGCCAACAAGTTGCGTGACATCGCCGACAATGCAAGAAAAATGTTTGCCAGTCTTATTATCCTGCCTGTCGCCCAGCAACCATGCATTCAAGTCAGCAAGCTTGCCACGTTTACGTTCATATCCCATCCAGACACGCGCCTGCGGATTCCAGCGTCTCGGTCGATGAAACAGAAAAAATGGTTTGTTTTCCGCTATACCATGTTTTGTGTTCAGCGCTTCAATTTTCGTCTGCGCCAGCTGCAACAAAATTTCGTCATCGGCAAGCGTTGCTTCGTGGGCATCTCGAAAATCTGTCAGCAGGGAGAAAAATAGATTGTCATCCCGATTCGCGAGAAAACGTACTTCCAGCGCCTCGACCAGATTTTCAATTCCTTGTGGGCTGGTCAGCATGGTTGGTACCACGACCAGTGTTCGTGATGGTGCGGGAATGCCAGTGGAAAAATCCATTCGTGGCAGTGGATGGGGTGGTACGAATAACGTTGCCAGCCAATTGACCAGATTGAGCGCCAGTTGACTGGTGGACAGCAATGCGAGTATGCCGAACACAACCAGCAACACATCCGGGATATTTTCCTGTATCTGAGTGGAAACGATTGCTATCAGACCGCTGCTGAACAGTAAGGTTAGCAGAACAGCCAGTCCGAGATAAATGCTCAATGCATGTTGCTTTGCAGTTTTTATCAAAGATATGGCGATAGAAGAACGTACTTGGATGCGTGTTTCCAGCGTGTGTAAACCCCGACTAATCAGGTAGAAGCCTACATGCGCTGCGCGTTCGTCACTTTCTTTCTGGGCAAGCTGCGCTGTCTGAGCTTCTCGCGCAAGTTGGATGGCGCATTGCGCTACCTCGATTTCCGTAAGGGTGCTGCGTTTGGCAATCTGTTCAATGACATGGCGATAGCGGTCACGACTGGCAAAGTCCATGTTCGCGTAGCTTCCGTTCGGATCGGTACGCAAGGTTTGCTCAACGAGGCTCATGCTTTCGACGAACTCTCGCCAATCCATTCCACCCAGAAAGCGCAGGCTGTAAATGCTGTTGCTGATGGAAACCTGGTCGGCGGCCTGCTGCTGGTTGCCGGACTGGACAAGCTGCTCGATCGTCAGCCCTGATTCGGCCAGCACTTGCTCGATCCAGGTCAGTGGTAACGCCAGAGCGAGGCCATGTCCCCGTAGCTGGCGCGTAAATTCCGCTACGAAAGGTGTAGACATGGGAGGCTGCGAATGAGCCATATCCGCAATCACCAGTATCAGGCTTTTGAGGTCTTTCTCCGCAATTACTGCCATCTGTTGCGCCCATTTTCCCGCAAGGTCACTATCAATCCTGTCAGCGGCGATGCGCATGGCAACACGGCGCAGATTCTCGATCAACGCCAGTCGCAGCATGATCGGAATGGCCCATAGCTCTCCTAATTTGAGGGGATTGACCGTTTGATACGCAGCAACGAAGCGGCAGAGACTAGTGGCATCTACTCGCCCGTCGCCATGCGATATGATCTCCAGCGCGATATCGTACACACGTGGCAAACCAGCCGAAGGGCCGCTCGATAAGCGTGGCAGTCCACGGCTATACCCCTCGGGCATATGGCGCCTGGCGGTATGAATTTGTTCTTCAATCAGATAGAAGTTATCCAACAGCCATTCTCCAGCCGGCATAATATGCTGGCTGGATTTGACTGCTGTCGTGAGCTGAGCGCACACCTCGGCCAGAACTTCTTCATTTGCAGACAGACGTGTCATCAGGTAATCACGCGGGCGTTGACGCGCTATCTCGTGTAGTGCCGCCAGTTGTTTGCCGCGCTGCTCCATCTGATCCGCGCTGAACAATTCTGAGCGCAGTGGTGGCTCATCGAAAGCGTGTTTTAAAAAATGGTCAGCGGAAAGATTGCCCCTTAGCTGACGCAAAAACCGGCGGAAACGATCGCTATGGGTTGCCATTCAGAACGACATGCCGGTCAGGACAGGCGCTGTCATGTCCTGACTTGAGCAGTGCCAGCAGTGAGACCAAACGAAATTCAACATAGAACCTCCTGTAAAAGCGTATATCCATATAGGATAATTATGGCCGTAAAGCCGAACCAGGCTGTAATGGTTGTCAATACACAAGGCGCATCACTTGATCATACACGCTTTAATGAATCTACCATGCAGCCCGGCGGGTTTGATTGCATCATTGGGCATACTGCAGCGTATAATCCTGGATAAGCGTGCAGCGTGCAAATCAGGTGTGCGGCAGACGATCTTTGCTTCTCCTGGTGGTTTTTCGCTATTATTTTCTTTTTGAGACAATCACCGACCAGTATGTTTAGTATTTTTAAATCCAAAAAACCTGCCGATGAAACACCGGCTGATTCGTCGGCACCATCCACCGGTTTTGCGAGCAAAATTCGGCAAGGGCTGGCGCGCACTCGACAGAGTCTTGGCAAGCAGCTCTCGGGTCTGTTCAGCGGTAGAAAAATTGACGAGGCTCTGTATGAGGAGCTTGAAACTGCGCTGTTGACCGCTGATACCGGTATTACTGCCACCAATCATCTGTTGGATTCGGTGCGTAAACGTGTCAAACGTGATGCGCTGGATGATGCCGGGCAATTGAAGCTGGCCTTGCAGGATGCGCTGACCGAGTTGCTCGAACCACTTGCCCGTCCAATGGAGACGGCAGAAAAAAAACCATTTGTAATCATGATCGCAGGTGTCAATGGTGTGGGTAAGACCACGACGATTGGCAAGCTTGCCCATTATTTTCAGTCACAGGGACAATCGGTGCTGCTCGCCGCTGGCGATACTTACCGTGCTGCCGCACAGGCACAGCTCAAGGTATGGGGGGAGCGTAACAATATTACGGTGATTTCGCAGGAGAGTGAATCTGGCAAAAAAAGTGATCCTAGTGCGGTTATTTTTGACGCGGTCAATGCCGCCAAGGCGCGCGGAATCGATATTGTCCTGGCGGATACTGCCGGACGGCTGACGACCCAGGCGCATCTGATGGAAGAAATCAAAAAGATCAAACGCGTCATTGCCAAGGTTATTGCTGATGCGCCGCACGAGGTTCTGTTGATCCTGGATGCCAATACCGGCCAGAATGCAATCAGTCAGTTAAAGATATTTGATGAAGCACTGGGCGTGACCGGCCTGGTACTGACCAAACTGGATGGGACTGCTAAGGGTGGTGTTATCGCGGCGATTGCGGCGCAATATACTCATACGCCGCCTGCCTTGCGTTTTGTTGGAGTAGGAGAGGGACTGGATGATCTGCGGCCTTTCGATGCCAGGGAATTTGCACAGGCGCTTTTCGACTGAGTGATTCATTCGCCATGATCCAGTTCATGCAGGTCAGCAAGGTTTATTCGGGTGGCTTTCAGGCGTTGCAGGGGGTCAGTTTTTCGATTTCGGCAGGTGAACTTGTTTTCTTCATCGGGCATTCCGGTGCAGGCAAGAGTACGTTACTGAAGCTGATTGCCGCCATCGAGCGGCCAACTTCTGGCGCGGTCAGGGTTGGCCAGCTGAATACCGGCACACTGAAACGGAGCATGGTTCCTTACCTGCGGCGAAGTCTGGGTTTGATTTTCCAGGAGCAAAATATTCTGTACGACCGTGCCGTGCTGGACAATGTTTTATTGCCATTGCAGGTTATGGGGATGGAGAGTAAAGCGGCTACTGCGCGCGCGCATGCCGCACTGGATAAAGTTGGTCTGTTGCGCCGGGGAAAAGCCAATCCGGTCAGTCTGTCTGGTGGCGAGAAACAGCGTATGTGTATAGCACGCGCGGTCGTTCACCGCCCAAGTGTGCTGATTGCCGATGAGCCGACGGCGAATCTTGATGCCGCCTATGCGCAGGAAATCATGACGGTATTTCGGTCTTTTCATCAGGTTGGTGTCACGATATTGATTGCTACCCATGATCTGACGCTGATTGAGAATCGGTCGCGTGTGCTGCAACTGTATCAGGGGAAGCTGGCGCAATGAACCGATGGTTGCGGCAGCATTGGCTGGCAGCGGTTCGCGCATTCGAAATGCTGACCAGCTCACCGACCAGTAGTCTGTTGAGCATCGTGGTGATCGGTATTGTGCTCAGTTTCCCGGCCGGCATTCTGCTGACTTTGGATAATTTACGTGCTGTTGCGGGACAATCGCTCGAATCCCAGCAACTGAGCGTGTTGCTGGATACCAAAGCAGCTTCAGATGATATAGAACGCATCAACACCAATCTGGAAAAAATCCCTATCATTGCGTATTTTCAGTTCGTTTCCAAGGAAGTTGCTTTACAACAGCTGCAGCAGGAGGCTGAGCTGGCAGAAATCATGCGTAATATTGAGCAGAACCCTTTACCCGATGTATTTGTCGTCAATCTTGAAAAGGTGACGGTAGACGAGATTGAAATGCTACGCACTGCCATATTGAGTTGGCCGAAAATCGCGCACGTGCTGGTAGATACTGACTGGGCACGAAAACTAAACGCCATTCTGGATCTGGGCAGAATCATCGCTATCATGCTGGCAACCCTGTTTGGCGCGGCGCTGGTATTTGCGGTATTCAACATGATCCGCCTGCAGATTCTGACCCGCGGCGATGAAATTAAAGTATCCAGGCTGGTAGGCGCAACTGATAGCTATATCCGCCGTCCATTTTTATATTTTGGTGCGATTCAGGGATTGGCTGGTGCATTGTTGACCTGGCTGATACTGGCTGCGGGTATTGCTCAGATCAACCGAGCGTTGTTTGAGCTGGCGAGATTGTATGAAGCCACATTCAGGCTTGATCATTTTGTATGGCTGGATAGTCTGGCATTGCTGGCTATCGCAGTTGGGCTTGGATGGCTGGGTGCGTATGTATCGGTGACACGTTACCTGTTGAGATCGGATAGCATCTAAATGAATTTAATGGCGATAAATAAAAAACAGAAATTGATTGTAGTTGTGCTGCTTGTGACATTGCCGCTGTTATCTGGCTGCTGGACGCTGGTTGCCGCGGGTGCGGGCGCATACGGAGGGTACAAGATGAAAGAAAATGGCTATACTCTGCGGAATCCGGTTGCAAAAGAAAAACCGGCAAAAATCGGTCAGAAGAATCGGCAATCGCAATCGCGCTGATTGCTCATGTATGGCTGACGGGAACGGAGGCTGCAGAATGCGATTCCCTGTCATTTTATTTTTCAGATTGCCGGATAGATTGAATATGATCATCGCGCGTATCCAGCGTGATAATCCAATTCTGATAAATTCGGCGCGCAACGCTTTGCAGAACTGACACACGCTGATGTAAGTCATGCTGTATTTCATCCATGGTCTGTACTGCCGGACTATCCTGGTTCTGCCGAAGTTCTTCCGCATTGACATGACACCATTCTTTCACCATGGCGGGTGTCATTTCGAGATGGCATTGCAATCCAAGATGTTTGCCGAATACGAATGCCTGATTAGAACAAAATGTGCTGGAGAGTAAGTGGGTTGCACCATGTGGCAGGCTGAAAGTTTCACCGTGCCAGTGAAAGGCTTCAAATCCGGTGAGATCCCCCAGCCAGCTGCGCGCAATTGGAGTATCAACTACTTCCACCCATCCCCATCCCAGCTCCTTGACCGGATGGTTGCTGACTTTCCCGCCGAGCGCAGTTGCCAGTAATTGCCCGCCGAGACAGTTTCCTAAAATCGGGATATCAGAAGTAATGGCCTGTTTGATCAGATGGATGACAAGTGCTATCCAAGGCAAATCATCGTGAACACTCATGGGACCACCCATCAGCACCAGACCACTGAAACCTGAGAGATTGTCTGGAAGCGTATCGCCGGCATCTAGTCTGATCAGTTGCCAAGGGACAGCATGCTGGTCGAGAAATGTGGCAAAATAGCCTGGCCCTTCGATCGAAAAGAATCTGAGTATTGCAACAGGTTTCATTTTCGTAACGGGTTGGATCACGACCGAATTATTTTTTTCTTGGTAGAGTGTCATTCTGTAGATTGTCCTCGCTTAATCGTTTGCTTGTCATGCCAGCTTTGTTTTCCCGGCCGCCTTTCCGGTTGTCTGACTTTCACGGCCTTTTGATGCTATCTACTTTATTAAATTTGCCAGCCATGCCAACCATGCCAACCATGTTATATCAACTGTAATGGCTAACAAAGATTACGATTTCAGTGATCTGGTGAGGCTTGAGCAATTACGATATATTGAGAACAGTCAAAAACAGGCAATCTCATACGCCAGCATCCAGGATATGGCAGCGCATACCGCTAGCCACTTCAGTCTGGATAATTTTTATGAACGACTGATGGTGCGAGCGCGCCGCCTGATTCAGGATAACGCGCTTAACAGCCGTTTGCAGCAACCGGAAAAATTATTTCAACGTGCTTATCGGGTGGTACTGGTAGTTGCCGCGTTGCTGGGCGGTCTGGCGGCTTTCAAGGCAGTGGATACGGCCGCTACCTTGAATATTTACTGGCTGCTCACTGTGCTGCTGGGTTTTAATTTTCTGTCGATGCTGTTGTGGCTGGCCGGCATGCTACTCAATGTTCACGGATTAAGCATGGGCATGGTGGCGCAATTGGCTGGCTGGCTGCCTGCCAGGTTAAAAGAAAAAGAAAGTGATCCCTTGGTTGCGAGTGCGGCGAGGGGCTGGTGGGAAACCTGTCTCGGTGGCCGGATTGGCAAATGGCGATTCAGTCTGCTCACCCATCAGTTCTGGTTGAGTTACCTGCTTGCTGGCATAACAATACTGATTTTGTTGATGACGGCGAAGCAATATGATTTTATTTGGGGAACGACGCTGTTACCGGAAAACACTCTGCCTGAATTGACGCGCTTGTTGGCTGCCCCCATGGAGTGGCTGGGCATGGCGCAACCTGACAGTCAGCAGGTCATGGCAAGTCGCGTGGATGCGGCCGGTGTTGTCATGCAGGATGCAGCCACCAGAAGTGCCTGGGCAAAATTTCTGCTGGGTGCATTGATTGCTTATGGATTGCTGCCGCGATTGTTGTTAACTGCGCTCTCATCATTGATGCTGAAATTTTCAGAACACCGCTACCAACTGGATTTGTACCTGCCTTATTACGTCAGCCTTCGGCAAAGCCTGCTGAAGTCGGATCTCGATACCAGTGTGGTAGATGCCGACCCCGGGCGGATTGACGATCGTGACGTGCGGATGGCAAGCGGTCGCAACAGCGATATTCCAACCATGGCGCTGGTGACAGGAATCGAGCTGGATGACCGGGTACGCTGGCCGGCAGCTGTGAAAGGTCAACACAATATTACGGACCAGGCCACTTTTCGCCAAGTGCTTGATAGGATAAAAAAGAGCAAACAGCCGCTGCTGATCGGCGTGGCGGCCTACCGATTGCCGGATCGCGGTGTGCAGCGCATGATCAGGGAACTGGTCGCTGCCACGGCTGGCCCGGGATGGTTGTTGCTTCTTAATACCGAGCCAGCGGAACCGATTGCCGAATCGCGTAAACTGGCTTGGTTCAGGTTGGCACAGGCCTGTGACATTCCCGCCGAACACGTCATCACTCACTAGCATGGTTATTTGAAATGCAAACAGCCAGGCCGGCAACCGACCGGGAAGCACCGTTACTCAATATTGCAGTAGTCGGTCATGCCAATACCGGCAAAACTTCCCTCATTCGTACCATGTTGCGCAGTACCGCATTTGGCAGAATTGAGGACGCCGCCGGCACAACCCGCCATGTGGAACGCGCAACCATTTCTGCGGGACAGGAAGCCATCCTCAATCTGTACGATACTCCAGGGATCGAGGATGTCTATGCCTTGCGTGAAAAACTGATCAGAATGGTTGCCAGCAAAAAAGGTACAATACAGGCTGCCATTCTGACCGATTTTACTGAACAGACTGCGCCGGATGATCCTCTGGAGCAGGAGGCAAAGGTTATCCGCCAGGTTTTGCGCAGTGACATCCTGTTGTATGTCATTGATGTGCGCGAGCCCATCCTGGAAAAATACCTTATTGAAATCGAACTGCTCAGCAAAACCCTGAAACCAATCATCCCGGTATTTAATTTTATCGAGACGCATCGGGCAGACTTGGACAAATGGCGGCAAAAGCTTGCTGAATTCAACATCCATGCGTCGCTTGAACTGGATACGGTCGCTTTTGCGTTTGAGGCAGAGAAGCGGCTATACCAGAAAATACAGAGTCTTGCGGAGGGTTATTATCAGCCGTTACAGCGTTTGATCGATTTCCGTGCACAGGTTTGGCGGAAACTCTGTCAGTCCGCAGCCAGACGAATTGTGATGTTGATTGTAATGGCGGCATGCTATCGGCAAACTGTTGATCCGAGCGGGCAGGGCGTTACTGCACAATCTGCTACGCAGAAACTGCAGCAAGCGATTCGGCTGGCCGAGCAGAATTGCCTGTATGATTTGTTGGCCATCTTTAATTTTACCCAGCAGGATGTCATCTTGCAGAACCTTCCTATACAGGATGGCCACTGGCAACTGGATTTATTTGCACCCGGGGTACTGAAGGCCTACGGTCTGGATATTGGCAGTTCTGCCCTCAAGGGCGCAGCTGCTGGTGCCGGAATTGATCTGATGGTAGGTGGATTGAGCCTGGGGGCGGCCAGTTTGCTGGGGGCGCTGGCAGGAACAGGATGGTCCACCTTTCGCCGTTACGGTAAGGAAATCCAGGCAAAAATTCAGGGAGCCAGCTGGCTGTGTGTAGATGATAATACCTTGCAGATCCTGTATTTACGCCAGCGACAATTGCTGAATAAATTGGTGCATCGTGGCCATGCTGCCGTGCATGTAGAACAGGTTGATTCATCACTAGAGCCGCAGCGTCTGCCGGAAGGCTGGCATGAAATAATCAACATCCTGCGGCAGAACCCAGCGTGGATTCGCTCGTCTCATGTCAGGGACAGCAGCAGTCAATATCAGGATATTGAATCTCGGCTCATCACGGCATTGATAGAAAAATAATCAGCCTTCAGCCATTTGTACAATCAGTTATTCCTCAGAGAGGGTTAAAATTAAACCATGAAAAAAATACTATTAACTTTGCTGCTGATCATGACAACGACCGACACGATGGCCGAATGGACCCGAGTAGGGGAAGGTGATCAGGAAAGCGATTACACGGTTTATGCAGATTTGGTCTCGGCCAGTAAGGCAGCTGATAAAGTCAAGATGTGGATTTTGCTGGATTATAGAGCCGAACAAAAAGCATCTGGTGTGAATTTCTTATCTAAAACTATTCGATATGAATATGACTGCCGGGGAAAGCATGCCAGAGTTCTTGCTTTCAAATTATTCAGCTGGAATATGGAGAGAGGCAAGCTTATTCGTTCCTATAGCCAGCCGCAGGCATGGAAGGTGGCGCAACCTGGAAGCGTGGATGAGACGATGTGGAAAATCGCCTGTGAAAATTAGCAGAGAATTATGATCTGCCTTCGATTCTTTTCATCAAAATGTGGCCAGTAACTGAATCTGACCACATTTTGAAAAATCAAATGTTTGCAGTCAATCAATCATCAATCTTGCAGACCGCATTCGCGCTCAGAACAACCACATCATTCATATCTAGAATTTCTCCAGTTACCGTGCTGTCCTGAATGAAATCGGCTGTGATCAAGGTCTTGTCGCTGTCATCCGTATCGCTCTTGAACTTGAACTCGGTCTCGAAGCGTGACGCTTGTTTTACAGAGCTATGCTCGACATTACCGCCGGAAGTGACGCGGGCGCGGTAGTCGCCCGGAGCCAGATTCAGCACCTTGAGCTCGATTTCGGATTCACGGCCGTCATCGTCATCGTCATCGATTTCACAGCCGACGAATAGGCGTGTTGCCTTTCCGTTACCGATCGAGCCGGAGGAGTGGCTGAATCCGTTATCGTCATCGTCATCATCGCTGTTGTCATAATCGTCATCCTCAAATGCTGCCAGCGCCGCGATTTTCCGACACACATCTGAATTTTCCTGAACAGCTTCGACCAGCTCATAATTGAAAGAATTTCCACGTCTTTCCAAACGTACATCGAAGTAAAGACCTTCCAGGTTGGAATCGCTAAAATTTTTCAGTTTGACGCAGGGAATCACTAGTTCATCGGTCAGAAAATCGGCGCGTGAGCTGCCACCGATACGGTCCGCCCAGATCGGGTTAGCCACAATACTCAGTGCCAAAGCGAAGGCAAGTTTTTTGATTTTCATGAATGTCTCCTTAAAATAATTAAAGTCCGGTCATTTGGTTGGTGAAAATACTTGCTGCAGAATTGAGTTTCTGAGAAATTGTATCAGTAATATCGTAAGCTTATATCTGTTATCTGGCCTGTAAAACAGTTGATAATTTAGATTAATTGCCAATATGGTTTGTTATTTCGAGCGTCGGCGCTCTGGCGGCTTATCCTCTGATGTTGTGGGGAGCAGAATAATCTATTTGCCACCTTTTTTTTTGGCGCGTGGGTGTGCCTGGTCGTAAATTTTGGTTAAATGCTGAAAGTCCAGATGAGTATAGACTTGCGTACTGCGGATGCTGCTATGACCGAGCATTTCCTGCACTGCGCGCAGGTCGCTGCTAGATTGCAGCAAATGGGAAGCAAACGAATGCCGGAGCGCATGAGGGTGAACATTATTGTCAAGTCCCTGCAGCAGAGCACGTTGTTTCAGGCGCAGAGCAATGGTGCGGGTATGAATACGACGGCCCTGCTGTGACAGGAACAGGGCGGTTTCGCCGGGTGGCAGCATGGCGGCGCGAATCGGCAACCATGCCTGTAATGCTTGCAGCGCCTGCTTGCCAATCGGCACGAGTCGTGTTTTGCTGCCTTTGCCGGTGATGCGTGCCATGCCTTGATTGAAATCGATATTCGCTGGTTGCAAGCTGGCCAGCTCCGCCAGCCGCAGACCTGAGCCGTAAAATAACTCGAACATGGCCAGATCTCTTGTTGCGAGTGGGTCAGTTGGCTTGAAAGTTAATAGCTGGGCGGCTTCATCAGGTGAGAGCGCATTCGGCAGCTTCTGGGCTGACTTGGGCACACGTACACTTTGACAGGGGTCATCGCCATGGTGGTGATAACGGATCAGGTATCGGTAAAACCCACGCCAGACCGACAGCATTCTTGCGAGACTTCTGCCGGATAACCCGCTGCCATGTAGCCGCGCAATAAAATAACGAATATCGGATGTTTGCAGTTGCCGCAAAAGGTCATCAGGTGTTCGCGAATCATCTGGGTGTTTTTGTACGGTAAAACGCACCAAGGTGGCCAGATCGTGTTCATAACTGACCAGAGTCAGCGTGGCCAGTCTGCGGGTGTCCCTGAGATAGGTTAGATACTGCCCGAGAACTGGCGGCAGTACAGTTTTCTGCTTTTCATGGAGTGGATTCATCCGTGTCAGCGGTTGTTTGTGGAGATTGTCGCATCAGGCGTATGACGGAGCTGCTTGCCAGCTCACCGAGGCGTGCCAGATAAAGCGTACCCATGTCCGGATAAAAACGCTCCACTTCAGGACTACCCAGCATCAGGAGACCAAAGTGTTGCGTTTTTTTCAGGGGAATGAGTGCGAAGGATCGCAGATATTGCGCGTCACTGCCAAACCATTGCTTGATTTCATCGTCAACATCCGTGCCGCAACGTGGCTGGGATAGTCCGGCGGTCACGATGCGTAACTGGTCGCTGACGGTATCCACCACCGAAGCGGGAAGCGGAGGATCAAGATCATCCGTTTGCCATAGTCGCAAGGCAACGTGTGGGATGGAGAAATCTTCGCACAAATGATATTGCAATCCATGCAGCATTTCCGTCAGAGAGTTGAATCCCAGTAGCGCTACCACCAGGCGATGCATTTTTTCACCAATGGCATCATTTTGTTCGCCAATTTCGATCAATGCCAGCAGTTTGTCCTGCAACAACTCATTTTTCTTGCGCAGCATCATCACCTGCCGTTGAGTGATCGAGATGACCTGATCATTATTGGCATGCTCATCCAGATGCGACAGCTGAACGGAATCCAGCAGGGTGGGATGCTCTGCAAAAAAATTCGGGTGATCTTGCAGGTATTGCATAACTTGCTCGGGTTTTATCATGAATGTAGTGAAGAAAAAGGTAAGGAATTACTTCGGGAGACAGTTGCCGTTATCATAACATGATCAAAAGTTGGGCTGGCAAGGTGTGTGAATTGTGCTTGTGCTTGCGCCAAACGTGAAGCTTCGTTCCGGGATTATTTTTTTCTATTGTCAATGGAGAAGGCAGCAGGTTGACCGGGTCTGGTGAATCGGGAAAATTTCTGTGATAACGATTTGATCAATCGCCATAATTTTGGTAACAGCCAGATCGCCAGGCCGATGAAGATCGCGAATAGCCCCAGAAAAATCAGCGGATGATTCAATGCTGTCCATAAACCGCCCAGCACCAGAAAATCTTCACCGACCGAGGCAGTCCAGTTAGTCACCGGTTCGGGTGAAGTGTTGATCATCATGCGGGTACCTGCTTTGGTTGCATGACTGGTCGCAGCAGCTCCGCCACCTAGAATACCGGCAGCGATTTCCATGCCAGTAGAAACATCGCCGACCGCTCCTGCCGCGAGTATGGCACCAGCCGGGATACGCACGAAGGTATGAATGGCATCCCAGAGGTTGTCGAACCCCGGAATTTTGTCAGCAATAAACTCCACCAGGTACATGATCGCAGACGCGCCAATAATCCAGGGGTTGCTCAAAACCACCAGCTCGTTAGGCAGGATGATATTGCCAGTGGCAGACCCCAGGCCAAGTACCAGTAGCACAGCGTATAAATTTACGCCGCTCGCCCAGGAAGCGCCCATGGTGAGCGCCAGGGTGGCCATCAAGGTCTCGTAGCTTTCCATATGACCGTTTACTTATTTACTTATTGTCCGGTATGAGTGTTTGCTGTGGAGGACAGCATTTGGCTGGCTACATATTCGGCACCCAGCAGTCCCGCTTTGTTATTGACAATGACATGAATCGGAATCGTTTGCATCAAAGTACGGAATCGTCCTTTGTTTTGGAAGGCACTGGTAAAGCCGGATTGCTGCAGGATTCGCAGAATACGAGGTGCGATACCTCCCGCAATATAGACTCCGCCATGGCATAGTCCTGCCAGCGCCAGATTGCCTGCATAGGCACCATAGATTTCGCTGAAGTGTTCGAGTGTCTGCATGGCGACGGGATGCTGTTGTTCGAATGCCAGCCGGGTAACTGTTGCTGCATCGTTCACTACAGGTTGTTTATTGCCCGTTCGCCCGAGTTTTAGAGAATCCTCCTGCAGGAAATGGAAAAGATCCACCAGACCCTGCCCCGAAAGAATACGCTCAATTGATACATGTCCGTAGCGTATCCCCAGATAATCGAGCAGCGCAATCTGCAGGGTATTGGTAGGCGCAAAATCGATATGCCCAGCTTCGGTGGCAAGTACGGTGGTTCCATTAACGCCATTTATCAGCCAGGCCACGCCCATGCCAGTGCCGGCGCCCAGCACCACGCGGGTTGAGTTGGGCCGGGGGTTGCCGGTCTGCAGAGTAACCAGATCGTCATTGGAGAGTATTTCGATCGAGTAGGCAACTGCTTCGAAATCATTCATGATTCTGACAGCTGGTATTGAAAACTGCTGTTGAATATGCTGAGCGCTGATATGCCAGCTCAGGTTGGTCAGGGCGACTTGTTGAGCAGTCACCGGTCCGGCAATTGCCAGGCAGACCACTTCCGGAACACCTGGCAGGTGCTGCAGGAAATCATTTAAAACATCATCAAAATCATCATAAGCCTGGCTGTCATAGCGGCGTTCGAGACAGGTCTCACAGGCATGATCCTTCATAACTACCGCACGCATCAGGGTTTTGGTTCCGCCGATATCACCACAAATCAGGTATGAGTTCATAGGGTTGCCTACAAGGGTCGCAATCTGTGAATGGTAGCAAAACTGGCAATGACAGGTACAATAACCTGCTTTTGCAGCCATCCAACCAACAGGGTTAAACAGGAGAGAGTAGTGGCAGATGACAATATCAGTACAAGTGATTTGTTGTTGAAAAGCACGTATTTGGAAACCGATGAAGTTGTTGCGGAATTGCGTGCCGTGCGTATAGCAGCTCTTGAACAGCGACAGGGACATACCAGGCCACCGAGACTGCCTTCACGCAAGGTAATTGCTACGGTTGCTGATGGATTAAGCATGGCACTGTTTCCTAATCGCCTGGGGCCGGTTGATTTGTCTGTCGAAGGAGTTGATTATTATGTAGGTTATATTTTGAATGTAACGTTGCGTACCTTGCTGGTGCAGATTCAGCACGAGCTGCATTTCAATGCTGGGACGGAGGTCCTCAGTCCGGAGGATCATATCCGAGCAGTATCGGTTACCCAGAAATTTGCCAGGTGTCTGCCGCAGATCCGCCGCCTGCTTGATGATGACATCATGGCGGCCTATGTAGGCGATCCAGCCGCACATTGTATCGACGAAGTGCTGGTATGCTATCCAGGTATCGCCGCTATTACTTTCTATCGGCTCGCACATGAGCTTTACCAATTGGGTGCACCACTGATTGCGCGGATGATGTCTGAGATTGCGCATTCGATGACCGGCATAGAAATTCACCCCGGTGCACAGATTGGCAGGAGTTTCTTTATAGATCATGGTACCGGTGTGGTGATCGGGGAAACGGCAATTATCGGTAATAACGTGCGCCTGTATCAGGCGGTAACCTTGGGGGCGAAACGCTTTCCGATAGATGAGCATGGTGCGCTCGTTAAGGGAATTGCGCGTCATCCGATCGTTGAGGATGATGTTGTCATTTATGCAGGTGCAACCATTCTCGGACGCATCACCATTGGGCGTGGTTCGACGATAGGCGGTAACGTCTGGCTTACACAGAGCGTGCCACCAAACAGTCAGATCACGCAGGCACAGGCATAAATGCGTGACGATCATCCATTCTGCTGGCAGCAGAAAATTCATGCGCATCAGTGGTTTTTTATTGCCGCCTGTGTTTATGCCCTGCTGATCATACCAATGACAGTATTCGCCAGAGCTGGTTTTGCTCCCGTCATTCTGGCTGTGCCTGCCATGCATGCTTATGAAATGTTATTTGGCTATGCGCTGGCATTGATTGCGGGCTATTTGCTGGGGCCTATGCCTGCCTGGCATCTGCTGCTGTTGCTGGGGCTGTGGTTGGTGGCGCGAGTGAGTACGCTGACAGGTGACTGGGGATGGCTGAGCCTTGCCAGCAACAGTGGTTTTGCCATGCTGCTCGCCTGGCGATTGCTGCCACGTTTATGGGTAGCCAAAAAATGGCGCAATCGCCTGCTCGCACCCTTGCTGGGGCTGATTTGTGCTGCGGCCATCGTTACAGGCTTGACCGGGCAAATATCGGCATTCGAGTGGAGCCGTCATCTGCTCGATGAAAGTGTGCAGTTGTTCGCGCTGTTGATGCTGTTCATGGGTGGGAGAATGCTCGCGCCTGCCGCCGCCGGCGAATTCTATCGCCAGGGCATGGAGCTGGAAGCCCGAGTGCAGCCGCATATCGAAGGATGGTTGATTGTCATGGTTCTGGCATCCGTCGTGTTATCGCCTGTTATTGCGCCAGTAGCGGGCATGATGCTGATTGTGGCGGGAATGCTGGCTGGCATCCGTCTGCTGCGTTGGCAGCTGTGGCATTGTCTGGCGCGTCCGGATCTCATCTGTCTCGGATTGGGTTATGCTTGGTTGGCGCTGGGGCTAATACTGCTGGGATGGGTGAAATTAAGCGGAGAAAAGGAATACTTCAGTGCCGTTGTGCATGCCATCACGATCGGTGCACTCGGCACGCTCTCAACTAATGTAATCGTGCGTGTTACGCTCCTGCATGTCAAACAATATCCCTCACATATTCGGCTGATATTAACTATTACCATGCTGATGTCACTGGCGGCTATTGGACGTATCAGTGCCGATTTTTTCGGATATCGGGACGACTGGTTGATACTGGCTGCTTGTGCCTGGAGCGCTGGCTTCCTGCTGGTTTTATATATTTTGATCAGTTGTATCGGCGCCCGCGCCAGTCTTTCCCGTTAATGGCGCCTCTCAATAGTCGTCTCAGGAAAGTTGATTTTCATTCAGGTCATGTAATTGGTAGTGGGCGTAATATCAATATGCTGCGTCGTTCAAATCGTCTGCGGATTGGCAATGGCCGCGGCTACGCCGCCAGCTGCAATTGCAGCTGGCGAGGAAATCTTCCCGGTTGCTTTAATTCTAAGAGCTTTTCTCGATAGGCTGCCTTCAATCTCAACGCTGCTCCAATTGTTCTTGAGTGCTTCACAAAGTTCTTTCGCGGTAGGAATAGCCATAAGCGCCTCTTGCGATGAGCACTAACGCCAGCCGTAACCGGTGCCTTTGTAGTGAGCGCAGTGAGCGAAAAATGCGCCCGAGACTAACAGGCAGTCTTGCTGATCTTCATCGAATATGGCAGAATCTCCGACCACCATACAGCTAATTGACAGTAAGCAGGTGCGTGGCAGCCAGGAATTTTCTCAATTAACCTTTCTATCCAAGAAGAATTATGAAAGAAACCAAACAAACTTTTATCAGTCAGAATGAGCATGTCATTCAATCCAGCGTTGCTGCCGAGGCGCTGTCATCCGGTGGTGGTACCGCGCCGGCCAAGGTAGAAAGCTCTACCGTTCTTGATCAAGTGCTGCCTTTACAGATGGGGCGTGATCTGGTCGAAGACGCCGTCAAAAAAAGTAAGTTCAGCGTTACACAGGTTATGACGCGGGGGTTTTTATGCACGCCTTTTCTCGCCTATGCAACAGCGTTGTCGGCACTGCTTGTTTCCCAAGGGTGGCCAACCGCAGCGGCTGGCTTGATGTTTCCGGTCGGCTATATCATGCTGGCTATATTGGGACTGGAAATGGCAACTGGTAGTTTTTCAGTAATGCCGATGGCTATGCTTGCCGGGAGGATTAAATTGCAGGCCGTGTTACGTAACTGGTCATGGACTTTTGTTGCCAACTTAGGGGGTGGTATTTTCTTTGCCTGGCTGCTTTGGTTTTCGCTAACTAAAGGTGGCGTGGCCGACACACCAGGTGTGTTGGTTACCCTTGCACATCTTGCCGAGAAAAAAGCTTCCTATATAAATTATGGTATAAATGGCTGGTTTGCAGCAGTTGGCATGGGTGTACTTTGTAACTGGCTAGTCAGCTTGGCCCCGGTTTTTGCTAAAGCATCACGTAGCGTGCCAGGAAAGGTCATGTTAATGTGGTTGCCGCTCGCCACCTTCTTCGCGCTGGGGTTTGAGCATGCGGTCGTTAATATGTTTGTATTCCCGGTTGGCATTCTTGCTGGTGCGGATGTGTCCATCTCGCAATGGTGGTTGTGGAATCAGATTCCTGTCACCATTGGCAATATACTGGGCGCGGTGCTATTTAATTCAGTACTGTGGTACCGTACACACAGCGCTTAGACTCCCGAAGAAAGGGCGATGGCTACCCATTTCCCCTGAACAGGTTCTAAGCAGAACTAGGCGCGAATAAAAAAATGTTGACGTAGCATATGATTGATGTGTAAGGAAACATTTTAAAAGTGCCCGTAAGGCAAACCGCATTCTTCGCCAGACACGGTTGATGCGGTTTGCGAAGTTCATATCCTGCGTCAGTCAGAAAGGCGCACCACAATTACCACTGCAGCTCAGGCTGCGCAGTTTTTTATCGTCATCGAGTAGCCGCTTCACCCAGTCCGTCAGATAAACACCCTGAGCGCTGCGCTCCTCGTAAAAATGGTTGGGTCTGAATACATCGATCAAGGCAGCATGATCCGTGTCTGTGCCGAGATAAAAACCCACATTTTTTTCCCGCGCCGTCACGCCCAGTGTGTGTCGCATTCTTGCGTGCCATTCCAGCCAGGTTTGAGGAAGAATATTGCTCCATTTTTTGTCGTCATCGAATAGCCGTTTCACCCAGTCCGTCAGATAAGGATTCTGTGCGCTGCGTTCCTCGTAAAAATAGTTGGGCCTGAATACATCGATCAAGGCAGCATGATCCATGCCCGCACCGAGATAAAAACCCACATTTTTTTTCCGCGCCGTCACGCCCAGTGTGTGTCGCATTCTTGCGTGCCATTCCAGCCAGGTTTGAGGGAGAATATTGTTCCATTCCAGCGGATTGACCGATCCCGCGTTAGTCTGCTGCATGACATTCAGAAACAATAGCTGCACGCCGTCCCAGGCAGCGGTATATTGACCGATACGACTTTTAGGGAAAAAACCTGCCAGCCCTGTCATGATTTGCGGGTATAACGTCATCGAATCATAGGACCCCGCCTGATCGAGGCCCGGAACCCACGTTGCCAGATTATTACTGGCGTCCCACGCGCCGCCATCCGCCTGATTGAAAACCAAATCGACAAACGGTTGCGTGAACACTCCTACTCCTGCATCTACCAATAAGGTGACCTGCGTTTTTTCTGAGTAAAGATTCCGCAATCGGGCAAAATTAAGCAATGCACCGTAAGCCCCGGCGCTGGAGCCTGCTATCAACACATGCTTGATTTTTTTGCGGCGTGTATTGTGTTTGATCCACTCGCGCACCGCCATAAAATTATCAAACCCGCGATGTTGTACGATCAGCGGATTGCCACCATTGATCAATCCTAGTGGATCGATGTAAACTGCATCTTTCGAGCCAATATGTGCATCCCCTGTACAATATGGAATGAACACCATATTCCAGTCTCGAACCGGATTGTCTTTTTGTTTTCGCTTCAGGATACCGCCAACTTCACCCGGTATGTTTTCCGGATGATCGATTGCCGGGTTATAAACCGGGCGATCGCCTGCCACCAGCGAAGCCAGACAGGTTGCGCCGTTCCAGCAGGCCCCGCCACTGTTGAAATAGATCAGGGTTTTGTCTTTTTGCTTGCCTTCGTGGTAATAAAAATGGAAAGGCTGGTTTGGAAGACCTGCTGCGACCTCATCCGGCAGATAGCTGAATGCGCAACCTGGTTTAATATCTCGATAGCCACCATTCTCGTCCGCCACCGTCATCGCGGTACTGGGTACTTCTATTTTTTGCCACTCTCCTGAATGGTCATGCGCATAAGTAAAAGTAAAAACCAGAAATAAAACGATGCCACAAAAAAAAGTTGCCCTGGCTGTGTGCATACTGCCTCCTTAATTATTTGTTTTATTCTGCATAACAGTACCTGAAAAACCTTTAGACAGCAGTGTTTTTTACCACAGACAAATAATCAATGGCTCGCGCAACAGAGCTTGTACTAACCCACGATGCTTGAAATTACTACTGCTTCAAACGCTTTATTTACTCAAAAATATACCGTTATGCCTTAAAGCTAATCATTTATACAACTTAGTTTGGAGGTACTTATGAATAACCTGCCCTATCTTCCACCAGCCCTGTTGGGTGATAAAAGCAGTTTGTCCGATCAAGCACGAAGAGAAATTCAGAATCTCAGTGGCGCCCAGCCCCAAGCATTTCTGATGCAAGCGATTTTTGCCTGGGGAGTAGTTTTTGCCGCCATGGGTCTGGCAATTTATGTCGACGCCTTCTGGATGACTTTTCTGGCTATTGTCATCATCGCCACGCGCCAGAATATTCTGGGTTTACTGGTGCATGAGCAAGTGCATTCCCTTGGATTCAGGGGACGCTGGGGAGATATTATCTGCAATCTGTTGGCCGCCTATCCATTGGGTATTACTGTTCAGGGCTATGCCAATGTCCACCTTTCTCACCATAAGCATTATTTTACTGACAGGGATCCTGATTTCCTGCGTAAATCAGGAATAGACTGGGCATTCCCAATGGCACCACGGCATCTGGCCAAACTGTTGGCGAGTGACCTGCTTGGTTTGAGCTTCATTAAGATACTGAAAGGAAAGCAGCTGGAGAAAACGGATGCGTTCAAACGTCCATATCCAGTACCGCAATGGGTGCGCCCGGTTTTTTATGCAATTCTTGCAACAGGACTGATTTATACCCAGACATGGGACATCTTTTTGATTTATTGGATCATTCCGCTGATTACCATCCTGCCGGTTATCGTGCGGCTAGGTGCAGTAACTGAACATGTCTACAACCTGCCCCGGGCAAGTGTCAATGAATCCTCTCCTCTCATTATTCTGCGGTGGTGGGAAAAGCTGCTGTTACCCAACCTGAACTTTACGCTGCATGCCTATCATCATTTTTTTCCAGGCGTAGCTTTTTGTAATTTACCAAAAGTACACTTGGTTTTTTTGCGAGAGGGGCTGGTGAATGAAAAAAACAGCTTTCAGGGTTATTGGGACTATTTGGGTTATTTGCAAGCTGCTACGGATATTTCCGCTACTCGCAAACAACCAGATATCCGCTAAATCAAGCGATATTCAAATAATTGACAAGACACAAAAAAGCCACCGGGTTCTAAACCGGTGGCTTTTTTATTATTTAGCCTGTGAATGGATTGAGGTGCTATGTGTCAAGTGTTGTTGCCACAAATATCTCAAGAAAAACGACGCGCACTACCGGCGAAACCCAGCAGTCCAATTGCCATCAGAGCAAGCAAACCAGGTTCAGGTACTTCTACTTTGGCCTCTTCACGTGCTGTGCTTTTCTGTTGAATTGTTACATTATATGTACCAGCGGACAGGTTAACGAAAGGGCTGAATAAATTAGTTTCCGTAAATGCGCCGCCTACGCTATTAAATCCAGCATTGGCAAAAGCCGACACACCACGATTCAATTCTCCAGGCGACCATTTAAGGATATTGGCACCCACATTATTGGTCACATCAATCGAGAAACTCATGCTGGCATTTGCATTGCTACCAGTACCGAAATGGATTGGATCAACAAATGCTTTAAGAAAACCTGATGCATCGGTTTTGAATGCAAGCGTATCTGATTCGCTAAGTGTAAATGAAAGCGTTGCCAGCACATTGTTAGCAATGGTCGCGTTTGCGTTACCTGTGTTGTTTGCAGTATCAGCATAGGCATCCGAACGTGTGAACCCTTGACCACCGGAACCAAAGATACTACCGCTTACACTCATATCAGAACGAGACAACGTACCGGTTGTAAATGCAACCGTGCTTTCGTCCGCTGCACCAGGGCAAGATGTACCCAAGCAAATCGGGGCTAGATTTAAAGTGGCAGCAGGAACGGACGTAGTATCTGTGCTTCCAGTTTGGATACCGTTCAATCCAACAACCATCTCGCCATTTCGACTTTCGCTAAGAATATTGATGCCTGTGGATTTGGTGGGATTTCCGGGGGCGTCACTCACGAGAAAGAAATTCTCGATGGTAAATATTGAAGAACCATAGACAAGCGCTTTTGCTTCCGATGTAAATAATACGTTACTAAACACTATACTCGCGCCTAACGCTAGCAAAGATGACTGGATTTTCATAAGCTGCCTCCATTAGAAAAATAAAAGTAATGCTAAAAGTGTGAAACCAACGAGAATGCTCATTGTATTTATATAAAAGCACATAGCGTGCCAATTTATGCAACTAATTGAATACAAATATATAATACTGATTTGCTGATGCCTGTTTTAGTGCTAAATTTTTCTGTGTAAAGTTTTTCGACATCATGTGGTATTTAAGCATCATTTTATGTAACGACCTGGCGCAATGATGGTCTCTGGGTCAAGTGCTTTTTTCAAGGAAGATATTACTTGCCAATAGGAAAAATTTTCTTTGGTTAACCAAGTCATCCCCTCAATTCCAACACGATATGGCAAAAATCCCTCTTTTTTTCCTTCATCGAATAATGCTTGGTGGCATGCTTCAGCATTACGTTGAGCAGATACGGAGCTGCGATCAAACAGCAAAGGCAAAGTGCTGTCAAAACACCGGTCGGACAAGCTTGTCAGCGTCATGAGCGGTTCCAGCCTATATTGCTGCATGATATTGGTGACCATTTGCGTATAGCGAGCAACACTTTCTGCCCTCATGGGCACTAGTGGCGCATACCAGATCAACCCACAACCATCCCGGGCTGGATCCATGCTATCTGCTGGCCGTGTATTACCCTTGAGCCAATAGCAGAGTGGCAGTGCGGTTTGATTTGGATAACCGGCGACAAGCTGTAATGAACGCTCGATGGTTATCAGTTTTTGACCCAATTTGAATCTGAATCTTTCTGGCAACCACTTTCCAAGCCGGGCACCCACCCGTGCCTGTGCCGGGCTGATAAATATCAGTCGCGATGCGAAGGGCGACAATAGCGCGCGGATTTCACGTCTTGCTGCTTTTACGACTCCCTTGGAACCATACAGGGTACCAAAGCCGGTCCATGGCATCACCTGGTTATCTCGGCACAGTTCCGCAAGTATTTGGGGCGGGATGGTCTCTCCTATCGGTACGTGATCTCTGGGATAAGGCGTTGTCATCGCCAACACGCGATGGGCATTCATCAGATTGACTCCGCCAACCACACCAGGATAACGCGCAATCACTTCACGGATGCGTACCACCAGCTCACCAAGTTGGGCGGGCTGCTGCAACCCGAACAGAAAAGACTGGATGGCTGCCGGACGCCGCGCCAGTGCAATAGACATCTGCGTTACGATGCCAAAGCTTCCCTGTGAAAAAATACCATCGATATAAGGGCCTATTCCCCACTTGAACGCTCGGTCGAGGTGCTCGCCACCTAGCCCGGTCAGCGCCGATTGATAGAGGCTGCCATCCGCTAGTACTGCCTGAATAGCCATCACCGCAGCAAAGTGATCCGCAATAGGGGTAATACCGTAGCCACGTTCGAGTGCATTGCCCAGTATGCTGCAAGTTGGACCGGCACCAGTCACCGGTACCATGTAGGGATGGTTACCTTGATCGAGAAATTTGGCAAGCTGCTCCTGAGTGACGCCTGGTTCGAGCGTTACGATACCGGCTTCTACATCAAAATCGATGATCTGGTTTAATGCGGAAAGATCGAGAATTACACAGTTATCAATAGCCGGCAGTGCCGTACCGTACCCCCAGTTATGGCCAGTACTGATCGGATAAAGCGGCGTCTTGTGCGCCTGCGCAATTTTTACAATCTCAACAATCTCGTCTTTCCGGCAGGGCCTGAGGGCTGCGGCAATTTTGCGGGTTGCTCCAGTCGTGCACTGACCGTAATAGCGTTGTGCGGCTTCGCTGGCCAACACCTGAGAAGTGCCCAGCAGATCTAACCACGCACGCAGTGCATTGCTTATTTCCATGAGTTTTTTAAAAAGTTATAAGTTTATGTTTAGCGATTGTTCTATTATCCTGTTTTATCGAAGGTACATTTTATAGAAACACATTATTTTAATATTCATGATTATTGAAATAAAATTCGCCTTGCGAAGCCTGTTACGCCAGAAAAGTCGCAGTTTCATGGCATTAGGCGCGGTGGCATTCGGTATCACTGCGCTGATTATAGCCAGTGGCTTCATCCAGTGGATTTTTCAGGATTTTCGCGAAACATCGATCCGTTCTCAGCTCGGTCATCTGCAGATCATGCGGCCAGGTTATCTTGAAGCAGGCAAGGCCGATCCCTATGCTTATCTGCTATCCGGCAGTTTGTCGAATTTCTTTACACTTGATGCTGATGCAGATCAAATCCGGGTGATTGTGCCACGGCTTAATTTTAGCGGCCTGATCAGTCATGGGGAGGCGACACTATCTTTCATTGGTGAAGGGGTGGATCCCGCTGAACAACGGTTTTTCGGTGATGCGCTGCAAATATCTGCCGGTGAGCATTTATCGGTCAACGCACCCAATCAGATCATCGTCGGCGAGGGGTTGGCGCGCAATCTGGGTGTAGCGGTCGGCGATACGGTGGTGTTGCTGGTCAATACCGCCACGGGGGGGATCAATGCGGTGGAGGTGACGGTGGGTGGGCTGTTTACGACAGTGACCAAATCCTACGATGACAACGCCCTGCGCTTGCCAATTGATACCGCGCGGCAATTGTTGCACACGCAAGGCGTGCATCGCTGGATTGTGCTGCTGGCGGATACCGGCGACACCGATGCGGTGTTGGCAAAATTGAAAACTACGCTGCCAGCGGATCAGTTTGAGGTTGTGCCTTGGTATGAACTCGCGGATTTCTATAATAAAACTATTGTGTTGTTCACCAAGCAGGTGCAGGGTATCAAGATAATCATCGCATTGATTATTTTGCTTTCCATCTCTAATACCATGAGCCGCAGCGTAATGGAGCGCACCGGTGAGATCGGTACCGCCATGGCGTTAGGTGTAAAGAAATCCGACATTCTGCGGCAGTTTCTTAGCGAGGGTGCATTGATTGGCGCGATCGGCGGGCTGATCGGGCTGGTGGTTGGCCTGATACTGGCGCAGATCATCTCGTCCATCGGCATTCCCATGCCTCCGCCTCCGGGTATGGCGCGTGGTTACACTGGCGAGATTCTAGTTACCCTGCCGATGGCGCTGGAAGCACTGGTGTTGGCTATCCTCACCACACTCATCGCCAGCGTTTATCCCGCGTGGAAAGCCTCGCGCATGCAGATCGTCGATGCGCTGCGGCATAACCGCTGATGTCGAGAAATTTTACACTTCTGTAGATTGGAGAGACGGGCTGCGGGCGGTATCATTGTTTGCGGCAATATGACGCATCAGCAGTTTTTTTGATGTACCATCATGTGGATCATGGGTACCTCTAAAAATCCACATTTTGTCATGCTTGCTCTACCTGCGGCTGCAGTCGATATCGCTCCGCGCATCTCTGACCGGGAGAGATCATTGGGTCAGCTCGCTGAAATAAAGGCTGGGCAGAAGTCGCTGGAAGACAAGATGGATATGCGGTTTGCAGCTATACAGGAGTTGATGGATCAGCGCTTTGAGTTTCTGCAACCGCTCATGTTGGCGATGATTGCCGGTGTGTTTGGTCTGATCGGGTTTATCGTGTGGGACGGGTATACCACGTTGCGGCTAATAGATGCGCGCTTGTGCCGCATTGAGGAAGTGTTCAAGCATTAACCAATCAAACGAACGAAATTTCGGCAACAGAATTATTCCAGTTTTTTGAAAACTCCCTGTTAGGTTCTCGATAAATCATGTTCAAACTAGCCCTGCGTAATATCTTCCGCCAGAAAATGCAGACAATGATGACGCTGGCCGCAATTATCAGCGGCGTGGCGGGGATCATTCTGGCTGGTGGCTGGGTGAATGATATCTATGTGCAATTGGGCGAGGCGCTGATTCATTCACAAAGTGGCCATCTACAGGTTTATCGGCAGGGCTATTTTGCTTCCGGTACGCGTTCACCCGAGAAGTACCTGATCAACGATCCCGATCAACTGAACCGGCAGATTGCCGAGTCGATCGGCGTCAAAAAATTTTACACCAGTATGTCACGGCTGAATTTCTCTGGACTGCTCAACAATGGCCGCAGCGATTTGCCTATTATCGGGGAAGGAGTACAGCCAACAAAGGAAGCCGAGCTTGGCAGTTCGGTAGTTATCACCGCAGGTCGGCAGCTGGCGGATAGCGACGATTTCGGCATTCTGCTGGGTCAAGGAGTGGCAAAAGCACTTAAGCTTTTCCCGGGCGATCATATTACGCTGCTGGCGAACACGCTGGATGGTGCTCTGAACAGTCTTGATTTCGAGGTGATCGGTGTATTTCAGAGTTTTTCCAACGATTATGATGCACGCGCGGTTAAAATTCCACTGCCTGCCGCGCAGGAATTAATTGGCACACCTGGTGTCAACGCGCTCGTCATTCTGCTGCAAAATACCAAGGATACCGATCAGGTGGCAGAACAACTCGCCAGCCAGCTCGATGCATTGGGACTGGAAATCAAAACCTGGGTGGAACTAAACGATTTTTACGAAAAAACGGTTGAAATGTATAAAGGCCAGTTTGGAGTATTACAGATCATCATCCTGATCATGGTGTTGTTGAGTGTTGCTAACAGTGTCAATATGAGTATCTTCGAGCGCGTTGGGGAATTTGGTACGATGATGGCGCTCGGCAACCGCAGCAGTCAGGTGTTCTTGTTGATCATGCAGGAAAATCTGCTGCTGGGACTGATCGGCAGCGGGCTCGGTATTGGGATCGGTTTATCACTGGCGATGGGGATTTCTGCAATTGGTATCCCGATGCCACCCCCACCCAACGCTGATTTGGGCTATACCGCTCGTATTCAGGTCGTGCCAGTGGTACTGCTGATTGCATTCGGTATTGGTTGCATCGCTACCATATTGGCTGCCCTGCTTCCTGCTCGGCAGGTATCGCGGGTGCCGGTGGTCGAGGCGTTAAGACAGAATTTCTAAACGAGCATCCCGGTTTCCAAAGTCTGCTGCTTATTTTCCGATACAGAAATTTGAGAAAATGCTACCAAGCAGATCGTCTGCAGTAAATTCACCGGTGATGGCAGATAACGCTTGTTGAGCCAAACGCAGTTCTTCAGCGAGTAATTCAAGCGTATTACCTTCGTCCAGCAGGGTGGCGGCAGTTTGTAGGTGCTGACTGGCGCTGGCCAATGCCTGTAAATGCCTTTGCCGCGCCATGTAGAGTCCTTCACCGGCAATATTGCCTTGCCAGCCAATTGCCTGGAGTAACGCGTTTTTCAACAGATCAATGCCTTCGCCGTTTTTAGCCGACAGGTAAATGACCATGCCGTATTCATTTTCAGCTATGCGGGGTATCTCGGCTGATAAATCGATTTTGTTGTAAATCGTCAATACCGGTAGTTCCTGCGGAAGATTGTTCAGAATGTCCTGGTCTGCTGCGGTCATACCCTGGCGACTGTCCAGCACCAGCAGTACTAGCCCTGCCTGTCTTGCTGCTGCATGGGTGCGGGCAATGCCCTGTTGCTCAATCACATCGCTGGTTTCTCTGAGGCCGGCCGTATCGACCAGATGCAGCGGAATGCCCTCAATTTCGATCGACTGGCGGATGGTGTCGCGCGTGGTGCCGGGAAATTCAGTCACAATGGCAATATCCTCATGTGCCAGTTGATTCAGTAAGCTGGATTTCCCCACGTTGGGCTGACCAACTAGCACGATATTGATACCGGACTGCAGTAATGCGCCCTGACGGGATGCAGCCAGCACTCGCGCCAGTTGCTGTTGTATGGCTTGTAACTGTTGAATCGCCTGTGCGGATTGCAGAAAATCCAGCTCTTCTTCGGGAAAATCGAGTGTGGCTTCGACCAGCACGCGCAGCTCGATCAATGCCTGCACCAGTCGGGAAATAGCCGCCGAAAACTCACCATTCAGAGAGCGCATCGCGCAACGGGCGGCATCAGCTGTGCTCGCGTCGATCAGATCAGCCACACTTTCTGCCTGCAACAGATCCATTTTATCGTTCAGAAAGGCACGTAACGTGAATTCCCCGGGCTGGGCAAGACGCGCACCGAGCTGCAGACAGCGTGTCAGCAAGAGGTTCATGATGACCGGGCCGCCGTGCCCATGGAGCTCGACCACATCTTCACCCGTATAGGAGTGTGGAGCGGGAAAATACAGCAGGATTCCCCGATCAAGCACTTGTCCGTGTTCGCCAAGAAAACCACCAAACTCTACACGGCGAGGTTCGGGTAATTTGCCCAGAATGACTCTTGCCAGCAGTTGTAGATTTTTCCCGGAAATACGGATGATGCCGACACCGCCCCTTCCGGGCGGCGTGGCAACTGCTGCGATGATGTCGTGATTACCCGAAGGGCTAACGGGCATAGACATACCACCCGCAAGAGCCCGCAGTAATCAGGCGCGATTGATTATTTTTCCTTGCTTTTATTGGTATTTTCGGCTGATACGGCAGGTTTGTCATACATGCGGGTAATTTGCCATTGCTGGGCAATTGACAGGACGTTGCTGACCAGTGAATACAGTACCAGGCCAGCCGGAAAGAAGAAGAAGAAAACGCTAAAAGCAACGGGCATAATCTGCATGACGCGTGCCTGAATGGGGTCAGTTGGTGTAGGGTTCAACTTGGTCTGCATAAACATCGATATACCCATCAGAACAGGCAATATATAGTAGGGATCAGGCGTAGATAAATCATTTATCCATAGCGCAAAAGGTGCGTAACGCAACTCTACCGCCGCAAGCAATGTCCAGAATAATGCAATAAAAACAGGTGCCTGCACTAAAATAGGTAAGCAGCCACCAAGAGGATTGATTTTTTCTTCCCTATAGAAATCCATCATTGCTTGGTGCATGCGCTGACGATCACCTTTATATTGATCCTGAATCCGTTTTAGCTTGGGCGTCACTTGACGTAGCTTGGCCATCGAACGATAACCTGCGGCAGACAGGGGGAAAAACAGAACCTTGACAGTCACGGTTAGCATAATAATTGCCAAACCCCAGTTATCAACCAGGGAATGATAAAAAGACAGCAGCCAGAATAAAGGAACCGCGATAATCGTCAGCCAGCCATAATCAACCGTAAATTCCAGACCAGGTGCAAGTTTTGCCAGATTATCCTGCTCCTGCGGTCCCGCATAAAGTCGTATGGAAGAAGTTCTCGTGCTACCCGGAGCGATCTCATCAACCGGCAGAATAATGCCTGTGGTATAGAGATTCTCATTTTGCCGTTTGGCAAAAAACTCACGTGGCTGGCCTGGCCCCGGCAGCCATGCGGACAAAAAATAATGCTCCAGCATGGCAATCCAGCCGTTGTCCGCATTAGTCGGATAGTCGACATTATTGCTGTCCATATCCGAGAAAGGGATTTTTTTGAATTTTTCCGCCTCGGTGTAAATTGCTGCACCGGTATAAGAATGATCCATCAATGTGTTACTTGGGGGAGGGATGCTGTCACGCAGCATCTGATAATATGCAAATGGACGTAGCGTGTTCTCACCAGTATTTTTTATTTCAAAATTTACGTCGATCACATAGCTGTCGCGATGAAAAGTGTAAATTTTGGTTACCTGCACATGATTCGTTTCATCCGCCAGTAAACGAATAGTGATTTCATTTTCACCTGCCGCCATTTCATATTGACGTTTAGCAGATTCTGGCCGATAAACCGTTTTATGGTTGGGCAACTCTTCCCCAATCAGTCCTGATTGCGCAACATAAATACGTGATGCCTGGCTTTGCAGCAAGGCATAAGGCGTATTTTTGTCTTCGGTGGAAGGATGTTTTCGTAACTCTAGACGTCGTAAATCTCCGCCAACTGTATCGATTTCCGCGACCACCATATCAGTCACAACTTTTATCTGTTCACCAGTTGGCAGTAGTCGTGGAGTCACAATATCCCTGGCATCCGCATTCTCAGGAATCTGGCTACTTTCCCCCGCCGAACTGGTTTCAGTTAATGAATCACCGGGGACTGGCAAATCGGGATCAACCTGGCTAGTTTTATCTGAGTCAGCAGCTGCATGAATTTGTTCAATACGCGCCTGCTCGTTAATCCATGCTTCCCATAAAAAAAGCAGCGAAGTTGAAAAAATGACGAAAAGTACGATTCTTTTGGCATCCATTTTTGATCTGATGTCTGAATATTAGTAATACTGCTGGTTTGGAGTGGAGATATTATTGCTTGGTAGATGTGACGTTTATGAGCATCAAGGAACCGGATCGTGACCACCTGGATTCCAGGGATGGCAACGGAATATTCGTTTGATACTGAGCCATACACCTGCTATTACACCATGCTTTGCCAATGCTTCCTGCGCATAATTTGAGCAGGTCGGATAAAACCGGCAAGATGGCGGCGTCAGAGAGCTTAAACAAATCTGATAGCATTTAATAAGGTTAATCAGTAATCGCTGCATATTTTTGAAGATATCCTTCAGCTCTCGCCAGCAGCATTAATGCTTCTGGACGAAGACTAACATAATTTGTTGAAGTATCAACAGGATTCCTCAGCTGTATCACGCAATCAAGCCCGCTAATCGTTTGCTGCTGTAAGCGAAAAGTTTCTCTGACAATACGCTTGATTCGATTACGCCTGACTGCTTTATGTTCAATTCGCTTGGCAACGATTAAACCAAGCCGTGCAAAATCAGAATGATTGGGCTTGATATGCAATCGAAGGTAGTTTCCGGTGAAAGTTACTCTGTTTTGCAACACAGATCGAAACTCTTCAGCCTGCTGTAATCGCTGCGAGCGAGTCAGTTTCCGCAGAGCAGGCAGTGTTTTTATCGTCAGCAACACACACAGAAATTTGTCAGCATATAAAAACCCAAATTTCCTTCAACAGGTGGTCGGTTACACGCTTAACCGTACTCTGCCCTTGGCTCTGCGTGCACTGATGATTGCTCGACCGCTTTTTGTGCGCATGCGAACACGGAAGCCATGCGTACGTTTTCTACGAATAACGGATGGTTGATAGGTACGTTTCATTTTCAGAATTTAAGTTGTTAATACTACTAAATTTTCAATTTTTTTAGTGACGCGCTCACCATATTTATGGAGAATCAGGCTTGCCGAACACATTTGAACTGGAACTGCGCATTATAGCCTAATCTATAGGATGCTTCCAAAAATTCAAGGTTCCAGAAAGGACTGGAAGCTTGAAGGTGACAAACCATCGGTAACGGTTAGATAACCAAGGAGCAGATGTCATGATCGGCAAAAAGCTCGGGTATGAACTGGCACCACCATTCATAAAACATCACCTGAAGCTACTCCTTTCTCTCCAGAATTGATTTGATCAGATAAAGCTGTTCGAGTGCTTCTTTGGGTGAGAGATGATCGGGGTTGAGCTGGCGGCAATAGGTAAGTAGTGGGTGGGGCGGAGGTGGGTTGTTATTTTTTTCTATGTCGTCGAACAGGGACTTCTGCGGGTTTCTGTTACTGGCTTCTTGTTCCAGTTTTGTCAGTATTTTTCTGGCGGAGCGGATGACGCTTGCGGGCACGCCGGCGAGGGCAGCGACATGCAGGCCATAGCTCTGACTGGCTGGACCCTCCTGTATCTGGTGAAGAAACACGATGCGCTGCTTGTGTTCCACGGCGGTGAAATGGAAATTAGCTGCCTGTTGAAATTCCTCGATGAGATGAGTCAGCTCAAAATAGTGTGTGGCGAATAAGGTATAGCTGCCATTGCGCGTCAGCAGGTGACGCGCAATGGCAAATGCCAGCGCAAGGCCATCGAAAGTGGAAGTGCCGCGTCCAATTTCGTCAACCAACACCAGGCTTTGTTCAGTTGCGTTACGCAGGATATTGGCAGCTTCGGTCATTTCCACCATAAACGTGGAACGCCCCCCCGCTAAATCGTCGGACGCGCCAATACGCGTGAAAATCTGGTCAATAGGGCCGATCTGCGCGTATTTTGCTGGAACGAAACTGCCACAATGCGCCAGCAGTACAATCAGCGCGGTCTGGCGCATGTAGGTCGATTTGCCTCCCATGTTCGGACCGGTGATGATCAGCATTTTTCGGCCGGTACGTGTGACCGCGCCCAAAAGCGAGTCATTGGCAATGTATTGCAGCACCTGGTTTTCCACAACAGGATGGCGGCCGGCTTCTATGTTGATGATGGGGTAGGGGGTGAAGTCCGGTTCGCGATAGCCGGACAGGCAGGCACGCTCGGCAAACGCGCACAGGACGTCGAGCTCGGCAATGTTCTTTGCAATGCGCTGCAACGACGGAATATAAACTTCCAGCTGCGTCAGCAGCATGTCATAGAGGAATTTTTCACGTGCCAGTGCTTGCTCACGAGCTGTCAACGCCTTGTGTTCATAGTCTTGCAGCTCCGAAGTGATGTAGCGTTCGACATTTTTCAGGGTTTGCTTGCGACGGTAATCCGGTGGGATTTTTTCGCTGTTTGCGTGAGTGACCTCGATATAGAAACCATGCACCCGGTTGTACTCGACTTTCAGTGTGGCGATGCCGGTACGCTCACGTTCACGCGCTTCCAGAGCCAGCAGAAATTGTCCGCAGTTTTCATCCAGTGCCCGCAATTCATCGAGCTCGGCATCATAACCAGTGGCAATGACGCCACCTTCGCGAATGACAACAGCAGGAACGGGCTGCAGGGACTGGATGAGTAATTCGGTCAACGCGGTTTCTGCGGTCAGCGCTTCGGCGAAGCGGGCAATGGCGTCCACTTTGCCTGCAGCCAGATATTCAGTGACCGCTGGCAAGATGCACAGGCTATCGCGTAGACCTGATAAATCGCGTGGCCGTGCGGTTTTCAGGGCGATTCGGCTGGTGATGCGCTCAATGTCGGTCAGTTGTTTGAATTTTTCCTGAATGACAGGATAGTACGGGCTATCGGCAGAGTTGAACAAAGCGGATACGGTTGCAAGCCGCTTCTTGAGTATCGTGATATCTCGCAGGGGATGATGCAGCCAGTGATGTAGCAGCCGACTGCCCATGCTGGTTGCACAAGTATCTAGCGCCGAAAGCAGAGTGGGTGCGTTTTCACCGCTGAGTGTGGTTGTCAGCTCCAGATTACGTCGAGTGGCGGCATCCATACGCAGATAATTTTCTGATTTTTCAACCTGTAGAGTACGGACATGGCTGGGTGCGGAACCGCCATCTTCGCCGTCGGCTGTATGTTGCGTCAGATGTATATATTGTAGGAGTGCCCCTGCAGCCTGCATAGCAGGATGAAGCTGTTCGCAGCCGAATGCATTCAGGTCGCGTGTGCCGAAATGACGCGTCAGCTGGGAGACGGCGCGATCAAAGTCGAACTGCCAGTCGGGTAGCTGTCTGCAGGTAATGGCATTGTTTGCTGGTCTGAATTGCTTCGGAAATGATTCCGGCAGCAGCAACTCCGCTGGGCGCAGCCGTTCCAGTTCGTTGGCGAGGTTTTCCGGCAAGGTTTCCAGCACTCGCAGATCGCCTGCCGCGAGGTTGAGCCAGGCAAGGCCAATAGTGCCGCGGTATAGTGTCAGCGCCAGCAGAATGCTCTCGCGGTGGGCTTCCAGCAGGGCGGCATCGGTTAGGGTGCCGGGGGTGATGATGCGGACGACCTTACGCTCTACCGGTCCCTTGCTGGTGGCAGGATCGCCAATCTGCTCACAAATGGCAACGGACTCCCCAAGCTTGACCAGTCTTGCCAAATACTGATCAGCCGCATGATAGGGCACACCTGCCATTTTGATGGGCTGGCCAGCAGAAGTGCCGCGTTGGGTCAAAGTGATATCCAGTAGCCGCGCGGCTCTTTCGGCATCTTCAAAGAACAGCTCATAGAAATCTCCCATGCGGTAAAACACCAGCTTATCGGTATGCTGTGCCTTGATTCCCAGATACTGACGCATCATAGGGGTGTGCAGATCGGTTTTCATAGGGAAATGGGGTCGATATCCAGATGCCAGCGTAATTTACTGCCGGTGGGCAAGGCGACCAAGTGCGGCTGCCAGTCGGTTAGAAAATGTTGCAGGGACTTGCGCGAGTCTGCCTGCACGAGCAACTGGGCGCGTTCCATGCCATTCAGGCGCATCATAGGAGCGGGCACCGGATCGAACAGCTGAATCTGCTTGGAATGCCTGTTCTGACTGGCAGCGCTGGCTTTTCCCAGAAAAGCCAGCGCATCCTGAATGACTGGTGCCTCGGCACGCAAAGCCGCCTGATAGGCAAAAGGTGGGAAATTCATCGCCTGGCGATCCTTCAGCATTTGCTGCGCGTAATGATCGTAGTCTTGACGCATCAGTGCCTGATAGATCGGATGATGAGGGAATTCTGTCTGGATGAGCACAGTGCCGGGTGTTTCCGCTCTGCCTGCGCGCCCGGCAACCTGCATCAGCTGCGTAAATAGCTGTTCCTCCGCACGAAAATCGGCGCTGTAAAGTGATGCATCCGGATTGATAATGCATACCAGCGCCAGATTGGGAAAATCATGACCTTTTGCCAATAGCTGTGTACCGACCAGGATGTCAACCTTTTTTTGCTGAATCGTGGTCAGTATAGCTTGCCAGGCATGCTTGCGGCGGATGCTGTCGCGATCCACCCGCATGATACGGGCATCAGGCAGATGGTTGATCAGGGCAGATTCGATACGCTGTGTTCCATGACCAAATGGCAGGATATCCTGGTCACCGCATTGCGGGCAGGCCGATGGTACCGATTGCTGATAGCCGCAGTAATGGCAGCGCAGCTGGCGAGCGGGCAGATGAAATACCAGCCGGCTGGAACAGCGCGTGCAGGTTGCTGTCCAGCGGCAGGATTTACACAGCAGGACCGGAGCGTAACCACGACGATTGATAAATACCAGGCTCTGCAAATTTTGTGCAGTGGTTTCACGCAAAGCGTTCAGGACTGGCTCGGTCAGGCCCTCCTGCGCTTTGACAATCCGTAAGTCAATACAGCGGATGGCAGGCAGGCGTGCCTGACTGGCGGCGCGGGTGCGTAGCCGTAAATGCTTGTAATGGCCGTTAATTGCGTGATAGTAGCTCTCCAGCGATGGAGTGGCGGAGCCCAGAATGATTGGAATGTCGAGTTGCTTGGCACGATAAATGGCGAGGTCGCGCGCGCTGTAACGTAATCCATCCTGTTGCTTGAAGGAAGAATCCTGTTCTTCGTCAATGACGATCAGCCCCAGATTGGCAAAGGGTGTAAAAATCGCAAGCCGGGTGCCGAGTACAATGCCGGTTTGCTGATGCTGCGCCTGACACCAACCTTGCAGGCGTTCGTTGTCAGTGACCCCACTATGCAGACTGATCAATGGGCTGGCAGGAAAGCGCTGTCTAAAGATAGCTTCCAGCTGTGGTGTCAGGTTGATTTCCGGCACCAGGATCAATACCTGTTTCTGCTGCGCCAGAATGGTGGCGGCTACTTGCAGATAAACTTCGGTCTTGCCGCTGCCGGTCACACCCTGTAACAGCCAAGGGGTGAATTGATTGGCCATCGCCGTCATCGCGGCGATGGCTTCGGCCTGTTCTGCCGTTGCTGCTGGCGCAGTTGTGACGGTAGTAGTCTGCTGCCCGCGGCTGACCACGGTTTCTTCCGCCCAGCCTGAAGCAACTAATTCACGCAGCAGTTTGCGGGTGTGTGGGGTGATCTCACCGAGAAAAGCTGCGGTGGTTTGCCGGTTTTGCTGCAATAGCCGGAGCAGTTCGCGCTTGGTTTTGCTACGTGCCGGGATAGTGTCGATTCCGACTGTTTGACCAATAGACGTCAGCTTCCATAACAGCACGCCATCGGGTTTGCAAGTAACAGATCGAGTTTTACGTAGCAATGCCGGTAAACTGTTCATGACCACCTGACCGATCGGGTGGTGATAATAGCGATTGCAAAACCGATACAGTTCAATCAGGTCGTGAGGTAATGGTGGAATTTCGCGATAAAGTTGATGGATTGGTTTCAGTTTGTCAGCGGTAATTTGTGTTGCTGCGCATACATCCAGAATAATGCCGATTGCTTCGCGCTTACCAAACGGAACGCGGACCCGCAATCCTATATCCGTCGAGCTTGTTTCCTCGGAGACATAATCAAACAGGCAATCAAGCGGAACATCCAATGCGACACGAATAATTGCCATGCGGAAAGAGTTTGGTCAGGCATAGTCTGACCGGACATCATCGATGCCTGGCCAGATACCGAGGCTTACTTAATCAGAGATGCGATACAAGGTGATTGTTTCCCGAGAAGGGACTGATAGCATCGCGCTTTGGCCATTCGCAGCGATTTCAAAGCCAATTGATTTACCTGAATAATCTGACAAACCTGCGCAACCGCTGGTGTTATAAACGAAGCTGTTGAGCTTCAGGGTATTGTCGGTGTTGTCGAAAGCATAACTGGCCATTTCGACACCTGGTTTTGCACAATCAGACTGTTTTTCCTGCCAGGTTGAACCGGTTGGATCGATCAGCATATAACGGTTGTCTGAAAAAAACAGCAGAGTCGGTGTCTTGATCGATTCTCGGTCTTGTGCCCAGACGCCGATGATTTTATTCGGCTGATTTTCCATTTTGATGTAGCGTATTTCCATGATTTCAGTTTGTGCTACTTCATTTTCATCGCTGAGCTCGATCGGTTTGGAAATATGGAACAGCTCGCCAAACAAACCTGCCTGCTCACGCTCTCGCGGTACGATAACCCGGTCTGATATGATCAGCTCGTCGCCGCTGCTACGGACACGTGAATCTGCACGAGGGTGAGAAAGACCGCCCTGAATATTGGTGTCCAGCTCCGGCTTGCTGGAAAATTTGAATCCACGTTCATCAGCCATGGACGCTGTGGCGACACCATATTCCAAGCCAGCCGTGAATACGACGCGACTGCCACATGCGCGGTTGAGATCGCAGACATCGTCAGCTGTGGCAACTCCATGCAGGTAGGTGCCGCTACCATCGGTTGCTGCTCGGAAAAAATCGGTGTGCGCATCGTCAATGTGAATCCAGACATGAGAACCAAGCAAATCGACTGCTCGGGAGAGAAAATAAGCATTGACTTCATCCGCGCCATGTATCTCACCGGGAATACCGGCGGCTTCACGTGCAGAAATGAGAGCAGGAGAGGCAGCGAACTCGACAGGATCGGTCTGTAGATTAAGTGACGAGTCGAGTGTGGCTACTGCGGATTCTGGTAAGGTAATTCCGTTTTCCGGATTATTATCGGTATCGAGCGCCTGGAACAAGATCAGCAGATTCTGCTGCTTATGGGCATTACCACCCGCGAGTTCGATTGGCGTGATTTGGGTGCTGCCTTCCACATCGGCAAGGGCGAGCTTGCCTAACTGGAACTGAATGCGATCGCCATAATTGAATTCAAAGGTACCTTTAGCATCGGTGACGCCGGAAGCGCCTGATGAGGTGGAGTAGTTTACGCCTTCAATCGCGGTTCCGGCCGTTAATACGCCGACTGCAGGACCTTGGAATGTATTTTTTGATACTTTTGTTTCCGTGCGTTCATCACTATCGCATGCGGCGAGGCCGAACATAAATAGACTGGAAACGAGCAACTTGCTTAATAATGATTGATTGTCGAGTTTCATTGTGGATTGGCGTGTTGCATTGATCGTAAGATTTATAAAGTATGATGCCGGAAAATCATTCTTTCACAGCCACATGAAAAATCTGCTAGTCCGAGGTCAGCATCACTGGTTGATATAACAATTGTAAACGATCGGATTCCCTTGTGAGCAAACATCTTGCCAAAATCGTAAGCAATTTGCGCTTTTTCTTCGGAGGTGATGAGTCAATACCAATCAAAAATATCCTCTTCGAGTGTTCTCATCAGAAGCTGGTTGCACCTGTCCGTCAGGCCGCAGTTAGGTATATTCAAAGGAATAGTCTGGCCAAGAGAGCGCCGCAGACAGTTCGGATGGCGATAAATACGCCTGCTGCCATATGACTTACTGGACGTTCGGTGGCTTGACGGCGATTTCTCTATGCTCGCCCATTACCTCTGGCGGGATAAGCCTCATGACCCGCATGATTCCTGGCGGTAAGACGATGAAGTCATTTTCGTGGCCGAATACGGAGGTGAAACCGGAAATCAAGTCGATGGGCGAGACAGCATAGGCTGCGATAGCCAGCGCAAATGCTTTTGCGAACTATGGGGTGCGTGGATCGCGAGCAATAAACCATACGGCACTCATGCCCAGGAGGAACCTGCATCCATTGCGGCAATTGCCTGACTTTGCCTCCAGAAAGAAGTTTTTCTCAGTTGATAGTACAAAGAGTGCAAAGTTTGCGCTCCGTTTCAGAGAAACCGTTGAATATTTTGCAACTCCTGTTGAAAATTGGTTTCATATTGGTTCGCACAAAAATAACAATGAAGCGTAGCTTGAGATACTCGCAACATAAATCATCTGTGGCGTAAGGCTGGTTTCAGGAGGGGAGATTGCAGTTTCCCGGCGTGCTGATATTCTTTCAGCCGTGGTCTTGCGGTCTGTCAACTCTGATTAAGTTGTAGCCTTGTAGACGCTTTTCTCTTAGACCAAAAATTGTTCCTCTCTCTTAGGGGATAGTTTTTTATTTGATCGGCTGTAAATCGCGTGGAGGCAAAAGTGATGCCTGAGACAGGCGGACCCCTGTCAGTAGCAAGGATACGGGTTACCAGCCACGATTTGGCTGAAATAAAAAGAAAGGGTATTCAATAAAACCTGATGGGAGATGTGTTGTTTGAAGTCTACACAGCCCATTCTGGTTATTTGGCTTATAATTTCAGGTTTTCAGTAAGTTTGCCACGACCGGGTCTTTTGTTTTTCGCTGAGTACGATAATTGGGCTTGTGGATGCGTTGCGCTCTATTTTTTGCTTTATTCGAGAGATTTTACTTTTTTGATTGCCTTTGTGTGTCATGACCAGTCTAGCTTATATTCCAGGAACAGTTTCAAGTTCTCCGCAACTATCCGTCGATTGGTATCTGGATCATAAAATATTTGCACTAGAAAAAAGACTGCTTTTTGATCAGGGGCCAGGTTATGCTGGCCACGAACTGATGGTCCCGGAACAGGGCGACTATTACGTATTGCAGAGCAGAGATGATGCAAGCATACTGATGCACAACCAGCATGGTATCGAGCTGTTGTCGAATATCTGCCGTCACCGGCAGGCGCTGCTGCTTGAGGGGCGCGGCAATATCCGCAATATTGTCTGTCCGATACATCGCTGGACGTATGCAACCGATGGCAAATTGCTGGGCGCGCCGCATTTCAGGCAAAACCCATGTCTGGATCTGGAGAAAAAACCATTGCAGCGATGGAATGGGCTGCTCTTTGATGGGCAACGGGACATCCAGAAGGATTTGAGTGCACTGCATTTCGATGAATTCGATTTTTCCGGGCATGTGCTCGATCGGGTGCGAGTCGATCATTATCAATGTAACTGGAAAACCTTTATCGAGGTGTATCTGGAAGATTATCATGTCGATACTTTTCATCCCGGATTAAGCAAACTTGTCGATGTCAGTCAGCTCGAATGGGTATTTTCTGACTGGTATAGTGTACAGACTGTTGGGATGCGAACTGAATCAGCTAGATCTGACTCTGTTATATATCAGAAATGGCGCGAACTCATCATGCAGCAATACCATGGGCAATTGCCGTCGCATGGTGCAATCTGGCTGCTTTATTATCCGAATATAATGCTGGAATGGTATCCGCATACACTGGTAATTAGCACGATTCTGCCAACTGGCCAGGAGAGCTGTACCAATATCGTCGAGTTTTACTATCCGGAGGAAATTGTTTTGTTCGAGCGCGAATTTGTTGAGGGAGAACAGGCAGCCTATCAGGAGACCGCCAGGGAAGACGATGAAATTTGTCGGCGGATGACGGCGGGCAGGCGTGCACTTTTTCAGCAAGGGAAAAATGAAGTCGGCCCTTATCAGATTCCGATGGAAGCAGGCATGGCGCATTTCCATCAATTTCTGCGGCGTGAAATCGAACCTTATTTAACAGCATGAAAGGCTGTCGAGTAAAATAAGTTGTAGACCATATGATACTAACCGGAGTGAACCAAAATGATCAGTATAAGCAAGCAAGATAGTTTGATTACCGTAGCGGTTGCCGGTGAATTTACGCTAAATGATTTTCGGCAATTTGAAGATGAGGTGCTGTATCAGGTGCATTTAGGTAGTAAGGTTAATATATTGCTGGATCTGCGGGATATGCTGTCCTATACGGTCGATGTGGCTTGGGGGGAACTGGCGTTTGTTCGTGAGCATGGCAGTGAAGTCGGTCGAGTCGCGGTAGTAACCGATAACCAATGGCAGGCGTGGAGTGCCTGGGTTTCCGGTTTGCTGACTGATGCAGATGTTGTGGTTTTTTCTGATTATGATGAGGCTGAAAAATGGGTTTCTGCCTGGCCGACAGAGTCCGAATAAAATGGATGATTTGTTGCTGGCGAGAGCGCTGCATGTGGTTGGCGTTGTTATATGGATTGGTGGCGTTGCCATGGTAACAAGCGTGCTGTTGCCCTTGTTAATACAGATGCCTTCAGCACAGGATCGCACCGAATTTTTCAGGAGATTCGAGAAACGCTTTGCGGCACAAGCAAGGATTGCTACTCTATTGGTGGGGTTAAGCGGCTTTTATATGGTGCATGTGCTGCACGCCTGGAGCCGCTTTAGTGAGTTACGGTACTGGTGGATGCATGCGATGGTATTCGTTTGGTTGCTATTCTCGATTCTGCTGTTTATTTTGGAGCCCAATGTGTTGCGTCGCCGCGTCGAGACAGGTGTCCAGCAGGCATCGGAAGCGACATTCAGAAAAATGCAGCGTTTTCACTGGGTTTTGCTGAGCATCAGTCTAGTGACAGTTGCGGGTGCGGTCGCCGGGAGTCATGGCTGGTTAATGTTCTGAGAAAAATCATGGATTATTTGATCTTAAAATATGTGCATATTGCAAGTATTGTGCTGAGTTACTCTTTGTTTCTATCCCGTGGTGTGTGGATGCTGCAGGCTTCAAATGTGTTGCAGCAGCGTTGGGTAAAAATTCTGCCGCATGTCAATGACACCATATTACTTTCCAGTGCTATTGCCCTGGCAGTTCTGACACACAGAAATCCTGCTGATGAAGCTTGGCTGGCAGCGAAAATTGTCGGATTAATTATTTACATTGTACTGGGAATGATGGCTTTCAGGTTTGGCAAGACTCGGCAAACCAAGTTGATTACTTGGGTGCTGGCTCAGATCGTTTTTTTGTATATCGTGCTGGTTGCACTGACTAAGGACCCTGCGATAGGTTTGATTTAAGGCGTTTATGAACCTTCAGGTTTTTATAAGTTTTTTATTCGTTACGATATTGCTTTGCTCATGAGCGGGTATTTCTGTGTACTTAACGCATTAAAATCTCCGGCCTGCATTTAATCTGGTTTTGAATTCCCAGTTGTTGTAACCCAATAGTATCATTCCTGATCTAAAAGATGATCACACCTTGTTTTATGTTTAATAAAATAATGTCGAATATGTTAGAATGACCTCCTTTTTAGCAAGGGTTATTTGGGTGTCGGATGGCAACTATTTGTAGAATAAGATTTTCTAGGAATTTATACTGGATAATGGGAAATTAGTGACATGGGATTCTTGAAAAATGACTGATAGCTTCGATAGGGGAGAGATGAGTGGGCGCAGGCGGTTTCTGCTGGTAACTACTTCGATTGCCGGCGCTATTGCTGGTGTGGGGGTGGCAACACCTTTTTTGCGCAGTATGATGCCAAGTGAACGAGCAAAAGCAGCTGGTGCGCCGGTCGAGGTAGACATTGACAAGCTGGAGCCAGGCATGTTACTGACAGTTGAATGGCGCGGCAAACCAATCTGGGTGTTAAGACGAACAGAAGCCATGCTGGAGACGCTGGAAAAACTTAACGCGCAACTCGCTGATCCAGATTCACTGCGCGAGCAGCAGCCAGCTTACGCACAAAATATGACGCGCTCAATTAAGCCTGAGTTTCTTGTTGTAGAGGGGGTATGTACCCATCTGGGTTGTGCTCCGACATTCAGAAAAGACATCGCACCGGCTGATCTTGGGCCAGATTGGTTGGGAGGGTTTTTTTGTCCTTGCCATGGGTCAAAATTTGATCTGGCTGGAAGGGTCTATAGTGGCGTGCCAGCTCCCACCAATCTGGTCGTCCCGCCTTATACTTATTTAAGTGATAGCCGGCTTTTAATTGGTGCCGAAAGTAAAGAGTCCGCATAAAATGAGCAAACAAGAAAATTCAATAGTGGCATGGATTGATAAACGATTTCCGATGACGGTAACTTGGAAGGCGCATTTATCAGAATATTACGCACCCAAAAACTTTAATTTCTGGTACTACTTTGGTTCATTGGCTTTGTTAGTGCTGGTTAATCAATTATTAACCGGTATTTTTCTGACTATGAGCTACAAACCCGACGCGAGTATGGCGTTTGCGTCGGTTGAATACATCATGCGTGATGTGGACATGGGGTGGTTGATCAGATACATGCATTCAACGGGTGCATCCATGTTCTTTGTGGTGGTCTATTTGCATATGTTTCGTGGCATGATGTACGGTTCTTATCGCAAACCTCGAGAATTGCTGTGGCTAATTGGTATGGCGATTTTTTTCGTTTTGATGAGTCTTGCTTTTACTGGTTATATTCTGCCATGGGGACAAATGTCATACTGGGGCGCTCAGGTAATAGTCAGTATGTTTGGTGCAATTCCAGTCATTGGCGAAACCCTGTCAAACTGGATATTGGGTGACTTCATGCTATCGGACGCAGCATTGAACCGGTTCTTTGCCTACCATGTTGTTACTTTGCCGGGTTTGATTGTTGTCTTGGTGTTTGTGCATATCGTTGCTTTGCACCAAGTGGGATCTAATAATCCAGATGGAATAGAAATTAAAGCCAATCGCAATCCTAAAACGGGAATCCCTGTAGATGGCATCCCATTTCATCCTTACTACACGGTCAAGGATATCGTTGGGACGGTTGTGTTTCTAATTATCTTCTGCGCAATTATTTTCTTTGCGCCGGAGATGGGCGGTTACTTCCTGGAATACAATAATTTTATTCCGGCTGACAGGCTTAAAACGCCGGATCATATTGCACCAGTCTGGTACTTCACGCCTTACTACTCGATGCTGCGTGCAGTGACCGTTAATTTTTTATGGATTGATGCAAAGTTGTGGGGAGTGATTCTGATGGCTGCCGGAGTGGCTGTTTTCTGTTTTCTGCCATGGCTGGATCGTAGCCCGGTCAAGTCTATCCGCTACAAAGGTCCATACTTTAAAATAGCGCTTACACTTTTTGTGATCAGTTTTTTTGTATTGGGATGGTTGGGAACGCAGACTCCTACACCTCTCTATACCTTGCTGGCACAAATATTTACAGTGGTGTATTTCGCGTTTTTTATTCTGATGCCGTGGTATAGCAGAATTGATAAAACTAAACCAGAACCAACAAGCGTGACGAAATGAAAATAATGAAATTTTTCTTGGCTGTAAGTGCGGTACTACTGATTCCATGTTTCGCTGTTCATTCTGCTGTCGATGTTGCTGTGGACAAAGCACCGATCAATATTGACGACAAGGAATCACTGAAACGCGGTGCTAAAAGTTTTGTTGAGTATTGCCTAACTTGTCACGGTGCAGAATTTATGCGCTACAATCGCCATCGTGATCTTGGCATGAGTGAGAGCGACATACTGGGTCAATTAATTCATACTGGCCAGAAAGTTGGTGATTTGATGGAAAGCGCCATGCGAAAGAAAGAGGCTGAAGCATGGTTTGGTGTTGCACCGCCAGATTTGTCTGTCATTGCTCGCGCACGCGGTGCAGATTGGCTATATACTTACTTGAGAACATTCTATCGAGATTCTTCGACTGTAAGTGGCTGGAATAACCTGGTTTTTGATAAAGCTGCTATGCCGCATGTTCTGCACCGGCTCCAGGGGCAGCAGATTTTAAGCACTAATAACCAGAAAGATGAACAGGCTTCAATAACAGAAAAGCTTGAAGTAATTGTTCCTGGAATAATGACGGAAAGTGAATACAATGATTTTGTAATCGACCTGGTAAATTATATGGTTTATCTTGGGGAGCCCCACGCGACTCATCGAAGAGAGCTGGGAGAGATGGTTATATTGTTTTTATTCGTCTTGTTAGGGTTTGCTTACCTTCTTAAAAAAGAATACTGGCGAGATATTCACTAATAAAGTGAAATAGTATTGTTGACATTGAGTTTTGCTCAATGACGATACAGTCAATCAGCCAACAAATAATAAATTAATTGCGGTAGGCTCGAAATTATGATGACACTCTACTCAATTGCGACATGTCCATTCAGTCATCGTTGTCGTATTGTGTTGCATGAGAAAGATATGGATTTTCAGGTAATTGATGTTGACCCAAACAATATTCCTGAAGACCTTGCCGTTATCAGTCCTTACGGTAAGATGCCTCTGTTAGTAGAGCGAGATCTTGTCTTATATGAAGCGAATATCATCAATGAGTATATTGACGAACGATTCCCGCATCCACAATTAATGCCGGCCGATCCGGTGATGCGTGCGCGGGCGAGACTTTTATTGCATCGTTTTGAAAAAGAGTTGTTCTGTAATATTGAGGCGTTGGAGAATAACGATCGTAAATCGATTGATCGTATCCGCGCCGATATGTCCAATGGACTAACCATGATTGCTGCTGTTTTTGACAAGCAAAAATATATGCTGGGAGATGAGTATTCCATGCTGGACGTCGCAATTGCTCCACTCTTATGGAGGCTTGATCATTATGGAATAAAACTGCCTAAGCAGGCTGCCTCGTTACTAAAATATGCGGAGCGTTTGTTTAGCAGGCCGTTGTTTATCGATGCGTTAACACCTTCCGAAAAATTAATGCGGAAATGAGAGACGTATCAATCAAGCCCTATTTGATTCGTGCGGTTTATGAGTGGTGTATCGCTAACAGCGTAGCTCCCTATATTACTGCTATTTCGAGGCAATGTCATAACTTGCCGGAAAACCTGACTATCGACAAGAATGTAACCCTGAATATAGATCTAGCTGCAACAGATGATCTTGTAATAGACAATGAGTTCGTGCAGTTTAATGCCCGTTTCAATGGATTAGCCAAAAAAATAAGTATTCCAATTGAAGCTATCAAATCAATTTTCTCTAAAGAACTAGGGCATGGGTTAAGTTTTGTTCCTGAAATCATGGAAGATTCCGGAGTAAATTTGATAGAAACCGAGAACAATAAAAGCAAAATACCTGCTAAAGTAAAAAGTTCAGAAACTGATACTAAAATCAGCCGCGATAAATCTTTCTTGAAAATTGTAAAGTGACGCTGATTTGTGTTTTTCTAATTTTAATCCTTATTAATAAATAGCATCATGCCGGCATAGCTCAGATGGTAGAGCAGCTGATTTGTAATCAGAAGGTCCCGAGTTCGATTCTTGGTGCCGGCACCACATAAACTCTTAGAGTTACTGATTACAGACACAAGCACGGTGGCCGATACATTTTTCTTGCCCACTGGCAATATGGTGTAAACCTATTGATAGGTAAGTCGCATAGGATAACTACTCACACCGTAAATTGCATAAATATAACATTATTGTGAATATAATAAAAAAGTCGATATGAGCAACGTCTGCTTTACGTGATAATCCAAACGAGATTATTTGCCGTCTGATGTAACTAATTATGTTGCGATATTTTGTAATAGTGGGATTGGTTGGATTGCTCTCGGCATGTGGCTTGCTCCCGGAGAAAAAAGCTGTAGATAATAAGCAATCTCCAAATAGTCTCTATGCCGAGGCCAAAGATGAACTTAACAGCGGAAATTATGCGGCTGCGGTCAAATTGTTTGAAGCGCTGGAAGCACGTTATCCTTATGGACGATTTGCCCAACAGGCGCAGCTTGAAATAGCGTATGCCTATTATAAAGATCAGGAGAACGCATCTGCCATGGCAGCGGCGGACCGGTTCATTCAGCTTTATCCGCAGCATCGTAATGTTGATTATGCATACTATATAAAAGGACTGGCGACTTTCAATGATAACCGGGGAATCCTCGGTTATATTACCACCAAGCTGATCAATCAGGATATGAGCGAAAGGGATGCAAAGGCGTCCAGAGAGTCATTTGAAAATTTTAAGCAATTAGTTACACGTTTTCCTGATAGCAAATACGCGCCTGATGCGCTCAAGCGCATGGCATTTCTGGTAAATACGCTGGCAACGGGGGAAATTTACGTCGCGCGTTATTACATGAAACGTAAGGCTTATGTTGCAGCGGCAAGACGAGCTCAATTCATATTACAAGAATATCCACAGACCCCGGCGGTAGAAGAAGCGTTATACATTATGGCGCGAGCTTATAACCAACTAGGTCTAGCTGATTTGCGCGATGATGCAGAAAAAGTCATGCGTAAGAATTTTCCAGATAGTAACTATCTCTCAGATTCCGGACCTTTGGGTGAGAAACAATGGTGGAAAATCTGGTAGATAGCTGTTGTTGTCATATTGGTGAGATTAGCTAATGACACCGCCTTTGGCGGAAGGGTTGCTGAGTTGCCTAAAAGATCTTTTTACACATGCGTGCATGTACTTCTGCGAATAAAATATTGTAAGCATCTCGGCTCTTCATTGCTTTATAGCCTGCTCTTTACGTTTTTTTATTGATGGGGAGCAGCGGCACTGACTTCCAGTAGTATTAGCGTAATATTATCGTCTCCCCCAGCATCCAAAGCTTTCCGAGTAAGCAGGTTTGCTTTTTCGTTAAGCAAAAGAGCCGGATTGCTTAGAATAAGTTCCATTTCACGGCTAGAAACTTTTCCCGATAATCCGTCACTGCATAATAAAAAAATGTCTCCTGTCTGTAATTGGCCATCAATAGTATCCACGGTAATAGTCTTATCTGTACCACCTAGAGCTTGAGTAATGGTGTTTCTGTGGGGATGGTTTTCTGCCTCTTCCTCACTGATCAACCCCTGGTCTAGCATCAGCTGTACGTAGCTATGGTCTTTGGATAGACATCTGAGCTTTTTATGAAATAAATATGCGCGGCTGTCACCCACCCAGGCAATCTGGTAATGATCATGTAATATTTGCAGCGCTACAATGGTGGAGCCCATTCCTTTTGACCCTAACCCATCCACAGCTGCCTGTTCAATTGCCCGATGGCCACTCTGAATTGCTTCAGTCAGTGATTTGCCTGAAGTGATGCCGGTTTTCAAGCTGGTGATTGCGATGGCACTGGCAATTTCTCCGCCTTCATACCCGCCCATGCCATCAGCAACGGCCCAGACATGATACTGAGGCAGGCAAAGATAGCTATCCTCATTGTTTGATCTGACCAGTCCAGTATCACTCAGCGCTTCGGTCAGAACGATTTTTGGAAACCGACGTGATGCTTTTTTGCTGGAGAATAAGGAAACGATTTTTTTGATGATCAAAATGTTTTGTCTTGATACAACATAGGTCTATTTGTGTAATGTATTGCCGGAAACCGCTTCCTGCTTGATATGGATGAATTCTGGTGATGCGATAAATGGAACCGTTCCGGCATGTCTCAATTGGTGCTGCAGCGCCTTGATTCTAAGATTTCTCTGATTGTTGATTCCTGCTTGGGGAACAGGCAGCTTTTTGACGACAGTAAGCATTGCCTGCGGAGGAAATTCAGCATGCTGTAAAATTTCTACTGCCAGTGCGTCCGCTTCCAGTTCCTTAGTGTTGTCGATGACCTGAGTAAAAGAGCCTATGCTGTGCGTTGCCAGTCTTTCATCATGTTGACAGAAATGGCCGATCAGCTCATGTGCCATTTCATGAGCAATGATGGCGGCAAGTTCAGCTTCTGAATCTGCAAAACTGTAAACACCATCAGTCATGTAAACCTGCCCGTTTCCTGCGGAATAGGCATTGACGGCCAGATCACGTATCAATAGAAATCGCCATCTGTTTTTTGACGGCCAGTTCAAGTTGCGTGAATCCATATTCAGCTTGATAACCGGAATCAGTTGATCGGCAATTTTCTGTACATACCGTGTTTGCCTGTCCTGGGAAGGCCTAAGCGGCCATTCATTCGCGATGCGTGCAGAAATTTTTTGTGCATTGCTGATTTCATGGTCGCATGCTGCAGCGGCCATGTGGCCGCTGCAGATTGAAACGGTTGCCATAGCCACATAAATGTAAAGTTTTGCAGAAGAATTATTGCACCACAAAAATGGTTTCATTGATGTCGTAAGTGCTGCCAGAGGCGAGGCGCGTTTCGACGACATAAGTGCCGCGCTTAGCATTTTTGGGAATATCGATCGGCTGCATGGTCTGATGACCGCCAGCTGGCTTGATTTGGCTGACGGGCTTGGATTCAGTCAATACTTTGCCATCCTTCTTGAGCTTCCAGGAGTAGGTCACCTCAGCCTGGTTATTCTGAGTGCGCGGTACGGCCAGAGAATAGTCGCTGAAAACGGTGGTTTGTGCGCCGGGCCTGACCATGTTGGGAGACGCATATCCCTTGTTCAGCTTGAGCTGTATCTTATTGGATGACGGGGCAAGTCCGTACATGCGTTGATCCTCGTTTTGGGTGCGCACCTGTTGAGAATTATGTTGCAGCATCTTGACTGCCCCCCAGCCGAGCGCGGCGCCTGCCAGACCTACTGCAACGCCTGCTCCGACATCACCTGTGATAAGTGCAGTCGCAAGACCGGCAGCAGCTCCTAAAACGGCGGCTCCGCCCAGCTGCTGATTTTGTTCCGTGGTTGCGCAGCTTGCCAGCAAACTTGACAGAAATATAAAAATAACCGCAAGATTCAAACTTTTCGATCTAAAGTTCATTTGAGTTCTCCTTCAGGAAATTATTGCCCTCGTGCTGGAAAATAGGGGTTACCATCCGGTGCTGGCGGCATTTTCTGGTTCAGCATTCTGATTGCGTTGTCGATTTCGGCGATCGGAGGCGCTTCCATGGCTTCGAATTTGCTGCTGTCATAGGTGAATTTTTTGCTGCCCGTCGGATACTCTACTCCGATCTTGAGTGCATGCATGTCACCATCTACTTCTTCGTAAGAGCGGAAGGTGACCACGTAATCACTCAGCAGAATATTCTGAATTTCTTCCACTACCCGCGTCATGCGATCTATTGTGTCACCAATCAAATAATAAACACCAAAAGAGTTCTTTGAGATCGACTCAAGATTGACAAAATGACTGCGTGATGATGGGCCATATGCCAGTGCATAAATTGGCACAGGAATAGACAGCGAAGTGATTCTCGCGTTGAGCTCTTCTCGTGACAACGCACTGCCTTCGTCGTGACCATCAGAAAATATCACGATTGAACAGCTGGCAAGAAAGTTTCCAACAGACGGGTCAATGGATGAACCCTGCGATGACATGGCGCACATTTGCATAGCAGCCGCAATGGAATCGTAAATTCGGCTTTTCATACCATCTACCTTGACATCTGCCAAGCGTCTGGCCAGTGCGCCGGGATCTCGCTCGAAATTGGAAATTACATCATACCCTTCTTTGGTATCACGAATTGCCAATACGGCGACCTCATCCTGGGGACGCTTGGCATCGATGAAGCGTGCTGCTGCCTGGGCGGTTGACAGATATGCATTATTTTGGAGCATGGATTTACTTGCATCCAGTATGATCACCGAGCGAACCGCATCGCTGCGGTTACGGATACTCTGTATGGCATATTGGCGTTTCATTGGATCGTAAGTGCGGCCCTTGACCATCAGGCCGATATTCATTTCGTTCAAGTTTACCAGAGGCTGTTTTTCGCTGTTGAAGGTCCGGAAATAGACCTGGACGAAAGGATACAGAACGGAGTTGACATTATAAATTTTCAACCCATAACCGCCGGGAGCAGATACATTGGCAAATGCAGAGGGTGCAAGCAACAGGATCTGGAGCAATACGCCCGCTATGAAGACAAGTTTCGGCAACTGGAATTTTTCGAACAACTTTTGTAAAACCATTTTTATTTCCCCTTATTAAGTTCTGGATTTCTCAATACTGCCTGATTAAAAGGTATTTCTAAAAATTCATATTTTGTCACGATACAAATGCCTCGTTACTCACAAAAAATGCTTTCTTATCTATACATCATAGGTCGCGTCAACATTTTTTATTCGTACCCAGTTTTGCTTAGCACTCTGAATTTTTAGAGGCAGCCTAAAAAACTACCGCTGATTTAGCGTTGGTGCTATGACTCCTTGCATCAATTTATATGCTTTTCTATCTGTCAGAATTTCTCCGAATCTACTAGAAGCTGCCTTGCCGCTGGTTTCCCCAATCTGGCTGTTTCTGGGGTTTGCTCGCCGCCCGGGCGCGTTCAGCTGCAGCTTTTCTAGCCCTTTCCTCACTGGCGCGGCGGCGGGCTGCTTCGGCTTTCAGTTTTTGTTCTGCCGATGGTCCTGGTTTCTTGGATTCTTCGACGAATTCCGGTTGGGATTTAAGTTTTTCGTTGAGAATATCCAGGGCGGAAGGTTCATTGCTGGAAGCTGGTGGCGGAGTAACCGCCGCAGTCGGTTGTAAGGGTTCGAAGGACGGCTGAATGATTGCTGTATCAGTAGATGGCGTTACTTTTGCCACATCATCGGTTGGCTTGTCATTCATCACCCAATATGCTCCGCCAAGACCCAGCATAACAATAACGGAAGCCGCAGCGCCAATGACCATTGATGTGTTTTTTTTGGGTTCTGTAGATGTTTGATTTTTTTGTGCGAGTTGTTTGGTGGATGATGCCGCGCCTTTGATAACCGGTCCGAACTGGATATCGGAGATCTGTACGGTTTTGGCTGAGCCGGATTCATTGCTGTCTACCGAATTACCCTTTCCGGTAAACGCTTTTAGAAAATCGGTAATGGTTTGGGGGCGCTCATTGATATTCAGATTGAGCGCTTTCATCAGTATTGCGTTAACTTCGGCCGGGATCGTGACGGCCAGGTCCTCCGGCGCCTGCAATGTTGCACCAGCCACGCGCTCATGCGCGGCAACCGGCGTCTTGCCGACCAGTGCGAAATAAATGGTAGCGGCAAAGGAATAGATGTCTGAGCGAATATCGGTGCCCGTTCCCATTACCTGTTCAGGTGGACTGAATCCGTGAGAGGCTGCTCTTCCAAGCGTACGGGTTACCGACTGTGCCACCGATTCCTTGGCAATGCCGAAATCGATCAGCATCACCCGATTTTCATCATCAATCAGGATATTTTCTGGTTTCATGTCCCGGTGAATGATGGGCGGATTACGGCTGTGCAGATAACTCAGAACATCACCAATCTGGATGATCCATGGTTTGAGTTTTCCATATGGAATCTGCTGATTCTGTTTGCATTCTGTTGCCAGGGTTCTGGTGCCACCAAATTTCAGGACGAGATAAACCATTCCGGCATCGGTGAATCGATCCACGATGATCGGTACGGCAGGGTGATCTAGCTGACTGAGTAACGATACTTCGTACTCATCAAACAGCATTTCAGGAATTTCTTTGAGCGCCCAGCGTTTACCGTGGACACGCTTATCCGTAACGAGATAGGTGGCACCAAATCCGCCTTTGCCTAGAACCGTTTCAACCTCATAACGGTCTCCAATCGTCGTGTGTTTTTCTTTCAACCAGTCGAAAATGCCCCGTATCGCACCATTGGATGCCATATCGAGATGTGCCAGTTCATAGCCGCATTGTGTGCATTTATATTCATTGGCAATGGCCAGTTGTTCTTCGTTGGATGTCCCGCACTTCGAGCAGGTGTGATGCCGCGTTTCGCTTGCCTCTGTCATTTTGTCAACTAGTCTTATCTTTGAGTTTCAGCCCGATCAGGGTAATGATCAGAAATACGACGGCCAGTCCTGCGATGGCAGCCAATCCTTCCGGCATCGTATTATTGATCGGCAGGATTAATTCACCGGTGAAATCATTTTTTACTGTTTTCACTTCGTCGGATAAAGTTGATTTCATGGCTTCAAATCCCCAATATGAAATCATGGTTGTTTTTGCAATCCAGAGCGCAGCTCCTTCCAGCTTGACCACCGCGCCTGCCAAGATGATTTGCGGGACCAGCAGCATGGGTATCATGGTCATGGCTTTGTCATTTGAGCTGACAAATGCACTGACCGATAATCCCATCGTGGTGGCAGCCACGCCTGTGGCGAACAGCACCATAAAACGCGAGACCAAATCACCTGGTATGGAAATGAAAATTTCCAGTACGCCAAGCAGTAACAGACATTGCACAAAACATATTACGGTCAGCGGGATGATCTTACTCATGATATAGGGCGCGATACCCAGGTTGACCGAACGTTCGCGCAAATAAATCGGTAACTCCTTGACCAGTTCCCTGACTGAGTTGATACAGCCAAACCAGATGACGGACAGCGACAAAATAAAGACAATCTGACTTTCCGTCATGGCGCGTACCGCAAGCTTTTCATCGAGCTGGAACACCAAGCCAACCACCAATGCGATGATGGGCGCCTGCAGAATCAAGAATAGCATATTACGTTTATCCGACATCAGCAGCTCGAAATAGCGCTTCATCAATGTCGATGTCTGGCGTAATCCAGCAGTTTTTTGGCCGGGCGCCGATGCCTGCCGCGTTGACTGCTTGCCGGCATATTCCCTGGTGTCCGGCGTTTTGCGGTTTTCGACATAAAGCTGATAAAAACTGGACGCTTGATATTTTTCTGCCCAGAAGCTTGCCGGCTTGCTTTCCAGTGTTTCATAAATATCCGACAGGCGCTGGATTCCGAAATAACCGCAGACAGCTTGTGGCGGTCCATAAAATACCAACCGTCCTTGGTGGAGCAATACTACGAGATGGCAGGTTTCGATATTTTCCAGCGTATGGGTGATACAAATGACAGTTTTTTGGTCATCCGCCAGGCTGCGAAAAAGTTCCATCATTTTTTTGTCGGTGCCGGCATCCAGGCCGCTGGTCACCTCGTCCAGAAAAAGCACATTGGGATTGGCCACTAGTTCTACAGCCAGGCTGACACGTTTCAGTTGTCCGCCGCTCAAAGGGGCGGGGGTATTTACCAGCAGGTCGGCTTTTTCAGCGAGTCCTACCTTGCCCAGAACTTGTGTGGCATTGCTGTCCATCTCGGAATCGGAGGTATCGGGTGGTAAACGGAGCTTGGCAGTATATTTCAGTGCGTGCTGCATGACGATATTGCGATGCACGATGTCCTGCTGTGGTACATAGCCAATAGCAGCCCGGAACAGGTCGAATGCCTCATACAGATCGGTGCTGTTATACAGGATTCTCCCGCTCGTTGCCGGCCGGCGCCCATTGAGCGCGTCCAGTAATGTCGATTTTCCGGAGCCGCTGGTGCCAAAAACACCAATGAATTCTCCAGGTTCGATCGTAAAGCTAATGTCCTGTAAAAGATATTTGTCGCCTTTGGTATTGATGTCTTTGACGATCTTGGAAAGTTTCTGAACCTCAATCCGCACTTGTCCGGTATCTTTGGATGCTTCAAACCGATCACCGGTAAACAGATATTCGAATGCAGCAATGGCCACATAATCGTGCGGCTCAAGTTTCTGTTTGCCTTCTATGCGTTGTGCATTAATGAAAGTACCATTGGTGCTGCTGCAGTCTTCCAGAACCCAGCCAGATGGTTCCTTGATCAGTTTTGCATGCACACGTGAGACCAGAGGAGAGGGAATTTCTATATCGCACTGTGGAGAGCGCCCAATGGTCACTAGCGATTTACCCTTGAGATCGAAACCGGTGTTTCGCTTGTCAAATTCCTGATTTTTAATAATTCGGGAAGCATCGATTGAGATTTGATACGGAGTGGTACCCAATACGATCCAGTCACCATTTTGAATACAAGCCGGATTTTCAACCACAGTGCCATTCAGGGCGACCACCGCTTCGCCAATTGGCTCGATAAATACGTCAAATAAATCTGAAACAAATATTCGCGCGTGCTGAGCGGAGATCCCGGGATCATTGATTATGAAGTCGCTCCCTTCATCACTTCCAACAATACATGTTGATACTAGTCGACAGGTTATCGTTTGCCGGGTTTTTGGCAACGAAATCTTCAGCTCAAAAAACTGTTCCGTATCATCAATTGTGCGTGTTTGCGTATCCATTCGATTGGTTTATTGGTTTTTATTGAAAAAAGCAACAGATGATTTATCCAGATAAGTCATTATAATATAAAGACAAATCTAAATAGAAGTTTATCCGTTCTTTTTGTTCCTGATTTTTCAGCTATTATTTCGAACTTAAACGGGCAATCGTACCCCTGTAAGCTTCCACGAAAACAGTCCTTCCCGGCTGAAAATGAGTGTGACAGGTGATTCTTTCGACGCTTTTCGGGTAATGGTTACAACAAAACTTCCAAAGCTTTCATAACCCATCGATGTCGCAAAATCTGCTGCGGATGATTTGTTGTTTTTACCATTTCCATTCAACTGCAGCACAGCACCTTGCAACATCATCGACAGACCTTCCGGGGTAATCAGTTTATCGATCACTGGCTCAATGAAAGCGTCGGCCAGGGCTGCTCCCAGTACGGCAAAAGGATCACCACTGCTTTTATCCGGTTTGTTTGGAGATAGTGTTGAATTCACGCTGACCTTCAAACTTTCCTTCAATGCCGGATAATCAACATATCTGGATAGCATGGCTGCATTTTTGGATTCAGCAGCGGTTCTCATATTGTCAACAACGCGGTGTGGTGTGAAATAAAACCAAACGCTGAGCATGACAAAAATGCCTGCTACTATCAATCCCGTTTTGTTATTCAACTCATTTCTCCTGATGGTAGGTAGCTGTTTAAAATGCCGTTATCTGGTGATTTCAATCAGTTTGGCGGCCAGACCCGCACCAATGGATTGTTCAATCTCATTATTCACCACTTGCCCCTTGGTATGTAAATCAACAATGAAGGAAGATGATTCAAATTTCTGACGATAGCAGGAGTAAACATACAAATCGGCTTCCATCTCGGCTGGTATCTGATTTTTAACTTGACTTGGCGAGACTGCCTGCCGATTTCTAATGTTCCCAAAAACAGCTGCATCCACATTTCGCTTGCATGAGTCGATCAGAATCACTTTTACCTTTTTTTTCGACAGTATTGAAGGATTGCTGTGTTCCAGAAGAACGGTCGCCTGTCTGCCAGCATCCAGCCAGATATCTGCAAATGACATCGCCATTTCAGAATCAGTCAGAATGGCAACATGATTCGCATTTACAAGCTGGGCACGCATTCGCTGCATATCCCCTGGACCCATTATCACATTAGCAATTTTCCCCGCCTTGGTATGATCGTTATACAGCCCATAACCTGAACGTGTTGCGGTCGAAATTAACATTCCACCAATACAGCCGGAAAGCATCACTACTATCAGGGCGAGGACAGCAAGTTTGATGAATTTATTGTCCATCATAAGGTTAAAACCACCGGCTTTAGCCGGTGGTTGTTTAGTCACCAGAATATCGACCGTGCCAAGAGTTCCAATTGTTTGCCGGAACATCGCTCGTACCTGATTTTCGCTGAAAACATCCGCTTGGACCACAATCGCATTCCCACCACCGGACAGGATCGTTGCGACTACCTTGTTGGCGATCTTAGCCGAGCCGATATAATTAACAGCGGTATCCGCACCTCCCTGTGTGAGATTGATGGCAACGCTTTTACCGGATACCTGAATTGGGGCCTGTCACCAAGGATTTTTGCCCTTTCAACGTATTGCGGTGTGGGCAAGCGCGGCATGACGACCTCGGGTAGTGGTTCATTTGTGCTCCTATTGGGTTAATGGAAGTGAACTCAAGTGAGTGCGGTACATTTTGACGTGATACAGGCCATCAAGCTGTTCCAGGATTTTGCAAAAGACTGCTCGCCTTCTTGCTGAAGCTGTGCGGCAAGTGCGGTAGGGTTCACACCGGCCTGCATAAATTCAGCCAGCAGGGTTTCGGCATTGCCACCATCCAGCGGCAGAGCGTGCTTAACGGCACCGTGATCGGCGAAAGCCAGCAGAGTTTTCTCGGGTATGGTGTTAATGGTATTGGGTGCGGCGAGTGCTTCAAGGTAAAGCGTGTCCGGTGCGCCGGGGTCTTTGGTGCCGGTGCTGGCCCACAGCAAGCGTTGCGGTGTTGCGCCAGCATCAGCGAGTTGTCGCCAGCGTGGCGTTGCCAGCAACTCACAATAAGCTTTATAGGTACGCATGCCGATGGCGATACCGAGACGGTTACGCAGGGTTTCGGGTACTTTGCCTTGAACGGAGACATCCCATCGGCTGATAAAAAGGGAGGCTACACTGGTGACTTTGGGATCAAGTCCGGCAGCGAGGCGTCGTTCTATACCGCGCAGATAAGCCTCAGCTGCGGCAACATAGTGCTCACGGGAGAACAGCAACGTTACATTTACCGGTATACCAGCAAAAATACTTGCTTCGATTGCGGCAATACCCGCTGCGTTGCCTGGAATCTTGATGAAAAGATTAGGACGCTGCGCCTGGGCATACAATTGCTCGGCTGCCTGAATTGTGCCCGCCGTATCATGTGCGAGTAACGGCGATACTTCCAGTGATACCCAGCCGTCAATACCGTTGGTAGCGTCATGAACCGGGCGTAGCAGATCGGCAGCCTGAGTCAAGTCTTCCAGTGCCAGTTCGAAAAAAAGCGCTTCTCCGGATTTACCTGCTGCTGCCTTCTTGCGAATGCCTGCATCGTAAAAATCGCTATTGCGGATCGCATGATCAAAAATGCTGGGGTTGGAGGTGAGTCCTGTCACGGTGAATTCTTTGATATAGCGCGCCAGTGTGCCGCTTGTCAGCAATTCTCGAGTGATATTGTCGAGCCATAGGCTTTGGCCAAGTGCATGCAGTTGTTGGGTGGGGTTCATGATAGCTCCTGTTAAATATAAAATTTTTACTTACGCATATCGCCCGTAATGGCGCAATAAGATATTCCAGCCTGATACCGTTATGCCCCCATACGTCCGGGGCTGGGGTTATGCCAGCTACCGTTGGGCGCAATCAGTGTGTCAGCCTCCTTAGGTCCCCAACTGTAGGGCTGGTAGAGGTGAACCGGGCTATGTGATGACAGGACCGGGTCAATTACTGCCCAGGCCGCTTCAACCGCATCTTCGCGGGCAAAAAGTGCATTATTGCCTGCCATGGCATCGCTCAACAGACGTTCATAAGGGGTTTCGCTTTCCTGGCGGATGATGCGTTCACCCCCCAGGTAAAGTTCGTGTTGATCACCAACAAATTCCTTGCCTTCACGCTTGACGCGCGCGGCAAGTGCAATAGCAGAATTAGGAGAAAGCCAGAATCGCAGATAGTTTGCACGCCCATCCGTTGGTTGTGAATCGGCGAATAACTTTGAGGGTGGCGGCTTGAGTTGAATTAGAACCTCGGCAACTGATTCACGCATGAACTTGCCGGACCGTAAATACCAGGGTACACCAGCCCAGCGCCACGAATCGATGAACAGCCGCAAGGCGCAGAAAGTTTCCACGTCGGAATCGGCGGCTACTCCCTGCTCTTCGCGATAGCCAATGTATTGGCCACGTACGAGATCATCTGGTTTCAGTGCGCACATGGCGCGAAATACTTCTGTTTTCTGGATATGCACGGCAGAATAGCCCCGATAAGCGGGCGGCTCCATTGCCAGTAACGCAATAATTTGAAATAGATGATTCTGGATCACGTCACGCAGGCACCCAGTGGTTTCATAAAAAGCACCACGTTCCTTGACGCCAAAATCCTCAGATAGAGTGATCTGTACGCTGTCGATGTGGTTACGGTTCCAGATTGGTTCCAGAAAGGAATTGGCAAAGCGGAAATAGAGAATATTCATAATCGCTTCTTTTCCCAGATAATGATCGATGCGAAAAATCGACTCCTCCGGGAACGCTGATCTCAGTGAACGATTGAGTTCATGCGCCGTAACCAAGTCACGGCCGAATGGTTTTTCGACGATGACGCGTGCATTCTGGGTGCAACCGGAGTTTGCCAGTGCCTGTACGACAGTCTCGAACATGCCGGGATGAATCGCGAGGTAGTGCAGCGGGTGCGTGGCACCGTTAAGCGCCAGTTTCAGCTGCTCAAACGTGGCCGCATCCTGATAGTCACCATCGACATACTGTAATTGGGCGGCCAGTTTGGCAAATGCGGTTTCATCGACCCCGCCATGCTGTTCCAGACTGTTGCGCGCATGTTCACGCAGTTGATCCAGTGTCCAGCCTGAGCGTGCCACACCAATGATCGGCACATTAAAATCATTGCGTCGAATCATGGCCTGCAACGCAGGGAATATTTTTTTGTAGGCCAGATCGCCGGTTGCGCCGAAGAAAACAAATGCGTCGGAATGAGGTGTATTCATGGAATATTCTCGTCTCTGCTATTGCTTAATCGGTTTTTCCATATGGCCGCCGAACTCATGGCGCATGGCAGACAATATCTTATTGGCGAAATCTGCATCACCACGCGAGCTGAAGCGCTCATAAAGTGCGGCACTCAAAACCGGTACGGGCACGGCCTGGTCAATAGCTGCCTCAAGTGTCCAGCGTCCTTCTCCTGAATCAGACACGCGACCGGAGAAATCCTTTAAATCAGGATCAGACAGCATGGCCCTCGCGGTGAGGTCCAGCAGCCATGAACGAATCACGCTACCTCGGCGCCAGACTTCAGCTATTTCTGCCAAATTCAGGTCATACTGGTAATATTCCGGGTTGCGAAGCGGAGTGGTTTCGGCGTCGATATCATGGGCGCGCTTGCCGATGTTTGCATGATGTAGAATATTCATGCCTTCGGCATAGGCGGCCATGACGCCATATTCAATGCCGTTGTGCACCATCTTGACAAAATGACCCGCACCATGCTGTCCGCAATAGAGATAGCCTTGTTCAGCCGTGCTGGCGCCTAATTGCCGGCCTGGCGTGGGCGAAGCTGCATCGATTCCAGGTGCAAGTGCTTCGAAGATTGGCGTGAGTTGTTGTGCTATTGTCTGATCACCGCCGATCATCAGGCAATAGCCGTTCTGCAAACCGGTAATGCCGCCGCTTGTGCCAATATCCAGATAATGAATGCCATGCTGTTTCAATTCGTGACTACGCCGGATGTCATCGTGATAATGCGAATTGCCGCCATCGATGACAATATCGCCTTCGTCGAGAAGGGGAGTAAGTTCAGTCAGGAATTGATCCACTCGCGCTGCGGGAATCATCAGCCAGATTGAACGCGGCTTAGCCAGTCGGGCGACCAGATCTTCCGGTGATGCCGCGCCAATTACGCCGGGAGCGGTGAGTTTTTTGACGGCATCGGTATTGGCATCGTACACCACACACTCGTGGCCTTTCTGCGTTAATCGTTGCACCATATTGGCGCCCATACGCCCTAAACCTACCATTGCGATTTGCATAAATATCCTTGTTTTAATTGAAATGACAATTGAAAAAATTTTTTCCTGCCATATTGCCCTGGGTTGTTTAACATTTTGTCAGGTTTCCCAAAGGCGAAAGCCCCCCGTGAATGCATTGGTATTGTCACCTCTCCGGCAGCCAGCTGGTAGTCTTTTCAGATTCCTGATATTGCCGCCCCCAAGCACGGTCTCATCGGGCAGAAGAGCTGCGGTTAATCGCTCGATTACATCGGCAACCTGTTTGCGCCATTTCTTTTTACCCATACGCTCCAGCGCATGGGTGCCTACATAATCCTCGAATGTACCCTTCTTGTAAGGCAAATGGGCCAACTCCATCGGTACGATGACACCGTCCATAATCAAAGCAGAGCCAAGCCCAGTGCCCAGTCCAAGAAATAGCATCTTGCTACCGTGAAAACTGCCTAATGCCTGCATGGCTGCATCATTGATAATCTTGACTGGTCGTTTGAGTGCGCGCTCAAAGTCGAACGATACCCAACCGGTTGCCAGGTTGTGGGGTTCCGCTAGTGGCTGATTGTGTCGCACCTGGCCGGGATAGCCGATGGATATGACATCATATTGCCAGTCGTTAGTGAGCTTTTTCACGCGTGTGACCATCTGCCTGGGTGTTAATGTTGGCCCGGAAGAAAACTCACGATGAGCCGTTTGTTCACTCACGAGAACTTTGACGTGGGTTCCACCGATATCAATGACGAGAGTACGCATCATGTCAGCCAGTCATTCTTAGGAGCTGTAATAAGTTACCCGCATGCAGCCATCGATTACCTCGGCAGATTGCGTTTTCTAAACTACGGGTTATCGTGGAGATGATTTTTGTGTTCATTTTCTTGCTCCTGACCACGTCGATTCGGTTGCAACAGTCTGGCAATCAATCCTGTCCATCCCGTCTGGTGCGAAGCACCGACACCACGTCCGTTGTCGCCGTGGAAATATTCGTAAAACAGGAGATGATCGCGGAAGTGCGGATCTATCTGGAATTTCTCCAGCGTGCCGAAAATGGGGCGGCGACCTTCGCCGTCACGCCGAAATAGCCGAATGAGGCGGTTGGCTACTGCGTCTGCCACCTCATCGATGGAAATGAATAGTCCTGAACCGGTTGGGTATTCGATTTTGAATTCCGGCCCATAATACTCAGCAAAGCGGCGCAGCGAAGTTACTAATAAATAATTCACCGGAAACCAGATGGGGCCGCGCCAGTTAGAGTTGCCACCAAACAATCCCGACTCCGATTCCGCTGGCTGATATTGGACGCTGAGCGGGTTATTCATGCAGTCAAATACGTAAGGGCTTTCCATGTGTGCACGGGAGAGTGAGCGTATGCCGTAATCAGATAAAAATTCGGTCTCGTCGAGCATGCGCTTCAGCAGCTGCTTCATACGATGCCCGTGCAACAGGGATAGCAGGCGGAGATTACCCTCTCCGGGTTCATACCAGCGTGATACCAAAGCACATAAGCCGGGATGATGCGCCAAAAACCACTCCAGCCGCTGTTTAAAATCCGGTAGTTTGTCCAGCAATTCGGGGTCGAGAATTTCAACCGCACAGAGCGGGATCAGACCGACCATGGAGCGTACTTTAAGCGGCATTTTTTCTCCGCTTGGAAAGCGTAATACGTCATAGAAAAATTGATCATTCACGTCCCATAGCCCGACACCTTGATCACCGATATTATCCATCGCCGCAGCGATATACAAAAAATGTTCGAAGAATTTGGTGGCGATGTCCTCGTAGACACGATTATATTGTGCCAGTTCTAATGAAATACGCATGAGGTTGAGGCAATACATAGCCATCCAGCCCGTCCCGTCGGCCTGATTAATGTACTCGCCTGTCGGCAATGGTGCGCCGCGATCAAACACCCCGATGTTATCCAGCCCGAGAAATCCGCCCTGAAAAATATTGTTGTCATCGATATCTTTGCGGTTAACCCACCAGGTGAAATTGAGCAGCAGTTTGTGCAGGGAGCGTTCGAGAAAGGCCAAATCACCTTTGCCGTTGCTGGCATCACGTTCTGCCTTGTAGACTTCCCACACCGCCCAGGCATGCACGGGCGGATTGACATCACCGAAAGCCCACTCGTAGGCTGGTATCTGGCCGTTAGGGTGCATATACCAGGCGCGTGTTATCAGCAGTAACTGATTCTTGGCAAACTGTAAATCAACCATTGCCAGTGCAACACAATGAAAAGCCAGATCCCATGCCGCATACCAAGGGTATTCCCATTTATCCGGCATGGAGATGATGTCGGCGTTATTGAGATGGGACCATTCGTGGTTGCGGCCGTGGCAGCGTTCGGTTGGTGGCGGCGGCATGGTGGGGTCACCTTCGAGCCAGCGGGGCACGTCGTAGTAATAGAACTGTTTGTTCCAGATCATGCCGGCCAATGCCTGACGCTGAATCAGTTTGTCGTCGGCGTCCGTCAAGTCTTGCTGGAGATCAGCATAGAACGCATCGGCCTCTGCGCGGCGTTTTTGCATGATTTTTGCAAAATCGTTAAAGGGTTTTGCTGAATCCGCTTTGGTCAATCGTAGCTGCACTTCGATTTTGTCCTGCGCGGGGATGGTAAAAACGTAGTGTGCCGCTGCTTTGGTGCCGGTTTGTTCAGGATTCACCGCTTGCGGATGGCCATCGACAATGTATTGATGGAAGGCGTCTTTGAAATAACCGGTTGCCGGTGTGTTGTACAGGCGTTGCACATTGGTGTCATTCTCACAGAATAACAGTTCCGGCTGACCTTCCAGGTAGCAATGGTATTCAGTCAGTGCCGGATGTTCGGCAATAATATGCTGATGTGCTTTGGCATAAATTTTCGGTCGCGTGGCGCCATGATCCCACGCCCAGGTATTACGGAACCAGATTTGCGGGAGCACATGCAGCGGTGCGTCCTCGGTACTGCGGTTATGCACCGTGATTTGCATCAGAATATCATCGACATCGGCCTTGGCGTATTCAACGAATACATCGAAATAACGATCGTCATCGAAGATACCCGTATCCATCAATTCATATTCTGGCTGGTCTTTCCCACGTCGTCGGTTCTCTTCGGCGAGATGCGCATAAGGAAATTGAGCTTGCGGATATTTGTAGAGCATCTTCAGATAGGAATGACTCGGCGTCGCATCCAGGTAGTAATAAATTTCCTTGACGTCTTCACCGTGATTGGCTTCGTTGTTGGTCAGGCCAAATAACCGCTCTTTCAGGATAGTATCCTGGCCATTCCATAACGCCAGCGCGAGACAGAGGCGCTGTTTATCGTCACTGAATCCGGCGATCCCGTCCTCACCCCAACGGTAGGCGCGGCTGCGTGCGTGATCGTGAGGAAAGTATTCCCATGCCTCACCGTGGGCGCTGTAATCTTCACGTACAGTGCCCCATTGCCGTTCACTCAGGTAAGGCCCCCAATGATCCCAGGCAGTATTTTTGGTGTTTCGTGCCTGCATACGCAGGCCTTCTGCACCGAGCTTTTTGATTTTTTTGACAGCAGTTGTCTTAATTATTTTTTCTGACATTGCTGCGTCCATCGTGATGGCTTAATTGCAACGTAGTTTCGTGGGTTTGTAGATTCAGCCAGGCACGCAACACCTCGGCCACACTCCATGCCTGGGCGATACAGCCACGCGCGGCGAAAGGCGGTTCGGCATCGAAGATTTCGCTGATATTGCCGACACAGCTTGTCGACAAATGCAGCGCAAGAGGTTGCAAAAAAGATTCGGCGATCGTTTTATTTTGATAAACACGGAAATGTGCGTCGATAAATGGCCCGATCAGCCATGCCCATACCGTGCCTTGGTGATAGGCGTTATCGCGTTGCAATGGGTTACCCTGATAACGCGGTGCGTAACCAGGTTCGCCACGCGCCAGGCTGCGCAGCCCATGGGAGGTCAGCAACTCACGGGCGCATATATCGACGATCGATTTTTGCTGTGCGGCTTCCAGCGGACTGTGTGGCAGAGAAACCGCAAACAATTGATTGGGTCGCAAGCGATCATCAGCATTCCGTCCATCGTGGTCAGGCTTACCTTCAGGGCCATCAATTACGTCGTAAAGGCAACCGCGCATATCATTCCAGAAGCGCTGAAAACCCGTCTTAACCTGCGAGGCCGCATACTGGTAGTCGGTCTTTCGTGCATAAGTGTCAAAATCGGCGGCAAAGGTGGCCATGATCTGTAAGGCGTTATACCAAAGCGCGTTCACTTCAACTGCCTTGCCAATCCGTGGCGTGACGACCCAGTCGCCGATTTTGGCATCCATCCAAGTCAATTGCACACCCGCTTCGCCGGCGGCCAGCAGTCCATCCCGGCTATCAACCTTGATTCCGTAGCGTGTTCCGCGTTGATGCCAGTCGATAATGTCCCCCAGCGTGGGATAAAGTTCGGCTGCCAGCGTCAGGTCGCCACTGAACTGCGTGTAGGCATGGATTGCCTGGAAATACCACAGCGCCGCATCCACCGTATTGTATTCCGGCGCTTTTGCGCTGTCTGGAAAACGGTTGGGCAGCATGCCCTCGCTGACATATTGAGAAAATGTGCGCAAAATACTGGCAGCCACATCAAAACGCCCGGTTGTAAGCGTCAATCCAGGCAGTGCGATCATGGTATCGCGTCCCCAATCGCTGAACCAGGGATAACCAGCAATAATCGTTTTTCCGGCGGGTTTGCCATCGAGGTGGCGCTCAACAATAAACTGATCCGCTGCCAATGCCAGTTGACCGATCCAACCGGGCGCATCATGGGGGAGGGCGGCAAGCTGCGCTGTCTGTTGCTTGCGGACATTCGCCTGTACGTTCAGGAAATCTTCAGGTGGCGCAGATTCGGCGGATAACACGACGGTTGTCTGCGCACCGGGTTCCAGGCTTAGCATAAAGTAGCCTGGCCGGAATAGATCTTCGTTATCATCCAAACCACGCTCACTTTCTGCGCGGTGTTTGAAATTCCAGTACCAGGCGGGGTCGCGTTTAAACTCGGCGTCAACACAGGTTATCCGGTAGTGATGCGCGCGGGAGAAAGCGGCTACTTCAATACCATTTACAATCTCACGTATGTCCATATCCCATTCGCCATGACTCTGGCTGTGATAATCGCGATAAGTGCATAGTGGCATCATTTCGATGTCAAGTCCAGAGCTGGCGCGCAGTACCGTAAAATGCACATAAGTAGTGTTCTTGCCAGGTGACATCATTATCCGTTTCTCAATCAAAGCGTCACGTATCGCATAACGCCAAACGGGTATACCATCATCAAGATGAAAGGACTCAAGCAACAGATAACCATGTGGATCGACCGTACCGTCAACAAATTCATGGGTAGGCAATTGATACGATTCATTCGCGTAATGTACGGTGACATCGAGCGCGCCAACCAGAAGGGTGCGCGCGACGGGTGGCGAAAATGCAGCTATTAACAAGCCGTGATAACGCCGTGTATTGGTATCGCAAATTGTGCCGGAAGCATACCCGCCGATGGCATTGGTAACCAGCCATTCACAGGTTGTGGCGAGCTTGAAATCACTGCAAATATTTCGTCCTGCTACATTGTTTATCATCGCTACTCCTCAGTCGGGAATGACTTTTGTCAGAATTATGCGGCAGGCCGTTAATTGTGGTGAAACGACACGGGGTGCATGTAAACGGAAATTTTTAGAAGCATCTTTTTCTATTACCGCTTTAGGTGATTAGTCGGCTTATGAGTGCTTTCCTTACATAATGCAAAGTGTAATATGTGGCTTGGCAGGTATTATTTAATCTGATTAGATGCAATCAATAAGCTTCACTCTAAAACTCCCTTTAAATTGTTTTCTAATCGAGTCTATAAAAGGTCCTGTGGAAGCACCCCTTATAGGCATCAAGGCAGTGCGTCGAGGTTGGTCTGAACGCGACGGACATCAGGCTCATAAGCGGCGGGAGCGACTTGGGCGAAGGTGCGATAAATTTTCAACGCTTCCTTATAGGCCTTCCGCGCCTCCGCCATGCGGTTCTCGGCGTAGTGCAGGAGGCCCAGGTTGTTGAGGGTCGTTGCCACAGCGGGCAAGTAGACGTCCGGGTTCTGCTGCGCCAGATCGCGTTGGATTTTCAACGCTTCCTTAAAAACGTCCCGCGCCTCCGCCATGCGGTTCTCGGCGTAGTGCAGGAGGCCCAGGTTGTTGAGGGTCGTTGCCACAGCGGGCAAGTAGACGTCCGGGTTCTGCTGCGCCAGATCGCGTTGGATTTTCAACGCTTCCTTAAAAACGCCCCGCGCCTCCGCCATGCGGTTCTCATCGCGGTGCAGGACGCCCAGGTTATTGAGGGTCACCGCTAGATCTGGCAAGTAGACGTTCGAGTTCTGCTGCGCCAGAGCGCATCGGATTTTCAACGCTTCCTTATAGGCTTTCCGCGCCTCCGCCATGCGTTTCTCATCGCCGTGCAGGTTGCCCAGGTTGTTGAGGGCCCTCGCCACAACTTCCTTCTTGCCACTTGCACGAGCAAGACTGAGCGCTTCTTTATACCCCCAGTGGGATTCCTTGAAATGGTTCTGTCTCTGATGGAAAAATGAATAAGCAAACCAGGCCTCGTAAGAGCTGGGAGCAAACGCCACCGCTTCGTCATAGGCACGGGTGGCCCCGTCAAAATCAAACTTCACCGCCAGCAACTGCCCGCGCAGCAGCCAGCTGCGCATGGTATCTTCGTGCAGCTTTTTCGCATCCGCCCCCTGCTGCTTCAATCGCTCCTCGCTCAGGATTTCCAGGGCTTTATTGATCTTGCCATCGAGAAACAGCGATGCTGCCTTCTGGTAGTCTTCGCCTCCGCTGCCCGCAGGACGGGTCGCCAACTGGCGTGCCAGCTCATCCGCCTGTGCGCGGGCTTGGTCATGTTCGCGCAGCAGGCGCGCACGTTCTTCCAAGCCTGCCGCCGCCAGCTCCTTTTTGTAGCGCGCATCCACGACGCGTTCACCTTGCAACCGGTAGAACTGCAGCGCCCATGTCTCGCGTTCCGCTGCCTTTGCTATCAGGATTTCCAGGGGGCTTTGCGACGCGTTTGCAGGAAGGGCGCGATTGAGTTGAATGTCGTTGACAACGACCCAGCCATTACGTGATACGCCAATGCTCACGTTTTCACCTGGCTTGCGTTGCGGGAAGTGCAGCACAAACTGGCCATCGGCGCCGGTTACCACGGGGTTAGCTCCCAGGGCGCTTACCGAAACATTCCTGACCAGATCTCCGCCCAACTGGTTTTCTCGTACCACACCCATGAGCGTGGCCGCTGCCCATGCAGAGGATGCGTGGAGAAATACGACAAGCGCCAATGGCCAAACCTGGATAGGGTGCATGCGACTTACCTTATTGTGTATTGGTGGACTCGTTCAATATATTCTTTTTCTAGTACCACCGTAAGCTGATTAGCCCCCGGCGTTATCTGGAGATGGGATGGTTCGAAACCGGGTGCAGTAACATACAATGTCCGTTCGCTTATGGGAAGATTGCTTGGAACCTTGAAGCTGAACCAGCCGTCTTCCATTGATCGAGCGGTATAAGTCGACAGCCGTAATTTCGCGCCAGGCACCGCTCTGCCTTTTTCATCCTGCACCCGGCCGCTAAGCTGCAGGGAGGCCGGGCGCACCGCGAGATAGGCAGTTTCCGCAGATAGCCTCACCCCGGCTTTTGGATCGACGAGCTCATATCCCTCCGCTTCCAGGGAAACCGGTACTGTCCTGCCCCGCTGGTCGTTAGGGATGCCAACAAAGCGTACTTCCCCCTTGTCGCCAATTGTCTCGCGGCGCCGGTCGGCACCCAGGTCAAGCAACAGGGCGCCCTGATTACGCAAAACGATGGCTTGTGGTCCGGCCTCGCCATGCACGAAAACCGTCAGATCAAAGCGGGCCAGAGGGGGTTCTACGAACTTGAAACCCAGTCCCACGATTACCAGCATAAGCACCGCTGGCCCGCCCAGCTCTAGCATGCCGCCGAATACCTTGCCTGTGTAACGGCTATAAGACTTGAGTCCCAGATTAGAAAACACTGCCACAGCCAATCCCATTGCCAAAAGCATGAAATACCAGAGATTGCCTATCAATCCCAGGCGCACCAGGATCTCCGCATGAAACAGCATCAGTCCGAGCAGTAACAGTGCGACAATTAGCAACAGACCGGCAACCAGTAAATACTGAAGGGGTGTCAATGAAGGTTGGGGCATAAGGCGGTAGGAAAATAAGGCGGCAGGAAAACAAGTTCGATTCTGGAATTCGCCAGGTAGTCCTTCACTAACCGGGTATGGTAGTAACGGGCGTTGTCACAGAGGATGGGAATCCGCTCGGCTCGACCGACTGGCCAGCCACTGCCGAGCAAGTACACGCCCTTGATTCGATCCGCATACCGCTGGTCGCTGGTATGGCAATGCTCGTATTCCAGCTCATCGAGTTCTTGTTGCGTTAGGTGATAACGATTTGGCATGGACTGATTATAAACAAATCAGCCGGTTATCGCATCCCCCCTAAATCTAATTTTGATTAGCGAGAGGTATCACTACACTGTTACAGCAGGCCAGACGGCCCATCATTTCCGGGAAACGGTGCTTGTGGTCAGTCTGTATCAGACAGATGCTGTTTGATGGCTTTACGCGCTGCCTTGAAGTGGCTCAAGTCCGTCAAGGGGCAGTTCCAGATATACTATAAGCTGGGTACCGAACAGCCGGAATACATCCTCGACTTCATTGCAGAAATAGATTCAACAATGTTTATCGCGGGAGCTAAAACGCGTACTGACATCAGCGCCCAAGAAGTTGAGGCTAAGGTTGCCGCGGTGGTGCGAGCGCGCCTCCGATTATGCTGTAACCTTCGGAAATAAGCCGTGGCGATACCTTCGGTACCGCACGATGAAATTACTGAGTCAAAGAGATTGACTGATTTCTTATTTTCTTTCGGGAGTTGCGGTTGAGTTACCTCGATTACTTCAGGAACTGGCAGGAGCAGTGGGGAAAATTGCAGTCACTGCTGTTGCAGCCTGCGGTGGATGAGGGCGAGCTGGAAGCGTCGCTGCGAGCGGCGCGGCAGCAGCTGCCGCCACCAGTGTTATGGCTGCTGGGCAAGACGCAATCTGGAAAAACTTCGATTATCCGGGCGTTGACCGGCAGTGAGACTGCGCAGATCGGCAATGGTTTTCAGCCTTGTACCCGTCATTCTCGCTTTTATGATTTTCCGGAAACTGCTCCCATTGTACGTTTTCTCGATACCCGCGGAATTGGCGAGGTGGATTACGATCCTGCCGAGGATATCGAATATTGTGACCAGCAGGCACATTTACTGCTGGTGGTGATGAAAGCCGCAGATATCGAGCAGCAGGAGATTTTATCCGTCGTCGGTGATATCCGCCGCCAGCATCCACAATGGCCGTTGCTGATAGTACAGACCAGTCTGCACGAGCTTTATCCTGAGGCAACCGGACACATTCTGCCGTGGCCCTATGCGCTGAAGCCCTGGCCAGAATCGATTCCATCTGAATTGAGGCGCGCATTGCTTGCGCAACGTGCGGCGGCAGCCAGCCTTTCTGGCGATGCGCCAGTGTATTGGGTTCCTGTTGATCTCACCTTGCCGGAAGATGGATTGGTGCCGTCGAACTATGGTCTGGAAGCATTGTGGCAGGCTATTGAGGCATTGTTGCCATTAGGTTTGCAACAACAGCTCAGCGGGGAGCAGGCGGTGCGTGATTTGTACGCGCGCGCCGCACATCAGCAGACTGTTGGTTATGCGTTTGCAGCTGCCGGGCTGGGTGCACTGCCAGTGGTCGATCTGGTGGCGGTTACCGCGCTACAGGCAAAATTGCTGCACAGCCTCGCCGTATTGTACCGGCAACGCTGGGATAGTCGTGCCGTCAGTGAATTCGTTGGCTTGCTCGGTACCGGCGTGGCAACCGCCTATTTAAGCAAAATGGTCGGCCGTACTCTCACAAAATTGATCCCGTTTGTCGGTCAGACAGTGGGTGCGGCCTGGGGAGCGGGCGCCAGCGGTGCGGCAACGTATGCGCTCGGCAAGGCGTCGATCTATTTCTTTGAGCAGCGTAAGCAGGGTCTGAACGTTGATCCGGAAATGCTGCGGCGTATTTATGCCGAATCGCTTGAAGCTGGTCGCGTCATTCTGTCTGAGCGGTTGCGTACGACCGTCGACAGGAATGCCAAAGAATGAATTTCTGGCGCAAATGGGTCAGCCCGTTGCAATTGACTGCTCTGGCGTTATTTTTTCTGCCAACGCTGGCGACACTTGGCCTGGGTATCTGGTGGCTTTGGCAGCACGGCTATCTGCTGATCTGGTTCGCAGTCGTGGCGGTTTGTGGTGCGATAGCCTATGGTTTGCAGTTCTGGGCAGCACGGCGCAATCGCGCAACCTTGAATACATTACTGACTGAGGCCAACTCCGACTGGTCGCCGCGCGCCAGCGAAGTCTGGCAACAGATTGAGCAGCTCGCGGACAACTGTAATCCGGAGGATTGGCCGTTGGATAATCTCGACTGGGTGATGGCGCTGGGTAAACGTACCCTGGATACGGTGGCACGTTGCTATTTTCCGCAGGCTGAACGGCCGATACTGGAGTTGACCGTGCCGCACACATTGCTGATCATCGAGCAGGCCAGCCGCGATCTGCGTCAGGACGTGGTCAACACGATCCCCTTCAGCCACCGTCTGACCATCGGGGACTGCCTGCAGGCGAATCGCTGGAAAACGCGAGCGGAGAAGTTCTACAACTTCTACCGAGTCGGCAGAGTGGCGGTCAATCCCATTAATGCGTTGCTTGGTGAATTCTGGCGTTATTTTCGCGAGCGCAGCTTTGGTCTTGCGCGCAGTGAATTTCACCGCTGGTTTCTGCGCGCGTATATCCGCAAGGTGGGTTACTACGCAATCGATCTTTACAGCGGTCATCAGCCGCTTGCAGCAGCAGAGGCCGAGCCTGCCGATCTATCGTCCACTGCGTCATCCCGCGAAGACCTGGAGCGGGTCAGGCAAACACAGACCGTTGTGGAAGAAGAGCCGCTGCGCATTCTAGTGTTAGGAAGAAGCAATACCGGGAAATCCTGTCTAATCAACGCGCTCTACGGAAAGTTGTTTGCAGCTACCGATGTGCTGCCCGGTACGACTTCTCTGTATGCACCAGCCTTGCTGATGCACGAAGGACTGACGCAGGCGTTGATATTCGATAGTCCTGGTATCGACAGCGTCCATTTTGATGAGCAGAAAATGCTGCAGATCGCGCTGGAGGCAGATCTGATCATCTGGGTCACCGCCGCCAACCGCCCTGATCGACAAGGTGAACGTAGCCTGCTGGACACATTGCGTATTCATCAGACCACGCATCTGCATCGTCGCCCGCCGCCACTGCTGGTTGCCGTGAGCCATATCGATCTGTTGCGGCCCTTCAACGAGTGGCATCCGCCTTATGATCTCAATGATGAAACCAATATCAAGGCCAGCAACATTCGCGCGGTGGTAGAGACAGTTGCCACTGATCTGGCAGTACCGGTTCAGTGCATTATTCCACTTTGTCTCAAGGAAAACCGGCGCTACAACGTTGAGGATGCTCTCTGGGCAGCCATTCTTGCGCAGCAGGACACGGCCCTGCGCGTGCGCCTGCTGCGCTGCCAGACGGCCAGAAACAAAGCGCAGGACTGGGAGTTATTGCGGAAGCAATTGCTGAACTCCGGGCGTTTTTTGTGGAATCTGCCGGATGCTATTAAAGACCAAAAAACTCTCTGAAGGGGAGAATAGGTATCGCTGAGATTTAACTGTGATGTGGTTGTACATGGTGCAGGCCAATCATCTGAAATTTATAAATCCCTCATATACTGCCTGTTCATATAATTTTGGTTTCTATGAGATACAACCATTTGTATTTATTGATAAATAAAGAATATAACCGCAAAAATCTGACTAGCAAAGAGTATATTTCAGAAGTGAAAGCGGCGGCAGGAATAAAAGTCCTGTTTTGAAAAATAAACTTGTTCCCGGGAATGAGCGGGTTTGTCTGAAATATACCAGATGAAATTCAGAGCGCACGTGTTTATGTGCCTGTGGCGGACGGGCAAATTTGTTTTAGTGTCGGTAGTTTTTTGAGTATTTTGGATGAAACTGGTGTTCAGCTGGCTGCATCGAGTGCGAGTGAAACGATGGGAGTGGCGTTTTTCAAATTCAACTAATCCGGTGGAAATCCATTATTGTCCTATCACTTTATTTTCCACACATGCAGTGCGGAGCCGCTGAAATCATTGAGAGCAATACTGTAATCAGGTGTGACGCCCGGTACAGAGAAGGTGTTGCTGATAAATAGACTGCCTGGGCGCATTTCCTGGGTAACCTTTTGCCATAAGTCAGGCATAGGCACAGGGGAAAGATAGGCATAGACCACATCGTAGGAACTCAGGTTATGTTGCCAGATGTTTTTCCAGCGAAACCGGCAGGCCTGGTGAAATAGACGAACTCTAAGTTTGCCAATCCAGCAGGGGAGAATCGCGGTCTCAACACCGTCATAGCGGCCATTAGGTAGAACCTTGGCCAGTTTGCAAATCACTCCTCCACAACCGGAGCCAAGATCAACCATGCTGAAGGGTTGTTTTTGCGGGAGTAATTCAGCAAGCGCACGAATAGTTTGCTGACTGGATAAGAAAAGTGGAACCTGTGTGCGATAAATTCTGCCAAAAATCAATGCCAGGATGATAAATCCGATCAGATACCAGTAAGGAGGTAATTGTAATAATGAGGCTACGAGCAGCGTTGGCACAAAAGCCAGATGAATGAGCCGCCACCAATACGGTGTCGCGGGCAAGCAGAAACTGATCATAGCGGCAATACCACCCTGTAACCCTGCTGCCTGAAACCAGCTGATGCTCCATGGCAGCAAGGTGACAGCCAGTGCTGTGATTGTCAGGCTGGCCAGTTGTACGGCGATAGCTTTTATGACTGAATGATTCAAGGTCACGGTTTGATGTTGCCGGTTATTGCTGGAGCTGCGTGTTTTGTTTGATGATCGCCGGATCAATCTCACCCGAGTGCTGTATCTCCATGCTCTGGTTTTCACGATTGATGGACTCTTCTGCTTTCTTGTTCATGACAATAATGCTGATGCGGCGGTTGAATGAATTGTATGGATCATTCTTGTCAAACAGTACCGCTGAAGATAAACCAACTACGCGCAGCATTTTTTCAGGATGCATTCCGCCGGCGATCAGTTCGCGTCGAGAAGCATTGGCGCGATCTGCAGATAACTCCCAGTTGCTGTAGCTTTTTTCCCCGCTGGGATAGGGTGTGGCATCGGTGTGTCCGGAAAGGCTGACCTTGTTGCTCACGTCGTTAAGTGTTTTGCCTATTTCACGAAGAATTTCGCGTGTGTAGGGCTGGAGTTCAGCCTTGCCAATCGCGAACATAGGTCTGTTCCGCTCATCAACGATCTGAATGCGTAGTCCTTCTGAAGTGATGTCCAGTAAAAGTTGCGCCTTATAATTTTTGAGCGCAGGATTATTTTCAATGGAACGCTCGATCTTCTTTTTTAGTTTCTTGAGCTGCTGCAACTCGATGCGTTCCTGCAATGCCAGTGCCGCTTTGAGATCAACCGACTGTTTCAGGTTCTCGAAGTCAGCACGTTTACGCTGCCCTGTTTGTCGCGTCAGATCTTCTCCGCCACCTTTGAGAATGCTGGAGCTGTCGCCACTGGTATCTCCGCCTTGTAAAGCAACTTTCAGCGGTGTTTTGAAATAATCTGCGATACCTTCCTTATCGCCTTGCGTGGTGGAGCCTAATAGCCACATCAGCAAAAAGAAAGCCATCATTGCCGTCACAAAGTCGGCGTAAGCGATTTTCCATGCGCCGCCATGATGCACGGCGGTAACTTTCTTGATACGTTTGATGACAATAGGTTTTTGTGTGAGATTTTCAGCCATTTGCAGTCCGGTTTAAAGTTGCGGTGTAGCTACTTTGCCTTGCTTTGTTTGACGTGGCTTTCCAGCTCGATGAAAGAGGGCCGCTCGGTAGAAAACAATACTTTCCTGCCAAATTCGACGGCAAGCGCCGGTGCGTAGCCATTGAGATTTGCTAACAGAGTAACTTTGATACATTCAAACAATTTGCTTGACTCATGCAATCTTTGTTCCAGACGGCTGGCCAGTGGGCCAATAAAGCCGTAGGCAAGCAGAATGCCCAAAAAGGTTCCAACTAACGCTGCAGCAATCAATTTACCCAGTTCAGCAGGAGGTATACCAACTGATTCCATTGTATGTACTACCCCCATGACCGCTGCAACAATGCCGAAAGCAGGCAGGCCGTCACCGAGTTTGCTGATAACATGAACGGGCACTTCACCTTCCTGATGATGCGTTTCAATTTCACCATCCATCAGATTTTCAATTTCCATTGGATTCAGATTGCCGCCAACCATCAGGCGTAGATAATCCGTAATAAATTCGATGACATGATGATCTGATAAGATTTTTGGGTATTTTGTGAAAAGTGGACTTTTATCAGGATCATCCACGTCTGCTTCGATTGACATCAAGCCTTCCTTGCGAATTTTTCCCAGTATTTCATAGAGCAGTGTCATTAGCTCCATATAGACATCTTTGGTATATTTTGCACCTTTGAATATTTGTGGCAGTGCGGTGAGCGTCGCTTTAATTGCCTTGCCGGAATTTCCAACGATGAACGCGCCCAACGCTCCTCCGCCAATCATCAGTAATTCGACCGGTTGAACCAGCGATCCTAAATGACCACCGGCCAGAGCAAAGCCACCAAATACAGATATTATGACAACGATATAACCGATTGATACCAGCATGATGATTTCATCCCTTGAAATTTTCATACTGTAACGGCTTGGTCTGGATTGTCTTTAGCTTTACACAGGTTGGTGGTGGGAGCATTGGGCAGGGGGTGAGTTGTATTTTTGATCAGCGCGTGCCGATCTGTGTAATACAAATTTGCGGGATTTTAATAATTTTCAGATCTCAGTGTTCTTGGGGGTGGCTCCCGACGTATAATTGCATCTGTTTTTGTGTGCGTGTATCCGGGCTGGGATAAACTTGGTTTAACACGTACTTTTCTTGGCGAATTTATGGGGAGTTAATCCAATGATCAAGGTTCTGCTGGCAAATCCCAGAGGATTCTGTGCGGGAGTTGACCGTGCCATTGAAATTGTAGAGCGCGCACTGGAGATGCATGGGGCGCCGATCTATGTGCGGCATGAAGTCGTGCATAATCGTTTTGTTGTTGAGGGTCTGGAGCAGAAGGGAGCAGTTTTTGTAGAGGATTTGCATGAGGTGCCCGAAGGCAGCATTCTGATTTTTAGTGCACATGGTGTTTCCAATGAAGTGCGCAGAGAGGCGGCCAAGCGTGAACTAAAAATATTTGATGCGACTTGTCCACTCGTAACCAAGGTGCATGTCGAGGTCGCCAAAATGAGCCGGGAGGGAAAGGAAATTATCATGATCGGCCATCAGGGACACCCCGAGGTTGAAGGAACTATGGGACAGATTGAAAAAGACAAAGGTCTGATTTACCTTGTGGAAACAACTAATGATGTTGCCAGCCTGCAAGTTAAGGATGAAAATAATTTGACTTACGTTACGCAGACCACTTTATCCATGGATGATGCTGCCAGGGTTGTTGAGTCGCTGAAGCAGCGCTTTCCTGGTATTACCGGTCCAAAAAAGAATGATATTTGCTATGCCACACAGAATCGTCAGGATGCCGTCAAGAAAATGGTTAATCTATGTGATCTGGTTATTGTAGTGGGCTCACCAAATAGTTCGAATTCAAATCGTTTGTGTGAGGTTGCTCGCAATGCGAATGTAGATGCGTATATGGTCGATCAGGCAGCGCAACTGGAGGAGAGCTGGCTAAGAGATAAGCGTTGCGTAGGAATTACTGCGGGTGCCTCTGCACCGGAAATATTAGTTCGGCAAGTATTGGAAAGACTGGAGGAGATAGCTGTCAGTCAGACCGATCACGGAGTGGTTATAGAGGAATTGGATGGAGTGGTTGAGTCGGTGACATTTCCCTTGCCTAAGACTGAACCACTTAATCTGGATAGATTTATTTAAGAGTATTTCTAAAAATTCAGATTTCGTCACGCACAAAAAATGTTCCCTTGCATATCATTCATATGCTGCGTCAGCATTTTTTATTCGCGCCTGGTGCTTAGTATTGCTTAGAACTCTGAATTCTTAGAGGCGCCCTTAATAGCAGGTGAATGGATAACAGGCTGCCATCCTTGCTGATAAGGGGAGATGGAGAACGGTTGCGTGCGCTCTATAATCTCATTTAATAGTATCTCAGCACTGCCTGGCGCCATGGTTACACCATAGCGGAAGTGTCCGCTGTTAATATAAAGATTTTTGAGGACGGGGTGACGGCTGATTGTCGGTATATCCCTGTAGCTAGCGGGTCTGAGGCCAGACCAATGTTGCAGTGGTAGCGTATTTTTTAATGCCGGCAGCAGGTTGCCTGCCCAGTCAGATAACTGGATACGCGCTTTGATAGTGGTGTTTTTGTTGAACCCCGTATCTTCGGTCGTGCTGCCAACAAGAATATGACCATCCTGCCGAGGAATGAGGTAATGTGCTCGTTCTGCAAGGACAGATTGGATCGGGCTTTGTGGGAGTTTGTACAGCAGCATCTGACCACGAATTGGCCTAATATCAAGGTTGAGTGCGTGCTCGCCAAGTAACTGGCTACTCCAGGCACCTGCAGCCACAATGTACTGATCGCCGGTTATCTGCCCACGGGAAGTCTGTAATCCAGTTACCTTCAGATCACGACTGTTCAAACGAGATACTTCGCAATGCTCGACAATATCGCCACGGAGTTGCTCAATGCGTATTTTTAATGCGCGCAATAAACGCGGGTTGCGTACTTGTGCTACGCTCGGCATAAACAATGTAGCATGTGTCGATTGGTCTGAGCGAGATTTATTGGTATTTACCAGTTCATCCTCATCCAGGAAAAGAGGGTGTGGCTTGATTGCAACTGCGTGGGCAGCACACCAGTTTCGTGCTCTTGCCTGATCATTCTCGTCTGGATGCAGGATGTGTAGTCCACAAACTTGGTATTCGGGGTCGATGCCGGTTTGGGCCTCGAGCGCAGCAGTCCAATGCGGGTAGAGTGAGGTGCTGTACATTGTCAGCTGGTTCACGCTTTCCGGATAATCCCAGGGGAATAACGTTGACAAGATGCCGCCACCCGCCCAAGATGCTTCGCTACCAACGGTATTCCGTTCCAGCAGAGTGACGGAAGCACCGGCCTCGAGCAATCTGGCCGTCATGGTAAGGCCAATAATACCGGCACCGATTACAATAAAATCCTTTTTCACGACACTCTTCCACTTGATAGGCATGTACTCATGCCGTGATCACAACTGCTCAGGAAGTTAAATTATATATCTTTCGTTAACTTCGGAGAAAATACATAAAAATCTGTACAATATTAGGTTTGCAGGCCATAATTCCGAGACGTGCTCATTTTTAATTAAAAAAGCTGATGGCTTGTAGCTGCGTTGCCGTGAGTTGTATTTGAGATGATGGTCAGCTAGCTTTCCAGTCAGGTACTGATTTCAGTCGTGGTGTTAAGCCACATTTTTATTCAACCAGTTAACAAGTAACAGCATGGCGACAAAAATCCTGGTTATGCATGGACCTAATTTGAATTTGCTGGGCGTACGCGAACCCGAAGTGTACGGGCGTACAACCTTGGAAGATATTAACAGGAATTTGATAGAAATGGCGCAGGCTGCTGCTATCCAGTTGGCGACATTGCAGAGCAATGCCGAGCATGAATTGATTGATCGGATACAGGCTGCGATGTGCGATGGCACGGATTTCATTATTATCAATCCCGCCGGGCTGACTCATACCAGCATTGCTTTGCGAGATGCGCTTGCCGCTACTCAACTGCCCTTTATAGAGATACATCTTTCCAATATCTACGCGCGTGAAGCTTTTCGCCGGAAATCCTGTTTTTCTGATATTGCGGTAGGTGTTATCAGTGGCCTGGGTGCGGTTGGATATGAGCTTGCGTTAAGATTTGCACTGGAAAGTAGCCACTGATGATTGTGTCCTGCCGGACAGGATTTAATAATTTCCCTAATGCATCTCGGAGAAAAATATGGATTTGAGAAAATTAAAAAAATTAATCGAGCTGGTTGAAGAATATAGCATTACCGAATTAGAGATTACCGAAGGTGAAGAAAAAGTACGAATTAGTAAATCGATAACCTACACGCAATCGGCAGCGGTAGCGCCACAGCAAATTAATGCGGTTGTTTCTGCGACGTCTATGGCTGAGGACGCAGAGAAATTGGATCCTGCGGAGTCTGTTGGTCTGCCTTCAGGGCATCTTGTGAAATCACCAATGGTTGGTACGTTTTATCGTTCTTCAGCGCCGGGAGCTAAGCCTTTTGTCGAAGTCGGGCAGACTGTCAAGATGGGTGATGCCTTATGTATTATCGAAGCAATGAAACTCCTGAACGAAATTGAGGCTGACCGAGACGGTAAGATCAAAGCCATTTTGCTGGAAAATGGACAACCGGTTGAGTATGGTGAGCCGCTGTTTGTCATTGAATAAACGATACAGATAATATTTTTAAGCCATTTACCTGAGGTCACCTCTCATTATTGCAAATATGTTTGAAAAGATATTGATTGCCAATCGTGGCGAAATTGCATTGCGGATCCAGCGCGCCTGTCGCGAGATGGGTATCAAGACAGTTGCGGTTTATTCAGAAGCGGATGCAGAAGCTAAATATGTCAAACTGGCTGATGAATCAGTCTGTATCGGCCCGGCAGCTTCTGCGCAAAGCTATCTGAATGTTCCGGCCATTATCAGTGCTGCCGAGGTCACAGATGCCGAGGCTATTCATCCGGGTTATGGTTTTTTATCTGAAAACGCTGATTTCGCCGAAAGAGTGGAAAAGAGCGGTTTCTTTTTCATTGGTCCACGGCCGGAAACTATTCGGTTAATGGGTGACAAGGTCAGCGCTAAGAATGCCATGCGCCAGGCCGGGGTACCTTGCGTACCGGGGTCGGAGGGCGCCTTGCCGGAATCGGTGGAAGAAGTCAAACGTATTGTCAAGGAAATTGGCTATCCGGTAATTATCAAAGCTGCTGGCGGTGGGGGGGGGCGTGGGATGCGCGTTGTGCATACTGAAGCCGCGCTTTCTAATGCGGTTATCACAACTCGCAATGAAGCAAATGCTGCATTCGGTAATGCTACTGTTTATGCGGAGAAATACCTGGAAAATCCAAGACATATCGAGTTCCAGGTGCTGGCGGATGAGTATGGTAACGTGGTGCATCTCGGAGAGCGAGATTGCTCCATGCAGCGGCGGCATCAGAAAATACTCGAAGAGGCACCGGCACGTGGGATCCCACCGCGGTTGCGCGACAAAATCGGGGAGCGGTGTGTGGAAGCGTGTTCTCGCATCAATTATCGTGGCGTGGGGACTTTTGAATTTTTGTATGAAAACAATGAATTCTACTTCATCGAAATGAATACACGCTTGCAGGTGGAGCATCCGGTGACTGAGGCCATCACAGGTGTTGATCTGGTGCAAGCACAAATTCATGTGGCAGCTGGCGAGAAACTGACCTTGCGGCAGAAGGATATCGTTTTTAGAGGTCACGCCATAGAATGCCGGATCAACGCGGAAGATCCATACAAGCTGACCCCATCGGCCGGGCGGATTACGCAGTACCATGCGCCGGGTGGACCAGGAATCAGGGTGGATTCACACATCTATCACAATTATCGGGTGCCGCCTTATTATGATTCCATGATTGCCAAGATCATTGCTTATGGGGATGATCGGGAAGCGGCGATTGCACGGATGCGTATTGCATTATCAGAGATGGTGATCGAAGGAATCAAAACGAATATTCCGTTACACTTGGACCTATTGTCGGATAGTAATGTACTGAGTGATGCTGTTTCAATCCATTATCTCGAGCAAAAACTCTCAAGATATAACAAAAAATAGTTGATGGCTTGTAATCCTGAGATGGCATTGTAGTTGCTAATGTCCTGGCTATCACTGACTTTTCGGGTAGATGCGCTGCAGGTTGATGTTGTTAGCGACTGCCTGCTGGAACTGGGTGCGCTGTCAGTCGATGTGCACGATGCAGAAGCGGGAACAGCTGAGGAGCAGCCTTTATTTGGTGAGCCTGGCGCGCCTTTGCTGAGATTCTGGGAGCAGGCGGAGCTGACGGTTCTGCTCCAGCCTGATTGCGATGTGGCGGCAATTATGCAAGCCGTCATGCGGTCGGCTAATCTTCCGGCACAACCTGCTTATTGCATAACAAGTATTCAGGAGCAGGACTGGGTCAGATTAACCCAGTCACAATTTTCTCCGATTCAAATTTCGTCGCGGTTATGGATCGTGCCCTCCTGGCACGCGCCACCAGATCCTGCTGCCATTAATCTGAAACTGGACCCAGGACTTGCATTTGGTACAGGTAGTCATCCTACTACCCGGTTATGTCTCGAATGGCTGGAGAAAACCGTGCGGCCATCTGATAGTGTGCTGGATTATGGTTGCGGTTCTGGCATTTTGGCGATTGCCGCCCTTAAGCTGGGTGCAAATCAAGTCGCAGGGGTTGATATTGATCCTAACGCCATCACGGCCAGTCGAGAAAATGCAGCCATCAATCACTGTGACATGTGCCGTTTATCATTTGGTAGTCATTTTTCCTCGTCTGATTGTATCGGCACGGTGAGTACTTCGCCCGTGATCACGCTGGTGATTGCCAATATCCTCACTAACCCATTAATCATGCTGGCACCGATCCTGATGAAAACCTTGCAACCTGGAGGACGCATCGGGCTCTCTGGCATCCTGGAAGCACAGGCTGAAGAAGTCATGCAAATTTATAGCGAGTGTTGCAGGATGCAGATTGCGGCATGTGATCAGGGTTGGGTATTGCTGACAGGCGAGAAATTGTCCGATCGCACCAGATGACCTTTATTACACGCTGCACAAATTGCCACAGTGTTTTTCGCTTGACAGTAGCGCAATTGCGGACTCAGGATGGGAAGGTGCGCTGTGGGCAATGTAGATGCATTTTCAATGCTTTGTCAACCCTGTCTATTGCTGCTGATGCCCAGATAACATCCATTACTCCCCTGATTGCAATTGAGAAAGATAAACAGCCAACTACAGTTGCTGCAGGGACTGTTGATAATGCCGGAGAGGGGTTTAATTTTCTTGATTCCCCTGCAACGTACCGACCCTCTTCCCATAGTTTTAGAATAGCAAATTGTATTTTGTTGGCTTTACTGCTATGGCAAATCATGCATGGCTACCGCAGTGAGGTTGCTATTGTTTCACCTGCGTGGCGCACTCTTCTCGAAAATTATTGTGTTGTCGTGCAATGCGATATTGCGCTTCCACGACAATTGTCCCTGTTGAGTCTAGAATCCTCGGAACTGAAATTCAGCTCTACTGATACAACGGATGAAATTAGCCTGACGGCGACTATACGCAATCACGCCCCCTTTCCCCAGGAATTGCCGGCATTGCTGCTCAGCTTGACCGATGTAAACGATCGAGTGGTCGCGAGCCAGATTTTGCACCCGCAGGATTATCTTGCGCCAGAAGCGCTAGATACAGTCACAACAGGATTTTCGGCTCACCATGAAATTCTGATCCAACGACGATTCAGGCTTGAAGCGATCAAAGCGATGGGGTATCGATTGGAGTTGCGCTATTGATGGTCAGATAAAAAGAAGGTAGTCAGATATTCTCTGCAGGTGATTGTACTACTGCTTAACGCAGCAGTGGCTTATTGAGCGCCGGCGAGCTCCGTGCGAGTCTGCCAAGGGTGATTCGCGAGATGGCGCTTGAGTCCCGATAATATGGCATCGGCTAGTTGATGCTGATATCGCTCACTACTCAGTTTTTTTTCTTCGGCTTTATTACTGATAAAAGCGGTTTCGATCAGAATAGAGGGAATGTCTGGTGATTTCAGGACGGCAAAACCCGCCTGCTCGACATTTTTCTTGTGCAGGTGATTGACGGTGCTGATTTCGGTCAAAACATTGCTGGCCAGGCGGATGCTTTCATCAATTGTGGCTTTCATCGAAAGATCTAGTAAAGTTTGCTTTAAATAATGATTTCGCTTATCCAGCGTGATTCCACCAATCAAGTCGGCGTCATTTTCCTTTTTTGCGAGCCAGCTGGCAGTTGTCGAAGTGGCACCGTTCTCGGATAGTGCATACACCGAAGAGCCGTGCGCCTGTTTGCGTGGTGCGGCATCGGCATGAATGGAGACGAAGAGATCGGCATTGGCTTTCCTTGCCTTGGTGCGACGCTCTGCCAGAGACAGAAAGTGGTCACCATCACGAACCAGGACGGCGCGGATGTTGGGTTCTTTGTCCAGTTTGGCTTTGAGTTTTTTAGCGATGGACAGGGTGATGTGCTTTTCCTGGGCGCCATGACTGCCAACTGCACCAGGATCCTTGCCACCATGACCAGCATCGATGGCGATGATGAATGGCTGTCTTCTGTCAGGCTTGCGACTGATTGCTGCAGTAAGCATGGGTGCGGCGACAAGTTTCTTGGTAGAGATAGTGCCTGGTTTTTTTTCTCGCAGCAATGCCAGGATAGGATCGTGCGTAGTACTTTTATTTTCTGCAGCTAGATCGGGCGGAAACAGATCCAGCACTAGCCGGTGTGCAAATTGGCCCGTTGGTTTGAGGGCGAAGGTTCTGGGAACTACGTTTGCTTTTAAGGCAATGATCAGCCTGGTTATTGTCTGGCTGGTACGCTCTAATTGCAAGGATTTGACCAGGCGGTCACGCGCATGGACTTTTGAAGATAATGCTTCCAGAACGGGATGTGAACCGACATTCTCCAGATCAAGAAAGATCTCTCGGGATGAATCCTGTAAATTGATCGAGAAGTTGATAGGCTGAACAGATTCCAGCGTAACGCGTGTATGCTCCGGGCCATCGTAATACCGGGCAGCTTTGATCGTGTTATTGGCGAGAACTTCCCCGGTGAATAGCGTGGCCAGTATTGTAATCAGACAGAAAAACAGTAATCCGGTGTGGATTGAAGCACCATGATTACGCCTGTTCAGAGAACCCTCGGATTTTGCTGGTGTTGTAAACATAGTATTCCTGCCTCCGTATTTGCCCTGATTGTCGCTATTCTTCCGCGGCTGGCGTAATCAATTGTTATATCAAGATCAGGTGAATCTAAAAGCCCCGCAGCTTTTTCAGGCCATTCAATCAGACAAACCGAATCCGGATTGAAGTATTCCCGAAAACCCGCATCCTCCCATTCACTTGGGTCGTTGAATCTATAGAAATCAAAATGATAGAAGTATAACCTAGAAATTTTATAGATTTCAACCAAATTATAGGTGGGACTTCTGACTTTTCCGGAATGTCCCAGGTGGCGCAGCATGCCACGTACTAGCGTGGTTTTGCCCGCACCCAGCTCGCCATGCAGAAATACGGCCAGCCCACCATGCAATAAAGGGGCGAGTTGTGCGCCAAGTAACAGCGTCGCGTCATCATCTGCCAAGGTGATGCGACTGGGCGGGATGATGTGGGTTTCGGTATGATGCTTGTTATGCAAAAAACAGCTCCAGATAAACAGATAGAAGACTGGTCCCAGCTTACTCGTCTAATCCGGGATTGGGCAAGTGAATTGGGTTTTCAGGCGTTACACATCAGCGATGCAAGTGCTGATACTGTCGCCACTGAAAATGGATTGAATGCGTGGCTGGAAGCCGGTTGCCACGGTGAGATGGATTATATGGCAAAACACGGTATCAAGCGCACTCGCCCCGCCGAGCTGGTGCCCGGTACGCTGCGTGTGATTTCTGTGCGCATGAACAATAAACCCGTCGAGATGGAGAATAGCTGGCATGCAATCAGAAATGGCCAGCGGGCATTTATATCCCGTTACGCGCTTGGCCGTGATTATCACAAGGTTGTACGTGCCAGGTTGCAGAAGCTGGCAGGCAGGATTCGTACGCAGGTGGGTGAGTTCGGCTATCGTGTATTCAGCGACAGTGCGCCGGTGATGGAAGTCGAGTGGGCCAGCCGTAGCGGCCTGGGCTGGCGGGGAAAACATACTTTGTTATTGACGCGTGAGGCGGGTTCTTTCTTCTTTCTCGGTGAAATTTATACCGATCTGCCATTGCTGGTGGACCAACCAGCTCAGAATTATTGTGGCAGCTGTACGCGTTGTATTGATGTCTGTCCGACGCAGGCGATCGTCGCACCGTATCGTCTGGATGCCAGGCGTTGCATTTCCTACCTAACTATCGAACTGAAAGGTAGCATTCCAGAGGACATGCGTCCATTGATTGGCAATCGCGTCTATGGATGCGACGATTGCCAGTTAATTTGTCCTTGGAATAAATTTTCCAAATTAACTGAAGAGGAAGATTTTGCTGTGCGTCATGGCCTGGATGATGTCGCGCTGGTCGATTTGTTCGCCTGGTCGCAATTAGAGTTTGAGGAAAAGCTTGCTGGCAGCCCCATCCGACGCATCGGCCATGAGCGATGGTTGCGCAATCTTGCTATTGGATTGGGAAATGCACCAACCTCACCAGAAATTATCGCTGCACTACAGGCGCGCAGCAATGATCCTTCGCCACTGGTACGCGAGCACGTGCAATGGGCGCTTGCGAGACATGGCAGTTCGGAGTGAGGCTCGTATTTTTTACCAGGGAATCAACTGTCCATCATAGGCAAAAAATTTACCTGAATCGTAAGGTGTTACCCGATTTAGCACTGCTCGCATGCCAGCTACGCTCTGTTGCGCAGAGATCAAGGCACCAGGGCCGCCCATGCGTGTTCGCACCCAGCCAGGATGCAGCAGAATGGTCGTAATATGCCGTGGAGCGAGATCAATCGCCAGGCTTTTAGCAACCATATTGACTGCCACTTTACTAGTGCGATAAGGATAGCTGCCACCCCGTCCGTTATCGGCAATGCTGCCCATTTTGCTGGTGATGATCGCAAACATTTTTAGCCGGCTTCGTTCCAAATGAGTTACGAATGCTTCCGCCATTTTCAGCGGTGCCAACGTGTTGATACGGAAGGTCTCCAGCCAGGCATCATAATTTATGCGACCAAATTCGCCCTGTAGTGCAGGCGGATATACTCCGGCATTGTTGATGATTAGATCTATGGTTTCTCCGTGAAGTGTGTCAGCTAACCGATCAATTGCTGCGAAATCAGACAAGTCGAGTTTGTGAACGAGTAGTTGATCTTCATATGTATTTTTGAGTGTGTGAAGTGATTCTGCGTGATCAGGTTGTCGGCAGCATGCAATAATGCGCCAGTTGTCTGCTGCGAATTGTGTAGCAAATTCCAAGCCAAGGCCGCGGTTGGCGCCGGTAATCAGAATGGTGGATATAGTTTTATTCATAGAGCACTTTTTTTCCGAAAAATTGTCTGTTGATTAACCGTTGCATTGCTACTGCCACCAAGCTGTGGCAATATCAAACCGGTTTCGTGATGGCATTGCCGTCAATTTTATTATTATGTACTGCTTATTTTGCTGTTTGGCAGAAAGGATGGGGAATTTTGGATAATTTTTTTGAGCAGATATGGCTTTATTTTGAGGTGGTGCCTTTTTGGCCATTCGTGCTGTTGGGTTTCGTTGTGATGATCGGGTTGATTGTAGATTATATTAATCGCCGTCGCCGGATAGATGCGGTGGAATACTTCGACTCGGCTTTTCAGGAAGAGCTGGCAGGGCTTTATCCAATCGCTTCGCGTTGGCCTGATGAACTTTCGGTATTTATGCAACCACGTCTACCAATATTATTGGATGCTTTTACTACGCTGCGTAATTTCATTCCACAGGACCAATTGCGTGAATACAATATTGCCTGGAATGAGTTCAACGATTTTTCCCGCACGACTTCACCAAGCGTTGGATCAGATTCGGAAATCTCCCCGGAAGTGGCGAGAGAGCAGCAGCTTTTGCAGCAACAGCAGTTCCAGAAGATGGTAGCTACATTGTTGAGTTATACCGAACAATTCAAGCAATAAAATTGCTCCCTGGAAAATCTCTCGCCATACGTCCGCTAGTTTCGTATGGTGATATGGGAACCTTTATCGGGGTTCCGTGGCGGATATACAAGCACGATCCCATGTGGGTACCGCCATTGCGGCTGGAGCGGCGGCTACATTTCTCCCGCTTGAATCCTTATTTCAAGCATGCACAGTGGCAAGGCTGGGTAGCCTGGCAGGATGCCCAGCCCGTTGGCAGGATCAGCGCGCAGATAGATTTACTGCATCAGCAACGTTATGGTCAGGATCGCGGCCATTTTGGTTTGTTGGAGTGTGTTGATGATCCTGCAGTATGTATGGCGCTGATGCAGACTGCTGAAAACTGGCTATCTGCTCGCGGCGTACGGCATATCAGTGGCCCCTTCAATTTTTCAATCAATCAGGAGTGCGGTATTCTGGTGGAAGGTTTTGACACACCACCAGCGATCATGATGCCGCACTCCCCTCGTTGGTATGGTCGCTTGCTCCGGCAAGCTGGTTATCAGCCCTGTAAGGATCTGCTGGCTTACTGGATTAATACCGATTTTGAAACACCGGCCGTCATGCAGGCGATGACACATAAATATCGTGACCGGATTCACGTCAGAGCACTGCGGCGTCAGAATTTCAGATCGGAAATCAATATCTTGCGGGATATTTTTAATGATGCCTGGTCGGAAAACTGGGGGTTTGTGCCATTTACGGAAGCAGAATTTGCGGAACTGGGGAGCGTCATGAAATGGCTCATTCCGGACGATTTTGTGCAGATTGCAGAGGTAGATGGTGTGCCTGCGGCCTTTATGGTGGCGCTTCCTAACCTCAATGAAATTCTGCATCAATTGAGCGACAAATTATTGCCATTTGGCTGGCTGCAGCTCATCAGACAGGTAAAATCCTGTGCGATGACCACGGCGAGGGTGCCATTGATGGGAGTGCGCAAACGGTTCCACGATACCTCCCTGGGTATGACGCTGGCCTTCAGCGTAATCGATGCGCCTCGCAAATATGGGACTGCCCGAGGAATCCAGGCAGTCGAACTGTCATGGATACTGGAGGATAACGTTTCCATGCGCGCTATACTCGATAAAATTGGCGGCAAGATATACAAGCGCTATCGAATTTATGAAAAAACTTTGTCTGATGGACAGCGGTACGCTGAATCCGTGTGAATGAAAACAGTTATACCGCGCTAGTATTGGCGGCAGATCGCGCTGGGGGTGATCCGGTTGCGTACACGGCTGGTACTGTCTGCAAAGCGTTTGCCCCAGTTGGTGGGTGGCCCATGGTGCTGCGCGTGCTGGATGCGCTGATGGGTTGCGAACAGGTGTCAACGGTATTGTTGTGTGGTCCGCCCCAAGCATTACTTGCGCAATGTCCTGAGCTTGAACAGCGAATTGAATCAGGGCAAGTCGGCTGGATAGAGAACCAAAATTCACCGAGCCAAAGCGCAGCAGCCGGAATGGCACAGGTAGCGGAGGACCGGCGCGTCTTCTTGACAACGGCTGATCATGCACTGCTCTCGACTGAGATGGTGACGTATTTTCTGCAAAAATCTATAGCGCTGGATAATGATGCCACGGTGGGAATGGTCCGGCACGAAGTGATCCAGCGTCAGTTTCCACAGAATAGGCGAACCGTCATACGGCTCGCGGATGCGAATCTATGTGGATGTAACCTGTTTACTTTCAATCCTCGTGGACGTGATCTGGTCACGTTCTGGCAACAGGCGGAAGCCCTGCGCAAGCGACCGTGGCGTCTGGTCAGTCAGGTGCTGGGCTGGCGGGCAGTATGGGCTTATGTGTTGGGGAATCTGTCACTTGATCAGGCGATGCACATTATTTCGCAAAAATCCGGCGTCAGGGTAGCACCCGTCATGTTGCCTTTTGCCGAAGCAGGGATCGATGTTGATAGACCAACGGATTTGCAGCTGGTGGAATCCATTCTGGCTGCTCGCGTATCAGTGACTTCGCAATCATAGCAATCTCATTATCATGAGAATCATCGAGAAATATATTGCGCGTGAGCTACTGCTTCCTTTTTTTGTAGTTACCCTCATCCTGATTGGGCTTTTTACCAGTTTTAACGTGGCACGTTTCCTCACTAGCGCGGTTTCTGAAACCCTTGGCGCCGGGGCAATGTTCAAGCTGGTTGGATTGAAAACGATCATCGCGGCTGAAGTGCTGATTCCTATTGCTTTCTATGTGGCGGTGATTTATGGCTTGAGCCGGCTGAATCGTGATCAGGAGCTGAATGTATTGCGCTCGGTTGGTTATAGTGATACTCACATTACTTTTACCGTTTTCTGGGTAGCCTTGCCCGTGGCGATACTCAGCGGTTTACTGTCTGTTTATGCCCGCCCCTGGGCTTATGCCGAAAGCTATATCATGGATGCTCAGGCGCAAGCAGAATTGAATGCTGATCGATTTCAGCCGGGGCGATTTTATGGCAGTGAAAAAAGTGGCCGGGTCGTATTTGTTCGCGGCAAGAATGAGGATGGGAAACGCCTCGAGGGTGTTTTTCATTACGTTAGAACGACCGGGAAAAGTGAAATCATTACCGCAACCGAAGGTTATCAGCGAGAGCTAACCCTCGAACAACCGGCTCGTATCGAACTGTTCGATGGCAAGGCGTATCGTCTGACACAACCTGCGGTCAAAGACACGATGATCCGCTTTGAAAAACTGACTTATTTCAATGAAGATGAACAGGCTATGGAGTCTCGGCGAAAAGCGGCATCGACTCGTGCGTTATGGAGTAGTGAGCAGCCACGTGAAATCGCCGAGCTGCAATGGCGGCTTTCACGTCCAGTGGCTACCATCCTACTCGCGCTGATGGCAATCTCGTTTACCAAGACAGCGCCCCGCAAGGGAAAAAATGATAAAACCTTCATCGCCGCAGCACTGGTGTTTGCGCTCTACTATAATCTGAGCGGGCTGGCAAAAACTTGGGTAGAACAGGGTGTTGTTGCCGCTGTGCCTGGTATCTGGTGGCTATATGGCGTTTTCTTCCTGGCAGTGATATTACGTTTGTGGGATATCAGGGCGATGCTGTCTGCGAGGCAAAGTTGAAGGTCATTGCACGTTATATTTCCTGGGAAGTCTTTGTTGGCATGATAATTGCTGCCGTCATTCTGTTGCCACTGTTCAGTTTTTTTGACCTGATTGATCAACTCGACGACGTTGGCAAGGGAACATACGGCATCAAAGATGCTTTTTTGTATATGCTGATGCTGGTACCACGCCGATTTATCCAGCTGGCACCATTCATCGCCTTGTTGGGTACAGTGGGTGCACTCGGAGTGCTGGCGGTTAATCTGGAGCTGGTAGCGTTACGAGTGGCAGGATTGTCTCCCCTGGCCATCAGCTTGCCGGCAGTAGGGGTGGGGTTGTTGCTGACCAGTTTGATTGTCGGACTCGAGTACCTGGTTGCCCCACAGCTGCAGCAAAAGGCCACCGTGCTCCGTGCGGTTGCGCTGGAGCAGAGTGTGGAGCTGGGTCGTGGTCTCGGCATCTGGACACGAGATGCGCAGAATATTCTACGTATAGGGGAAATGCTGAACCAGAATCTCGGTCGGGATATCGAGATTATTCACTTCAGTCGGCAAGGCACAATGACTGCCCATGTGCAGGCACAGTATGCCGATATTATCGATGATGGTCTGTGGAAATTGCATGAAGTTACCGTGCGAACCTTTACGCCAGAGAAAATTGCGGCAACCCATACGAGTATTGCCAGCTGGCGTTCATTTCTGGGACCGGAAGATGTCGCAACTTTGACGAAACCCCCTGAGAGTCTTACTCCACTTGAATTGATGCGGCATACTGAATTCCTGCAGGATACCGGACAGCAGGCCGACGCCTATTTGCTGGCCTTGTGGCGGAAAGCAGGCGCGGTTGTCATGACTACCGCGATGGTGCTGGTCGCGATTCCTTTTGTGTTTGGCTCAGTACGGGAAGGGTTGAGCGGAAAACTGGTGCTCGCTTCCCTGATGGGAATAGGTGTTTATCTGCTGGATCAAATTATTGCCAACGCCGGATTAGCGTTCCATCTCAACCCGATCTTCACTTCGTTATCCCCAGGGCTGTTGTTGATTGCTGTGGCAGGGTATTGGTTGCTGCGGCGCGTTGCCTGATGGCGAATCTGTTTCTAACAACTTGACTGGACAAATTCAGAATGACGGAAGCCATTTTTATCCACCTTATCGGCGATAGCGCCGCCAAACTCTGGGGGATCAGCGGCCGGCAGCGTTTACAGCGTATGCTGACAGAAACGAAATCAGCATTTAAGCTAGTCGAGAACTGCTCAGATCTACCTGAAAATGCTCGTGTTTTGCTGATGCGTGCGGATTATTTGTATGATGGCAGGGTACTAAAAGCCTTGCTGTCTTTTGATCCATTCATGATGCTGGTTGCGGATGACGACCAACCGGTTGCCATTCTCAGCCCGGTGAGCGAAGCAAGTATGATGCGAACGGTATTGCAGAGGAAGACACCAGTTCCTGCCGCGCTATCCCCTAAAAAACTGGCAGATATTCAAGTCGGAATGCAGCAGAATCTGAAAAAGAAAGACTCCCCTTACATTTTGCCGATAAGTGAGGAAAATCGCGGCGTACTGGAGCAGGAATTATTCTCGGCGTCTTATAAAGGCGTCACGGATCTCGTTACCAAATGGGCATGGCCACTGCCGGCATTCTGGGTGACTCATTTATGCGTGCGCCTTGGCCTGAAGCCGAACCATGTCACTCTACTGAGTCTGCTGTTTGTGATACTGGCCGGATGGGCGTTCTGGGAAGGTGAGTTTGGCCGGGGGTTGCTGCTAGGGTGGTTGATGACCTTTCTGGATACGGTAGACGGCAAACTGGCGCGTGTCACACTGACTTCCAGTAAGATCGGCGACATCCTTGATCACGGGTTGGATATCGTTCATCCGCCGCTTTGGTATTGGGCATGGGGGCTGGGTGTAATGGCCACAGCCACCCCATTGGCGGAACTGGAATGGCTTATCGGGTTGATGTTTCTTGGTTATATTGGGGGGCGGCTTTGTGAAGGTGCCTTTCAGCTCTGGCTGGCGCCATTTGATCTGTTTATCTGGTGTAAAGTGGACTCGTTCAACCGTTTGATTACCGCCAGACGTAATCCTAATCTGCTGCTGCTAACTTTCAGTTGGCTGGCGGACAGACCAGACATCGGGTTGGTGCTGGTCGTAGGCTGGCATCTGTTATCCACACTGATACTGTTCGTCAGACTGATGATGGCGTGGCGCGAGCGTGCTCGGATTGGCAGATTACATTCATGGATGGAACCAATTGATCCTGTCCAAAATCGTGATCAGCTTGCGGTAAGGGTTTTTACCCGAGTGTCATTGGCAGATCGTTACGGTAAGGCAAATACAGGTCGTTTTTAATGAGATTTTGGGTGAGTAAGTTGCGTGGGTAAACTATTCTGTTGCGCAATATTGGAAGTAAGTGTTTCAAAAACACGCTTGCATTGGTATAATGCCGAGCTTTGGGTCGTTAGCTCAGCTGGTAGAGCAGCGGACTTTTAATCCGTTGGTCGCGAGTTCGAATCTCGCACGGCCTACCAAATAAATCGGGGGGGTTAGTCAAGCACTAGCGCACTAGCTCTTTTTTTCTGAACATGGCAATCTAACCACGCTCCCATCACATCCACTCTCTATTCCAGCTGCTGCAGCCCTCACTCAAGTGCTCGGTTGTATGCCCGAAGTGATCCACCATAACCCTGGATTCTCAGCCGTCTGAATTCTTCAACTCATCGCAGCTTGTGCCAGCCTGACGACGCCATGCGCTGCTTGTGATTTCTCAATGAATGGTATTCCAGAATAATTAAAGCAAAGGCTATAGCCACAAATATTTATTCGAAATGACTTGAAAAATATAATAATTTATTTCAGCATTGAGCCTTGCCTGTCCACCCTCAGTTTCATTCTTACTCAGATAAACCAAACGGTATATTTCTTTGTTCATTGCGTTGCTCCGGAACGGTTAAGTTACATTCCATTCTCGGCAAGAAACGCAGCTATTTCCCTGGCAGGGTTAGGTCTGCTGATCAGGTAATCTTGTGCTGCCATGCAACCTCCCAGGGTCAGTCGGGTATATTGATCTTCCGATTCGACACCTTCAGTCAGAGTTTGCATGCCAAGGCTTTTTCCAAGAGAGAAAATGGTTTTAATTAACATACTGGATTTGTTGGCTTGCTCGCCACGCAGAAACGATTGATCAATTTTTATTTTGGAGAAAAGGAAAGCTGTTCAAGTAGCTCAGAGATGACTAACCGGTTCCGGAATCATCCATAGCAATCGAGCCCCCTGTTTTCTGAATAACCCATAATTGCTCAGTAGCGTTCTCGATATTTTTGATTAGTAACCCTTCTGTTATTTCGAGCGTAACCGTCCAGCCTTCCCATCTACGCAGTCATGATTTTTCGTATTACCATCCTCTTCGTTACTTTACTGGAGGATATCCAATGGCATTGCAAAATCATCAACAAAAGCATATCTGAGCATTACTTGCCCAAGTTTGTAGCTTAGAAGGTTGACGGAAGAACAAATTTAGACAATCCTGGGATGATCTACCCTAGAGTGTCTAGTTTGTGTCTTCGTTGATGGTTGTGGCAGCATTCTCTTCGCGACGACGTTAATCGAAATGACTCTGCAGGAAGCGTTCACATGGATGATGTATGGTTCTGTGCGTTAACGCACAGAACCGATTTGCACATACGGGTTATTCTGCAGTCCTTACTCATGGAACAACTTTTTGCAACTTATTGCCGATTCTGCGATCCGACTAGGCTATGTCATAGAAAATCATAATATTATAATATATTAATTCATACAGAAAAGGGGAGGCGGAAAAATGAAAGAACAGGTCAGTGCTAAGGTATCGGAGCTCGTGGACATGGGGTGGAGACCCTGCACCTCCACGGAAACAACCGCATCGCTCACCACTCGAGGGCCGTTTAACTGGTGGCTGTTCATCATCATCGTCATCCTGTTTCCGATTGTGGGTGGGCTTTTCTATTTGGGATTCTGGCTTGCTACATCTCGGGCGACGATCTACGTGTTTGAGAAGGACGGTGAAATCCAGATATCCGGGGACGCTTGGATGGTAGATTTGCAGATGGCAAGACGCGAAGCGCTCATCCAGGAGCTACGCCAGGTCAAGGAACAGGGGTTCTGGAAGGTCATGTGGCCCAAGATGCTTCTGATGGCCATCATGTTCGGTCTGTGGGTGCTCCTTATCGTGTGGATTTTTTAACCGGAAAGAGGTGAAGTGGTAGCACAAAACTGGACAGGTCGTTAAGCTTAAGCTCTGATATGGGATAAATAGAGAGACATAATCATGAGAAAAACACATATGCAATATTCAATAGGATTCAAAGCTAAAATAGCCTTGACAGCGATACGTAAAGAAGAGATGGTGCCACACTATGCTAGTTCAGCCTCGCTATTCGAAGCGATCATCATTGGAGAACTGTTATGATCCGTAAGAACTTCCACTTGCATCGGCTCCCGATTGCTGGTGCGTTCGTACTTGGCGTGATTGCTTTGTCAACTACCGCCGTCGCGCAGATCGCCGGCCCCAGCGCGGAACAGCGCGCCGATCAATTGATCGGCGCATTGACGCTGGAGCAGAAGATTCAACAGATCAGCAACCGCGCCGAAGACATAGATCTCCCGTCAGGGACGTATCTCACTCAAGGAGGCGGGACCGTTGAATGCGGCTTTACGCGTTTGGGGAGACACATCACGGGCATTCCCGAACTGGGCATTCCAACTTTCCGCGAGATCAATGGCGGTAACGGTATCCGCGGCGGCGCTTGCACGCCCGAGCCCGTCAGGACGGCCGGGCCATCGATGACGCTGGCCGCGGCCAGTTTCGACCCGGAACGGGTGGAGGGCTGGGGGGAAGTGGTGGGCTCCGAAGCTTTTTCCTTCGCGCACCAGGTGCTGCTGGGGCCGGTCATTAATCTTATGCGCTCGCCGTATGCCGGTCGCGGTCAGGAATCCCCGGGCGAGGATCCTTATCTCGCCGGTACCATCGCCATCGCCCAAATCAAGGGCATCCAGTCGCAGGGCGTTCAGGCACAGCCAAAGCACTTTGCCGGCAATGAACACGAGTTCCAGTTCGAGCGCTGGACCGCAGCCGTGCGTATTCCCAGCCGCGCACTGCATGAACTTTATTTACTTCCCTTCGAGATGGCGGTCAAGGACGCGCAGCCCGCATCGATGATGTGCGCGTTCCCACACCTCAATGGTGCTTACACCTGCGACAACCACGCACTGCTGGTTCAGACCCTGCGCCAGCGCTGGGGCTTTGATGGATGGGTGGAAAGCGACCGGCGTGCGATGCATAGCACTGTGGATGCGCTGCTGGCGGGCGTTGGTTACGAACTCGACTCCGCCCCACTGTTCTATGCCGAAGACAAGGTCATGGCAGCGTTGATGGCGGGTGATATCACCGAGCAGCATATCGACGCGGCACTCAAACCGCGTTACGTCAAAATGTTCGAATTCGGCCAGTTCGAAAATCCTTTCGACCGTATCGTCGACGTCGACCTCGGCGCCAACGCTGCCAAGGCACGTGCGCTCGTGGAAGGGGGCATTACATTGCTCAAGAACGACGACGGCATTTTGCCACTGAAACCCGGCGTCCGGTCGATCGCCTTGATCGGCCACGAGTGGTTTGCCGGTTCGGCCACCATGCCGCCGCGCAACCTCAGCCCGACCGAACTCACCACGGTTGTGGCACCCTACACTGTGACGCCGAAGCAAGGACTCGAAAATACCTTGGCCAAAATCGGTGGGTCCGCCACGGTGACCTACAATGACGGCACCGATATTGCGTCCGCTGTCAGTCTGGCAATGAATTCCGACGTCGTTATCCTCATGGTGGGGACCAATCCGCGCGAGACACGTGATCTGGTGAATCTCACGCTGCCCACACTATGTACCAACAATGGCGGTGGCTCCCCCCCCATCCCAGACCCGTCTGACTCTTCTGACTCCGGTTTGTCCGAACCCGGAGGAATGGCCGTGAAAGTGGCCGGTGAGGTTTGTGTCGAACAGGATCAACTCGTGCGCGAGGTTGCGGCGGCGAACGCTAACAACGTCGTGGTACTGTATTCCGCGGGTGGCGTGATCATGGACTGGCTCAACCTCGTTCCTGCCCTCGTGGCCGCATGGTTTCCGGGTCAGGACGACGGCGACGTAGTTGCCGATATCCTATTTGGGGTCATCAATCCGTCGGGCAAATTGCCCGTAAGCTTTCCGACCAGCGAACACGAGGCGGCCTTCGCTACCGAGATGCAATACCCGGGCACACGCGAGAACAACGGTCTGCCCGGCGGCCCAGGATTTCCGCTCGGCGATGGCAGCCCGCAGCTTGTCAGCCACTATTCCGAAAACCTGGAGATGGGTTATCGCTGGTACGAGGCCAATAACGTCAAACCGGTGTTTGCCTTCGGCCACGGCCTCTCATTCACGACCTTCGAGTACGACAATTTGAGGCTCAAGCGGAGATATCGTCGCGTGTTCGAACAGGTGCCGGTTCCGGGCACCGACAGGGAAAACATTCCACAGCGCTTCTATCGTCGGCTCGTTGAACTCGTACCCGTGCTGACGGTCGAGTACACTCTTACCAACACCGGTTCTGTCGCCGGGGCCGAGGCATCGCAGATTTACCTCGAACTGCCACGGCAGGCAGATCAGCCATCCAAGCGTCTAGTCGGATTCAAGAAGGTGTTCCTCGAGCCCAACGAGAGTGCTCGCATCACCGTTGATATAGACGCCTCCGCTTCCAACCATCCCTTCTCCTCATTCGTGCCGGACGACCCGGACGACCTTGCAGCATGGGCCAAGGGAGAGTGGGTATCGCATGCCGGCATTTACCGGGTGTACGTTGGCGGGTCATCCGCCGAGACACCGCTTGTGCAACGCGTGGGCATGGCCTTCCCGCAAATCAACAATCGCTCGGCGCGTCGGTAGCCGTCCATTGCCCGGTCATCGCGGCACTTTGCGATGACCGGGCTAGATTCCATAAAGAGACGTAACACGACATAGAAAAGTTACCAGACAGTGTCGAAGGAGAGCCGCAAAATGACAACGATCAACAAGATTAAATCGGGGAGGTGCATTTCTGTCAGACAGCAGCTTGCCTGATTAGAAAGATTAAGAGTCAGGTCGCGAAACTAGAAAAATAAAGCATACCACAGGCCATGACAAGACCGCTCCGATTAGAACTTTTGAATGCGCCTGGCCATATCATATCGCTGGAGATCACCGCGCAGCACAAAAACCGAAAAGGGCAATACACTTTTTTCTTGTTTCGCGACCACGATCTAACCGGATTGAGAGTGGAAGACAACGATCAACGGGTCAAAACCTTCGAGCTGTTTAACCAGGACAGGTCCCCGGATATCGCAAAACCGTGTCGAGGCCTGATTTTAGGGAGTTCTCCTTCGCGTCTTTCATTGACCCTGAAACCGATCGGATCACCATTGGTAATCCGGGTCTACAACAGGTCGATGTCAAGCATTACGATGTACGCTGGGAATATTATTTCTCTCCGAAGGAAGTGTGTCTATTGGGGGGTTCTGGGAAACGTTTAATAATCCAATCGAGTTGATTTTATTGCCGGGTACGGTAGGGGTGCGGGTAGCAGATGTTTGCGGGGTTGAGGTGGAACTAATGAAGCATCTGGATTCTATTCATTCTAGTCTGGCGCACATTTTTGTTTCTACCAACTATACCTGGTCAAAATCAGAAATTGAGTTGAAACCAGAGAACCTGATTGTGCAAACCACCAATTTTCGGCCACTCCAAGGTCATTCCCCCTGTACCTTCAATTTTCGGCTAGGTTATGACGATCCAGGCCCAGACAAAGGCGCCATGGCGACGTTGCTTTATAACACTTATGGGAGGTGTATCGCTGAAATTGGTTCACTTGATGCACCGGATAAATTTGATCAGCCGGACACCGTGTCGATTTCGTATTTCGACAACATCTCATGAAAAATCTATCATTTACTTTCAATGCGCACAACGTACTGAACAATCGTGCACGTGTTTTACAGGGAGGTAAACTGACACGTAGTTTTCTTCTAGGAAGGGAATTTAGGATGAGACTAGTTCTGGATTTTTGAGATAAAACCAGCTAAAGTTCAGGATGCCTGCTAGTGTATCATCAGCTCTTATATCGCTAAGGAAACGGGAGGAATATCTGTAACAACTTGTCATAAATATGTCGCGGTTTTGTAAAAAAACAGCTAATAAACTTAAAGTCCATGCTGAAGTCTCACGTAAACGGATCCCAGTAATTTTCTTCCAGTACAGAGGGCAATTGATATGAATCAGTCCAATCCATTTAAACAAAATGCTATTTCCTTGGCAATTTCTTTGGGGATGCTATTTTGTAGCTCAGCAGCGATAGCAAGTGCGCAATTTAATCCTGGTGACAACACCGTTGATATTGCAGCAGTAGATGTGCCAAATGGCAGAACTCACGTTAATGCAGGCACTTTCAGTGTTAAATTAAGTGTGATCGACACTGGCAATGGTAACTTGGAGCTGGAATTGCTGAATGCGGCGTTGATTTCCACGCCCGATTCAGAACGTTCTCATTATGACCCCGTTACCGGGCAGGTATACGTTCCCAACGTGGATATTGGCGGCGTCAAATATAACTCTATTCTGCAACTAATCCCGGGTTCCAATCCGTTACGTTTCCAGGTAAAGCATTATCATGAAGTGGCATTTCGTGGCTGCCCCGTCTTTGCCCAGCCATTCGCTGGAGTTGCGAATGGTTGTGTTATTCGGGGTCAGATTGGACAAGACGCTATGCTGACCAACAATATTATATGGATACTGGATGGCGGAGTCTATGTTGGTGGTGATAATGTCGATAGTGCCACGCTATCCATCGAACCAGGCACGCGGATCGGTGGTCGTTCTGGCTTGGATTTTCTACAGGTGCGCCGTGGTTCTAAAATTCAGGCAATTGGCACACCGCAACATCCGATCGTGATGACTGGGGCAAATGAAGTGCAGCCAGGAGAATGGGGTGGTTTACTGCTGGCTGGCAATGCGCCTGTGAACGGCTGTTCGGAAGGTGTGCCCGTCTGCGAGCAAGTTAATGAAGCGAATATTTTTGAAGCTTTTGGTGGCAATAATCCGACTGACAACAGCGGTGTCCTCAAATATGTCTCCATTCGCTTTGCCGGTTTTAAAACCCGCCCGAATGCAGAGTTAAACTGCTTGACACTGCTGGGTGTTGGTTCAGGAACCATAATTGATTTTGTGCAATGTCACAGAGGGTTGGATGATGGATTCGAAATGTTTGGTGGCACCGTCAATCTAACGCATCTCATTGCTACCGGCAACGATGATGACGGTTTTGACTGGCAGACTGGCTGGAATGGAAAAGCTCAATTTGTTTTAATGGTCGGAGCTTCGGATACCGGTGACGCCGGAATCGAGGCAGACAATAATCAATCTAATAACAACAGCCTGCCACGCTCGCGCGGACAAATTGCCAATTTCACCATGATTGGTTCCCGAACGGGGGCTGGTGGCCACGGAATAGTATTGCGACGTGGTACAGCAGCTAATATTTATAATTCAGTCATCACCGGTTATGGCAAAAGTTGTGTGACCATTGATGACTCTACTACCTTTGAAATTGCAGGGTTTCCAGGTAATTTAAGCGGTGTACTAACAATGGAAAATACTCATGTGGACTGCGGCATAGCATTCAACGATCAGGATGGAGTGCCTTTCAAAGTCAGCGACTGGTTCAATTCTCAACCGGGTAACGTCGTCGGTGATCCACAGTTGAATGGTGTTCTGCCAGCTTTCGGTTCACCACTGACTACCAGTGCACCTCCTTCCACCAATGATCCATTTTTCGTAAAAACAAACTATATTGGCGCCTTCGCGGATGAAAACGATGACTGGACAAAAGGTGGCTGGGCGATCGGTCTGGAATAATTGTAACTTGATGTAACTTCTTGCCGATTCCTTTGGGCCAGAATCGCTTAGTTTGCGATTCTGGCTTTTTTATGTATGCGTCTATAGATGTTTGTTGGGACAGGTTAGTGTAACTGCCCAACCGCACCACTCACCATTACCCGGATCAGGATATATAAAATTTACTACGATCAGTGCCGATTGATTAAACCCACAATGAATAGCAGAGCTTCTGCCAGCGGTAGCAGGCGGGAAGCTTCATCCCGGCGCCCCTGGTATTCCAGTTTATTCTCGCGCAGACCGCGTTCACCGATTACGATACGATGTGGAATGCCGATCAGCTCCTGGTCGGCGAACATAGCTCCGGGCCGCTCTTCCCGATCATCGAGCAGTACTTCGATGCCTGCCATCAGGCAGGATTGATAAAACTTGTCTGCTTCAATTCGAACCAGTTCACTTTTACGATAGTTGACCGGGATGATGGTAAGCTGGAAAGGCGCGATGGTTAGCGGAAAAATAATGCCGCGCTCATCATGGCCCTGCTCAATTGCAGCGGCGACGATGCGTGACACGCCAATACCATAGCAACCCATTTCCATTGGCAGGGAATGCCCGGATTCATCAAGAAAAGTTGCCTTCATTTTTTCCGCATAGCGTGTGCGTAGCTGGAAGACGTGCCCGACCTCAATGCCACGGCAGATTTCCAGCGTTCCTTTGCCATCAGGGGATAGATCGCCGGCTACCACGTTGCGGATATCAAACACTTTGAGTGGTAGCGCCAGATCAGGTCCAAAATTGACTTGTGTGAAGTGATAGCCTTCTTCATTTGCGCCACAGACAAAATTTTGCATTGCCGTTACGGCAGGATCGGCAACAATTTCAACATGGGTTTTAACCGGGCCGAGGTACCCAGGCGGGCAGCCCAGTTCCTCGATAATACGCTCTTCACTGGCAAATTCGAAATCCGCGAGAAAAGGCAGTTTACGCAACTTGATTTCATTGAGCTGATGATCACCGCGCAGCAGCAGTAAATAAAATTTACCGCCAGCAATAACAGCCAGCGATTTGAGCGTTTGCGCCACGGGAATCTTTAAAAATTGCGCAACGTCATCACAGGATTTGCGATCAGGTGTTGCTACTTTTTGTATTTGCCCGGTAGTGACAGGCTGATGAGGTAGCTGCGGAGGGGGTGCGGTTGCTAATTCTATGTTGGCTGCATAGTCAGAATCTGGGCAATAGGCGATTGCGTCTTCACCTGAATCTGCCAGCACATGGTATTCATGCGAAGCGCTGCCACCCATCGCACCCGTATCTGCTGCAACTACCCGGAATTTCAAGCCAAGACGGGTAAAAATCTGATTGTAAGTCGCCTGCATGAGTGCATAGGTCTGTTCGAGGCTGGCAAAATCCGCATGAAAAGAGTAGGCATCTTTCATGATAAATTCACGCGCGCGCATCACGCCAAAACGTGGGCGGATTTCATCGCGAAATTTGGTTTGTATCTGATAAAAATTACGTGGTAATTGGCGATAGCTTTTAATTTCACGGCGTGCAACATCCACAATCACTTCTTCATGGGTTGGTCCGAAACAGAAATCATGTTTGTGTCGGTCTCGTATTTTCAGCATCTGTGGACCAAAAACATCCCAACGTCCACTTTCTTGCCATAGCTCCGCAGGCTGGACTGCTGGCATTAGCATCTCCAGCGCGCCGCTACGATTCATTTCCTCACGAATGATCTGCTCAATCTTGCGCAAAATTCTCAGACCAAGCGGCATCCATGTGTACAAACCGCTGCCTAGTCGCTTGATCAGACCAGCGCGCAACATATATTTGTGGCTGATTAGTTCCGCTTCAGCAGGCGCTTCCTTAAGAGTGGAAAGCAAGAATTGCGAAACGCGCATGATAGGATTCCATTACCATAGTAGAAAGCTGTGATTTTACCGCGAAATAACCCATATCAAAGCGTATTCGTCTGGTTTCTCGAAGTGATTCTGCGATATTACGCTCAATTTCAAGGCTGACGTATGCTTGGCAAAAAGCGGAACGCGGATAGAGAGCAGTAGAATGCAGGGTAATTGATATAATAGTATAAAATCACAGATAAAAATATTATCTGATATAAGATATCGGGTGCACAAAATGATAGACCGTAACGGATATAGAGCAAATGTTGGCATTGTCCTGCTGAATAAGGAAAATCAGGTTTTTTGGGGAAAACGTATCCGGCATGAATCATGGCAATTTCCTCAGGGCGGTATCAAGTCAGGTGAAACGCCGACGCAGGCCATGTATCGCGAGCTGGCGGAGGAAACTGGATTGCAACCGCTGCATGTGGAGGTTCTGGGCAGAACGCGCGAGTGGTTACGGTATGAAGTGCCTTCCTGCTGGACACGTCGGGACTGGCGTACCAATTACAAGGGACAGAAACAGATTTGGTTTCTGTTGCGTTTGTTGGGGCGTGATAGCGATGTGTCACTCCATACCTGCTCCCATCCTGAGTTTGATGCCTGGCGCTGGAATCATTACTGGGTAGAGCTTGATTCCGTGGTCGAATTCAAGCGGCAGGTTTACCGTGAGGCACTGATAGAATTATCACATCTACTGGGAGAGGAGGTTATTCTTGGAAATGATGCGGCCTACAGAAATCATGGCAAGCAGGGCCTTGCTTATTCAGGAAAATCCACTAAAACTAGTAAGTAGGGCGCTTTTAAAAATTCAGAGTTCTGAACAAGACCAGGCGTGAATAAAAAATGCTGACGCAGCATATAATTGGTATGCTGGAAAGCGGCTTTTTTAAGCGGCGTAGCGCATAGTGTCGTGACGAAATGTGGATTTTTAGAGATGCGCCCGCAAGCTTAATTCTTGAAAAGCGTAACTGGCTGTGCCATAACAGCCGATGTAACCAGGAGAGGAATTATGATAAAACAAGTGTTAACTATATCGTTACTTGCAGGTGTAATGTTTGCACCAATTTATGTATTCGCAGCCAACGAACCGATACAGCCCATCAAAGTGGTAGTCCCTGAAAAACCAGAAGTTGCAGAGCTTGGCAAGATGCTGTTTTTTGATCCAAGACTTTCCAGGTCCGGCTTCATTTCCTGTAATTCCTGTCACAATCTGAGCATGGGTGGTACGGATAATATCAAGACTTCAATTGGTCACAAATGGCAGCAGGGTCCAATTAATGCACCAACTGTCCTGAATTCAGGCATGAATCTGGCTCAGTTCTGGGACGGTCGCGCCAAAGATTTGAAAGAGCAAGCGGGTGGGCCGATTGCTAATCCCGGTGAAATGGCGTCCACTCATGAATTAGCTGTGAAAGTGATTGCTTCTATGCCTCAGTATGTGGCTAAATTTAAACAGGCATTTGGAACAGATGCAGTTAATATTGATCGGATTACCACTGCCATTGCTGCATTTGAAGAAACATTGGTAACACCAGGCTCCCGATTTGACCAGTGGCTGGAAGGCGATAAAGGTGTGTTGAATCAGCATGAGATCGAGGGCTATGAATTGTTTAAAAGTAGCGGTTGCACCCAATGTCATAATGGACCAGCAGTTGGCGGAACCTCATATCAAAAAATGGGAGTGGTTCATCCTTATATAACCAGGAATCCAGCAGTGGGGCGCATGGATATAACCGGGAAGGAGCAGGACAAGTACGTATTCAAGGTTCCCACCTTGCGCAATGTTGAACTGACTTATCCCTACTTCCATGACGGAGAAGCAGCTACGTTGGAGAAGGCGGTTGAGGTCATGGGAAAAATTCAGCTTGATCTTGACTTCAACCAGAAGGAAATTGCCAGCATTGTTGCGTTCCTGAAAACCTTGACGGGCAAGCAACCGGAATTCAATTTGCCAATTCTGCCGCCCTCTAATAACGCAACACCTCAGCCACAGCCTTTCTAAGGTAAATTAAAAGCTAGTCGATCCAAAAAGATAACCCGGCCTATATAGGCCGGGTTATCTTTTGCACAAACTCAACTTGCAGTTTTAATTTACCTTGGGACCCTTAGCAATTAAAAAATAATATGCCAGCTCAGCAACAAAATCTGTTTTCACACCAGGATGTGCTCGCTCGACTCCATGAAGATCGACCTCTTTCGGAGAAGCTGTATTTTCTCCACCAGCTGATTCAAGAGGATTTTCCATTCATCAGTCGTTTATCGATTGCTCTGCTGGATCAACAAACCGATGTACTGAAGACCTATACACATAGCACTGCTGGAGAAGCAACGCCATTGGCTGCCTATGAGACTTCATTGGACGATGCGCCGTCTTTGCGTGAAATTATTCAGCAGCGCCGGCCACGTCTGGTGCAGGATCTGGCTATTTTTAACCAAGGGTCACATATCCACACGCAAAAAATAAAGGCAAAAGGCTATCGCTCAAGCTACACCATGCCGCTTTATCAAAGCGGCACGTTTATCGGGTTTCTTTTTTTCAATTCACTGGAGTTGCATCCATTTAATCCGAGTGTTTTGCGTCAGATAGATATTTATGGGCATTTGATCGCATTGATGGCTATCAATGAATTAACTGCCATACGAACATTACTGTCAGCTATCCGGGTGGCACGCAGCATGACCCATTACCGCGATCTTGAAACCGGCTCTCACGTTGATCGTACGGCACATTATGCCAGATTGATTGCGCTTCAGCTGGCAGGTATCTATCAGTTGTCTGATGAACAAATTGAACATATTTTTTTGTTTTCGCCGCTGCATGATATAGGGAAAATTGGCATACCGGATAAAATATTACGTAAACCCGGCAAACTGGATGATGCTGAATTTGCTGTCATGAAAACCCATCCACAGAAAGGTAGAGAAATTATTGATGAAATTCTGCGGGATTTTAATCTGGGTACATTTGGTCATGTACAGATTTTGCGCAATATTGTTGAATATCATCACGAAGCTATGGATGGCAGCGGCTATCCAAGGCAATTGCGCGGTGATGAAATACCCATTGAAGCCCGTATCAGTGCAGTTGCAGATGTATTCGATGCCCTAACTTCCCGGCGCGTCTACAAAGCCGCCTGGTCAAACCAGGAAGCTTTTGCCATGCTTAAACGTCTTGCAGATGACAAGCTGGATCGAGACTGTGTGGAGGCTTTACTCGCTAATGAGGGCAAAGTAAAGAGCATACAGCAGCGTTTTCAGGATAGCGATTATTCGGAAATGCCCTGAATTAGTTAGTTTTTCTTTGGGAGAAAGACTAATAGTTTCTCTGTCGAAAAAAGAGAGGGTAGGCTATTTGGTATGAGTAAATAGTAAGTTGCGGAGCGTAATCAGCTAGCGGATTGCTAATTCCGTGTTACAGCGGGAGACTATTTTTGCATTAAATTTAAAATAAACGTAGAATCACGCGGCATGCAAAATATCAGCAATTGGTAATAAATAAAAGGGTACATAGAAACTATGGCGAATACTGCACAAGCTAAAAAGAGAGCTAGGCAAACGATCAAGCAGCGCGAACGTAATTTTGGTTTGCGTTCTAAACTGAGGACCGCAATCAAGGCTATTAGAACTGCGATTGCTTCAGGTGACAAAAATCAAGCAGAAATCACATTCAGGAAGTCAGTGAGTATCATCGATTCAATTGCAGGAAAGGGAATTCTTCACAAAAATAAGGCTTCAAGACATAAGAGTCGTCTTTCTGGCGCCATCAAAGCTATGGGTTGAAGTTGTGCTGTTTGCAACTGAAAAATAGTATATCTATCATAAATAAGGAATAAGGAGAGAGACATGCATGCCGGATTTTGGCTGAAGGGAGTACTGCTAGCTTGTGGTTTGATGGTAGCTGGTGGGATACAGGCGAACATATCGTCGGTACCGGACGTAACGTATGAAGCACTGGGTCTGGATCGGAGCAAGGCGACGCCGAAGGAGACACATGAAGCGTTAGTCAAGCGTTACAAGGATCCTGCACAAGGGGCGGGCAAAGGCACGATGGGGGAATACTGGGAACCGATTCCGTACAGCATGTACCTGGATCCGGCCACGTTTTACAAACCACCTACCTCGATGCGTGACAAAGCCAGCCGCAAGGAATGCGTAGAATGTCACACGGATGAGTCGCCGGTATGGGTACAGGCCTGGAAGCGCAGCACGCATGCCAACCTTGACAAGGTTCGCAAATTGCAACCCAGTGATCCGACCTACTACAAGAAAGCCAAGCTGGAAGAAGTCGAAGCCAACCTGCGTTCGATAGGCAAATTAGGCGAAAAAGAGCCTTTGAAAGAAGTGGGCTGTATTGACTGTCACGTATCGATCAATGCGGACTCTAAGCAAAAGATTGATCACAGCAAAGACCTGGTTATGCCAACGGCGGACGTTTGTGGAACCTGTCACCTGCGTGAATTTGCCGAACGGGAATCCGAACGTGACACCATGATCTGGCCGAATGGCCAATGGCCGGATGGTCGTCCGTCCCATGCGCTGGATTACAGCGCCAACGTTGAGACCACTGTCTGGGCCGCGATGCCGCAACGGGAAGTTGCAGAAGGTTGCACCATGTGTCATACCAACCAGAACAAATGTGACTCCTGCCACACTAGACATGAATTCTCTGCGGCGGAATCGCGTAAACCAGAAGCGTGCGCCACCTGCCACAGCGGGGTAGACCACAACAACTGGGAAACTTATTCGATGTCCAAGCACGGCAAGATGGTTGCCATGCTGGGAGACAAATGGAACTGGGAAGCGCCGCTGAAAGATGCCTACGCGGTAGGTGGACAGAACGCGCCGACCTGTGCGGGTTGCCATTTTGAATATGAAGGCGAATATACCCACAACATCACACGTAAAATCCGCTGGGCGAACTACCCGTTTGTTCCGGGCATAGCAGAAAACATCACCAGCGACTGGTCGGAAGCACGGCTTGACTCCTGGGTGGTTACCTGCACCCAGTGTCACTCTGAACGCTTTGCCCGTTCCTACCTTGAGCTGATGGACAAAGGTACGCTGGAAGGACTGGCCAAATATCAGGAAGCGCATGAACTGGTTGAAAAACTGTACAAGACGGGCAACCTGACGGGACAGAAAACCAACCGTCCTGCGCCACCGGAACCAGAGAAGCCTGGTTTCCACATTTTCACCCAGCTCTTCTGGTCGAAAGGCAACAATCCCGCCTCGATCGAACTGAAAGTACTGGAAATGGCTGAAAATGACCTGGCGAAAATGCACGTAGGCCTGGCCCACACCAACCCGGGTGGCTGGACATATACCGAAGGTTGGGGACCGATCAACCGTGCCTATGTTGAAATTCAGGACGAACATACCAAAATGCAGGCAATGGCTGCCCTGCAAGAACGTGTGAACAAACTGGACGGCAAGAAAACCAGCCTGCTGGACATCACCACCCCTGAGGAAAAAATCTCCTTGGGCGGACTGGGCGGTGGCCTATTGCTCGCGGGCACACTGGCCTTGATTGGCTGGCGTAGTCGCAAGCGGAAACAGGCTTGAGTGAGCCACTGACGACCGGCCGGCCCGCGCAAGCGGGCTGGCTGGACAAAGTCCTCCCGTTACTTGGCATCCTGCTGGTAACGGGAGGTTTTGTTTTGCTCATCTGGTTTGCCTGGCTATGGTTCACCCCTGGGACCGCCCCGTATCGCTATCAATTACTGGAGACGGGTGATAGCAGCAAATTTCCGCAACTGGAGCTGAGCGCATGGCCGGACCTGACCATTGATCAGTATGAAGTGTATGTACCAGAGATAGACCAGGTCGTTGCTCACGCCTATTTTGGACGGCGTGCACAACATTCCCCGGTACTGCTCGACTGGGAAAACCTGACCAGCGAACCGCTGTTAATACTCGATCGCAAGCCTGCCGAGCTGAGTACACTGGCAGCCGCCATCGACAAACATGCTGCAGCAGACGCCCTGATTCTGGCATGGTGGGACACCTCTGCGCAACTGGCCTTATTGACTGGACGCAACGTTTTATTCCGCAGTCCACTGCATGAACCCCTCATCATTCCGGACAGCTGGCAGGCACAACGTACTGCCATTCTTGCCTACGAGAGCGAACAGGTTGCGACCGCAGTAAGCGATGAGGAGCGCACCCGGTTCCAGCATTTCACTCATGCGCTGACAGAGCCACTTGAAGCGGGGCTGGCCGAATTGCGCAAACTATCCGATCCCAACCGCGAAACCTACCTGGTTGTACACGTCACCGACCTGTACAAGCTGGGACTGCTGTACCCGGACAAACTGGGAGTGGCCTATAAAAACTACCGCATGACCGGTAACATACATGGCATGATCAGCCACCTCAAAACCGAAATGGGCCGGCGTGGCTACACTACCTACACCCTGCAGTCACTGTCAGACGAACTGATTCGTGCCTTCTTCCTGACTGACGAGGCGAGCTATCAGACCCTGCTGGCACCGCTGTTGCCACTAACGGACCGCCCAGCGCCGCTGGAGCTTGACGCCCTGCAACTGATCTACCAGCAAGGCGGGTATTGGGTATACAAACTACCGACAGAACAACCATCCAGCTAGCGTGACGAATGAACACTAAATCTTGCGGGATACCTGCTTGCAATGATTTACAGTCTGTCGTGATCGGGTACAATACGGGCAGCGAGCGAATCGCAAGGCATTTTGATAAAATCAGAGCGGTTGCAAGGCAAACGAGCACATAAATAACCGGCAACCAGCTGGCTGACTCGAACAACCGTCCACCAACAAAAGGAGAAGCAATGAAACTCATCACTCTCGCCCAACTGCTGGTTGTGGCGCTTTTTACGCTAATGACTGGCAATCTCATGGCAGCAGAAGCACCATTTGAAGGCCGCAAGAAATGCAGCTCATGCCACAAGGCACAAGCCAAATCCTGGAGCAAAACTGCGCATGCCAAAGCGATGAAATCGCTCGAGCCTAACGCCAAAAAAGAAGCCAAGATCAAAGCCAAACTTGACCCGGCCAAAGACTACACCCAGGACAAGGACTGTGTGGGTTGTCATGTGGACGGTTTTAACAAAAAAGGCGGTTACAGCATTGATTCTCCGAAAAAAGTACTGGCTGCAGTAGGTTGTGAATCCTGCCATGGAGCGGGGCGGCAGTATCGAGGTGATCATCGCAAGGCGGGGCAGGCCTTTGAGAAATCCGGCAAAACCACCTCACGTAAAGTACCGGCAGATAAAGGACAGGACTTCCACTTTGAAGAAAGCTGCAATGCCTGCCACCTGAATTATGAAGGATCACCGTGGAAGGGTGCCAAACCTCCTTACACCCCGTTCACTCCGGACGTGGATGAAAAATACACCTTCAAGTTCGATGAAATGGTCAAGGACGAAAAAGCCATGCATGAACATTACAAATTAGATGGTGTCTATACTGGAGAGCCTAAATTCAAATATCACGACGAGTTTCAGGCCAGCGCTAAAGAAACCAATAACTAATCAGG
>NZ_FMWO01000052.1 GCF_900103035.1 Nitrosomonas mobilis
AAATCAAAACGGCGATTGAAGCGATAGGAGAATTCTGCAAGATAGCGCTGTGCATACTTGGCGTGATTGAATGCATGGTAGGTTCCGCTGAAGGCAGTCTTGAGATTGCCAAGAAGCGTATTGACCCAGCGAAACTCGGCACGCTGCACAGCAGATTTGCCACTTCCCACAATATGGCGCTCATGCTGCGCGGCTGTATGCGTAACCGCCCCGAAACACCCCAAACCATCAGATACGACTCGTGCAGTAGATGACAGACATTCAGCCGACCACTGTTTGAGCGCTTCATATGTAAAACCCGCTACGGGAGTCAAGCGTATATAAAGTGGCTTCCCCTCGCTGTTTGTTTGTATTGCCGCTACAAATGGCGTCTTACTTGCCGCGCCCCGCCCGCGCTTTCCCGGCCTTTCACCTCCCAGATAAGCATCGTCAACCTCCACGCGTCCATCCAGACGGCGTTGCTCTTCGCGCAGCAGCATGGTCTGTAACAGCTTATGCTTGATCGACCATGCCGTTTTGTAACTTACCCCCAGCTGACGTTTGAGTTCCAATGCACTGACCGCATTCTTGCTTTGCGTCATCAAGTAAATGGCCAGAAACCAGGTTCTTAGCGGTAATTTAGTATTTTCAAACACGGTGCCGACAATTGAAGAACATTGGTAGCCACAATCCAGGCATTCCCATAGCTTGCGGCCGTTATGGGTACAGGAATATCGCTCCCCATCGCAGCGCAGGCATCTCCAGCCATGTGGCCACCTCGCAGCAAACAATGCTGCTTCACATTGTGCTTCCGTGCCATATTGATGCAGAAATTCATGCAGTGACAGGCCTGCCTGAAACTGAATTTTATTCATCGCCATTGCCATCCTCCTCTGATTTTGCTACGTTTCTTCGCAATTTGTAGATTTTACAAGATTTCTGAGAGAAGTAACTAATCAGGATGGGATTTTGGGCTGCATTGGAAGAAATTTATCCAGATACGCGGCAACAGCGCTGTTGGATGCATAAAACGGGTCGTGAAGAACTGCTGGCATTCTATGATTTCCCAGCAGCACATTGGCAGAGCCTGAGAACAGCAAATCCGATTGAATCGACCTTTGGTACGAGACGTCATCGGACAAAACGATCAGAAGGATGCCTGACCCGTGAAAGCATGCTGCACATGATATTCAAACTATCGGAATGTGCGGAAAAAAACTGGTGAAAGCAACGTGGATTTGAACACCTTGCCAAAGTCATTACAGGAGTGAAATTTAAAGATGAAATCGAGGTGACAGCAGACAATCAGGCCACCGCTTGATTAAATGGCTAAACACCAGATTTGACAATAACTCGCACAGTTTTAATAACAAGTGAGTTCCATATTTATCAATTTTGCTGGTTGGTAGAGTTTAATCTAGAGCAATTCGTTGTATTGGAAGAACACTCCCATTATTTAATGTAAGTTGATAGTAAAGATTAGACCACTCATTTGGTGGATTGAACTTTACTAATGGTCCGGGTGTTTTTTCGTGCGTATAAAATCCCTTAAGATAAGCAGATTTGCTGATATAGTTAGTTGTCATATTTACGTCAAATTTTAAGTCTAGATTGTTTTGAACCTTCCCTATTCTAATGGACTTTACTTTGAGCCAATCTAGTATGGTGTTTGGCTCTCCAGGAATTTCGCAACTAAATATTTTTCTCTGAAGTTCTTTATTTTTATGGCTCCTACAAAATAATTTGGGTACTCCACTAATAGTAGCTGCATTTTGTATGATCTCATCGACATTAAACACATAGTGATAAGGACCATAGCGCCTTCCTTCAGGTGTTTCAAAAGCAAGAGTAATAATACCGTTCTTCGGTTCTGGTGTTGATAATTGCTGCATTCCTCGATCATACTCAATAAGACCCATACCATCAGAGTCAATCAGAATAGTCCCAGATATTCCACCTAGATCATTACACGCACCAATACCTAGTCTAACTCTATAAGGAAAAGGGTGAAGTGTTAAATAAGGGTCCAACCATGCAATTGCATAAGGTGTATTCTCTTGATTTTCACCTTTTGCCGGTTCTAAAACAATCTTTGGTATTGTGCTGCCTGGCGGACCCCTATATTTTGTAACGGATACCGGAAATTCAATTTTTTCTTCTGTTTCGAATTCAATTCGAACCAGGATTATCTCTAAGGGTTTTAAGGATGGTATATTGTCTGGAACAGAAACACATCTGGCATTTTCCTTCAATACGAATCTGTTGGGCGAAATTTCAACACATGCCCGTTCAAGATCGATAACAAACTCATTGGACAAAGTCGATTTTCTAAAATAAATTTTCTTGGCATCGGTGCCGCAAAGATATTTCTCCATAGTCCAAGTATCTATTTCGCAACCGGAAAAAGAACATTTAATTGAATTTTTAAGATCTTTTTCTCGCTGTAACAATTTAGCATTTATTGCAAATTCTTCTTGTTTTTGCAGTTCTTTTAATCGACGTTGTTCATTTTCAAAATTTTTACTCGCTCGCAGCTTTCTTTGTTGCTCAGATAGCTGTTTCGAAAGCGTCAGCGAAATCTTATTTGCTAACTGATGGAGGATAAAGGTTGCCTGATGTCCATCTGAAAATGTTATATTTACCGAAGGTGAGATTGTTGTTATGTGATTATAAAGTGAAGTGGCTTCTGTCAAGGGAACTGGCTTTAAGTAAATATAAAACACATCACAACTATCTGCTTTGATTGTTACCAATTTATGCTGAAGTGTTGATTCAACCGGAATACATTTTTTGATCAATTCTTTTTCAGGAACTGGCCAAATTGGTACTGCTTTAAATCCATGTTTTGTAGCATCTTTTAATGTAATTGTACTGAATTGCGTCCGAAAGCCAAGATCTTTATATTCAATGTGCTTAGTCGAATACAAAAGCTCCAGTAATATACTTCGTGTATCATTTTTTCCTATTAAAACATTAGAAATCAAAATAATTGAACTAGCTATCAAGGCTCCAATTGCCACTAGCAATGCAATATACCACCCGTCTTCCATATCACTCGAGTCTGCTTGGCGATTCTCTATTACATTTGTTTCGGGGTCTTTATGAGAAAGAAATTTTAGAAGAATAAATAAGATAGCAATAACAGAGATAAAAAAAGCGAACTGAACAGAACCTTTCAGCAACGAAGCCAAATCAAGACCAAGCGCGATAAAACTAAGGCCTGTAACATAGCCCACCTTATGCTTGGCAATTCTTTCTTTTATAAGCGTTCCAAGTTCGTTAATTTTTTTATTAAAAAACATATAGTATCCGTAAGAATTAACCCTCTAATAGTGAATAAATGTTACCTCAGACTGGTTGTTTAGAAAAACCAAGATCACCCCCGCCCCATCTATTGTGACTCGATAAATCGGTTCATTTTTGTTATTACTTTCCCCCGCTGGGGATTAATCAATTTAACACGGAACCTGCCTCCACCAAGTCATCCCCGATCTTCCGCGCTTCACTTGTGCAGATACGGGTGGTCCCCTCTGACTTGGCTACATCAGAACCCGTGTTTGTGCTCGTTTTACTCGCTTTTTCTCTGGGGTTTTCAACCCCAGCGGGGGTTGTTTTTTAACCCTTGATAAAGCGAGGAAATAGCAATGAGTAATGAAATCAGTATTTATGTGGCGGATTTGGCGGCTTACAATAACGGCAAACTTCACGGCGTTTGGATCAACGCTACTGATGATCTGGACGACATCCAAGAGCAAGTCAATAGAATGTAGCCGAGAGCCCCAAAGGTTCGCGGAAGAATACGCTATTCATGGCTATGAGGGTTTTGAAGGTTACGAATTAAGTGAATATAAAGGGCTTAAAACAGCGCATGAATCGCTTGTTTCATTGAGAAGTACCCGGATTTTGGCGGGGAATTGTTGAACAATTTCGGCGGCAACCTGGAGGAAGCAAGAACGGCGGCAGAAGAAAATTATTACGGTTGCTACAAATCATTGGCTGATTTTGCAGAAGAACTGACCGAAGAGACTACGCAGATTCCTGAAAATCTGGCGTACTATATCGACTATGAGCGCATGGACCGGGATATAGAGCTAAGCGGCGATATCTTCACTATAGAAATGGCCTTCGAAGAAGTTCACATTTTCTGGAATCACTAAAAATTAGGCACTGCCTGCTTCAAGCAGGCAGTGCCTTTTTGTTTAAGGGGTGAAAATTCGCGCCGCCAAAACCCGTCGGCTTTCGGCGGCGGTGAGGCTGCGGACGGCTACGATTTTGTTCTCGGTGCTGTGCTTCTAACTGTTCAAGGCGTTGTTCACGCATGGCTTGATGCTGTGATTTATCATGTTCCAGTTCATCCAGCCGGTAGGATTTCAGCGCTTACAATCGCGTATTACGCGATTGTAAGGAACGGCGAATTTCGAGCTGATTAAAAATCAGCGTATCACGCTGCTGTTGCTGGTCTAATTTGACCTGCCAAGCGTCTTGTTCGTTGCTTTCTTCGATTTTGCGGCGTTTCCCAGTAATGAGCTCAAACAGACCGCGAAAGCCTTTGTTAAGATTATTGCGCCATACCTACTGTTTGTATTGCCAAAATATATTTCCTGATTAGTTACTTCTCTCAGAAATTTTGTAAAATCTACAAATTGCGAAGAAACGTAGCAAAATCAGAGGAGGATGGCAATGGCGATGAATAAAATTCAGTTTCAGGCAGGCTGTCACTGCATGAATTTCTGCATCAATATGGCACGGAAGCACAATGTGAAGCAGCATTGTTTGCTGCGAGGTGGCCACATGGCTGGAGATGCCTGCGCTGCGATGGGGAGCGATATTCCTGTACCCATAACGGCCGCAAGCTATGGGAATGCCTGGATTGTGGCTACCAATGTTCTTCAATTGTCGGCACCGTGTTTGAAAATACTAAATTACCGCTAAGAACCTGGTTTCTGGCCATTTACTTGATGACGCAAAGCAAGAATGCGGTCAGTGCATTGGAACTCAAACGTCAGCTGGGGGTAAGTTACAAAACGGCATGGTCGATCAAGCATAGGCTGTTACAGACCATGCTGCTGCGCGAAGAGCAACGCCGTCTGGATGGACGCGTAGAGGTTGACGATGCTTATCTGGGAGGTGAAAGGCCGGGAAAGCGCGGCCGGGGCGCGGCAAGTAAGACGCCATTTGTAGCGGCAATACAAACAAACAGCGAG
>NZ_FMWO01000054.1 GCF_900103035.1 Nitrosomonas mobilis
AATTTTCATGCGGTCTTTGCTCTGTTTGTGACCTTTTGTTTCTGCTTTTGTTCCGGCAAAGTTACATCTTTCACGCCAGATACACCTGAAAGCGTAGTCACCTTCTCATCCTTAGTCAAGTTTTTTTTCCATACCTGAAGCATGGAAATATAAAACCATCACGAATTTACCTACATAATGTAAGGCTATGTCTGCATTAAACGTTGAAACTGATTTTCTCGTCCGAGAGCGGCCTGGAGACCAATGATTGGCGAGTTGTGCCCGCCCCAACGTTCCAGCCATCTACGCCAGCCCAGGTAATTTTCCAGGTATTTGGTTGCGACCCCATGAAATCTTTTCATCCGCTGTTTAAGTCTGCTGTCGTAGGCATTAACATTCTGGATATGGTAAACACCAGCAATGACTCGAATTCCAGCAGAGAGATTGACGGAGCGATGGGTAATTCCGAGGTTATGAGCCACAGACCGGTAGATGTTTAGTCCCACGGTGTGCTGGAATGAGTCAAAGGTAAAACGATCTGACTTATTTGTCCAGATTTTGCAGGTGTACTCTATGGCAGTAGCCAATTGGATAGGCATTAAACTTTTTCTTTGGCTTGTCGCCCTCAACACCCGGCAACCGACTGATGTCATGCCGTTGAAAGCAGCGATGCAGGCTTGAGCGAGTCAAATGCGGAATGCTTGGTTGCAAGGCATATAGACAATCATCCAGCGGTAGAAGTGTATGTTTGCGAAACGCCACAACAGCGGCCCCTTCCTCCAGACCTAAAACGGTCAAGTGCGCCTCTTTGGGACCCATCGGCGCATCGTGGGTGAATTCCCGCTTCCGCCACTTCGCTACCGTTTTTGGATTAATCCCATGCCGCTTGGCTAGAACATTCAGACTCGCTCGACGCACCGCTGCGATGACAAAAGATCTTCCACTCAGTGTTGAGAATTCTTGATGCAGATAACTAATTAAGAAGATTTTGAGATTAGGTTTACAGAGAGCGCATGCAAAGGTAATTAATATTGACATTAAGACTGCAGCGCAGAATTTTTACGCACTCTCTGCGCGCAGCACAAATTAAGATTGAATGATGGTTACCGCTCCAGCTTATCGAGCTTGTCAGTAACTTTTGCCCATTCATCGGCGTCTGGCAACGCATCAATTTTTTCGGTGAGCGTCTTCCAAGTTTTCGATAATTCCGCATTAAGCGCGATGAAATGGCGTTGATTGTCCGGAACATCATCTTCGGCATAGATTGCTTCAACCGGACATTCTGCGACGCATAAGGTACAATCGATACATTCGTCAGGATCAATCGCCAGAAAATTAGGGCCTTCATGGAAGCAGTCGACTGGACAAACATCGACACAATCGGTGTATTTGCATTTGATACAACTTTCAGTCACTACATAAGTCATGATGATATTCCTCGTCTGGCGTCATTCTTAAAAGAGTCGTTAATTCTATCAGAACCGGGCAACGCCTGTCATTGCTTAGATGATTTGCTGCGTGCGGGGCAGATCAGTTATACAAAGGTATCGGCAAATCAGAATTTATCCTGCTTTCCGAGAATGACGCACAAAATAAAACAATGAAACTCTCCTCCTGGAATGTCAACTCACTCAAAGTTCGCTTGCCACAGGTAGTCGATTGGCTCAAACTGAATCAGCCAGATGTGCTGTGCTTGCAGGAAACCAAGCTGCAAGATGCACATTTTCCTGTTGATGAAATTGCTGAAATTGGTTATCACGCAATTTTCAGCGGACAAAAAACTTACAATGGCGTTGCGTTATTGAGCAAGGTCAATACCGATACCGATTATTGTACAGCGCTGCCTGGGCTGAATGACCCTCAGAAACGGCTGATCGCAGCTACTTGCAATGATATTCGCGTCATTTGCATCTACGTGCCTAATGGTGAGCGTGTGGATTCAGAAAAATATTCCTACAAACTGGAATGGTTGAAGGCGCTCACCAGTTTTTTGCAGGAAGAGCGCAAACGTCACTCGAAAATTGCGCTACTGGGAGATTTCAATATCGCACCGACAAGCAGCGATGTTTATGACCCGCCAGCATGGGAAGGGAAAGTACTGTGTAGCGCACCTGAACGGGAAGCCTTCCAGCAGTTACTGGCGACAGGGCTTGTCGACAGCTTTCGTCTTTTCACGCAACCCCCTGGAACTTATACTTGGTGGGATTACCGCATGATGAGTTTTCGTCGCAATCATGGGCTGCGCATCGATCATATATTGATCAGTGCTGAAATGGCTCATTCATGCACACGCTGCTGGGTGGATATCGCACCCAGAAAATTGGAAAGACCGTCTGATCATGCACCAATAACGGCGGAACTCTCGTTGTAGCTCTCATCCATTTGGAATTCATTTCCATCTCAGCATTATTATTTTCGAGGGAACATCTTTATTAGCACTCTTGTCCAACAAGTGCTAGAATTTACATAGAAATTTTAATTCAGAAATGGGAGGTAAACCATGAATGAAGCTTATGCGATGCCGGTTACGGTTAGCGGAGGTCTGGAAAATTACATCCAGACAGCCAACGCTTACCCGATTTTATCTCGGGAAGAAGAGTATTCGCTGGCAAAGCGCCTGCGCGATGAAGGCGATGTAGCTGCGGCTCATCAATTAGTGCTATCACACTTGCGCTCGGTGATCGCCGTGGCGCGTGGCTATCTGGGTTATGGGCTGTCACACGCCGATCTTATTCAAGAAGGAACGATTGGCCTGATGAAAGCAGTTCGACGTTTCGATCCTGAACGCGGCATACGGCTGATGACCTTTGCCACACACTGGATCAAAGCCGAAATCCATGAGTTCGTCATACGTAACTGGCGCTTGGTCAAGATTGCCACGACTAAACATCAGCGCAAGCTCTTTTTCAATCTTCGCAGCATGAAGAAAGGATTAGACGCCATGAATCAAACGGAAGTAGCCAATATGGCAAAAGAGCTAGGCGTCACAACTAAAGAAGTGGTCGAAATGGAAACCCGCTTCAGCGGGCGTGATGTATCTCTAGAACCCTTGTCGGAAGAAGATGACGAGTTCACCAGCCCTATTTATTACCTGACCGATGGTGCTGATCCCTCTCAAACGCTGGAAAATGCCGAGCTTGAAGAAGTTACACATGCACGTCTCCAACAATCACTGGATAGCCTGGATGTGCGCAGCCGCCGCATCATAGAAGCACGCTGGCTGCAGGATGATGCAAAAGCTACGACATTGCATGAACTGGCAAGTGAGCTGGGCATCTCTGCTGAACGTGTACGCCAGCTTGAAAGTAAGGCAATGGCCAAAATACGAAATACGATAACCACGAAAATGTAAAAAGTATTTTTCACGCACAGACAAAACCAAACAGGGGCAAGGCGCGATGCCCGCCGACTGAAAGCCGGCGAAGCGGCGCTAGAAGGACACCGACGCGACCTGGACGAAGAAGCACGGCAAGAGTCGCTTCGGCTACAAGCTGTCGATCAGTATCGACAAGAAGCACAAGATCATCCGCCGGATTGAGACCAACATCGCCTCCACGCACGACAGCCAGCACTTTAACAACGTCTTTGACGCGAGCAACACGAGTCGTGATATCTATGTCGATCGAGGCTATCCGTCGGAGGAGCGTGAAGCCTGGCTCAAGGAGAACGGTTTCCGAAACCAGTTCAGCGGAAGGGCAAGCGCAACAAGCTGCTGTCCGAGTACCAGCAGCGACGCAACAAGCGTATTGCCAAGACGCGCGCACGGGTCGAACACGTGCTCGGCGCTATCAAGCAGATGGGCGGCAAGTTGCTGCGCGCTATCGGTCGCGCTCATCATTTTGCGGAAGGATTGACTGAAAACCTCAGGTTATTCGAGGTGCCCAGTATAGAGAACCGCATCGTTTGTCAGCAATGGTTGAGTGCCGTGTTTGTGTGACCGGCGCGTCATAGCATGTTACTTACCCTTGAATAATTCAAGAAAGAAGGCTTCGTCAGCTTAAGCAATGCCAACCAAACTTGCGGCTTTCTACTCATTAGGCAATTTAAGAAAACAATGATGCCAGCGAAATGTTGTGCTGCGATGTATATCGCAGACTTTTGCGCTGGTACGCACGCTTTGACCTGATGCTGCGTGCAATTTAGTTATATGACCGCACTTGGGGAACAATGGCGTGGCCAATATGCGATTTTCAATCAATGCATACTGACAGCAGTAAAGCCATGGGCGCTGTCGCGCGGAAATAGTGACTAAAAACTGGGCGCATCGCTTTCATGGCGTGGCAACTCGTTATCTGCCCAGCTATCTCGGCTGGCGACACATTTTAGATGAAACCAAAGACGCTTTGACACCAAAGTATATATTACGCGCCGCTTTGGACGCTTGGTGGCATCAACATATTAACGCGAACATAGCCTACTTTTAATTTGTAGGCAATTCGATATCGGGGCAGCAAGAATCAGAAAAACCATGGCTACGGCAAGACTGAAGGCAAATACAGCGGCCGTACCGGCCTGCTCTACCTGAAATGCTTTGCCAGTCCACGCAAGTTGATAGCCCTCCGGAAGATATTCAGCCGCGTGTTGTTCGACACGCTCGATGACTTCGCCGGCGCCCACTATACCTTCTCCCAGCACTTTAACTGACAGCAGTCCATTGAACATTGCAACGTGAATTTCATTCATGGTTGACTAAATTTGTCTGGTATTGTATAGTTGACAAAAATCGTCGGGTATATTTTTAATTGTTCTATTGTACTAAGGAATCACAATGAGACTAACAACGAAAGGAAGATTTGCGGTAACCGCGCTTCTGGATATTGCGATACGGCACGGTAGCGGCCCTGTTTCCCTGGCGGATATCAGTCAACGGCAAAAAATTTCATTATCTTATCTGGAGCAATTGTTTTCTAAATTACGCCAGCGGAAATTAGTGGATAGTGTACGTGGACCAGGCGGTGGTTATTGTCTGGCCAAAGGACTGGACGAGGTGTCTGTGGCTGATATCATTCTGGCGGTCGACGAGCCAATCGATAGTACCCAATGCGGTGGCAAGGAAAATTGCCTCGGTGACAGCAAATGCATGACGCATGATTTATGGGCAAAGCTCAACGAAATTATTTTCGATTATCTCAGTCATGTCACGTTGAAACGCCTGGTAGACGAGCAGAGTCAGCGTGAACTACAACGCGAGCAAGCTGTCGTCAAACTTTACGATATGCGTGAAGCCGCTTTCTAAATACACCTTGGTGAGAGTGAGTTTATGACAATTACATTAACTGAACGTGCCGCAGATCAGATCCGGCGGCAGCTAATTAAACGTGGCAAAGGACTTGCCTTACGACTTGGAGTAAAAAAATCAGGGTGCTCAGGGTTTTCTTATCTATTCGATTTCGCTGATGAGATTCAAGAAACAGATGAATTATTCGAATCAAATGACGCCAAGATTGTCGTTAATCGAACCGATCTATCTATTTTTGAAGACGCCGAAATCGATTTTGTTCAGGAAGGACTGAATAGCATGTTTAAGTTCCGCAATCCGAATATAGACAGTACATGTGGCTGCGGGGAAAGTTTCAGTCTTAAAAAACATGAAAAACTTCAGGAAATATAAAAAATGAGTGTTGCACTACAACATCTGGTTAATCAACCATACAAACACGGTTTCGTCACAAAAATCGAATCCGATACCGCACCTAAAGGATTAAGCGAAGATACCATCCGGATGGTATCTTCCAAAAAAAATGAACCTGCGTGGCTGCTTGATTTCCGGCTGGAAGCTTACCGCAGATGGCTAAACATGACAGCACCCGCCTGGCAGAACGTACACTACCCGGAGATCGACTTCCAGGCAATCAGCTATTACTCTGCGCCCAAGTCGAAGAAAAAGCTGGCCAGCATGGACGAGGTTGATCCAGAATTGCTGCGCACCTTTGAAAAACTGGGGGTACCGATGCATGAACGCGCTGCACTGGCTGGCGTGGCAGTTGATGTCATTTTTGACAGCGTATCGGTTGCAACTACCTACAAAGAAAAGTTGGCGGAAGTAGGCATTATTTTTTGCTCATTTTCAGAGGCGGTGCACAATCATCCGGAATTGATTAAGCAGTACCTAGGCACCGTTGTGCCGCCAGGGGATAATTTTTATGCGGCACTCAATTCAGCCGTTTTTACGGATGGCTCGTTTTGCTTCATTCCCAAGGGCGTAAAATGTCCGATGGATTTATCCACGTACTTCCGCATCAATACTGAAGAATCGGGACAATTTGAGCGCACCTTGATCGTCGCGGAAGAAGGCGCATCAGTTTCCTATCTGGAAGGCTGTACCGCTCCGCGCTTTGATACCAATCAATTGCATGCAGCCGTAGTCGAGCTGGTTGCGCTAGACAATGCTGACATCAAATATTCGACCGTGCAGAACTGGTACGCTGGTGATGAAAACGGGATCGGCGGTATCTACAATTTTGTGACCAAACGTGGCTTAGCAAGAGGTCGTAATTCCCGCATTTCCTGGACACAAGTTGAGACAGGTTCGGCGATTACCTGGAAATATCCATCCTGTATTTTGCGTGGAGAAAATTCGGTAGGAGAATTTTATTCGGTCGCGGTAACCAATAATTACCAGCAGGCGGATACCGGCACCAAAATGGTGCATATCGGCGCCAATACGCGCAGCACTATTGTCAGCAAGGGCATTGCAGCAGGTCACTCTAATAGCAGCTATCGTGGCTTGGTCAGAATGACGCCTACCGCCACGAATGCGCGTAATTATTCTCAGTGCGACTCCATGTTGATTGGCAATAAATGTGGCGCACACACTTTTCCCTATATTCAGGTAAAAAATAATAGCGCACACGTCGAGCATGAAGCATCTACTTCCAAAATTGGTGAGGATCAATTGTTTTATTTCGCGCAACGTGGCATTGATGCCGAGGAGGCCGTATCAATGATTATTAACGGATTTTGCAAGGAAGTCTTTCAGCAATTGCCAATGGAGTTTGCTGTAGAGGCCACCAAACTGCTCAGCCTCAAGCTGGAAGGGAGTGTGGGATGATCCGCGCTGATAGTAGCATCTTGCTGGAAGTTCATGACCTACACGCGAACGTTGAAGATACCGAAATTCTCAAAGGACTAAATCTTACCGTTAAGCGTGGCGAGATTCACGCCATCATGGGACTGAACGGCTCTGGAAAAAGTACTTTTGCCAAGGTCCTGGCCGGGCACCCGGCTTACAGGATGACGGGTGGCGAAATCCTGTTTAATGGGATGGATATCACCAGTCTCGCGCCAGAGGAACGGGCACGTGCCGGATTATTTCTGGCTTTTCAGTACCCGGTTGAAATTCCAGGTGTAGCCAATGATCAGTTTTTGCGTCTGGCTTATAACACCGTGCAGAGACAGCGCGGCAAAGAAGAACTGGATCCACTCGAGTTCGACGACTTTGTACGGGAAAAAATGAAACTGCTCGACATGAACCCAGGTTTTCTCGATCGCAGCGTCAATGAGGGTTTTTCCGGCGGCGAGAAAAAGCGCAATGAAATTCTGCAAATGGCTCTGTTGGAACCAATGCTCGCCGTGCTTGACGAAACGGATTCTGGTCTCGATATTGACGCCCTCCGAATTGTTGCAAAAGGTGTCAACCAACTCGCAAGTCAGGACAATGCCTTGATTCTGGTGACTCATTATCAACGCTTGCTCGACTATATCGAGCCGGATTACGTGCATGTAATGGAAGCTGGGCGGATTATCAAAACGAGCGGCAAAGAGCTCGCACTTGAACTTGAAGCCCATGGTTATGACTGGATAAGTGGTGACAAGACCCGGGCGAGTGGAGTGCAGCCATGAACACACTTATCAAGAATGTTTCCTTCCAGGAATGGATTTCATCCTGGAATTCCGGAAAAATAACAGCGCCGGAGCATTCAACCAACTATCTGGATCAACTGCGCACAAACGCAGTTAATCACATTGCAGCCCTTAAATTTCCGTCAACGCGGGATGAAGAATGGCGTTTTACTGATATTACCCCGCTCAAACACGCGGCTTTCAAGCAACCCTCCGCAGCAACGGAATTGACCGCAAGCGATCTCACACAATACTTTATTGATGAATCGGTCATTCGGATAGTATTCGTAGATGGCCAGTACATGCCGGGATTATCAAGCACTGCTGCTCAGCATGGCGTGACGATCGATAGCTTATCCAAACTGGTAGCGACAGACATTTCAGCTGTAACCCAGCACCTGGGGCAGATTGCTGAGTATCATAACAATGCTTTTGTAGCACTCAATACCGCTTTTATGCAGGAAGGTGTTGGTATTGTTATTTCAGAAAATATTGTGGTCGACGCGCCGATTCACGTTTTGTTTGTAGCCACGCAACAGGAGGTGACAGCTTGCCCTCGCTGCCTGCTGGTCGTAGGCGCCGGTTCCCGTATTACCCTGGTCGAAGAATATTTGGCATTAACAGATTGCGCTTATACAACCAATGCGGTCATTGAAGCGCAACTTGCTGATTCTGCCAACGTCAACCATATACGCCTGCAGCGGGAAAGTCGCGAGGCTTTTCATATAGCCAATACCAGCGTGCAGATAGCACATGCTGCGAGTTACCAGTCAATCAGTATTGCTTTGGGCGCACAAATTTCACGCTTTGATCAACATATTTCTCTGGCTGACCAGCATGCGCAATGCAGTATAGATGGGCTAACGTTGATTTCAGATCAACAGCTGGCCGATACGCATACGTGGATTGATCACATCAAGCCACAGGCCACTAGCCGGCAGCTTCACAAATGCATTGCGGATGGCAGCGCTCATGCAGTATTCAGCGGAAAAATTATTGTGCGTCCGGACGCGCAACAGACCGATGCCAGGCAGATGAATCGCAATCTACTGCTGTCAGACAAGGCAAGTATAGATACCAAACCACAGCTTGAAATCTTTGCTGATGATGTGAAATGTTCACACGGTGCCACAATAGGCCAGCTGGATGCGGATGCACTGTTCTACCTGCAAAGTAGGGGATTGAATTTAGCCAGTGCGCGCAATTTACTGACCTACGCTTTTGGTGCGGAAGTGATTGACTTTATTCCAGTGGACTCAGTCAAGCAACAACTTGCGGATTTAATCCTCGCCAAAACACGAATCCATTAAATCATGAAAATTGTTGATACATTACTGACACCAGCCATGCAGCACCCAGGGGCGGAGTTAGCACAGCTACGCGCAGATTTTCCGATTCTCGCGACTAAAGTAGCAGGAAAACCGCTCGTCTACCTGGATAACGCTGCCTCCAGCCAAATGCCGCAATCTGTGATCGATTGCTTGGTTCGTTATCAAACTACGCAGCATGCCAATATCCATCGTGCCGTGCATCATCTCTCCGAAATCGCCACTCAGGAATATGAGGCAGCACGACATAAATTGCAGCATTTCATCGGCGCCAGGGAAGTGCGCGAGGTAATTTTTACCAGCGGCACGACGGAAAGCATTAATCTGGTGATGCATGGTTACGGGCGTAAATTTATCAATCAGGGTGATGAAATCATTCTGACTACACTTGAACATCATTCAAATATCGTTCCCTGGCAGATGCTGGCAGAAGAGAAGGGTGCACATATCCGGGTGGTGCCGATCAATGACGCAGGCGAACTGTTGCTGGATGAATACCAGAAACTATTCAACGCCAACACTCGTTTTGTCGCGCTGTCGCACGTATCCAATGCACTCGGCACCATCAACCCAGTCAAGGAAATGATTGCTATTGCCCATGAACACGGAGTGCCTGTTCTGATCGACGGAGCGCAGGCCGCGCCACATATGCAGGTTGACGTACAGACGCTGGATTGTGATTTTTATGCATTTTCAGCGCACAAAATGTGCGGCCCGACTGGGATCGGTGTGCTCTATGGCAAGGCACATCTGCTGGAATCAATGCACCCTTTCAAAGGAGGCGGCGACATGATTGCTTCAGTCTCCTTCGAGAAAACTACTTACAATGAGCTTCCCTATAAATTTGAAGCTGGCACTCCGCCCATCATGGCAGCGATTGGATTTGGTGCAGCAATTGACTATCTCAGCGAGGTGGGTCTAAATAAAATAGCTGCCTTTGAGCACGAGCTGCTGGTTTATGCAACGGAAGCAATCAACTCAATTCCCGGTGTTCGCATTGTTGGTGATAACCCCAAAAAAGTGGCAGTGGTATCATTTACGATTGACGGCATTCACCCACACGATGTCGGGACACTGTTGAATGAAGAAGGTGTGGCAGTCAGAACGGGGCACCATTGCGCGCAGCCGATCATGCAACGTTTTAACATTCCGGCTACTTCCCGAGCTTCATTTGCTTTTTACAACACCAAAAAAGAGATCGATGCTCTGGCTGCAGGAATTCGATCCGTACAAAAGGTCTTCGCACTATGAGTCTGAAGTCAATTTACCAGGAAGTCATCCTGGACCACAACCGGAAACCACGGCACTATGGTTCGCTCGAGCATCCTACACATCATGCCTTGGGACATAATCCCCTATGTGGCGATAAGATCCATGTAGATCTGAACATTCAGAGTGACAAAATTGAACAAATTGCCTTTCATGGAGAATCATGTGCGATCTGCAAGGCATCTTGCTCAATGATGGCCGCAACCGTTAAGGGGAAATCCCGCCAGGAAGCAGAAACCCTGGTCCAGGAATTTCGTAAAATGCTGGTAAGCGGTGCGGATGCGGAAAGCCTGGAGCATCTTGGACGACTGAAGGTATTGGCCGGTGTGCGCGAATTGCCCACCCGAGTCAAGTGTGCAATTTTGCCATGGCATACATTGCATGCTGCAATGAATTCTGTCGTCAGCGTTTCAACAGAAGAAAAAACTGACAAAGAAACCAATAACTCAGCACAACTCACTATCAATTAGTAAGCTACCTATGCCAAAAATTGCCGAAATTGAGGGAACGCCCAATCCCAACGCACTGAAATTTATCCTGAAAGAGCCCCTCACCTGGGGAATTGTTCGCTCTTATGATAATGCGGAGCAGGCTGAGGACGATTCACTTGCAAGCGCGCTGTTTGAAATCGATCATATTACCAATGTATTCTACGTAGACCGCTGGATCACCATCACCCAGGATGGCGAGGCGGACTGGCAGGATCTGGCGCGCGCGGTTGCTGACCCAATCCGGGCGGCACCAGCGGCAACTGCAGAATCTGCGGCCACCGTAGCAGCAGCGGACGAGGTACTCTCCAATCTAAACGAGACAGATCAACAGCGACTACAGAAAATCAATATCTTATTGGATGAAGAAGTCAGGCCGTTCTTGCAAAGTGACGGTGGTGATCTCCATATATTAGGGCTTGAGGACAATATATTGCGTATTCACTACCAAGGCGCCTGTGGTACCTGCCCGAGCTCGATCAGCGGCACGCTTAGAGGAATAGAGCAACTGCTGAGAACTATCGAGCCTGATTTACGAGTGGTTGCTGCGTAAACAAGTCATATTGGTGTACGCTCAACGCAACGCATAAAATCCTCAAGGGTATATCTAAAAATTCAGGGTTACAAACAAGATCAGGCGCGAATAAAAAATGTTGATACAACACATGCTTGATATGTAAGGAACCATTTTTCACAAGCGATACGATATTGTGACAATATGTTGATTTTTAAAGACGCCCTCAAGATAAATGCTGTATGTACCATTCCATTGCCTGCCTGAGTCCTTGGTCAACCTGATGTGTAGGGTCATAACCCAATAGTTGGCCGGCTTTACTGATATCTGCCTGTGAATGCCTGACATCGCCAACGCGGAAATCACGGTAAACAGGTTGATATTCCCCCAAGTGTGGAAACTGATCAATCAGCAGGGTTCGCATCATGGTGTAGAGCTGATTAAGGCTGGAACGAGCGTTGACAGCAATATTATAAACCTGGTTGATCGCGTTACTATTCGTTGATAGCGCGGCCAGCACATTGGCTTGTAGCGCATTCTCTACATAACAGAAATCGCGGCTGGTTTCGCCGTCTCCATTAATATAAAGCGGCTTATTCCTGATCAGAGCAGCAATCCATTGCGGAATAACTGCCGCGTAGGCACCGTCCGGATCCTGTCGGGGGCCGAAAATATTAAAGTAGCGCAGACCAATCGACTGAGTATCATAACAACGGGAAAATACATCCGCATACAGTTCATTTACATACTTGGTGACAGCGTAGGGTGAAAGAGGGCGCCCAATAACTGATTCCACCTTGGGCAAATCCGGTTGATCGCCATAAGTTGAGCTGGATGCAGCATAGACGAATCGCCTGACTTTGGCATCACGCGCAGCCACCAGCATGTTGACAAAACCAGAAATATTGTTCTCATTAGTCAGAATGGGATCTTCGATTGATCGCGGAACCGATCCAAGCGCAGCCTGATGTAAAACAAAATCGACATTTTTGCAAGCCTGCTGGCAGGATACAAAATCGCGAATATCTCCTTTAATAAAATTAAAGTTTGCCCAGGCATCTGCAGTTACTGCAGCTTTTACCTGGTCCAAGTTATGCTGATAGCCCGTTGAAAAATTATCCAGCCCGGTTACCTTCTGCTTTAATTTAAGCAATGTTTCCAGTATATTGGAACCGATAAACCCGGCCACACCCGTTACTAGCCAGTGGTAGTGGTTTTCTAGGAGATGTTGCTGAGCCTGCTGATAATGATTCGTCATGAAATTTTCTGAAAAATATAAAAAGAATTACCTAAGGGTGTTATATAAATTAATAACAAAAAAGCATTTTTTGCGGACATCACAACATATTGGACAAAATCAGATTTTCTAAAAGCACCCTTAAATCAAAGCCGCCAGACGTGATAGCCAGCCTGTGCTAAACAGAGTGTATCAAACTGCGATTTGACATCGATGAAGCAGCCATGCTCAATCAACTTGGATTGCAATTCTGTCAGTGATTTACTGATGAATGCCTGATGCGCCACTGCGACAATCAATGCATGTGCTCGCGGCAAGTCTTCCCACGATTTGAGCGTTACGCCGTACTCATGTCTCGCTTCGTCATGCTCGGCAATCGGGTCGTGTACATGCACATCAACGCCATAGTCCTGTAGCTCGCGAATGACATCGGCAATTTTGGAGTTTCTTAGATCCGCGCAATTCTCCTTGAACGTCAAGCCTAGCACGTTAACTTGCGCACCTTTTACGCTGAAACCCGCCTTAATGATCTGCTTGACAGTCTGCTCCGCAACATATTTAGCCATGGAGTCGTTGATGCGCCGACCGGCGAGGATGACCTGCGGCATGTAGCCAACCATTTCAGCCTTATGCGTCAAGTAGTACGGATCGACACCGATACAGTGTCCTCCTACCAAACCCGGTCTAAAAGGCAAAAAATTCCATTTGGTCCCTGCTGCCCGCAGCGTCTCAAGCGTATCAATCCCTAGTTTATCAAAAATGATCGCAAGCTCGTTCATCAACGCGATATTGAGATCACGTTGCGTATTTTCGATAACCTTGGCAGCTTCGGCAACCTTGATGCTGGAAGCACGATGGACGCCAGCAGAAATCACGCTTTCATAAAGCCTTGCGATTTGTTCCATTGATTCCGGTGAATCACCGGAGACCACTTTGGTGATCGTGGTCAACGTATGTTGTTTGTCACCGGGATTAATTCGCTCCGGTGAATAGCCGACATTGAAATCTGTCTTCCAGCGCATTCCGGAAAACTGTTCGAGTACCGGAATACAGACTTCTTCGGTAGCACCCGGGTAAACAGTGGACTCATAAATGACAATTGCCCCCTTTTTCATATGCCTGCCTACCGTCTCGCTGGCACGTTTCAAGGCAGCAAAATCGGGCTGATGAGCAAGATCTACCGGTGTTGGTACCGCGATAATAATAAAATCTGCACGCGCCAGCTCTGCTGGATCAGCAGTAAATGTCAACTGTTTTGCTGTTGCAAACTCAACTGATGACACCTCGCCAGTAGGATCAGATTGGCGCCGATAGCTGTCAATTTTATGTTTAGTAATATCGAAACCAATCGTATTAATCTTTTTACCGAATTCGATAGCAAGAGGTAGTCCAACATATCCCAGTCCTACTACGGCGACTGTATGCATAAGCGTGTTCCTTGTATGTCAAAAATTTTAGGAATGAAATGGTTCCTGCTGGTACGGTTGCCTTGAACCTCGCAGATTAAAAGCAACGCATTTAGAAAACAAAATAACCGATTATTTCGGATTCAAGTTTATCATCAAAGCATGAAATAACCGTTAATTAGCAAAAACGAACCATCCGTAAATTGTGATATAACTAGCATATTCTATCGTCGATGACGAAGTAATATTCCTGATGAATCTGTTGGTCTGATCGGTTTGCCAAAGAAGATTCCCTTGTAATTATATATATCCACCAAGTGAGGTAAAAATGAATCAACCAGATAAAACCAGCATGCCAGTAAAACCCGGAACTGCTTCGGCACTAATACTGATTGCCGCACTTATTCTTTCGGCATGTGGCCAGTCCAAGGATGCACAAGCACTGGTGGCAGAAGCGAAACAGCACCAGCAAAAAGGAGATGACAAGGCGGCAATCATTCAACTGAAAAATGCATTACAGCTTAGCCCAGACGATGCGGAAATACGCTTTTTGCTGGGTGCTCTCTACAACAAAGAAGGCAATATTCCAGCGGCCGAGAAAGAATTAAGTCAAGCGTTACGGCTTGGAATGGAGTCAACCAAGGTGCTGCCTGAATTAGGACAAGCTTGGCTGGGGACCGGACAATTCCAGAAATTACTCGATGAAACCGACAAACTGGCCAGCCTGGAAAATCAGGTGGACTTGCTGGTGTTGCGTGGTAATGCGTTACTTGCGCTGGGCAAGTTTCAGGAAGCCAAGGAAATGTTTGAACAGGCCCTGGAAGATAACTCAGACCAACCAGATGCTCTGATTGGCATGGCCAGATATTCACTCATACAGAACAATCTCGAAGCTGCCATGAATTTTGCAGATGACGCCGTAACACGCAATCCGCAAAATAGCGGTGCCGCCTTGTTCAAGGGTGATCTGTTGCGGGCACAGGGCAAAACTGCCGAAGCACTGACGCTCTACGAAAAAGTCATCTCGTTGCAGCCAGATGCCGTAGCGGCTTACATCAACCGTGCAGCCATTCTGATCGGCGACAAAAAATTTGAAAACGCTCAGGCCGATTTAAAAACTGCGCTTACACTCTCACCCGGAAATCTGGCTGCCAACTATACACAAGCGTTGCTCGATTTCAGCCAGAACAAACATGAAGCTGCCCGGGAAGTGCTGCAACAGATTCTCGGTGCGGCGCCTGGCCACATGCCGAGTGTCTTGCTGATGGGAGCGACCCAATTCGCGCTTGAATCGTATCCTCAAGCGCAACAACAGGTAGAACTCTATCTCAAGTCTATTCCCAACAATCTCTACGCGATCAAACTGATGGCGTCGATTCAGCTTAAAAACAATCAAGCCAAACAAGCGGTGGCAACCCTGGCACCTGCACTGAATGCCGCACAGCAGGATCCACAATTATTCGCTCTGGCAGGTGAAGCGTACATGCGAGCCGGTGACTCCACCAAGGCAACCGAATATTTTGAAAAAGCGGACGCCCTGGTACCGAACAATGCCGAGCTGCATACCGCGATGGCCATGAGTAAGCTGGCGCAAGGAGACAGCAAAAGTGCGATTGCTGATCTGGAAATGGCCACGCAGTTGGATAGCGAGTCTGACAGAGCCCGGGTAATGCTGGCCATGACCCATCTACAGCGCCAGGAATATGACAAAGCGCTGGAGGCCGTTGCTGTACTCCAAGCCAGTCATCCCGACAACCCCCTGTTTCATAATTTACAAGGTGGCATTTATCTTGGCCAAAAAGATCTGGCCAAAGCGCGTACCAGCTTCAATCAGGCAGTTGCGTTACAGGCCGACTATTTCCCCGCCATCATCAATCTTGCCAGACTCGATTTGCAGGAAAATAATCCTGACGCGGCGCGCGCACGTCTGACTGCAGTCTTACAGAAAGACAAGAAACACCTGCAGGCCATGCAGGCGCTGGCTGGAATTGCCCTTGCGCAAGGAGATAATGACGTGGCAACCCGCTGGATGGAACAAGCAAGTGAAGCCAATCCGGACAATTTATCGGCTGCACTGCAACTGGGACTGCATTATCTGCGCGTCAATCAGCCAAAAAAATCGCTGGCTCTCGCCAAAAAACTGCAGACTACCAACGGTGAAAATCTCAGCCTCATAGAGTTGCTGGCGCGCGCATCCCTTGCGAATGATGACAAGGTTGCCGCACTCGACAACTTCCAGAAACTCGCCGCACGTATGCCGGATTCCGCTCCGGCTCAGCTACAACTGGCACAAATGTACGTTGCCATGCAGGATAACAAAGCGGCTGCAGCAGCATTGAAGAGAGCCTTGACTATCCAGCCGGATCTGGTCGAAGCCAAAATTGCCCAGGCACGCCTGGCTGCTCAAGCTGGCCGCGAAGATCAGGCACTCAAAATCGCCCGGGAAATTCAGCAGCAACACGACAAGCTATCGGCTGGATTTGAACTGGAAGGAGACTTGTTAAGTCAGAAAAATGCTGCCGCTGCCGCTAAGGCCTATGACAAGGCACTGGCAAAACAGGAAAGTAGCCAGTTGATGATCAAGCTGCATGAAGCCTTGGCACGCAGCAAAAATGAAAAGCAAGCTGAAAAGCGCATCAATGACTGGATCAAGAAACACCCAACAGATGCGATCACCCGCACCTATCTGGCGGGCATCCATCTTGCCAAGAAACAATATGACCCGGCAATCAAGCAATATCAGGCCATTCTGGCGCAGCATCCCGAACATGCCGCTACATTGAACAACTTGGCCTGGATCTACCAACAGCAGAAAAATCCAGCAGCTTTAGAATTTGCTGAAAAAGCGCATCAACAGGCACCTGACGCACCGGCAATCATGGACACGCTTGGCTGGATCCTGATCGAACAGGGACAAGCCAAGCGTGGCGTCACTCTGCTGGGAAAAGCCGTTTCGATGGTGCCAGAGGCTGCAGAGATTCGTTATCACTATGCAGTCGGTCTCAATCAAGCCGGTGACAAGACGAAGGCCCGTAAGGAACTGGAACACTTGCTCGCAAACGAACACCCTTTCCCGCAGCGGGAAGAAGCCCGCAAGTTGTTGGATACTTTATAATTTACAAAACCACAAAGCTTTAGCCTGCCTTATTGACAGTCTGGAAAGCTCGATATGAGCTTTCCAGACTGTCAATGCTCCTTTCCTTCATTGCCTGTTTGAGCCATGCCGGAATAACGGCGGATGATACAATTACCCATCATTATCGTTCGTTAAATGAGGAGTCACATGGCGACAATCGAATCGATTCTGCATGAAAAACGCGTATTCCCCCCCAGTGACGAATTTGTCCGGCACGCCAATGTATCTGGTTTAGAAGCTTATCGGGCGCTATGCGATGAAGCACAGCAGGACTACCTGGCTTTCTGGGCAAGGCTGGCGCGGCAACACATCGATTGGCACAAGCCATTTACACACGTGCTAGATGAGACCAATGCACCGTTCTACAAATGGTTTGATGATGGCGAACTCAACGTCTCGTGGAATTGCCTGGATCGGCATCTCGCCACGAATGGGAATAAAACCGCAATCATTTTTGAATCCGACGAAGGGGCCGTGACGCACTGCAGTTACCGCGAATTACATGCACAGGTCTGCCGGTTTGCCAATGCACTGAAATCACTCGGCGTAAAAACGGGGGACCGCGTGCTGATTTATATGCCGATGCGCATCGAAGCAGTAGTAGCCATGCAAGCTTGTGCGCGGATTGGTGCGATTCATTCGGTGGTTTTCGGGGGTTTTTCGGCAAAAAGCGTGCGCGAGCGCGCGATCAATGCAGGAGCGTGCGTCATCGTCACGGCAGATCAACAAACTCGCGGTGGCAAGCAGCACGCACTGAAAACTACCGTTGACGAAGCGCTGGCGATGGGCGGTGCAGATTGTGTACGTCATGTTGTCGTGTATCGTCATACGGGTGCGACCATCGCGTGGAATACGCCTCGTGACCGCTGGTGGCACGAACTCATCGACAATCAGTCTGCCAAATGCGATCCTGTCTGGGTCAATGCCGAACACCCATTATTTACGCTTTATACTTCGGGCTCAACCGGTAAACCCAAGGGTGTGCAACATTCATCGGCCGGCTATTTGCTGGGGGCAATGGTTAGCATACAATGGATTTTCGATTTCAAGCCTCACGATATTTTCTGGTGTACGGCAGATGTTGGCTGGATTACCGGCCACACCTACGTCGCCTATGGGCCACTAGCGATGGGTGGAACACAGGTCATCTTCGAGGGGGCACCTACCTATCCCGATGCCGGACGTTTCTGGAAAATTATACAGAATCATAAGGTGTCAGTTTTCTATACTGCACCAACCGCGATCCGCTCTCTGATCAAACTGGGAGCAGATTTGCCTGCACAATATGACCTGTCATCGCTGCGGCTTTTGGGCTCGGTAGGTGAGCCGATCAACCCCGAGGCGTGGATGTGGTATTACACGGTAGTGGGCCAGTCACGCTGTCCGATCGTCGATACCTGGTGGCAGACCGAAACCGGCAGCCATATGATTGCGCCGACACCGGGAGCGATTGCGCTCAAGCCCGGTTCCTGCACCTTTCCGCTACCCGGCATCGATGCTGCCGTAGTCGATGAAGCAGGGCATGCCGTTCCACCCGGTCAAGGTGGCTTCCTGGTTATCAAACGCCCGTTTCCCTCGCAACTGCGCACCTTGTGGAATGACCCGGAGCGATTCAAACAAACTTATTTCCCGAAAGACATCGCCGGCGGCAGTTATTACCTTGCAGGAGATTCCGCGCAACGCAGTGAGGATGGCTATTTCTGGATCATGGGGCGTACCGATGATGTGCTCAATGTTTCGGGGCATCGTCTGGGCACGATGGAGGTCGAATCGGCACTCGTTGCGAATCCCTTGGTCGCAGAAGCGGCCGTTGTCGGCAAACCTCACGAAATCAAGGGAGAAGCAATCGTCGCGTTCGTGGTGCTGAAGGGCATCCGGCCTCAGGGAGAGCAGGCCGCCGAGATCACTGCCACCCTGCGTGATTGGGTTGCCAGGGAAATCGGCTCAATTGCCCGCCCTGATGAAATCCGTTTTGGCGATAATCTGCCGAAAACCCGTTCCGGCAAGATCATGCGGCGGTTATTGCGCGCCCTGGCCAAGGGGGAGACCATCACGCAGGATACCTCCACGCTAGAGAATCCTGCCATACTTGAACAACTCAATCAGCCTGGACGCTAAAAATGATGTTGAACGATTTGCAGGTAATACCTTCCGTAACTGACTACACAACCGGAATCAGCGTGATTGATGCCCAGTACCACCGTCCAGGAAGGGCAGCGATCCATCTGCTGGTCGAAAACGGAGTCGCGGCACTGATCGATACCGGCACGCGCTTTTCCGTTCCTGGCGTGATGGCAGTACTTGCGCAGAAAAATATTGCACCAGAGCAGATTGCCTATATTTTTCTGACGCACATTCATCTTGACCATGCTGGTGGTGCGAGCGAATTCATGCGCCAGTTACCAAATGCGCAACTGGTAGTGCATCCGCGTGGTGCAGCGCACATGATTAATCCAGTAAAGCTGGTTGCGGGTGTGATGGCCGTCTACGGCGAAGCTAAATTTCGCCAGATGTATGGTGAAATCGAACCCATTGCCGCCGAACGAGTAATCGAAGCGCCGGATGGCACGATCATTGAACTCGATGGCCGTCCGTTGCTGCTGCTCGATACTCCCGGCCATGCGCGGCATCATTACTGTATCCACGATGCATGCAGCGAATCCATCTTTACCGGGGATACCTTTGGCGTCTCCTACCGGGAATTCGATGTCAACGACCTGGAGTTCGTTTTTCCCACGACATCACCCGTGCAATTCGACCCAGAAGCCGCACATGCGTCGATCGATCGTCTGATGGCACTGCAGCCGCGCCAGGCATTTCTCACTCATTTTGGTCGGATTCGGCATCTGGAAGATCATGCCGCACAAATGCACGAGCTGATTGACGCTTTCGTCGAAATTGCCCGTAAGGCATCGGCCCAACCGGAGCGGCACGCCAGTATGGTAGAAGCCTTACGCGCGTTACTGTCGCAAAAACTGGCCACGCACGGTTGCACTCTGCCAGCCGCTGCGATCGCTTCGCTGTTGCAAACCGATATCGAGCTGAATGCGCAAGGACTGGCAATCTGGCTGGATCACACCGCAAAAGTATCATAAAGCATGGCTGCATTTAATTATCCGCCAGGCAACGCAACGGATTGATGCCGTATGCAGCGGATGATCTGGCTGGTCATAATTAGTTTAGTTGCAGGCGGACTAGCGCTTTTGCTGTTGCTGTTCCTCTTTCATCCCAGACTGATCTATTTTCCGGACAAGGTGATCCACTCCACTCCGAAAATCTGGAATCTCTCCTTTGAGAATGTCGCACTCGCCACAAGCGACGGTATAACCCTCCACGGCTGGTGGCTGCCACACCCGCAGCCACGCGCAAGCCTGCTTTTTCTGCACGGAAATGGCGGCAATATTTCTCACCGGCTGCAAAAATTGCAGTTATTTCATCAGCTCGGCCTATCCATATTGATCATTGATTACCGGGGTTATGGTTTCAGCAAGGGCAATCCGGATGAACAGGGCACCTATCTGGATGCCGAAACGGCATGGCGCTTTCTGACGCAGGAAAAACATGTTGCAGTTGAAAAAATCATTATTTATGGAGAATCGCTGGGGGGTGCGATCGCTGCTTGGCTTGCCAATCAGGTGACTGCCGGTGCGCTAATCGTGGAATCGAGTTTCACTTCTATCCGGGATATCGGTAAATATTACTACCCATTTCTGCCCGTCGATGCCATTACCCGTATCCATTACCCCACTCGTGACTATCTGCAGACAGTCACTCAGCCCGTACTGGTCATTCATAGTCCATCCGACGACATTGTGCCCTATCAGATGGGACGACAATTGTTCGAACTGGCCAATCCACCCAAATCTTTTCTGGAAATTCAGGGAAATCATAACGATGGTTTTCTCCAGAGTGGCGCAGTTTATACGGATGGGTTGAATCGATTCATCGATCAATATTTCAAATGCGAAATAACTTCCATTGACTCCCTATGAACATTCTTGGCCTGATCGAACGCACTGGTAACCGCCTGCCACATCCCGCAAGTCTGTTTTTTCTGGGTCTGTGCTGCATCATGGTGTTGTCCTGGCTGGCAGCCGTCCTGGAGTGGCGCGTACTTCATCCGGCAAGCGGTACAAGTCTTGCTGCAAACAACCTCATCTCCCGAGACGGCGCATGGTGGCTACTAAGCCATCTGGTGGAAAATTTCATCAAATTTCCACCACTGGCGATCGTGCTGGTTGGAATGCTGGGTATCGGCATGGCGGAGCGTACTGGCCTACTGGCAACGATACTGCGACTGGTCATCGTGCGCACGCCTCAGGTGATGCTAACGCCAGTCACCCTGTTTCTGGGCATTATGTCGTCGCTTGCCGTAGATGCCGGTTATGTCGTGTTACCTCCGATTGCAGCGGCGCTTTATCTGGCGGCAGGCAGATCACCGTTGGTTGGCATTGCAGTCGCTTTTGCAGGAGTTTCAGCTGGGTTTGGCGCAAATCTATTCATCACTGCGCTCGATCCACTGCTGGCGGGGTTTACCCAAAGTGCTGCGACCATTCTCGTGGCAGATTATCAGGTTGCGGTAACCGCCAACTGGTGGTTCATGATCGCATCCACTCTAGTGCTGACACTCACCGGCTGGTGGGTGACCGTCAGATGGGTCGAACCACTGAGTGTTCATTATCCGGCAGATCAGACAGCGGCAGGGCCATCGGCTGAAACTGCAATCACGGCAATGGAAATTCGCGCACTGTATCGTGCCTTGGCCGCTTTGCTGCTGGCCGTCACGATCATTTTGCTATGGATTTTTTTGCCGGAGGGGGTGCTGCATGGGGAGGGCAACCGGTTTGCGCGATGGATAGAAGCAACGGTGCCACTTTTGTTTCTGGTCTTCGTCATTCCTGCGATCGTCTTTGGAGTGAGCATCGGCAACATTCGCAGTGACAAGGATATTGCCGACATGATGGGTGCCACCATTGCGGCACTTGGGCCTTACATCGTGCTCGCATTTTTCGCCGCACAGTTCGTCGAAGCTTTCAAGTACAGCAGTCTGGGCGAAATGTTGGCAATTTCTGGTGGATTATGGCTGGCATCTCTGGCGCTTCCTGCACCGGTTTTGCTAGTCGGTTTCGTTATGCTAGCGATGCTGGCCAATCTATTTATCGGATCATCTTCGGCAAAATACGCGTTTCTGGCGCCGGTTTTCGTGCCGATGCTGATGCTCGCTGGATTCAGCCCTGAATTGACCCAGGCGGCCTACCGTGTGGGGGATTCGGTTACCAACGTCATCACGCCGCTCAACCCATACATGATCATCGTTCTGGCATTCGTGCAGCAATACGCGCAAAAGGCTGGCATGGGAACACTGATTGCGATGATGCTGCCCTACACCATCGCTTTTGCCCTGATCTGGAGTTTGCTGCTGGTTGGCTGGCTGCTGCTGGATATTCCGTTAGGTCCGGGTGGAAGCCTGGTTTTCGAATTTATTCAGGCTGCCCGGTGATCGTTGCTGGATGGAACACGCCTGCCGATAAAATATAAAAATCCCGTCAGAAATAGTGCCCAAACTGGTGGTTCGATGATCTCGGTGGGACTGGTCACCGCGTTGAATGCCGCTCCTCCAAAAATGGCAACATCCGCTTTGGTGGATGCCGGGTTGTGATAGCCAAGTTGCACAACCTTAAGACTGTGCATGACCAGTTCCAACCCGGTTACGGCCAAAATGACGCGCCCCAGGTGATACAAATCAAAAACACCGACTTCAGTATCATCCACAAAAAACTGCGCATAGCCGTCGTTATGATCGCCCTTCATGATAAAAGCGACGCTACTGCTGACAACAGAAAAAGTCGTGGCGGCTTCGCTGGTTCCGGGTATGCCAGCTTTCGAATTATCAAACAGCCATAATTCTTGTTTGCCATATCCGCCTCGTGGGCCTATCCCCATAGCTATCCAGTCCATGCCGTCTTTACCGGCATTTTTGAAATCAAGCACGGGGCTTCCAAGAATTGAACCAGGATTGCCCTCTCTCGTGGCTGAGTCGGACAGCGGCAACCATTGAATCGATAATGCCGATACTGGTGTGCCCGTCAACAACCATACCAACAACAACCCATTGATAACAAAATATGATTTGTTAGCCATTTATCGTGCTCTCCTGTTAATTTTTACCAGGATGAACAGTAGTGTTTTTGCTGAAAAAGATAGGCAGGATTAAAGGGGTATTTACAAGGATATTCTCAATTTCAAACCTGATTAGTTACTTCTCTCAGAAATCTTGTAAAATCTACAAATTGCGAAGAAACGTAGCAAAATCAGAGGAGGATGGCAATGGCGATGAATAAAATTCAGTTTCAGGCAGGCCTGTCACTGCATGAATTTCTGCATCAATATGGCACGGAAGCACAATGTGAAGCAGCATTGTTTGCTGCGAGGTGGCCACATGGCTGGAGATGCCTGCGCTGCGATGGGGAGCGATATTCCTGTACCCATAACGGCCGCAAGCTATGGGAATGCCTGGATTGTGGCTACCAATGTTCTTCAATTGTCGGCACCGTGTTTGAAAATACTAAATTACCGCTAAGAACCTGGTTTCTGGCCATTTACTTGATGACGCAAAGCAAGAATGCGGTCAGTGCATTGGAACTCAAACGTCAGCTGGGGGTAAGTTACAAAACGGCATGGTCGATCAAGCATAAGCTGTTACAGACCATGCTGCTGCGCGAAGAGCAACGCCGTCTGGATGGACGCGTGGAGGTTGACGATGCTTATCTGGGAGGTGAAAGGCCGGGAAAGCGCGGGCGGGGCGCGGCAAGTAAGACGCCATTTGTAGCGGCAATACAAACAAACAGCGAGGGGAAGCCACTTTATATACGCTTGACCCCCGTAGCGGGTTTTACATATGAAGCGCTCAAACAGTGGTCGGCTGAATGTCTGTCATCTACTGCACGAGTCGTATCTGATGGTTTGGGGTGTTTCGGGGCGGTTACGCATACAGCCGCGCAGCATGAGCGCCATATTGTGGGAAGTGGCAAATCTGCTGTGCAGCGTGCCGAGTTTCGCTGGGTCAATACGCTTCTTGGCAATCTCAAGACTGCCTTCAGCGGAACCTACCATGCATTCAATCACGCCAAGTATGCACAGCGCTATCTTGCAGAATTCTCCTATCGCTTCAATCGCCGTTTTGATTT
>NZ_FMWO01000055.1 GCF_900103035.1 Nitrosomonas mobilis
CAATGGCGATGAATAAAATTCAGTTTCAGGCAGGCCTGTCACTGCATGAATTTCTGCATCAATATGGCACGGAAGCACAATGTGAAGCAGCATTGTTTGCTGCGAGGTGGCCACATGGCTGGAGATGCCTGCGCTGCGATGGGGAGCGATATTCCTGTACCCATAACGGCCGCAAGCTATGGGAATGCCTGGATTGTGGCTACCAATGTTCTTCAATTGTCGGCACCGTGTTTGAAAATACTAAATTACCGCTAAGAACCTGGTTTCTGGCCATTTACTTGATGACGCAAAGCAAGAATGCGGTCAGTGCATTGGAACTCAAACGTCAGCTGGGGGTAAGTTACAAAACGGCATGGTCGATCAAGCATAAGCTGTTACAGACCATGCTGCTGCGCGAAGAGCAACGCCGTCTGGATGGACGCGTGGAGGTTGACGATGCTTATCTGGGAGGTGAAAGGCCGGGAAAGCGCGGGCGGGGCGCGGCAAGTAAGACGCCATTTGTAGCGGCAATACAAACAAACAGCGAGGGGAAGCCACTTTATATACGCTTGACTCCCGTAGCGGGTTTTACATATGAAGCGCTCAAACAGTGGTCGGCTGAATGTCTGTCATCTACTGCACGAGTCGTATCTGATGGTTTGGGGTGTTTCGGGGCGGTTACGCATACAGCCGCGCAGCATGAGCGCCATATTGTGGGAAGTGGCAAATCTGCTGTGCAGCGTGCCGAGTTTCGCTGGGTCAATACGCTTCTTGGCAATCTCAAGACTGCCTTCAGCGGAACCTACCATGCATTCAATCACGCCAAGTATGCACAGCGCTATCTTGCAGAATTCTCCTATCGCTTCAATCGCCGTTTTGATTTGGCTGCCATGGTGCCGCGATTGCTGCGCGCCGCCGCAACGACAGAACCTCTTCCGATCGGTATATTGAGAATTTCTGAAACAGGTAACTAATCAGGAAAGGCTTTGAACAAGCCCTAAGCAACACAGTGTTGTGACGAAATGTGAGTTTCTAGAGGTGCTCTAAAGTTATTTTCTCTCTTGGCGAACCTTGTTCAGGAGATGATTGAGCACAGCGATGGTGTCTTGCGGAGTGCCGCTCAGCTTGCCGCTGGTAAGGTAGACACCATTGACCACCAAGGCGGGGACGCCGGTAATTTGATATTGCTTGGTCAGTTGTGCGGCGCGGTTGGCCTGGTTTTGTACGGTGAAGGAATTGTAGGCATTGACGAATTTACTGCGTTCGATGCCTTGTTTTTCAATCCACGCAAACAGTGTCGGTTCTTTGGATAAGTCAATTTTGTCGCGATGGATGGCTTGATATAACTTGTCATTCAACTGTTTAGTCAGACCGAGACTTTCCATCGCATAGAAGGTTTTAGCGGCAGGCATCCAGTTGGCACGGAAAACTGCGGGTATATAACGAAAGTTGACATCATCCGGTTTGTTTTCAAGCCAGCTTTTGAGATAGGGGTGGAGATCATTGCAGTGCGGGCAGCCGTACCAGAAAAATTCGATGACTTCAATTTTCTCGCCGTTTTCAGTTGGCTGTGGTGTGATAAGCCGGGTGTAATCTTTGCCTTCGGTCATTTGCGCCTGTGCGATAGTGGTCAGGCAAAACAATAAAGTACTCAGCAACAGGTAAATGGTTTTTTGCACGTTCATTTTTTCCTCTTGTTTGGGTTGTTTGATTGAATTGCAGATTCAGCATGGATAGTCTAACGCAAATTACTGGCTAATCATGCCAAGGTAGTAAAACTACTGAACTTATGCTTTTTGAAGTGATGCGGGAATGCCGATCAACCTGGGTTGCTTACCAGACTGGTGGTAATGCCATTTGACTGTAATGATCCGCGAATCCGGTCGAGTTCCTCCATCTTGTTAAAAGGTCCGATTTGTACGCGGTGTGCAGCTGCATTATTTCCGGATTTTTGTGTAATTACGGTGGCAACGATCCCCAATAAGGCGAGTTCAGCTTTGCGGCGCTCGGCTGCATCACGACTGCTGAAGGATCCGGCTTGCAGGTAATATTTAACAGGTTCAGGAGTTGTGCTTGCCACTTTGGCAGGGGGAGGTGGCGGTGCTTTGGAGGGGGTCGTTGGTGCTGCTGCGGTTGGAGCAGGATCAATGAAAAGCTCGCTATCCGGTTCTTCGATCCCGGGTAGAATATTATAGAAATCAAAGCGTGATTTGTTCTCGGCCGCCTGAGTTTTCTCGATGGATTTATTGTCCGGCTGGATTGAGGGCGAAGCTTTTTCAGTGGGCTGGTTCAGGATGGCCTGAGATTCATTGAGATAAGGGCTGGGTGCTTGGCTGATGAACAGCCAGACACCAATGGCACTTGCCAGACCCAAAATATAGCCGATGATCAGTCCTGAAAACAAGCCTCCGTTGCGTCTGCCTGTATTGGTGTTACTCCTTGATTTGTAATCGCGGCTCATGATACTTCCAGTCCTTAATGACATTCCTACATTTCAGTAGGTGAAGTTACGCCCAGTATGGTCAAGCCCTTGGCCAGAACCTGGCGGGTTGCAAAAATTAATGCCAGCCTGGCTATTTTAAGCGTTTCTTCAGCAACAAGAAAACGGGTGGAGTTGTAATAGCTATGAAATTCGCTCGCCAGTTCGCGTAGATAGAAGGCAATGAGATGAGGTGCACGCTCTTTGGCGGCGGCTTCTATCGTATCCTGGAAATCACTTAGTTTCTGCAGCAGAGCGAGCTCAGCTGGATCAATCAGTAGAGCAGTATCTGCCGCGATAAGCATGGCAGGTGTACCGCTCCATTGCGTCAGCACGCTGCAAATTCTGGCATGCGCGTACTGTACATAATAAACCGGATTTTCATTGCTTTTCGATTTAGCCAGGTCGAGATCGAAATCAAGGTGCTGATCACTTTTGCGCAGCACATAGAAAAAGCGGGCGGCATCATTGCCAACTTCTTCACGTAGTTCGCGCAAGGTGACAAATTCACCGGAACGCGTTGACATAGCGGCTTTCTGGCCATTGCGATAGAGGACGGCAAACTGGACCAGTGCGATTTCCAGTTTTTGTGAGTCAGCCCCTAGCGCTTCTATGGCACCCTTTACGCGGGGAATATAACCATGATGATCTGCTCCCCAGACATTGAGCAGGTGGTCAAAGCCGCGTTCGTATTTGTTCAGGTGATAGGCAATGTCTGATGCAAAATAAGTGTACTGGCCGTTCTCCCGTTGCGTCACACGGTCCTTTTCGTCACCAAAGCGGGTTGAGCAGAACCAGGTTGCGCCATCTTGCTGATAAAGCAGCCCTTTATCCTCCAGTAAGCGCATGGCATGGGTGACCATGCCACTGTCGAATAACGATTGCTCGGAGAACCAGGTGTCAAATTCAACGCCAAACTCCATCAGATCATTACGGCAATCGCCCAATTGTTCCGTCAGCACGAAATTATGCAGATAGGCATAATCCTGTCCGAGGATACTTTTGGCGCTGGCGATAAGTCGATCGAGTCGGGCATCTTCATTTTCAGCAGTTGTGTCTGTTCCGGCTTCGACTAATTGCTGCAACATCGACTCGGAGCGGTGTACGTAACGTTCGCCATGTGCGTTATGAATTTCCCGCGCCATTGTGATGACATACTCGCCCTGGTAGGCATTCGGTGGAAACTGGAAAAACAACCCGTTCAGTTCCAGATAACGCAGCCAGGCGGACAGGGTCAGGATGTCCATTTGTCGGCCAGCATCATTGACGTAGAATTCGCGTTTGACGTTAAAGCCAGCAGCAGCAAGTACGTTGGCGAGGCTGGCGCCAAAAGCGGCGCCGCGCCCATGTCCAACATGCAGTGGGCCAGTGGGATTGGCTGAGACGAATTCAATCAGGATGCTCTTGCCCGCACCCAGATGATGGCAATCGCCAAATGATTCACCTGTTTGCAGCATGGTATACAGAGATTGCTGCTTGGCATTCTGGGTTAAAAATAGATTAATAAATCCGCCGCCTGCTACCTCGGTTTTTTCTAACCAAGGTGAAACAGGCATGGCGGAGATAAATACGGCAGCCAGCTCACGTGGATTCTTCCGCAAAGATTTTGCCATTTTCATCGCAATATTGCTGGCGTAGTCGCCATGCCCAGATTGTTTTGGGCGAGCTAATTCAATCGGTGGGATGGTTTCGTCTGGAAGCGCCTTGTTTATGGCCTGTTGGAGCAGCGAAGCACAATAAAATTTGAAATTATTGGGAAATTTTGTAACCATGATGGGTAAATAATTCAGCAACTGCGCATTATATCGACTTGCTTGTAAACTGTTTGTGTTTTGTGGGGCAAGTCTGTGTATCTGTCTGTTTATGTGTGTTTGGGTTGAGCGGGGATAGCAGGTATATAATGACGACCATTAGTCGAACTAGCAAAGAGGAATTGAAATGATGGGAGCATCAACAGGGAACCACAGCAATGTATTAACAGCTGATAATGATGCGTTGTTGCTGGATGAGTGCATAGCACATGCAAAAGCAGTCATTGCCGAGCAAAGCGAACACATTGCGGACAGGAAAAAATATGATTTTGCGCCTCAGTTCAGGGATATGACGATTCAGCTTTACCTGGTAGGGGCGATGTGGAAATTCTATGCACAGTATGAGACCAAAGAGAGTGCTCTGGAAAAAGCATTTACAGCATTGACGGCCATGATGGTCAGGGATGGCGTCAAGTCCAGGATTGCCGAAAAAAGAACAGTATTTCTTAGAAAGACATCCAGTCTGGATGATGATGAAGCATTGGCTATGGCCATGGGCTATGAAAGTAAGCCAGGAGACAAGAGCCTTGCCGAAGTATTTGATCAATATCTGGATGAGGTCAGGGTATCCGGTGGATTGTGGCGTATCTTCGAACAGGGTAAAAAAATCCTAATTCTCGGCGGGCTGCTGTTTACGATGATTGGGGTGTGGCTGGTGACGCTGCTTCTGCCGGAGAGCGACAATCTGGCCATTCTTGCAGTTGGGTTGCTGATGGGGTTTTTGTTCATATTACCCACCTTCCTGATTATTCTGATGATATATCGTTATAAGATCAAGAAGGGTGAACGATTGAGATCTTCATCCACCTGACAGACCAGGTCTTACTATAGCCCATGAGTGCAATTATTATTGATGGTCGGCTGGTTGCAGATAAACTGCGTGAAGCGCTGAAATTACGTGCCGACGACTTATCGCGAACCTGGATGCAACCGGGTTTGGCAGTCATTCTGGTCGGAGATGATCCTGCGTCTTCCGTTTATGTGCGTAATAAGGCCAGAGCTTGCGAGGCACTGGCGATTCGGTCTGAAGTGTTTAATTATCCTGGTGATATTTCTCAGGAAGCACTATTGCGTCAGATTCGGATTCTAAATGCTAATGTCGAGATTCATGGAATCCTGGTGCAGTTGCCTTTGCCGGCACACATCCGAATACACGAAGTGATTGCCGCCATTGCTATTGAGAAGGATGTTGATGGTTTTCATCCATGCAATGTGGGTGCACTGGCGACTGGTCATGCCCAACTGATGCCCTGTACGCCTTATGGCGTCATGCAAATGCTGGCGCATTATGAAATTCCGATAGAGGGACGGCATGCGGTGATCGTTGGGCGGAGCAATATTGTTGGAAAACCGATGGCGTTGATGTTGCTGGAACAGGGTGCGACCGTGACGGTTTGCACTTCTAAAACACGTGATCTGAGAGAGTATACTAGTCATGGAGATATCGTGGTCATGGCGACCGGAAGGCCAAATTTGTTGACTGGCGCGATGGTCAAGCCGGGTGCGACCGTGATTGATGTTGGCATTAATCGCATGCCGGATGGCAGGTTGTGTGGCGATGTGGAATTTGCCAGTGTCAAGGAGAAAGTCGGTTATATTACGCCAGTGCCCGGAGGCGTGGGGCCGATGACCATCATGATGTTGATGAGCAATGCAATTGAAGCGGCGGAGCGTGCCAGAACGGGTGCACAATTGGTGGCCCGGCACGGCAATATTCAGTGAGATTGAATAGTTGGCGGCACCCTAATCTAAATAAAGTTCGGTAAATACTATATGGAATTTCAGGATATTGATCCCCAGGAAACGCAGGAATGGCTGGAAGCGCTGGAAAGTGTGTTGCTGAATGAGGGAGCGGAACGTGCTCATTATTTGCTGGAGAGGTTGGTGGAAAAAGCGCGTCGATCCGGTGCTTATCTTCCCTACAGCGCGAATACCGCCTATATCAATACGATTCCGCCCGGCAAGGAAATTCGTTCACCAGGTGATCATGCGCTGGAACATCGCATCCGTTCTTATGTCAGGTGGAACGCAATGGCGATGGTGTTGCGCGCTAATCGTACTACCAATGTCGGCGGCCATATTGCCAGTTTTGCTTCGGCTGCGACTTTATATGATGCTGGCTATAACCATTTCTGGCGGGCACCATCGGAGAATCATGGCGGCGATCTTGTTTATGTACAGGGACATTCGTCTCCCGGTATCTACGCGTATGCTTATCTGCTCGATGTGTTGACAGAAGAGCAGCTGGATAATTTTCGCCAGGAAACCGGTGGCAAAGGCTTGTCTTCGTATCCGCACCCATGGCTGATGCCGGATTTCTGGCAGTTTCCCACCGTTTCGATGGGACTTGGCCCATTGATGGCGATTTACCAGGCGCGCTTCATGAAATATCTTGATGGTCGAGGCATGGCCAAGACCGATGACCGTAAGGTTTGGGTGTTTGCCGGTGATGGGGAGATGGATGAACCAGAGTCCTTGGGGGCGATCACGCTGGCTTCGCGCGAGAATCTCGATAATCTTGTGTTTGTCGTCAATTGTAATCTGCAAAGACTGGACGGGCCGGTCAGAGGTAATGGCAAGATCATTCAGGAGCTGGAGGCGGCGTTTCGTGGTGCGGGTTGGAATGTGATCAAGGTAATTTGGGGTTCCTACTGGGACCCTTTGCTGGCAAAAGACACCAAAGGACTGCTGCAGCAACGCATGATGGAATGTGTTGATGGCGAGTATCAGAGATTCAAGTCTCGCGATGGCGCTTATGTTCGCGAGAATTTTTTCGGCAAATATCCTGAATTGCGGGAAATGGTTGCCAATATGTCGGACGACGATATCTGGCGGTTGAATCGTGGCGGCCATGATCCGCACAAGGTTTATGCGGCTTACGCGGCTGCCATGCAGCACAAGGGGCAGCCAACCGTCATTCTGGCCAAGACCATCAAGGGCTATGGTATGGGGGAATCGGGTGAAGCGCAAAATATCACTCATCAACAGAAAAAAATGGGCACGGTTTCGCTGCAGGCTTTTCGCGATCGCTTTGGCATTTCACTGTCTGACGAACAGTTGGAAGATGTTCCTTATCTGAAGCTGGATAAAGATTCCCCGGAATACGCTTACATGCACGAACGGCGTAAGCAACTCGGCGGTTTCTTGCATCACCGGCGGCAACAGGCACAAAGTCTGCAGACGCCACCTCTGGAGGCATTTGATGCTTTATTGAAAGCGAGTGGGGAAGGTCGCGAGACTTCTACTACCATGGCGTTTGTGAGAATTCTGAATATCCTGGTGAAGGATGCCAATATTGGCAAACATGTCGTACCCATCGTTGCGGATGAGGCACGCACATTCGGCATGGAAGGCATGTTTCGTCAACTTGGGATATGGTCATCGGTTGGGCAACTGTATACGCCGCAAGACGCCGATCAGCTGATGTATTACAAGGAACATGAGCATGGCCAGATTCTGCAGGAGGGAATCAATGAAGCCGGCGCCATGTGTTCCTGGATTGCGGCGGCAACAGCTTATAGCACGCATAATGTGCAGATGATTCCTTTCTTTGTGTATTACTCAATGTTCGGATTTCAACGTGTGGGTGATCTGGCCTGGGCAGCGGGGGACATGCGTTGCCGCGGGTTTCTGATGGGTGGAACGGCCGGGCGAACGACACTGAACGGAGAGGGATTGCAGCATGAAGATGGTCACAGCCATTTGCTGGCTTCGGTCATCCCCAATTGCGTGGCTTACGATCCTGCTTTTGCCTATGAACTGGCGGTGATCATTCAGGACGGATTGCGCCGCATGGTTCAAGAGCAGGAAGATGTGTTCTATTACATCACGATTATGAATGAAAATTATGCGCATCCAGAAATGCCAAAAGGATCTGAGAAAGGCATACTCAATGGAATGTATCTGCTGCGTGAGGGCGAGAAAAGGTCACGTAAGCCCCGCGTGCAGCTCTTGGGTGCGGGCACTATTTTGCGTGAGGTGATTGCTGCCGCCGATTTGTTGGAGAAGGAATACGGAGTGGTGGCTGATGTATGGAGCGTGACCAGTTTCAATCAGTTACGCCGGGAAGCGCTGCACGTTTCCCGCTGGAATATGCTGCATCCCACAGCCAAACCAAAGCTATCGTATGTCAACACTTGCCTGAAGGATCGCAAGGGTCCGGTGATTGCTTCGAGTGACTACATGAAGATTGTCGCTGACCAGATCCGTGAATTTGTACCGGGTCGATATTGTGTCCTGGGAACCGATGGTTTTGGGCGCTCGGATACCCGCGAGAAACTCAGAAGTTTTTTTGAAGTAGATCGGTACTATGTCGTAGTGGCCGCGCTCAAGGCGTTGGCGGATGAAGGTACGATTCCTGTGGAACAGGTTGCAAAATCTATTCAGGTGCTGGGTATTGATCCGGACAAACCGGATCCAGTCAGTGTATGAGTCTGTTAATGTCACCTGACCAAGTAAAAACTGTTTTTTTAGCTGATATTTTCCGGGGTAAACCGACGGATGGGAGTGGATGTGGCTGAAATCAAGGAAGTCGTAGTGCCGGATATTGGTGATTTTGATGCGATACCGGTAGTTGAAATCCTAGTAAAGGAGGGGGATGTCGTCCAGCAGGAAGACCCTCTGATCGTGCTGGAGTCGGATAAGGCGACAGTGGAAGTACCGTCTCCCTATGCTGGAAGGATCAAGCAGATTAAGTTGAAGACCGGTGACAAGGTTTCGCAGGGAATATCAATCCTGGCGATGGAGTTGATTGCTGCTACAAATGAATCGCCTCAAGAGCTGCCTGCGGCCACACATAAAAAAGAAACCAGTCCGGCAGATGTCATCCCTTCGGCGACTGCGGTGGACGACGATCAGTATACAAGCAACACCATGTCCGCGCGCGTTGATTTCGATGTCAAAAATGTGCCGGCAAAGCAACCGCCTGCGAAGCGATCACCCGTGGAGGCTTCAGAGAAACCGGTATTTGAATCTGATCAAAATACTAAAGCCAACCCACATGCTGGTCCTTCCGTACGCCGCTTTGCACGTGAATTGGGTGTTGATCTACACAAGGTAACGGGTTCGGGTTCCAAGCAACGGATTCTCAAGGAGGATGTTCAGGCGTTTGTCAAACAGGTGTTGGCGGGCAGACAAAATGTCGGGAACGAGAGTGCGTTCGATCTACTGCCCTGGCCACAGGTGGATTTTGCTAAATTTGGTCCGATTGAGCTGAAGTCGCTGTCGCGGATTCAGCAAATTTCGGGTGCTAATCTGCAGCGAAACTGGATCATGATTCCGCATGTAACACAATTTGATCAGGCAGATATTACCGATCTGGAAGTGCTGCGAAAAAGGCATAACGAGAAAGTAGAGGCAGGTGGTGTTAAGCTCACAATCTTGGCTTTTCTAGTCAAGGCAGTGACTGTTTCCTTGAAGAAATTCCCGGAATTTAATGCATCTCTTGGTCAGGAAAAAGACATCAATCAGCTGGTTATAAAGCGATATTATCATCTGGCATTTGCGGCGGACACTCCTGCTGGGCTGGTGGTGCCGGTTATCCGCAATGCAGACCAGATGGGCGTGCTGGAAATTGCAACTGAGCTTGGCAGATTATCTGGCCTCGCTCGTGAAGGCAAACTAAAACCTGGCGATATGCAAGGTGGCAGTTTTACGATATCCAGTCTCGGTGGAATCGGAGGGACGGGTTTCACACCAATTATCAATGCACCGGAAGTGGCGATTCTCGGTGTTTCGCGGGCAAGCTACCAGCCGGTTTACCGCGATGAAACCTTTGTACCACGACTGTTGTTGCCCCTGTCGCTTTCCTATGATCATCGTGTTATCGATGGTGCTCAGGCTGCGCGCTTTACCACACATCTGACTGACGTTCTGGCGGATATGCGATTGGCGCTGCTTTAACTCGGGAAAACCTGAATGCAGTCATGAGCAATACAAGGGCGTTCCCGCTTATTGGTATTTACGGGGGCACATTTGATCCAGTGCACCACGGACATTTGCGGGTTGCCGAGGAAGTCTCGGAAAATTTAAATCTCGATCATTTGTATTTCCTGCCCGCTGGTCAACCACGGCTGCGTGATCTGCCTCCGGCCGCCAATCAACACCGTCGTGTCATGCTGCGCCGTGCCATTCGCAGCAATGCGCGTTTTTTTCTGGATGATCGGGAATTGCGGCGAACTGGAGAAACCCGCAGCGTCGAATCCCTGCGGGAAATCCGGAGTAATGTTGAAAAAAATGGAAAAAAAAGGATCTGTTTTATCGTCGGGGCAGATGCTTTTCTGAAGTTGCCGCAATGGTACTGCTGGCAGGAATTGTTTGAATTATGCCATATCGTGATAGTCAATAGACCAGGGAATGTACTGATAAGGTATGCCGCTGATTTGCCGTCCGTCCTGAGGAGTGAATGTGAAGATCGTTGGGCAGATACGGCAAGGGGCTTGTCCGAATCGTTATCTGGCCGGGTTTATGTTGCACAAACATCGCTGCTTGCGATTTCTTCGACCAGTATTCGCGCGGCGATTCAGGCAGGAAAGAGTGTTCGTTATTTACTGCCTGACAATGTAATAAGCTATATCATCAGGCGCAAAATCTATGCCGGAGGAGAATGAATTCTGATCAATTACTAAAAGTTGTCATCCAGGCACTGGAGGATATCAAAGCCAAGGATATCCGCGTCATTGAACTGGGTAAATTTGCTACGCTGTTTACAACCATGGTAGTTGCCAGTGCTGAATCTACCCGCCAGACTAAGGCATTGGCCAATCATGTACGGGAAGCGGTCAAGGTGGCCGGTGGCGAAGTTTATGGTGTGGAAGGTGAGCAGACTGGCGAATGGATGTTGGTTGATCTGGGTGAGATTGTCGTACACGTAATGCAGCCTGCGACTCGTGAGTATTATGATTTGGAGGGATTATGGGCGTCATCTCTGCATTAACGTTTATCCATGAAGATCCACATTCTGGCAGTCGGTAACAAGATGCCAGCTTGGGTCAGTGAAGGCTTTAACGAATACGTGCGGCGCATGCCCGGGGAAACCGCGATTCGTTTGGTGGAAATCAAGCCAGAGAAACGCGCGGGCAAGGATATTGACAAGCTGTTGAACATCGAAAGTGAACGTATTCAAACCGCCTTGCCGTCTGGATGTCATGTAGTGGTCATGGATGAACATGGTCAGCAGACTACCACTCTGCGTTTGGCTCAAATGCTGACGGGCTGGCTGGCATCTGGCCGGGATACGGCGTTTATTATTGGTGGTGCGGATGGTCTGCATTCGACTATTCAGCAGTTGGCGCATCAGCAGTTGGCGCTGTCTGCGATGACGTTGCCGCATGGATTGGCGCGTGTGTTGCTTGCCGAGCAGTTGTATCGGGCAACGACGGTAAATCGGCAACATCCCTATCATCGTGCTTGAGTCTTATGGCCACATCTAAAAATCCAAATTTCGTCACAATGCTGTATCGTAAATAAAAAATATTTTTTATATATCAATAATATGCTGCGGCAGCATTTTTATTTACGTTTGGTTTTGTTCGGAGCTCTGAATTAATTTTTAGAGGAGCCCATATTGTTTAACAACATGAATTGCTAACCAATGAGTGCTATCAAACATTCGATTTATCTGGCGTCACGCAGTGCCCGTCGGCGTGAGTTGCTGAGGCAGATCGGTATCCGTCACAGTGTGCTGCTGATGCGCGAAACACTCACGCGTCCGGCGGATATTGATGAATCCCCCTTGCCGAATGAAGCTCCGGCCGACTATGTCTATCGGGTGACGCATGCGAAAGCCGAGGCGGGCTGGTTGCGACTTGGTCAGCGTAATTTGCCGGTCAAACCGGTACTGGCGGCAGATACCGTGGTCGTGCTGGATGGTTGTATCCTGGGTAAACCACGTGATCCCCAGCATGCTAAAACCATGCTGGGGCAGTTATCAGGGCGGGAGCACCAGGTTTATAGTGCGATCGGACTGGCATTTCAGCAACAGATCAGGCTGCGATTATCGGTTTCAATGTTGCGATTTCGTGAAATCAGTCAGCAGGAGATTGATGCTTATGTTGCTGGCGGCGAGATATACGACAAAGCCGGCGCTTATGCGATTCAGGGGAAAGCAGCGGCATTTATCATTGAAATGAGTGGCAGTTACAGCGGTGTAGTGGGTCTGCCATTGTTTGAAACGGCACAACTGCTGGAGGAAACAGGGATTCCTGTTTTTTGCGATTGATGGTGAGCATGACTTGGAAAACCAGGTTATGAGTAGTGAAATTCTGGTCAATATCACGCCACAGGAGACACGCGTTGCTATCACTGAGCAAGGTATTACGCAGGAATTTCACATTGAGCGTAACAACAGTCGTGGTATCGTTGGCAATATCTACAATGGTCGTGTGAGCCGGGTGTTGCCCGGCATGCAATCCGCTTTTATCGATATCGGCCTGGAGCGCGCGGCCTTTCTGCATGTGGCCGATATTCTGGAATTTTCCCATGGACACCCCATTCGGCCGATCGAGCAACTTCTGGCCGAAGGCAGCAATATTCTGGTACAGGTCGTCAAGGATGCGATTGGAGTAAAAGGTGCCAGGTTGTCTACGCAAATCAGTCTGGCAGGGCGCTTGCTGGTTTATCTACCGCAGGATTCTCATATTGGTGTGTCGCAGCGTATTGAGGATAATACCGAGCGTGAGCAGTTACGCCAGAAATTAATAAATGCGCTGCCAGAGGATGCTGCTGGCGGTTTTATCATTCGCACCATGGCGGAAACCGCCGATGTATCAGAATTGCAGGGAGATATTAATTATCTCTACAAACTCTGGTTCGATATCCAGAAACGCGCATTGACTTCTCCCTCGCCCGCATTGCTCTATCAGGATTTGGATTTAAGTTTGCGGGTATTGCGCGATTTTGTGGATGCTGGGGTCGATCGTGTACTAGTGGATTCGCGGGAAACTTTTCAGAAAATGACGGCATTTATACAGGAGTATATGGTGAATGATGCCGGCAAAATTTGTCACTATACCGGCGTACGACCATTGTTCGATTTATATGGTGTCGAACAGGAAATTGAAAAATCCTTGGCTCGGCGGGTGGATCTGAAGTCTGGCGGTTATGTGATTGTAGATCAGACCGAAGCGTTGACAACCATGGATGTTAATACCGGCGGTTTTGTCGGCTTCAGTAATTTTGCCGATACTATTTTTAAGACTAATCTGGAAGCTGCGCAAGTTATTGCGCGGCAGTTACGGCTAAGAAATCTGGGTGGGATCATCATTATTGATTTCATCGATATGAATCAGGAAGATCACCGCAATGCTGTGCTGGCTGAATTTAACAAGGCGTTGCTCAGAGATAAAACCAAAATGACCGTCAACGGGTTTACTGCGCTTGGCTTGGTGGAGATGACCCGTAAACGGACGCGCGAGAGCCTGGCACAGATTCTCTGTGAAATCTGTCCCACCTGTCAGGGGCGTGGCGAAATCAGGAGTGCACAAACCGTCTGTTACGATATTCTGCGGGATTTGATGAGAGAGGCAAGACAATTTACCGCCAAAGAGTTCCGCATTCTAGCGTCACAGCAGGTAATCGACCTTTTTCTGGACGAAGAATCTCAACGTCTTGCCAATCTGGGAGATTTCATCGCTACGCCCATCAGTCTGCAAGTCATTGCGTCCTATACCCAGGAGCAGTACGATGTTGTGCTGATTTAGCCTCTCTGCTTTTCAATCAACTTTCTGTAAAAATATTGTTTTATTGACATTCAGTAGATTACTGATGCGACAGTTTGTCGCATTGTCAGAATAAGTTAATTGAATTACCACTGGTAAAAAGTGGTAATGTTTATACATTGATAATCATTATCATTTGCGGTAACATCTTGTGATGTATATGTCTAAAACAAATCATAAGCCGGTTATTACGTTTGCTTCTCTCTTTAGTCTGGTCACTGTATTAGGGGTGCATGCGGCCTTGATCTATGGGTTGATGCAGCATCGTTTCAACGTGGTGGAACCTTCAACAGTGACACTTTACGCTGAATTCATCTCGCCACCTGTCAAGGCTGAAGTTCCTGAGGCGCCTAAAGTTGATCTGCAGCCGGAGCCAAAACCGCCACAGATCAAACCTAAGCCACCGGTTGTACAGGAAAAGCCGATGCCGAAGCAGCGACTGGCTGCGAAAGCGCCGGCCAGAACAAAGCAGGATGTTGCTGCTCCTGTTATGCCTGTTGAGGAGTCCCTGCCAGTACCTGCCGAAATAGCGCCACAGGCCGTGGCGGCAGCCAGATCAGCACAAATGCCGGCTGGCCCGGTTACTTTGTCTACCGAATTATCGGTATCCTGTCCCGAGATGGCACGACCCTCTTACCCGGCGTTATCCAGACGCCTGGGTGAAGAGGGTAAGCTCACCTTACAGGTGGAACTGGATGAGTCCGGAAGAGTCACGCAAACGCAAATTGTCAAAAGCAGTGGCTATTCCCGGCTGGACAATGCTGCAGTTGCGACTGTTAAAACCTGGCACTGCCGACCTGCTACGCGCGATGGACAGCCTGTTCGCACAGTTGCTTTGCAGCCTTTTAATTTTGTTATTCAAGGAGAGTAATTGATGGAAAAATCGCTGGGCTTTGCTAATTTCCTGGCACAGATAGACCATGTCGGTATGGCTGTGCTCGGTTTGCTGCTGGTTTTGTCGGTTGCCAGTTGGTATCTGATTGTGACTAAAAGTATCTCCAATTATCTGGCTAAGCGCCGTGCCAGTCGGTTTCTGAAATGTTTCTGGAATATTGATTCGATTATCCAGCTGGAGACGGAGATAAAGCAGACAAAAGGCGATCATGCTTTTGTTCAGTTGGCAAAAACCGCTCTGGAAGTCACAAGCGATTCGCGTAAACATGGGTTTGAAAAACTGGCCGCTGCAGGTGGTACTGGAGAGTTGCTCACCCGTGCGTTGCGCAATGCGCTTGATCAGGAAGCGGCAGAAATCGAAAATGGCTTGACCGTGATTGCTTCTGCTGGCTCTGCTGCCCCTTATATCGGCCTGTTTGGCACTGTTTGGGGAATTTATCATGCCCTGATTCAGATCGGAATATCAGGCCAAGGCACGCTCGACAAGGTCGCTGGTCCAGTTGGGGAAGCGCTGATCATGACTGCGTTGGGTCTGGCGGTGGCCATTCCTGCAGTACTGGCATTCAATGCCTTTACACGTCGCAATCGTGTATGGATGACGCAACTCGACAGCTTTGCTCATGATCTTTACACCATTTTTACAATAGGTGGGAAAGTTGGTGAGGAATCAGAAAAACCTGTGACGCAGGGAAATACACAGGTTTCGTTTGGGTCGCCTTCCACATCGCTGGTCGGCGCGGCAGTAGGAATGGTTGCGGGAGTAAAAGACTGATGGCATTCGGTGATTCGACCCGTTATCAAGGCAAGGGTGCTATGTCCGAAATCAATGTGGTACCGTTGGTGGACGTCATGCTGGTTTTGCTGATCATCTTTATCATTACCGCTCCCTTGTTGACGCATTCGGTCAAGGTGGATTTGCCGAAAGCATCCAGTACTCCCAATCTGACGGAACCCGAGCATATCGAGTTTGCCATTCATGCCGATGGTAACTTCTTCTGGAGTGGTGAACCGGTTACACTGGATGCATTATCTGCACGTTTTGCGCAAACGGTTGCGGAATCACCTGATACCGAATTACACATCCGTGCCGATCGTGATGCCCATTATGAACTGGTCGCCAAGGTGATGAGTGCTGCTGCGCAGGCAGGCATTAGTCGTATTGGTTTTGTCACCGATCCATCCACGGAGTAATGCTTCGCTCACGTTGATTATCTCGGCGAGTGATTGCATTTGGTTTTACCTGGAGAGCATTTTGAATAAATCACTGGGCGGACGCATCGTATTGGTTGTTTTTTCTTGGTGTCTGGCGATTTCAACGCCATTCTCTCAGCCGTTGTCATCCGCTTTCGAAATCAAAACCGTTGCTGCTGGTCTGAGTTTTCCCTGGGGCATGGCCTTCTTGCCGGATGGGCGTCTGCTGGTGACAGAACGCATTGGGCGGCTACGCATCATTTCCGCCACAGGAGAGGTCTCCGCTCCCCTGAAGGGAACGCCAGCCGTCCTAAACGAAAAGCAGGGAGGACTGCTCGATGTGGTAATCGATCCGGATTTTGCGCGTAATAGTCTGGTTTACCTTTCCTATGCCGAGCCACAAGAGCAGCTGGCTGGCACGGCAGTGGCACGTGCGAGACTGGATGTGGACGGATTGATGCTCAAGGATTTGCAGGTTGTTTTTCGCCAGTTCCCCAAGACTCGGGGAGCACAGCATTTCGGCTCCCGATTGGTTTTTGCTCCAGATGGTAATCTGTTCATCACCCTGGGTGATCGTTGGGATTTCATGCAGGAAGCGCAGCAAATCAATAATCACTTTGGAAAACTGGTAAGAATTCGCCCGAATGGCAGTATCCCGGAATCCAACCCTTTCATGGATGACCCACAGGCAAAGCCCGAGATCTGGTCGTATGGCCATCGCAATATGCAGGGCGCAGCGATTCATCCGCAAACTGGCAAATTGTGGATACATGAGCATGGTCCTCGCGGTGGGGATGAGATTAATATTCCGGAGTCCGGTAAAAATTATGGCTGGCCTTATGCTAGCTATGGCATGCATTACTGGATGGTTCCTATCAAGGATGAGCATGCCGAACAGGGATTCGAAGAACCAATCCATCACTGGACACCTTCCATTGCGCCTTCCGGTATGGTTTTTTATACGGGAGATCTTTTTCCAGTCTGGAAGGGGAATCTGTTCATTGGCGCGCTGGCAGGCATGCAGCTGGTCAGACTGGTTCTCGATGGACAGAAAGTCGTTGCCGAAGAACCCTTGCTCAAGGGTATGGCACGTATTCGTGACGTCGAACAAGGCCCGGACGGAGCACTTTACCTGCTGACGGATGAAGCAAACGGTAAACTGCTGAAACTTATTCCTGAAAAGACGCTACAATGAAGGATCATTGAGTGAATATTCAAGATAGATGAAACAAACCAACAATATTGTATTCAGATATTTTTTGGTAGTATTGTTGAGCATCAGCACCGTAACTGGATGCGGCACATTTACCAGTAAACTCTCACAGCGTCCACCATCTCTCCTTAATAGAGAAACTGACGCAGACACAAAAGCTATTCTCGATCGGCTCTACACGCATTATCAGCAATGGCAGGGCACACCTTACCGATTGGGCGGGGAGAGTCGCTCCGGGATTGATTGTTCGGCGTTGGTCAGAACTGTCTATCAATCTGCTTTTGGTGTAGATCTGCCGCGGCTAACTGGTGTGCAAGCGCAATTGGGTAATGAGATTGGCAGACATGAACTCAAGGCGGGCGATCTCGTCTTCTTCAAGACCGGCAAACGTACCCAGCATGTTGGTATTTATCTGGAGGACAGGAAATTTCTACACGCTTCCACCAGCGTAGGCGTCACTATTTCTCGTATGGATAATACCTATTGGCGCAACAAATATTGGAAATCAGTCAGAATTTGATTGCCCAAAATATTAGATTATGTCTGCGTTAAATGTTGAAAAGACTTTAGACTGGAGCATCAGGACCGGAGAATATGGTTTATGAGCGTCTCTGATTTTCGGGAGTGACTGGAAAATATCGCAGCTTAGCCGTGCCGTGTGTTCAAAAAGAACGAGGCAGGTTATTGGCTGAGCGATGTGGTGCCGCAAGCTGTGGCCGTGAAATGACTTGAGAAATTATTTTGAACCGAGTTGTCCGGCCTGTCAGCCGGATCGGCTCTGTTGTCGGGTGCCATGCTGCTTTCGGATGTGAAAATCAGTTTTAACTATTAACGTAGACATAGCCTAAATAAAATATAATTTGCCAATGAGTTTTCTAATTGTCATCAGTGCACCTTCTGGCACAGGTAAAACCAGCGTTGTCAGCTCGCTATTGCAAGTGGATCCAAATATCAATCTTTCTGTATCGCATACCACACGCCCGCCGCGACAAAATGAAGTGGATGGGCATGATTATTTTTTTGTAGATCGTGCGCGTTTTCAGGAAATGTTGAAGCAGAGGGAGTTTCTCGAGAGCGCTGAGGTATACGGTAATTTTTATGGCACTTCCCGTAGCTGGATTGAAGAAAAAATGGCGGCGGGCAAGGATGTTTTGCTGGAAATAGACTGTCAGGGAGCGCTGCAGGTGCGTGAATTATATCCACAAGCTCTGTCAATTTTCATCCTGCCACCTTCACTGGAAATTTTGAAACAACGTCTTGAGCAACGCGGCATGGATGAAAATAAAGTCATTGAGCGTCGCTTGTCTGCTGCTCGTGAGGAAGTCAGCCACGTTCATAAATATGATTACCTGATAGTCAATCAGGATCTGCAGGAAACTGTTCAGCAAATTGCTTGTATTGTGCGCGCGGAGAGGCTGAAAACAATCCGACAACTCGCCGGGCAGCGTGAATTGATTGCGCAGTTTGCCTGATTTGGTGCTATAACTCTATGGAGATTTCCGGTGGTCTTTGGCAAATAACAGACTAAATAAATATGCGTGTTTTTATCAAAACGGACGTATTCACACTTTTTAAAAATTACCAGACTGGAGTTTATATCAACCATGGCAAGAATTACCGTAGATGATTGTCTTGAAAAAATACCCAATCGATTTAATATGACTCTTGCTGCCACTGCTAGGGCGAGACAGATTTCAGTTGGATCCACTCCCATGATCGAGGAGTCGAATGACAAACCGACCGTCATTGCGTTGCGTGAAATGGCGCAGGGCAAGTATGGCGAGGAAATTATCAATGTTGGGCGCTTGTCGTAATTTTGCTGGCCCTGCGGCTCTGATACATTAGGTAATCTGTGGATTTCCTTCTTCTGGCAAATAGAGATAGCGCACAAAAAATCGCTAATTATTAATAATGGCTGCTTTTTTTATTACCTGGATTAAAAATCATGACGACGATTGTATCTGTGCGGCGCGGTGAACAGGTTGCGCTGGGCGGAGATGGTCAAGTGACACTTGGTGCAGTGGTTGCCAAGGCGACCGCTCGCAAGGTGCGCAGACTGCATCATGAAAAAGTGCTGGCTGGGTTCGCGGGCGGAACAGCGGATGCGTTTACTCTGTTCGAACGTTTTGAAGGCAAGCTGGAAAAGCATCAGGGACATCTGCTGCGTTCGGCGGTTGAGCTGGCCAAGGACTGGCGTACCGACCGGATATTGCGTCGCTTGGAAGCCATGCTGGTAGTGGCAGATCGTGAGGCGACCCTGATCATTACCGGTGCGGGCGATGTGATTGAGCCTGAGCATGGGTTGGCAGCAATCGGCAGTGGGGGCGCTTATGCCCAGGCTGCTGCGCGTGCCTTGCTGGAAAACACTGATCTGGATGCACGGGAAATTGTTAGTCAGGCACTCACCATTGCCGCAGATATTTGTATTTATACCAATCAATCACATGTGATTGAACAGCTCGACTGAAGGGTATTTCTAAAAATCTTATTTATAAATTTGAGTTTTTAGAAGTACCCTAAGCTTAATCCTTACCCAGCACCAGGAATAAACATTATGACGCAAATGACGCCACAAGAAATTGTGCATGAACTTAACAAACACATCATCGGGCAGGAAGCAGCCAAGCGCGCCGTGGCAATCGCGCTGCGTAACCGCTGGCGCCGGCAGCAGGTCGATGAGCCATTGCGTCAGGAGATCACTCCCAAAAACATTCTGATGATCGGCCCGACCGGTGTTGGTAAAACCGAAATTGCCCGGCGACTGGCGAAGCTTGCAGATGCCCCATTCATCAAGATCGAGGCAACCAAATTTACGGAAGTGGGTTATGTTGGGCGTGATGTCGATTCGATCATTCGTGATCTGGTTGAATCCGCCATCAAACAGGCACGCGAGCTTGAGATCAAGCGTAACCGGCCACTGGCGGAAGATCGAGCAGAGGAACGCATTCTCGATATTTTGTTACCAGCTGCACGCGATACTGGTAGTGCACAATCCGAGCAGTATGAAGAACATAGCGCGACACGGCAGAAATTCCGTAAAAAATTACGTGAAGGTGACCTGGATGATAAGGATATCGAGATTGAAGTTGCCATGCCTCAGGCCAGTATGGAAATTTTTGCACCACCTGGTATGGAGGAGCTGACTTCACAGATTCAGGGGATGTTTCAAAATATGGGAGCGAGCAAGAGGAAAACCCGTCGATTGCCTATCCGCGAAGCCAGAAAACTGCTTACCGAAGAGGAAGCGAGTCGATTGATCAATGATGAGGAACTGAAACTTAGGGCCACACAGAACGTGGAGCAGAATGGCATCGTGTTTCTGGATGAAATCGACAAAATCACCAGTCGCTCGGAAGTGTCCGGATCGGATGTTTCCCGGCAGGGAGTACAACGGGATCTGCTGCCGCTGGTGGAGGGTACGACAGTTACTACCAAATATGGCATGATTCGTACAGACCATATTCTGTTTATTGCCAGCGGTGCATTTCATATTGCTAAGCCGTCCGACTTGATTCCTGAACTGCAGGGGCGTTTTCCAATCCGGGTCGAGCTGAGCAGCCTGAGTGCCGGTGATTTTGAGCAGATTCTCACCAATACCGATGCCTGCTTGATCAGGCAGTATCAGGCGCTATTGAAAACCGAGGGTGTGGAGCTCAAATTTACGGATACGGCGATCCGGCGGTTGGCTGAAATAGCCTCGACAGTTAATGAAAAAACTGAAAATATCGGTGCGCGGCGGCTGCATACTGTACTGGAAAAACTGTTGGAGGAAATTTCCTTTAATGCTACACGTTATGAAAATACGACCCTGACAATTGATGCTGTGCTTGTTGATGAGCGTCTGGGAGAACTGTCCCGGAGCGAGGATCTGGCGCGCTACGTGCTTTGATGCTCTGATTGCGTAATGCCCATGACTGATGTTGTCGTCCTGAGTGGTGTCAGAACCGCTATCGGCGATTTTGGCGGTGCACTTAAAGGGCATTCTCCAATCTCGCTTGCGAGCATTATTACTAAGGAAGCAGTTTCCTGCTCAAGGATTGATCCGGCATTAATCGGACATTTGTTTGCCGGCCATGTCATTCCAACCGAGCTCCGTGACATGTATCTGGCGCGTTCGGTTGCCATCGAGGCGGGATTGGCGCAATCGACTGCGGCACTGACACTCAACCGGATTTGTGGCAGCGGCCTGCAGGCTGTTATTTCTGCTGCTCACGCGATCATGCTGGGTGATGCTCAAGCGGCCGTCGCAGTAGGTGTGGAATCGATGAGCCGGGGAGGGTATCTGTTGCCGTCGCTGCGCTGGGGGCAGCGGATGCGGGATGCAACAGCTATGGACATGATGGTCGGTGCGCTGACCGATCCCTTTGACTGTGTACATATGGGGGTGACGGCGGAGAATATTGCGAGGAAATGGGGAATCAATCGCGAGCAGCAGGACGAGTTTGCACTGGAAAGTCACCAGCGTGCACTCCATGCCATTGATCAGGGTTATTTCCACGAGCAGATTATCCCAATCGAAATTGCAGATCGTAACGGAAACAGATTATTTGCAACGGACGAGCATCCTCGTCAGACCAGTATCGAAGCGCTCGCGAAACTAAGCCCAGTTTTTATTGAGAATGGTACCGTGACCGCCGGTAATGCTTCCAGCATTAACGATGCTGCTGCAGCACTGGTGCTGATGGAAGGCGATGCTGCCAGCAGACAAAGTGAGCTTGTACCGCTTGCACGTCTGGTTGCTTATGGTCATGCGGGAGTTGATCCAGCTTTCATGGGAATCGGCCCGGTACCTGCAGTCAGGCAAGCGCTGCAACGCGCCGGTTTGCGTGTGGAAGACATGGATGTCATCGAATCCAACGAAGCCTTTGCTGTTCAGGCTTGCGCAGTAGTGCGAGAATTGGATTTCGATCCGGCCAAAACTAATCCCAATGGCGGCGCCGTGGCGTTGGGGCATCCAGTTGGCGCAACCGGCTGTATTCTGGTGATCAAGGCTATTCATGAGCTACGTCGCTGCCGTGGGCGGTATGCACTGGTTACATTATGTATTGGCGGCGGACAGGGTATCGCCGCGATATTCGAGCGTCTCTGAGTTTTAAAACACCTTTTCCGAGAACATGATGTCCACTCTGACTGAGTCTCCTGCCTGGCTCGCACTGGCAGCACACCACGCACAAATCAAAAATCAGCCGATAGCTTCGTTTTTTGAACGGGATCCGCAGCGTTTTACAGAATTTTCCCGGCAATTTGGCACGATACTCCTCGATTTCAGCAAACAACCGCTCGATGAGACGGCGATTGCCTGCTTGTTTGCTCTGGCGCGACAGCAAAAATTGCAGGACTGGATCAGACGCATGTTTTCCGGCGACCGGATCAATACCACCGAAAACCGTGCGGCACTGCATATTGCGTTACGTGCCGATACACCGGTCTATCTCGATGGTGTCGATGTCGTGCCAGAGGTCAATGCAGTTTTGCAGCAAATGGCAGGATTCGTTGCGGCGATTCAGGACCATACTCATCGTGGCTACTCCGGTCTGCCAATTGCCGATGTCGTCAATATCGGCATCGGTGGTTCCGATCTCGGTCCGGTAATGGTCACGGAAGCACTGAAGCCCTATTGCCTGCCGCAACTCAAGGTACATTTTGTTTCGAATATCGATGGTGCTCAGTTGGATAACATTCTGCGAAATCTCAACCCTGCCACGACACTGTTTATCATCGCATCCAAGACATTCACCACTCAGGAAACCCTCACCAACGCGCATTCCGCGCGCACCTGGTTTCTACAAAATGGTGGTGACGAAGCGGCGGTTGCCCGTCATTTTGTTGCGGTTTCCACCAATATTGCCGCAGTGCAGCAATTCGGAATCGCGGCAGAAAATATGTTTACTTTCTGGGACTGGGTCGGGGGACGTTATTCGTTGTGGTCGGCCATCGGTCTGCCGATAGCGCTGGCGATCGGGATGGATAACTTTCGTGCACTTCTGGCTGGTGCGCGGGACATGGATCAACACTTCCTCAATACTGCGCTGGAAGATAATCTGCCCGTTCTGCTGGGATTGATTGGAATATGGCAGATCAATTTTTGCCAGGCTACCAGCCAGGTAATTCTGCCTTATGATCAGTCCTTGCATCGCTTTTCGGCGTATCTTCAACAGCTGGGAATGGAAAGTTTGGGCAAGCGTGTCACCCGTGATGGCGATGCGGTTGACTACAGCACGGGCGTCATTGTCTGGGGGGAGCCCGGTACCAATGGTCAGCATGCGTTCTATCAGCTGCTGCATCAGGGAACTCAGGTTTTTAATGCTGATTTTCTAGCGCCGTGTAATAGTCAGCATCCGCTGCATCATCACCACACGATGCTGCTGGCAAATTTCTTTGCTCAGACCGAAGCGCTGATGCGCGGTAAGGATGCTCAGACAGTGCGTGTCGAACTGGAAGCAGAAGGGATCCCTCAGCAGCTCATCGAACAGTTGTTGCCTCATCGGGTGTTTCCCGGCAACCAAGGGACAACGTCCATCCTGTTCAACAAGCTGGATCCTGCCACCCTGGGGGCGCTGGTTGCGCTTTATGAACACAAGGTTTTTGTGCAGAGTGTGATCTGGAACATCAATCCATTTGATCAATGGGGGGTGGAACTGGGCAAGCAGCTCGCCAATACTATTCTTTCCGAATTGACAAACGACCGGTCCCCAGCAGAGCATGACGCATCAACCAGTGGATTGATGCACTATTTCCGGGAACAACGCGCCCGCATAAATGAATAAGGTGGTTATAGTTTATGTCAAGTTAATTGGGATTGTATACAATCCCTCCTTTTGCGTAATCGTGAAGTTTACTTACACTTTTCCAGGAACGGTTAATGCAGTCCATTCGTAATTTTTCAATCATTGCCCATATCGATCATGGCAAGTCCACGCTTGCCGATCGTATCATCCAGTATTGTGGCGGTTTATCCGAGCGCGAGATGGAAGAGCAGGTGCTCGATTCCATGGACCTCGAGCGTGAACGCGGTATTACGATCAAGGCGCAAACCGTTGCCCTGGCTTACCGGGCTCGCGATGGCAACAGCTATAGGTTCAATCTAATCGACACTCCTGGGCATGTTGATTTTTCCTATGAGGTTTCCCGCTCGCTATCTGCCTGCGAAGGTGCATTACTGGTGGTGGATGCATCTCAAGGAGTGGAAGCACAAACGGTTGCCAATTGCTATACCGCAACGGAGCTCGGGGTTGAAGTCATTCCGGTACTGAATAAAATTGATTTGCCGGCGGCTGATCCAGACCGGGTTGTGGCTGAGATTGAAGATGTGATTGGCATTGATGCCACTGATGCCGTGCGTATCAGCGCTAAAACCGGGGAGGGTCTAGAAGACTTGCTGGAGAATGTTGTCGCTAGAGTGCCGCCACCCAGAGGTAATATTGATGCACCTCTAAAAGCTTTGATTATCGATTCGTGGTTTGATAATTATGTGGGTGTGGTTATGCTGGTGCGGGTGGTAGACGGTGTGCTGAATACTGGAGACAGGATTCAGTTGATACACAGCAAAACCACTCATCTGTGTGAACGGGCTGGTATTTTTCAGCCGAAGGCGGTAGATCGCCCATCCTTGAGCGCGGGTGAAGTGGGTTTTATCATTGCGGGTATCAAGGATTTGAAATCTGCGAAAGTGGGTGATACAGTCACCTTGCTTGATCGTCCTGCATCTGAAGCGTTGACCGGATTCATGGAAATCAAACCGCAGGTTTTTGCCGGGTTGTATCCCGTCGAATCCAATCAGTACGATGCATTACGCTCGGCACTGGAGAAGCTGCAGCTCAACGATGCCTCCCTGCAATTTGAACCGGAAACCTCGCAGGCGCTTGGTTTTGGTTTTCGTTGCGGCTTTCTGGGACTGCTTCATCTGGACATTGTGCAGGAGCGGCTTGAGCGGGAGTATGATATGGACCTCATCACCACGGCGCCAACGGTGATTTATGAGGTAGTCATGCGAGATGGCAATGTGATTAAAATCGAGAACCCTTCCAGGCTGCCTGATGCTTCAGCTATTGCTGAAATCCGCGAGCCCATTATTACGGCAACCATTCTGGTGCCGGAAGAGTATCTGGGAGTGGTCATCACGTTGTGTGTCAGCAAACGTGGTGTACAGAAGAATATGCAATATATGGGCAGGCAGGTGATGCTGGTTTTTGAATTGCCACTCAACGAAGTGGTCATGGATTTTTTCAATCGGTTAAAGTCCGTGAGCCGTGGTTATGCTTCGCTGGATTATGAATTCCTTGAATTTCGGTCGGCCGATCTGGTTAAACTTGACATCCTGATTAACAACGAAAAAGTGGATGCCTTGTCTCTGATTGTGCATCGTGTCAGCAGCCAATCAAGAGGACGAGAACTGGCACAAAAAATGCGGGAACTCATCCCTCGTCAAATGTTCGATATTGCCGTACAGGCAGCGATTGGGGCGCACATCGTTGCGCGTGAGAATGTCAAGGCAATGCGTAAGAATGTGCTGGCCAAATGTTATGGTGGCGATATCACGCGCAAGCGCAAATTGCTCGAAAAACAGAAAGCAGGTAAAAAACGGATGAAACGAGTGGGTAACGTGGATATCCCCCAATCGGCATTTCTGGCTATTTTACAGACAGATAATAAATAATATCAATGCCTTGACTGGCGATTGAGATTTTAAGAATCAGGTAGAAACACATTATGAATTTTCCTTTGGTATTACTTGTTTTACTCGTGGTGACAGGCGGGATCTGGGTATTGGATCGTTTCTGGTTAAAACCCAAGCGTGCTCCTGAAAATCATGAACCATGGTGGATCGAGTATCCCGTCAGCTTTTTTCCCGTAATTCTGATTGTGTTCTGCCTGAGGTCATTTCTGGTTGAGCCGTTCAAAATACCATCCGGATCGATGATTCCCACTTTGCTGGTGGGTGATTTTATTCTGGTTAATAAATTTACCTATGGCATCAGATTGCCCGTTATTAATCGCAAAATTATCGATCTGAATGAGCCGCAACGCGGTGATGTGCTGGTTTTCCGGTTTCCGGAAGACCCTTCCATCGATTACATCAAGCGTATTGTCGGTGTGCCAGGTGATAAAATTGAATATCGTAACAAGCAGCTGAGCGTCAACGGGAAGTCCTTCAAGCTGGAACTGAATGGTGATTACAAATATGTGGAATCCGGGCTGGCGTATATCTATGCGCAGAAATTCAGCGAAAAAATAGATGATCGAGAACACAATATCCTGATCAATCAGGAAATGCCCACGATACAATTGTCCGCCATTCATTATTTTCCGCACCGGGAAAATTGTCAGTTTGATCATGCCGGTTTTGTCTGTGAAGTGCCAGCAGGAAACTATTTCACTTTGGGTGATAACCGTGATGGCAGTAGCGATAGTCGATATTGGGGATTCGTTCCGGAGGGCAATATCATTGGAAAGGCTTTCCTCATCTGGTGGAATTTCAGCGATCTGAGCAGAATTGGTACGTCGATTTAACGATCTGCTTGTCAACTAATCAGGAGATAGAATGATGCGCCAGAATATGCCTCAGCTTAAAAGCAGACAGAATGGATTGACCCTGTCAGGGTTGTTGTTATGGTCAGTCATGATTGCCATGGTTGCAATTTTTAGTATGCGTCTGATTCCAGTTTATATTGAATTTGCAGCAGTCAAGCGGGCGCTGGTCGCTACAGCCAGTGACACTGCCTTGAAAGAAGGAGGTATCAGTGCATTGCGTCAGGGATTTGACAAGCGTGCCAGCATAGACGATATCAAGTCTGTCACAGGAAAAGATCTAGTGATCGAGAAACAGAATAATCAGGTGGTGATGCGCGCCAGTTATATGGTCAAAAAACCACTATTTGCCAATATCTCGTTATTGATTGATTTTGAGGCGTCCAGTCATTGACCGGAGTGTATAAATCTTCAGTACATGACAAGGATGGCATTCTGCGGACACCGCCTTACCTGATTTTTTTTGACAGGATCGGTTACACTTTCAATCAGCCTGCCTTGTTTCGGGAGGCGTTGACGCATCGCAGTTTTGGCCTGCCTCATAATGAACGGCTTGAGTTCCTTGGGGACAGTTTGTTGAATTGCGCCGTTTCTGCGTTATTGTTCAAACGTTTTCCGCAATTGCCGGAGGGCGATCTGACTAGAACCCGAGCCAATTTTGTCAATCAGAATGCTTTATATTCGCTAGCATCTGGTGTGGGACTGGGCGAATTGATTTTGTTGGGCGATGGTGAGCGAAAAAGTGGCGGTTATCGTCGCCCATCCATTCTGGCAGATGCGCTGGAAGCGGTCATTGGCGCAGTCTATCTTGAAAGCGGATTTCAGGAAGTTGAACGTCTTATTGCCAAGCTGTATGGTCCCCTGGTCGATGACCTTGATCTCGACGTGTCTGGCAAAGATGCAAAAACACTGTTGCAGGAGTATCTGCAGCATCGCAAAATGGGTTTGCCACAATACAGAATGTTATCAGTAGCGGGTGAAGCGCACGCACAGACGTTTCTGGTTGAGTGTATGGTCGAGAAGCTAGCCATCCGCACACAGGGTGAGGGAACCAGTCGTCGACGCGCTGAACAGGAAGCCGCACAGCAAGCGTATGCGAAGGTAACCAGCAGCAACAGGCAGACAATATAATCGTTGATGTCATGTCTGCTTTGTCTGGCGTTTCATATTTTGATCCCTTGAGGCCTACTGTCATGAATGCTGCTGAATTTAAAACCGGTTATGTCTCCATCGTGGGACGTCCTAATGTAGGCAAGTCGACGTTGCTGAATCATCTGGTCAAGCAAAAAATCAGCATTACCTCCCGGAAGCCGCAGACAACCCGTCACCGCATTCATGGGATTTTGACAGATACACAGTCGCAATTCATTTTTGTTGATACCCCGGGTTTTCAGACACGCTATCGTAGCGAACTCAATCAGGCGATGAACCGAGTGGTTATGCAAACACTGCACGGTGTCGATGTCATTATCTTCGTCATCGAAGCAGGTAAATTTGATCGCCAGGATGAAGCGGTCCTTGAGCGCTTGCCAACTGACCGACCGGTCATGCTGGTTATCAATAAAATTGATTTGCAGGCGGATAAGCTGCAATTGCTTCCCTTTATGCAGGAAATGGCGGACAGGTTCAATTTTGTAGAGATGATTCCGGTTAGCGCCCTGCAAAATGAGTTGCTGATCGAATTGATAGAAGCTATCCGGAATTATTTGCCGGTCAGCCCGCCGTTGTTTGGTGGGGATGATATAACGGATCGCAGCGAGCGTTTTCTGGCCGCCGAGCTATTGCGAGAAAAAATCTTCCGGCAAATTGGGCAGGAAATTCCCTATTCTGTCAGCGTGATCATTGAACAGTTTACGGTTGAAGGCAATTTGCGGCGTATTCATGCCTGCATTCTGGTGGACCGTCCCAATCAGAAAGCCATCATCATTGGTAAACAGGGGAAAAAAATGAAGGAGATGGCAACCCAGGCGCGGAAGGATATGGAGACGTTGTTTGGCGGCAAGGTGTATCTGGAAGTCTGGGTCAAGGTGAAGACTGGCTGGGCGGATGATGGCAACGTACTGAAGAATCTGGGTTACGAATGACAAGAGCTGCGAAACAGGTGTTATAGAAACAAACTACTTTGGGAGGATGCAACTACCATCATGATTACGCTGGGCGTTAATATTGATCATATCGCCACTGTGCGTCAGGCGCGTGGTACTACATATCCTGATCCGGTGGAAGCAGCGATGATCGCCGAGACGGCTGGTGCGGATGCCATTACCCTGCATTTGCGAGAAGATCGCCGCCATATTCAAGATAGAGACGTCGAGATACTGCGTGAGCGTTTGACCACCCGCATGAATCTTGAAAGTGCGGTTACTCGGGAAATGATCGATTTTGCCTGCCGTATCAAACCGCAGGATGTCTGTCTGGTCCCCGAGCGGCGTGAGGAACTGACCACCGAGGGGGGGTTGGATGTCGTGCGTCATTTTGATCAGGTCAAGGCGGCTTGTGACTCGCTGGCGCAGGCGGGTACACGTGTTTCATTGTTTATCGATGCGCAGCCGCAGCAAGTTGATGCGGCTGTCAAAGCGGGGGCGCCGGCAGTCGAGCTTCATACCGGCCGTTTTGCCGATGCCAAGAGTGATGTCGAACAGCAGGCAGAACTGACAGCGATCAAAGCCATGGTCAAGTATGGTCTTGAATGTGGCCTGCAAGTCAATGCCGGACATGGATTGCACTACCAGAATACCTTGCCGATAGCTGCGCTCACTGGTATTTCTGAGCTCAATATTGGGCATGCCATCGTGGCACGTGCCCTTTTTGTCGGCTTTGCCCAGGCGGTACGTGAAATGAAGACGCTGATCCGTCAGGCGAGCGCATGATCTATGGTATTGGTACCGATCTGGTCGATCCTGCTCGTATCGCCCGTTCGCTGGAACGTCACGGTGAAGCGTTTGCCAAACGGGTGCTGGCGGATGTGGAATGGCCTGATTTTATCAGGCATGCTAATCCAGCCGTGTTTGTTGCCAAACGTTTTGCCGCCAAGGAAGCCTTTGCCAAGGCAATAGGCACGGGGCTGCGTGATCCGGTCAGTTTTAGCAACATCGTGGTACTGCATGATCCGCAGGGAAAACCGTATTTTCAGTTTTGTGAGGCATTGAGTGAATGGGTGAGACAACGAGGAATTATTGCGCATCACCTGTCGATCAGTGATGAATTGACCATGGCAAGCGCCTTCGTTATTCTGGAAAAATAGATATGTCGACGGGCGTCATCATGCTCGATATAGCGGGTACGAGCCTGTCGGCAGAGGATCGGGAAAGATTGCTGCATCCCTTGACAGGTGGAATCATCCTGTTTTCCCGTAATTTTGTATCACCTGAACAACTTTGCCAGTTGACAGCAGAAATTCGCATACTGCGAGAACCGCCGTTGCTGATTGCTGTTGATCAGGAAGGGGGCCGGGTACAGCGTTTCCAGAGCGGATTCACACGCCTACCTGTCATGCGCAGATTGGGCGAGAGCTGGAACGATAACCCGCGGTACGCCCGTCGGCTGGCCTGGCAAGTGGGTTATGTGCTGGCCGCAGAATTGAAAGCTTGTGGGGTCGATGTCAGTTTCACGCCTGTACTGGATCTCGATTATGGGCTGGGTTGTGTCATCGGGGACCGATCCTTGCATCGTCATCCGCAGGCAGTATCGGAACTTGCGCACGAACTGATGCTCGGTATGCGTAAGGCAGGCATGATGGCGGTTGGCAAGCATTTCCCCGGGCATGGTGCGATTGCAGCAGATACGCACGTGGAAATTGCCGTCGATACGCGTGACTTTGTGGATATCCAGATGGATGATCTGCTGCCATTTCAGCGCATGATTGATTTTGGGCTAGCCGGCATTATGGCGGCACATGTCATTTATCCTGCTGTTGATTCTTACCCAGCTGGGTTTTCCCGCAAATGGCTTCAGGATGTATTGCGGCATATGCTCGGCTTTGAAGGCTGTATATTCAGCGATGATCTGAGCATGCGTGCAACCGGCAGTTATGGTGATATGGCGGAGCGCGCCACTCTGGCGTTGCGGGCAGGCTGCGACATGGTGCTGGTGTGTAACGATACCGCGGCGACAAACCAGTTGCTGGATGATTTGTCATGGGAGATCTCCGCGACCAGCATGGCAAGACTGGCACGGATGCGTGGACATCGCAGTGATCATTCCCTGCAACAGTTACGGGAAATCCCGCAGTTTGCCCATGCGGTTGATACTATTAACGGACTTGATCAATAATATTAGGGTAGATAGACATGAATAAAATTTTTGATGTTGCGGTGATTGGTGCGGGCCCGGGTGGCTATGTGGCGGCGATTCGCTGCGCGCAACTGGGGCTGGATACCGTCTGCATCGATGACTGGAAAAATGAGCAGCAAAAACCCAGCCTCGGTGGTACCTGTCTTAATGTCGGCTGCATTCCTTCCAAAGCGCTGCTGGAATCCTCCGAGAACGTGGAGCGAGCTAACCACAAGTTTGCCGAACACGGTATCAAGATAGAAGGCATCACAGTAGAAGTACCCGTGATGATCTCGCGCAAAGACAAAATCGTCAAAGCGTTTACCGGCGGCATCGGTATGCTGTTTAGGAAGAATAAAGTCACCAGCGTACATGGTCATGGTGTGCTGCACAAACGGGCTCAAAATGAGGATACCTGGACCGTCGAGGTGAAAAATGGCCAGGATACGCAAACCATTCAAGCGCGGCACGTCATTATCGCCACGGGTTCATCGCCACGCCAGCTGGAAGTGGCGCCAGTGGACGATCTCAATATTCTTGACAATGTTGGTGCACTCGCGCTGCAGGCTGTTCCTAAGCAGATCGCCATCATAGGCGCGGGTGTTATCGGTCTTGAGCTGGGCAGCGTGTGGCGTAGACTGGGTGCGGAAGTTACTCTTCTGGAAGCACAACCAGATTTTCTGTCTGCGGCGGATGAACAGATTGCCAAAGAAGCTTTCAAGGTATTGACCCGCGGCACCGGATTGAACATTCAAACCGGAGTGAAGATTCAATCGGTCAAGTCCCTGAAAAATATGGTGGAAATAGATTATCTGGACCAGGAAAGCAGCAGTCAGAAATTGTCCGTGGACAAGCTGATCGTTGCCGCGGGCCGAGTAGCGAATACTACCGGACTGGGCGCAGATGCAGCCGGTCTGAAACTAGATGCTGGTGGTCAGATCGAGGTCGATGCATTTTGCCAGACTAATCTGCCGGATGTGTATGCAGTCGGGGATGTTGTCAGAGGCCCGATGCTCGCCCATAAGGCTTCCGAAGAAGGTGTGGCGGTGGCTGAGCGGATTGCGGCAAAACGGAATGGGTCAGCCAGTTCGATTGGAGAGGTGGATTTTGGCACGATACCGTGGGTGATTTACACCAGTCCGGAAATTGCCTGGGTTGGCAAAACTGAACAGGCGCTCAAGACAGAAGGCGTTGCCTATAAATCCGGGCAGTTTCCGTTTATGGCCAATGGCCGCGCCCGCGCACTCGGAGAAACGGCCGGTCTGGTGAAGGTTCTGGCAGATGCCGAGACTGACCAGATTCTGGGGGTGCATATGATTGGTCCATACGTCTCGGAGATGATTGCCGAGGCGGTGACCGCAATGGCGTTTTTTGCCAGTAGTGAAGATCTGGCGCGCATTGTGCATGCTCATCCATCATTATCCGAGGCGCTACATGAAGCGGCATTGGCTGTGGACAAGCGTGCGATTCATATCTGATTGCAGGATAAGGACTCCTGGAGGGATTATGAAGTTAATGTTGATGAGTTTATTGCTGTTATCGCTGCCGTTATCTGCTGCCGACGATGTGCAGAAACAGATACAGGAGGTCGAGGTCGCCTTGTCAATGCTGCAACAGGAACAGCAGAACCTGTTCCAGCAGTTTCAAATGTTGCAGGAATTGCGTCGGCAGGAGTTATTGCAGGAAAACAGCATCATCGTGCAACAGAACCAACCACCTGTCACGGGAAACGCTACTCTTAATTATGATGAGGTACAAAAGCGTGAGCGGGAGCGCTTGGCTCGCATCAAGGATTATACGGCACGGCTGAGTGAAATCCATGAGCGCTACCAGGAAATCGACCGGGAGCGGCAGGTACTGATCGGTGAGTTGGCTGCCTTGAGACAAGACAAATCCCCTGACCGGGAAGAAATGAATTGAATGACTGGTTTCAGACCCGATGGATGGTGATAGCGATCTGATCGGTCAAATCACACACTATTTTTTGGGTAAGGAGCGCCTGCCGGTAGCCTTGCCAGTCGAAATGATGGCCAGGATCGGTTTTGCGTTGTGGTGCGATTGTGGCATGTCCGGCAATATCGTGGATAGGGTAAGTAGTAAGCAGGCTTGCGGTCAATCTGGCCAATTGTACGTATTGAACGGGAGTGAAAGGTTGGTTTTCGCTGCCTTCCAGTTCGATGCCGATTGAAAAATCATTGCAGCAGGTACGCTCCTTCCAGCAGGAAACTCCCGCATGCCAGGCGCGCAGCAGACACGGGACAAACTGAATAATTTCACCGCTGCGCCGGATGAAAAAGTGTGCCGAGACCCGTACACCTTGCAGCGACTGATAATAGGGATGTACGGCAGAATCAAGCCGATTGGTGAAAAGCTCAATTACCCCATCTCCGCCAAATTCTTCCGGTGGTAGGCTGATATGATGGATCACCAGCAGACTGATATCGGTATCGTCGGGGCGTGCGTCACAATTGGGAGAAGGTATGTGTGTTGCATCAACCAGTAAACCCACCGTGTTAATTTTCATATCGATCTGACCGTATGTTCACGCCAATCAAATGCCCATTTTATTAGAATCCAGCATGGTACAACCGGGAAAATTCATTACGTTCGAAGGTATCGATGGCGCGGGGAAAAGCACTCATCTTGCTTGGCTGACAAAATTCCTGCAAAACAGAGGGCTGACAGTAGTCGTGACCCGTGAACCGGGCGGGACGGTATTGGGCGAGAGACTGCGAGAACTATTGCTTGACCAGCGCCAGACGATGCATGCTGAGACCGAAACCTTATTGATGTTTGCGGCACGGCGCGAGCACCTTGATAAAGTCATCCTGCCGGCGCTGGCTCGTGGCGACTGGGTAGTCTCTGATCGCTACATGGATGCCAGTTTTGCTTATCAGGGCGCAGGAAGGGGCGTGCCGCTACGGAAGCTTGCCTTGTTAGAGGAGTGGGTACAGGGCATTTTTTCACCCGATCTGACGCTATATTTCGATCTGCCGGCAGAAATTGGTAAAGCGCGCGTGCAGTCTATTAAAACCGCAGACCGCTTTGAAGTGGAATCCGATCAATTTTTTGAGCATGTCCGGCGAGGTTATTTGCAACGCGCGCAGCAATTCCAGCAACGTATCAGTGTAATTGATGCCAGTCTGCCAATTGAACAAGTCAAACAGAATTTGATGGAGTTGATCGAAGCTTTTTACCGGCAGCACGGTGGACAATGATGCAGACCACTATTTATCCCTGGCAGCAAATGTTGTGGCAGAAGATTCGGCAAGGCAGTGCTCGTCAGCATCATGCCTTGCTGCTGACAGGGCGTGCCGGAATCGGCAAGCTTGCCTGGGCACGCAGTCTGGCCAAAGTAACGTTGTGCGAACGAGTCGATGCTGATGCCGTTGCGTGTGGCACTTGTGCCAGCTGTTGCTGGTTTGAACAGAACCAGCATCCCAATTTCCGTTTGCTGACCCCGGAAGCGTTATCCGGAACGACGGATCATGCAGATAAAGACAAGGCGAGCAGTTCGTCTGAAGGCGGAGACGCTAAATCAAAAAAAAAACTTGGCCAGCAGATCACGATTACCCAAATTCGCGAACTGGATAATTTTGTCTATCTCAGCGCGCATCAGGATCGCGACAGATTGATACTGATTCACCCAGCGGAGGCGATGAATCAAGCGGCAGCTAATGCATTGCTGAAAAAACTGGAAGAGCCGCCTCCCAATGTCGTGTTCATTCTGGTGACCCATGATGTAGCGACCTTGCCGGCAACTATTCGTAGCCGTTGTCAGCAGATCGTTATGCCACTGCCAGACCGGCAGGTTGCGCAAGACTGGCTGCAGCAACAGGGGGCTGATCATGTAGAAGTTCGTTTGGCAATGTCGGGTTTTTCACCCTTGCTAGCCATGCAGTTCGATGAATCCTGGCTTGAACAGCATCAGACATTCATACGATGTCTCAGCGTACTGGATCACCTGGCTGTGGTCGGTTTGGCAGAAAAACTGCAGCAGCTCGAATTGCTATGCATCGTGGATTGGTTGCAGAAATGGTGCTTTGACTTGATGAGCTGCCGCATGACGGGCAAGGTTCGTTATCATTTGCAGGAGGAAGCGGTGATTCGAAAAATTGCTGCCAGGATCAATCCTTCGTCACTGGCATTTCTGTGGCGCGGCCTGACTACCTCACGGCAATGGGCGCGCCACCCGCTGAATCCCAGACTGTTTATCGAAGAGCTGCTGTATCGTTATCTGGATTCAGTAGCATAAGAAAACAGCTGAAGATAGTTGCTTCGTCAATAGACTACCAGTCTATACATTCATTTCTGTCATGATCAACCGTGCAGGACCACTGAGTACGATGGATACCGGCCTTGCGGTTGAGCAGGAAGTCGGCTTTTTGCCTTTGCAATTGCTCGCCGGTAGGAATGCTTTTTTCCGGGAGGAAGCGTTCTTCTATCCAGAAGCGGATGCGGCAGAATTCTTCCTCTTTGCCGCATATTCGGGTAATCGCATTGCTGTAAATGGTCTTATCCATTTGCCTTTTTGGTTCTACCAGAACCATATTCACGAATTTACCAGTGTTGCCCATTTCTACTTTTCGAGCCAGTCGCCAGCCGATACCACTCATCAGGGGTTCATCACCGCTGGCTTTTTCAGTTGTTGTCGTTACTTCAGTTTCAGTTTGTGACGAAACATCCTCAGTAGTATGCTGTGCATCTGATTCCTCAGAAAACACCAGCCCTGCCCAGGAAATAGCTGCAGCGAATAGCAGGCTATTTAATATGCTTTTATTCATTTATTCTCCTAATTAACTATAATTTATTGAAATATATCGATTCTGTGAATCACAATATGGATCGCCTCTTGATGGGTAAATGCGCACTGGAATGCAATTGAGATGCACTATTCAACTATCACTGCTTTTGTATGCAAGCCACAGCGAACCGACATGGCCGATATTATCCGCAGATTGGGTCGTGATGCAACCATTGTGACCGGCAATCAACGCCTCGCGCGAGTACTTCGTCAACGCTATAACCAGTCCATGATCGAGGCAGGCTGTGAGGCATGGTTAGCGGCAGATATTTTGCCATGGAATGCCTGGTTGCAGCGATTGTGGCAGGAAACTATTGTGGCTAATAAAGTAGCCTCAAACCTGGTTCTACTGGATGCACATCAGGAGCGGCAAGTCTGGCAGCAGATTTTGCAAACAATAGTCCCATCACTGCCGTGGCTGACTGATGGGTTGACTGTCACGCGGATGATGGTGGCCGCACAAAACCTGCGTACATGGAAAATCTCAATGGATGTGGCGACATTCGCGTATAACGAAGACAGTCAATTTTTCTGGAAAGTTTTTACGGCTTTTGAGCGTAGCTGTAAAGAGAACAGTTGGCTGACAGCCGCAGAATTACCGGATCTATTGCTGCCAGTTTTACAGGCAGGTGGCACTGCCTTGCCAGGTGAGCTGATTCTGCTCGGGTTTGATGAACTGACGCCACAGCAGATAGCCTTTCTGCAGGGATTGGCACAAGCGGGGTGTGTGCCGGAATGGTTGCAATTCTCATCAGAACCGGCCTTTATTGGCAAATTGGCCTGCGTTGACAGTCGCGTTGAATTGCAGCAGGCGGCGCAATGGATTCTCCGGCGGCTGGAAGAAAATCCAGATGCGCACATTGGACTGGTAGTGCCTGAGTTAAGTACGCAGCGCGCGCTAGTGTGCCGCATGCTGGATGAAATGCTTTGTCCGGCGGCACTGCAGCCTGGTAATCATGAGTTGCCTCGTCCTTATAACCTGTCACTTGGCCTGCCGCTGATTCAGTATCCACTAATCAATGCTGCTTTTGAATGGCTGACGTTACCTGTGCCAGTTGCTGAGATAACGCATGTCAGCCGTTTGCTGCGTTCATCCTTTCTGGCTGGCCGGGAGGATGAACGCAGTGCGCGTGCCTTGCTGGATGCACGTCTGCGAGAGACAGGGGAGTGGAATGTGTCGTTACAATCCGTTGCGCATCATGCCAGTCAGATTGAACGTCCCTATCATTGTCCGGTGCTCGTCCAGCGCCTGAAACAGCTGCTTGAATTGGCCGAGGCGCGGCCAGAGATGGGTATGCCGGGCGAGTGGAGGCGACAATTCAGCCAGTGGCTGACTGTAGTTGGCTGGCCGGGCGACCGCCTTCTGACGAGTATGGAATTCCAGGTAATGCAAGCGTGGCAGGTTTTATTGCAGCAATTCGTAGCGCTCGATTGGGTGGCGCAGCCAATGACGTTGGCTTCTGCACTGAGCCGGTTGAGGGAAATGGCTGCCAGTACCGTATTCCAGCCGGAATCTCTACCGGTTCCGATTCAGGTGCTTGGGCTACTCGAAACCAGCGGTTTACAGTTCGATCATCTCTGGATCATGGGTTTGCATGATGGTGTATTGCCTGCGCCACCGCAGCCTAATCCGTTCATTCCTCTGCCATTGCAGCGCCGGATGGAGTTACCCAGATCAACTGCCGGACGTGAATTGCAAGTAGCAAAAACAGTATTACAGCGGCTGGCTGGAAGTGCGCCAGAAGTCGTCATCAGTTATCCGCAGCGCCAACAGGACATGTCGCTGATCCCGAGTCCACTGATTGCTGCTTTCCCTCTTTTGTCCAAGGAAGCGCTGTCCGGCGGCACGCATCTTATCTGGCAGCAACTGATCCATCAAAATAGTCGATTGCAGCAACTGACTGAAGATCCTGCTCCACCGTTGGTGGAACATTTCATTCCTGGCGGTAGCCGCGCGTTCAAGCTACAAGCGGCTTGTCCTTTCCTTGCCTTTGCTGAGTTACGGCTAGGTGCACGAGAATTGGGCCGGACTCAGCTCGGTTTGAATGCGCGGGTGCGAGGGATTCTGCTGCATCGCTTGATGGAGAAAATCTGGATATCGCTTAAATCGCATGATTGCCTAATAGCAACACCAGCAGATAAGCTGGATGAGCTGATTGTCAGTAAAGTGACTGAGACCATTCGGGAAATAGCACCCCGTTATCGGCAAAGCTTTGGTGCCCGTTTACAGGCGCTTGAATTGACAAGACTATCCTTTCTGGCGCACGCATGGCTCGAATATGAAAAACAACGTCCGCCTTTCGAGATAATCGAGCAGGAAAAAACCACGGAATTGACGGTGGGTGGGCGGCAAGTGCATGTCAGAATTGACCGAATAGACGGCCTGCCTCAAGGAGGAAAGCTGTTGATCGATTATAAAACCGGACTCAGCAAAGTTGATGGCTGGTTTGGCGAGCGTCCTGATGAGCCGCAATTGCCATTGTACAGTTTGCTTTTTGGGCAAGAACTTGCCGGGATCGCATTTGCGCAGATCAGGACCGGTGAGATGGCTTTTAAGGGTGTCACCAGCGATGAAACTGGTGTACCTGGTATTATTTTTTATAAAAAACTGCCACTGACACGCGATTATCCTGATTGGCTGACTGTGATCGTCATCTGGCAGCAAACACTGGAAAAGCTGGCAACGGATTTTATTGCTGGCAAAGCGGAGGTAAATCCGAAGCAATATCCACAAACCTGCGCTTATTGCTCATTGCGGCCATTATGTCGGATCGATGAGAAGATGGTGCATCGGTCAGGTGACCAGGGTGAATAGGGTGAACAAGACGCTCTTGGGATGATTTACCTTTTTGGGGCAGCGTGACCTGGTCGAGCTGCTGTGCTAATTTAGCCTGGTTGGCGGGGGAGTGAGTGAGAACCTTTGTCGAAACTTCAGTGTGGGGCTCGAAAATGGAGAATACTTTTTCCTGATGAGGAATCACTTCGCCTTTAAGCACACGGCGCGTGATCTGTCAATCTGGCGGCTAGCATGCTGGCAATAACCTTCTATTTCAAGCTTCAGAAGTCGCTCGGTGGGGGCTGGAGCGATTAGTCCGGGCAAGTTGGTTTGAATCTTGTCCAGATGTCGTTGTGCAATGAAGTTTGTTTTTGAGAATGGTATTTCCAAAAATTTTATGCGAAGTTTGGGGTGACTATCCTTGGAAATTGATCAAAATCGCCTGATAGCGTCAGTCTGGATTGATCCCTTGAGGATCTTCAGCACTATCGATTGGGTGCTAACCGCTGCCTCACTGGAGGGTGAGGGGGTCTGGCAGGCACTATTTACGCAGATGTCACCCAAAAAAAACCCTGCCAAAGTGGCAGGGTAAAGGCCTCGTCAATAAATGGAGAACAACGGTTACGTGGTGCCAGCATAATACTGTGCTTCATTAAGCATAACGTCGGTTAAACCGGATTTAATCCCTTTATTGTCTCCACAAGGTTAAAACCACCGTTTAGCTGCGAGAATATGCCACACAGGAGGCATGGCATGGCATGAATTATAGATATGGAAGTCATACGGTTTATCAGATTGAATACCACTTTGTGTGGGTAACGAAGTATCGATATAAGATATTGAAAGAAGAGGCGGCAGAACGCGTTCGAGAGATGGTTCTCCAGACGTGCGAAGCATTTGAAGTCAGAATTGTACAGGGTGTATGTGAGTAAGGATCATGTGCATATACCGGGGAGTTGTCCTCTGAAGATGGCGCCGAGCGAGATCATGAGGCGGATAAAAGGACGAACATCGAGTTATATACCCACCGCACTTCAAATTTTGGCACTCAAGCGTGACCGACCGATGATTTGGAAGTTCTGTCGCATTAACTGCAAAAAAGCATATTTCGGAAGAGCTGGCATGCGATTCCTTTAAACTAGGCGAATTTATTCTGCCAGCGCATAAAATTGCTCAGCAAAAGATACCTTGTCAGCCCCTTCCATCATCATCTGACCTTTGCGAATCATGTGCATTAGTTCGATACCAGCCAAGATGTTTTTAGCTGATTGAAAAGATTTGAATCCGAGCATTAGTTTTATTATGCGCTTCACTCATTCCACGATATTGTTGAGATATTTGACCCGCCTGACGACAATAGAAGCGCCATTATTCTTGATGATCTGATCAATATCTGCTTGATTGGCACCACGCTTGTCCATCGCTACTTTTTCCGGCATATCATTGCTGTTAATGGCCTTTTTGAAAAAACGCATGGTTGCTGCTATATCACGCTTGACTTTCAATAGGAAATCAATGGTGTTTCCTTCTTTGTCAACAGCGCGATGGAAGTATTTCCAAACGCCTTTCACTTTAATGTAAATCCCGTCCATCCGCCAACTTCCACCAACCGGGCGCTTATATTTTATGAAAATCTTTTCCAGTAATGGTAGAAACCGGATTGCCCAACGGCTCACTGTAGAATGGTCAACTGTAACACCGCGCTCCTCCATCATTTCTTCCAGGTGCCGGCAACTTAACGGATACGCTGCATACCAGCGGATACAAATCAGAATTACATCAATCGGAAACCGCATCTTTTTACAATAGGCATGTAGCAGCACCATCTCTTTAATGGTCAACACGCTACATCGAATGTATCGATGATCTCGTTTAATGCGACAGAACCTTTACCCTTGGGTGCCTTGCGCCGGAAGCGCCAAAACACTGCAATATCTTTGACGTTTCGTGTTAGCTAAACCTGAATATAGTCATTTTTCGATCGATTACCGCCGTGTTTGACAATTAAGCCAGCTTTCAGTACATTCAAAACTTATGGAAAAGGTGGTTTATTTTCCCTATACCCCAGTAGACTTAAGTTACAGGCGATGACCCGCCCACAGAAAAATAAGACCGTATGGGCGCACCGGATATTTTTCCCGGCAGCCTGTCTGTATGCCACTATTGTCATACCGCTGTCGGTATACGCCATGACCAGCGGTAATGCCTGGCCGCTAGCACTGGTCGGTCAAGGCCACGGCTTTGAAATGCTATTCGGCTATGCCCTGGCGGTCGTCGCCGGATACACCCTAGGGCCCACGGAGCCGCGCTTGCTGGCAGCACTGTTTTCGCTGTGGTTAATTGCGCGTATTGCCCAGTATGTTGCGCCTTTCAGTGTGCCTGCATTGCTGCTGTCGGCAAACTTTGGGCTGGCGCTGGGCTGGCGCATCGTACCACGTTTTGTGGTCGCAAAAAAGTGGCGCAACCGGGTCATGATGCCCTTGTTGGGTGGCTTATGTGTGTTGCCCGCAAGCTATTTGGTAGCCCAGCAACTGGGGGCTTTCGCACAAACACGATTGGTTCTGCATGAGGCCGTTTTATTTTTATCGCTGCTGATGGCCTTTATGGGCGGTCGGATAATTGCCCCGGCAATCGCCGATGAATTTGGCAAGCAAGGACGCGAGCTGGATGCCCGCGTACAACCACGTGTAGAAGTGGCTTTGATTGTGCTGTTGATAGTAGCCGCCCCCGCATTAGTCATTCCCGGCGGCGCCGCAGTCGCTGGCACAATGGCAATATTGGCCGGTGTACTCATCCTGTTTCGTCTGCTGCGCTGGCAGCCATGGCGCTGTCGCACACGACCGGACTTAATTGGATTGTGCGCTGGTTACACCTGGTTAAGCATCGGCCTCGGCCTGTTCGGTTTCTCCATTGCCAGCGGCGGGCACGTTACCAGTACCTTGCACGTCATTACCATCGGCGCCCTGGGCACCTTAACCAGCGGTGTTATGAGTCTCACACACTACCAGCGCCTGCGCCGCACACCACCGCCCGCTGCTCTGGTCATATGGATGCTCGCCACCCTTACCATTGCTGTGCTGGCGAGAGTGGCGGCCAATATTCCCCACTGGGGCAATCCAATACTGTTCCTGTGGCTGGCGGCACTGGCATGGACACTGTGTTTTGGTACCCTGGCTTTACTGTTCACGGCAGAGCTGTATCGGGGCTGGCGTGAACCTGGGCGCAACAGGCGTTGAGACAAAGTACTTGTGCTGGTGCCGTGAATTTAATACCTAACGACAACGGGATTGGTGCTTAGACTTCCAGGTATTTATCTTCTTATGTCACACAGCAGACCTTGCTCAAGAAATACAGCAGCACTTGATTTTGGCTTGAATCCACTTATGTCGGGACGGCATTAGCGTGCACTATCGCACGCCTCGATTTGTACTCGTAACACTATTCTGGAAATTAACATGTTTATCGCTGTTTTGATTGTTATTGCGGCGGTCGCTTTTCTGGCTATCGCGCTGGGGGGTTTAAGATCAAGCTTCCGATCAGAAACGAGCATACCTTTTCGAGGGGATGGGCATAAATAGCCAAAGTCAATGTGCGACTCGATCTCAACCAGTGGATCACCCAACGAATCGATTTTCTTGCGGCGGTGTTCGTCGGCGAACAGGTCGAGCTTGATGGCGCTATGTGGTTTCATCGGCAGGAGAAGAATGGATTTCAGGACAACGTAATTTTACCAAGTCTACCAAGAGTGGGAGAGTCGAGGTTTTTCGAGACGCCTATTTATGAAAAAGCGGCGTTTATTTTTCCTATACCCCATGGTTTGTTATTTTTAATATTGGCGGAGGTTAAGTATTTTCGTTTACTCCATCAGGGTGGTAACTCAATTTACCGCCGACTATTCTTGCCGGCTGGGTGTAGGGGTGTTCTTCGGCTTTGCCCGCTCCCATAATGTGAATTACGTTCCAGCCCTCAGCTTTCAGAAAATCGGAAATCATAGAGCGGTGGCAGCGCCACCAAACTGCCTCGGAACACATATAGGCGGTGGGCTGTGTAAGGGCTATTTGCTTCAGTTCATCTATTCCTTTCCGGAAAGTGTCCGTTTCCATATAATCAGCATAGCCGCGAAAGGCCATATGTCGCCAGGAAGTATTTTTAGAGTCAAGACGAACTTTTCTTCTGCCACCAAGATTTTTTATGTGGATGTACCGAAAGCCGGCTTGTGGCAAAGAAATTTCAAGTACTTCTTTATTAAAATGTGGAACTCTACGTGAGCCCGGGAAGCTCCTCACATCCGCCACCACTCCAATCTGAAAGGATTTGAGCATCTCAATAAATTCTTCCAGGCTACGAATGGAATGCCCGATGGTCCAAATATTCTTATGTAGCTGTTCTTCCTGCATCATTACTCCATCTCATCCCGCAAGGCATTCAATTCTTTTTATCGTGTTCCATGTTGCATGTGGGAGTCGTCTCAGAAAACGGAAATAAAGCACTAGCGTACGATTTCCGTTTTCTGAGACGACCCCAGAATGACCAATTTAGGCATGCCAGAGTCTATAAAAATCTAAAATTTAACGAGAAAATGAGGATTTTTGGTCAAATTTTGATTTATTCAACAACGCCGCGTCGGGAGAAGACTGCCATAAGCGATAGAAGAAAAAAGTGAGCACCAGACAAGAATATCATTCCACGTATATTCATTTAAAATATTCTGCTCTGTCGCATTAAGCGAGATCATTGATACATTCGTGTAGTGTGTTGACCATTAGGGGTCCTGTGGAAGAACCCCAAAAGTGTTCGTTCTGAGCTAAGCTACTTTCCAGAAGCACTGTTTTAAATATTTTTACAGCTCACTAATCATCACATCCGTATCACCATTTAATTTTAAGTGAAATATTTTCTTATTCTGATTTTGGCCTCCTTGGCCACTTCCTCTACTGCCTGGGCGCAAGAATCAGAAAAAACAGCCCCCGTTGTTTTGGACGCTATTAACGTCACTGCCACACGCAGTGAGAAGCAACTCAGCGAGATTCCTAATGCTGCCACTTTCATCGAGCGAGATCAGCAACAAGACTCTCAACCCGGCGCGACAATCGACGAATTTGCTCGCGGCACACCCGGTGTATTTTTCCAGAACCCGTCTAATTTTGCACAAGATTTACGTATTTCTATCCGTGGATTTGGCGCACGTTCGCCGTTTGGTGTGCGTGGCATTCAGGTGCGTGTCGATGGTATCCCGCAAACGCTGCCCGACGGTCAAACGCAACTAGACACCATAGATCCATCGCTGATCGAACGCATGGAAATCATACGCGGGCCTTCGGCGTCACTGTTTGGTAATGCGTCGGGGGGCATGATCAACATGACGACACGCAGTTCACCACGAGAAAAATTTGCCATTACACCACGACAAGTATTTGGGCAATACGGTTATTTCAAATCAGAAATTCTTGCCGGTGGAAGTGAGAAAAATTTTGACTACGGTCTATTCGGTTCCCATTTGCAGCAAAGGGGTTGGCGTGATCACAGCCAAATGCAGAATATCTTTTCGCAAGGTAAGTTTAATTTTCAAACCAGTACTAATTCGGATTTGATGGTGCTGTTCCGTAAATTTTACTCGCCCGAATCAAGAGACCCTGGCGGTCTGACAAGCACCCAGGTGCGTTCAAACCGTCGCCAAGCCGCGCCGCGCAATGTGTTGTTTAATGCCGGCGAGGAAGTCAGCCAAGAGCAGCTTGGCCTGCGCTATCGCAAGAGACCATCCGCCACGCAACAACTCACGGTCACCGCACATATATTACATCGTGATTTTCAGAATCGTTTACCATTTAAGGATGGTGGCCAGGTACAGTTTGATCGTTGGGTCGGCGGATTCGCGGTTCAGTTTGAAAATAACCACATGCTATTTAAACGACCCAATCGTCTGTTGGTCGGCGTGGATTATGGCATACAAAACGACGATCGGCGCCGTTTTGACAACAATGAAGGCAACCGAGGTGCGCTGACGCTCAACCAATTGGAACGCGTACAAAGTGTCGGGCCATTTTTTCGCAATGAATGGCGCGTCATTGAAGATGTTGATGTCGTTGTGGGTGGCCGCTGGGATTGGCTGCACTACCAAGTCAGTGATGCATTTAAAATTGACGGCAATCAATCCGGCTCCCGAACACTGTCTCAAGGCAGCGGCACGGTGGGTTTGGTGTACCACTTAAACAACCACCAACAAATTTACACTAATGTCGCGACAGTGTTTGAAACGCCGACCACTACCGAGCTATTGAATAATCCAGCCGGTATTGGTGGTTTTAATCCCAACCTAAATGCACAGACTTCGTTGAGTAAAGAACTCGGCTTTCGTGGTGACTCTGCCGGATTTCAATATGAAACCACCGTGTTTCATATCAGCTCTCGCAATGAAATTACGCCATTTGAGCTATCAACCTCACCAGGACGTGCGTTCTTCCGCAATACCGGGAAATCACGCCGCATTGGTGTTGAAACACGCCTAGCCTCGCCGGAGTGGAAAGGCTTACGCGGCGAAGTGAGTTACACCTATTCCGACTTTGAGTTTCAAAAATTCATCGTCGACAATAATGACTTGCAAGGCAACACTTTCCCCGGCGTTCCCACACATCGTTGGGAAGGACTGCTACGCTATGCCCACTCATCTGGTGTATTTGGGCAAATGCATGTGCAACGTGTCGGCACTTTTTATGTCAACAATACCAACACCGCGTCCAATAATGCCTACAACCTGGGGCAACTACTCGTCGGCTGGCAAAAAAAGCATCAATGGATTGAAGGCTTACTATTCCTTGGCATTAACAATTTATTTGATGCCAAATATAATTCAAATACCCGTATCAATGCCGCCTTTGATCGCTACTTTGAACCGGGTGCGCCAATGAATTTTTTTGGCGGATTACGCCTGCATATTGCGCCAATTTGAGCCTGCTTGGTTTTGTTGGTTTAATGAAATTTAGAATTAACAATGGGTTGTTTGCCTAAAAGACCCCATAGCTCGGCCACGGTGCGTTACGTACCTTTATGCAGAATAACCCAACTTTGGATATACGCCGTCCACCTTGATCATACGCTGCAACGTTGTTACGCTATTAACAAATCAGTTCAGTGATTCGTTGACAGAGTTGTTAAGGAGGGGAGCCAAACAACTGCTGGAACAAGCTGTTGAAGCTGAATTGACAGGATTTATGGAGCAATTTTCCGGCAGGAAGCTGAATGATGGGAGAGCTGCTGTGGTGCGTAATGGCTATCGCCCTGAGAGGAATATACAGACAAGTATAGGGCCTGTCACGGTTAAGATACCGAAGGTACGCGCCAAAGATGGAGACCCTGTGACATTTCGGTCAGCTCTGCTCTGGTGCCGCGCCGTATGTACGGAAGACAGCTTCGCTGGAGGCGGTGTTACCCTGGCTGTATTTGAAGGGTGTTTCAGGTTGTCGATGAAGCAGTAAAAGGAGTCAAAATTACATTGCCGCTGACATCCAATTCAGACACCCGCGCAGTCAAAATCCGAACCTGTTCGAATAACGGGCGGATCAAATCATTCTCTTGATCTGAGGCCAGTGTCGTGAGGTCAAGAAGTTCGAGTTCGCGCATGACTCGTAGTGCGATAAATAACCGATAGTTCTGCAAGCCTATGCTAAATAGTCATGTTTTTCATTACTCTATCCTCTCAAGAAATAGAGTCTCCAGTAATTCCGAGGCGATTCGCCGCCGCACAAGGCCTGTAGAGCAGGGTGCAGATGGTCATCAAGTGTGACGGCTGGCCAGACGTTCTTACCAGAAAAGGTTGAGCCGGGTTGGTGCTGGCTATCACCTGAACATATGAATAGCAGCATCAGAGGAGACTCAGCGCCTAATAGTCTTCCGCCTGATGGTAAGTGGCTTTGGAGTAATCTGACAAAGTAGAAATAGACGCTCAGTTTATCTGGCTAACGAGGCGGTCGGGCGGTTTGGCGTAATAATTCGGCAAAAATATCACTCGGCATCGGCTTATATTTTAAATAACCTTGATAATAATCGCATCCCTTGGTTTTTAAGAAAGTTAATTGCGCTGTTGTTTCCACGCCTTCGGCTAGAACTTTAAAACCCAACGTCCGTCCCATAGCTATAATTGTTGCGGTAATTTCCATGTCGTATTGTGAGTGGGGAATATCGTCGATAAAACTTTTATCGATTTTTAACACATCCAGCGGGAAGCGTTTAAGGTAGGCCAGTGAAGAATAGCCGGTACCAAAATCATCGATGGCAAGACGCACTCCTTGGGCGCGCAAGTCATTCAGGATTCCCATCACTTTGGTCTGGTTGTCCATCAGTCCGCTTTCAGTGAGTTCCAATTCCAGGTATTTAGCGGGAAAACCGGTTTTTTTCAGTATCCTGGCCACCAGGGCGTTCATGTCGCTACTGCGGAACTGGTGCGGCGAAACATTAACTGCCAAGGTCAGCGGCGGCAGTCCTGCGTCCTGCCATGCACGGCCCTGCCGACAAGTTTCGGCAAGTACCCATTCGCCTAACGCCACAATCTGGCCGCTGGATTCGGCAGCGGGAATAAAATGCCCCGGTGCAATCAACTGGCCGTCCGGGTATTGCCAGCGCACCAAAGCTTCGGCGCCGACGATGCGACCGCTGGCGGCAGCCACTTGCGCTTGATAAAAAACCCTTAGTTCCTGTTGCTCGATCACTTTACGCAAGCGCGCTTCTAATTCAATCCGTTCACGTGCCGCCAGCGTCATGGCTTCGGAATAATAAGCAAAGTTGCCCCGGCCTGCGTCTTTGGCTTGATACAGCGCAGCATCGGCCTGAACCAATAATTGTTCGGAAGTGTTGGCGTGTTGTGGGTACAAGCTGATGCCAATACTGACACTGATGCGTATATCGTTACGTTGGTCGAGGCTAAAAGGCTTTTCCAGATCGGTAATGAGCGATTCCGCCACTCGGGCCGCATCTTCTTCATGCGCCAGATTTTCCAGCAGGACGATAAATTCATCGCCACCCAGGCGCGCAACCATATCGACGGTGCGTAGCCGTGCCTTAATGCGGGCGGCGACTTGCTGCAACAAGTTATCACCAGCTAAATGCCCCAAGCTATCGTTGACGGCTTTAAAATAATCCAGATCCAGCATGAGCAAAGCCAATGGTTTGCCATCACGCTGACTTATGCTGAGACCATGCTGGAGCTGTTCTATCAGTAAGCGCCGATTGGGTAACTGGGTTAAAGGGTCATAATAGGCCAGGTTGCGAATGGTCGCTTCAGCACTGTCATGCTCGATAGCCAGTAATGCCAAATCGGCATAGCGCTCAATCAGGAAGATTTCGGTATCGGTGGGTAACGTGGGCTGCCGGTGGTAAATGGCGAAGCTTCCTAAAACTTGTCCGGTACTGTTTTTGATGGGTTGCGACCAGCAGGATTGCACACATGCCTTACGCGCAATTTCCCGATAAGCCGTCCAATAAGGATGCGTTTTCACGTCGGCGACGATGACGCGTTCGCCCAGAAACGCCGCCGTGCCGCAAGAACCCGCAGCTATGCCGATGGCAAGGCCATCAATAGCACGGTTGTAAGCTTTGGGCAGGCTGGGTGCTGCGCCGTGGCGCAATTTGTTATGCGCATCCAGCAGCAAAATCGAGCAAAGCATTTCAGGATGCAGCGCCTCGATTTGGCGTGTCAGAGAATCGAGAACCTGATTCAGCGCCATTTTCTGGTTGATAAGCTGTAAAATCGAGTTTTGCAGGGTCAATTCACCGGTGCGGTTTTGCAGCGCGGCTTCTGCTTCTTTGCGTTCAGTAATATCCATCATCACGCCCACCAATTCTTTAAGCTCACCGTTTTCTATGATCGGTTCCACCACGTCATACAACCAGACAGTACGGCCATCGGCGGCTATCATCCGGTATTCAAATTTGTGTTCGCGATGTGCTCTCGTTTCGGCGAGGCAATAGGATACTGCCCATTCCTTGTCATCCGGGTGGATGTGCTGGAGCCAGAAATCGGTTTCGCTGGTCCAGGAGGCCAGACGGTAACCCAGCAAAGTTTCCGCTTCCTTGCTGACATAGGTCAGTTGGAATGTCTCTGGGTCGGCGCTCCAGACAATAGCGTGGGCACTTTCGATCAGTCCCCGGTATTTTAGTGCGTCACGTTTCAGTTCCTGAATCTCTAAAGCCAAAGCGGCGTTACGCTTCTGTAATTCTGCTTGCGTCAGAGAAAGATTTTTATTGTTCATCACAAGGTTAAAATCATCGGCTTTATTAAGATTTCACAGAACGCGTTCGAGAGTTGGTTCGTCAGACGTGCGAAGCATTTGAAATAGCCTTGTTGAATATATCAAAATTTGAACAAAAGTCCTCATTCTTTCGTTAACTTTTAGATTTTTATAGGCGCCAGAATGCCTAAATTAGGCATTCTGTTGAGTGCAGACGCACTAATCCATGCTTCTATTTTTTGCTGTGGGAGTGCGCGTGTTTTCCTGGCGTTGCCAAAAATACGCTTGTAGCGTTGCGCGGCAAGGTCGGCATAGTTGCGCAAACCATATCCTGTCTTCTTTTGCCAGGCAATGCGTCCATGCTGGTCAATCACCTTGATACGACCGTCTCGCTGGGTGTCGCCTGCAGCCGAACGGACAGCAGTCTTGTGTGGTGAAATGATCACTTGTGCATCAGGTTACTGATTCAAAACCGCTCGGGAAACCGGTTCGTCATCATAGGAGCCATCGGCGATGAAGGTATCAAAAGGCGTGTCAATCTGAACCAGTAAATCTGGAACCGCAGTGAGGTCACCAATTTCCGGCGTGGTGAGTTCGCACTCCAACAGCTGATGATTTTCATCAGTTGCAAAATACAGCTTCCGCCATGTGCGGCGAGCAGGAGCACCGTGCTTTTCCTGGTGTCATTCGTCCTTGCCGTAAACCTTGAGACCGGTTGAATCAACAATAACAAGTCTACCCGGTTTCATCGCTTTATTAGGGTATGCTGAGGTAACTAACTTAATGCTGCGCTTGGACAGGCTACTGAAATCAGGAATGGTGATGTCAATTTTCGTGATACCGGCAAGCGAGTTCATGAAACCTTCGGTTTGACGTAAGGGTAGATGAAAGACTTGGCGGATAAATAGAGTGTTTCTATGGCGAGATTAGAATATTCCTGCGGCCTGCCGCGAGCTCCCTTCTGGTGGGGCGCCACTCAGCAATTGCTGCTTCCGTAAACCAAATCGTGATATCACCCCGTCGCCATAGTCCATTGTTATACTCATGCCAGTTCGTCAGTTTATAACGAGATTTTTCGGTCTTATGACGGTGACTTTCGTTGTGTTTATAAGTCATTCGTTTCTCTGCAGATGAAATCCTGCAGAATTATGCCAGATATGCCATCTTTTTACCGGCAGTTCTATTTATTCAACTACACCATTCCATAGGCAGGTTTGTTGTGCGTTTGTATGAGGTTGCGTGCTTATGTTAATGATTATCCGCAATTCTATGAAAGAATTTTATTGGGCAGTGTGCTTGAGTATCTCGACTATAGCAGGATCTTTGGCCATATCCATTGCGGTTTTTCCACTGATAGTGGTGATGGTGGAGTCGGCACCTCGCTCAAGCAGTAATTGAACGGTTTTTGCGTTTTCATGTAAGGCGGCCCACATTAATGCAGTAACACCGTCTTGATTTTGCTGGTTTATATTAGCGCCTTTAGCGAGTAGCAGTTCGATAACTGGATTATGGCCATTCTGTGCGGCCAGAATAAGTGCGGTGAAGTCGTTGGTCGCCTTGAGATCGGGCAGCGCACCATGAGCTAGCAGAATTTCTACAATATCTGTATGACCGGAAAGCGATGCCAGGAACAGCGCAGAAGCGCCATTGGCGTCCTGTAGATCGGGCTTTGCACCACTGGCCAATAAAGCTTTGACGACATCAAGATGGCCATTTTGTGCAGCTAAGTGTAAAGCAGTAACTTGATTTTCGCTTTTTAAATCAGGCTTGGCTTTATGCTTGAGTAATAAGTCTGTTATCTTGCCGTTACCTTTAGCGGCTGCCAACATTAATGGTGACAAGCCATTCTTGTCCTGTAGATCCGGATTGGCCTTGTTCGCCAATAATATTTCGACGATGGGTAAGTGGGTATTTTTAACTGCCAGCAGCAGCGGGGTGCCTCCCTGGATATTAGCAAGATCCACGGATGCCTTGTGTTTCAGTAATAACGTAACGATTTCTGCATGACCATTCTGGGCTGCAACGGATAGTGCAGTAAATCCATCCGGATTTTGTAGATCAATTTTGATATTTTCATTGATCAGTTTCGCCGCTGTGGCAGCATCACCGGTTAACGCGGCTTTGAGAAAATCTTGCTCATTGTTTGCGTATAAAGGTGGAATCTGTAATGAAAGGAATAGTGCCAGTCCAGTTAGGTAATATTTTGGTGAGCGATTGGAGTGGGTAAGCAATAGTGTTTTTAGAAGTTTCATATGGGATAATTTTTTAAATTACTATATAAAATAGTGCCTGGCAGGCTATCAGTAGGTTCTTGCTTTGGGTGGAAAGGATTCTACCGTGAGCGGTTTTAGTCTTACCGGTTTATAATCGAGTCGCTGGTCTTGGCTGAAAAATAGTGTGTGCTTGAGCCAGTTACGATCGTCCCGTTCGGGATAGTCGTCACGTGTGTGCGCGCCGCGGCTTTCCAGACGGGCATGTGCCGAAACCATGGTGGCGATTGCTACTTCGATCAGATTATCCAGTTCCAGAGCTTCGATCCGAGCCGTATTGAATACGCGGCTTTTGTCACGTATTTCGGTCTGCCTTACTTGCTGTGCGATTTCGTTAATTTTATTAATTCCCTGCGCCAGCATGTCTGGAAAGCGGAATACGCCACAGTAGTGTTGCATGGTTTTACGCAGTGCCGCAGAAGTTTCGGCAACAGAAGTACCATCTTTCTGTGTTTCGAGGCGGGATAGGCGTGTCAGGGTGAATTCGGCGGCATTGTCGGGCAACGGTTGATGATGGTGGTTACCCTTGAGATCATTAATGATCTGTTCGCCTGCCGCACGACCGAATACGACAATATCCAGCAACGAGTTGGTACCCAGACGGTTGGCGCCGTGTACAGATACACAAGCACATTCACCGACCGCATACAAACCGGTCACGACTTCCTCCGGCCCTGTTTTGTAGGGAGCGACAACCTGACCATGGAAATTGGTGGGTATGCCGCCCATCATATAATGCGCGGTCGGGACTACCGGTATGGGCTGCTCGATCGGGTCGACGTGCGCAAACTTTAGGGCAATGTCGCGGATACCCGGCAGCTTGGATTTAATCGTCTCCGCGCCAAGATGGTCGAGTTTCAGTAACAGATGGTCATGATTCGGCCCACAGCCACGGCCTTGCAAAATTTCGGTCGTTAGTGCACGTGACACTACATCCCGGCTGGCGAGATCTTTTGCATTTGGTGCATACCGCTCCATGAAGCGTTCCCCTTCACTGTTGAGCAGATAACCGCCTTCGCCGCGTACTGCCTCGCTGATGAGCACTCCTGCGCCATAAACACCGGTTGGGTGAAATTGCCAGAACTCCATGTCCTCTAGAGGTATGCCGGCACGAGCCACCATGCCCAGCCCATCTCCCGTATTGATGAAAGCGTTGGTGCTGGCTTCAAAAATCTGACCCGCACCACCCGTCGCTAGCAGAGTTGCACGTGCCTGTAGCAGCATCACTTCACCAGTTTCCATCTCCAGTGCAGTAACACCTAGAACATCCCCTTGCTGATTGCGTACCAAATCAAGTCCCAGCCACTCGACAAAAAACTGAGTGTTGGCGCTGACATTCCGCTGATAAAGGGTGTGCAGCATGGCATGACCGGTTCGGTCTGCGACGGCGCAAGAGCGGGTGGCCTGCGCGCCGCCAAAATGTTGGGATTGTCCGCCAAACGGCCGTTGATAGATTTTACCATTCTCCAACCGGTCGAACGGCATGCCGAAATGCTCGAGCTCATAAACAATTTCTGAAGCCCTACGACACATGTATTCGATAGCATCCTGATCGCCAAGGTAATCGGAACCTTTGACCGTATCGTACATATGCCAGTGCCAGTTGTCTTCGCTGACATTACCAAGCGCCGCGGCAATTCCTCCTTGTGCGGCAACGGTATGTGAGCGGGTGGGAAATACTTTGGACAAAACCGCCACTTTAAGACCTGCCTCGGATAGCTGTAAGGCAGCGCGCATGCCAGCACCTCCGGCGCCGACAATCACGACATCAAATTTTCTTGTGTTTATTGCCACGCTAGCCCCACAGAATATATACAAACCAAGCAAAATAGAATAAGAGTGCGGTAATCACCATAATTTGGATTGTCAGGCGAGCCGCCATCGGATGGACATAATCCATCAATACATTGCGTACACCCACCCACGCATGCCAGCATAAAGCGAAAAAAAATAGCAAGGATGCTATTTGCATCCATTGGTTATCGAACAGCAACCTGATGTCGTCGTAATCGACAGGGTGGCGCAAGATGGTAAATGTGATGACAAACACGGTATAAAGCGCCATTAGCACTGCGGTTACGCGTTGTGCCAGCCAGTCGCGTAATCCATAATGCGCGCCAGTTACCACCCGGTTTGATCGCCTTACCATAACCATACCCCGGTCAATGCTGTTAAAATGATGCCCGCGAATAGAACTATCTTGCTGCTGAGGCGCGCTTGCGGCAGAGGTAATCCCAAATGTAGATCAAGTGCCAGATGACGAATTCCCGCGCATAGATGATGCAGATAGAACCAGATTGCCAGTAACAGTAATAATTTAGCAAACGGATACTCTAGATTGGACTGTAAATGGGTGAGGCTTTCTGGGGAGTGCAATGCCGTCTGCAACGTATATAGCATGAGTGGAATACCAGGGAAGAACAACAATACGCCACTGATACGGTGCAAAATGGAGACAATGGCGGGCAGCGGCTGCTTGATGCGCAGCAAATCAAGATATTTCGGACCTCTTTTTTTTGGAAAATGCGCTTCCATAAAAGTTATCCCAAGTTGTTTAAGAATGGTGATTGCGCCGGTACTTTGATATTTGAGTAGTATTCTAGTTCAATTCTCTCTCATCGGCTCATCAACTTTGCCCAGAGTGCTCAGTTTATAAGTTTTTTATGCGGAACAACCTCAGTAATTTTATTTTGTTAAAACTTATTCTTGTATGACTAAATACGTTTTTGTGACGGGTGGGGTTGTTTCCTCTCTAGGCAAAGGTATTGCAGCGGCTTCGCTGGCGGCATTGCTTGAAACCCGCGGGATTAAAGTAACCATGCTCAAGCTTGATCCCTACATCAATGTTGATCCGGGCACCATGAACCCATTCCAGCATGGGGAGGTTTTTGTTACGGAGGATGGAGCGGAGACGGATCTTGATCTGGGGCATTACGAGCGGTTTATCAGTACCAAGATGACGCGTCGCAATAATTTCACAACCGGGCAGATTTATGATAGTGTCATTCGAAAAGAACGCCGGGGAGAATATCTCGGTGGAACGGTTCAGGTCATCCCGCATATTACTGACGAGATCAAGTTGTTTATTCGTAATGGTGTGGGGGATGCGCAGGTTGCAATCGTGGAAATTGGCGGAACGGTCGGTGATATTGAATCCTTGCCCTTTCTGGAAGCAATCCGACAAATGTCGGTACAGCTGCCACGTGAGGACACCTGCTTCATCCACCTGACGCTGTTGCCTTACATAGCTTCGGCGGGCGAACTCAAGACCAAGCCGACACAACACTCCGTCAAGGAATTGCGTGAAATAGGCATACAGCCGGATGTGCTGCTGTGCCGCTCTGATCATGCATTGCCATTGGAAGAACGTCGTAAAATCGCATTATTTACCAATGTGCGTGAGGAAGCAGTGATTAGTGCAATCGATGTAAACAGCATCTACAAGATTCCTGCATTGCTGCACGAACAGATGCTCGATGAGATTGTCTGCCACAAACTCAACATATTGGCGAAGGCCGCAAAATTATCAGCCTGGAAAAAACTGGTGGATGCGCTGGAACATCCTGAACATAGGGTATCGGTTGCTCTGGTAGGCAAATATGTTGATTTGACCGAATCCTATAAGTCGCTGACGGAAGCGTTGATTCATGCGGGTATTCATACTCGCTGCCAGATAGATATTCATTATGTTGATTCAGAAGATATCGAACAGCAGGGAACAGATTGTCTCAAGGGTAAGGATGCCATTCTGGTGCCGGGTGGGTTTGGCAAGCGCGGGGTTGAAGGAAAAATTATGGCAATCAACTATGCTCGCGTGCATCGCGTACCTTATCTTGGAATTTGTCTGGGAATGCAGCTCGCTGTTATTGAGTTTGCGCGTAACCAGTTACAGCTGAAAGGAGCGCATAGTACCGAGTTTGATCCCGATACCCCCTATCCGGTATTGGGACTCATTACGGAATGGCGTGACCGTCGTGGGCATATTGAAAAACGCTCTGCCAAAACTGAACTGGGGGGCACCATGCGTCTTGGTGGCCAAGAATGCCTGTTAAAAGCGGGTTCGCTGGCTGGTAAAATTTACGGCACAGACAAAATTATTGAGCGGCATCGCCATCGTTATGAAGTAAACGCCAAATATATTCCGAAACTGGAACAAGCAGGCCTGTTAGTCAGCGGTTTATCCAGCGAAGGGAATTTATGTGAGGTGGTTGAATTGCCGCAATCGGTACATCCTTGGTTTGTAGCTTGTCAATTCCACCCGGAATTCACCTCAACACCTCGCAATGGTCATCCATTGTTTAATCACTATATTAAGGCAGCAATTAAATTTTCCGCTAAATCCGAGTCAAGGAAATCACAAAATACTGATGTGCTGGTGAGCTGATTCAGACTGTCTATCAGATTTTGTTAAAAAATAACAAACTATTTAATCAAATAATTCAAATGAATAACACAAGGAAGATAGCATGAGTGCAATCGTAGATGTCATCGCCCGTGAAATTATGGATTCCCGCGGCAACCCCACCATAGAAGCCGATGTGTTGCTGGAGTCGGGCGTTTTAGGTCGCGCATCGGTGCCATCCGGTGCTTCGGTTGGTACGCGGGAAGCAGTTGAACTGCGTGATGAAGATGCGGATCGCTTTAACGGAAAGGGTGTGTTGAAAGCGGTAGAGAATGTTAATACCGAAATTGCTGAAACGATTATGGGATTGGATGCTGCTGAACAGTGTTTTATTGACCAAACTTTGATTTCCCTGGATGGTAGCGATAACAAATCCAGGCTTGGTGCGAATGCCATTCTTGCCGTATCACTTGCGGTGGCCAAGGCCTCGGCGGAAGAATCCGGCCTGCCGCTTTATCGGTATCTGGGTGGCGTCAATGCCAAGTGGTTGCCAGTGCCAATGATGAACCTGATCAATGGTGGCGCGCACGCCAATAATAGCTTGGATATTCAGGAGTTCATGGTCATCCCGCTCGGGATGCAGAGTTTTCGCGAAGCAGTTCGCTGTGGCGCGGAAATTTTCAATAAGATCAAACTATTGCTTCATAAAAAAAATATGGCGACTACAGTCGGAGATGAGGGAGGGTTTGCGCCTAATTTTGCCCTTAATGAGGAGGCGCTGGCATTGATTGTTCAGGCAATCGATGAAGCAGGCTATCTACCCGGCTCTGATGTGGCCATCGGAGTAGACTGCGCCAGCTCCGAGTTTTACCGTGATGGAAGATATCATCTTGACTCGGAAGGGCTGCAGCTAACCTCTGCCCAGTTTGTCGATTATCTGGCGGGCTGGGTAGACAAGTATCCGATCATCAGTATCGAAGATGGCATGAGTGAGCAGGACTGGGAGGGCTGGAAATTGCTGACCGAGAAGCTGGGTAAAAATATCCAGCTGGTAGGAGACGATATCTTTGTAACCAATACGAAAATTCTGAAAGAAGGGATCAGACAGGGTATTGCCAACTCCATTTTGATCAAGGTCAACCAGATTGGTACGTTGACTGAAACACTGGATGCCATCGAAGCGGCAAAATGCGCGGGATATACTGCAATAGTTTCGCATCGCTCGGGAGAAACCGAAGACACTACTATTTCTGATATTGCTGTCGCTACTAATGCCTTGCAGATCAAAACAGGCTCTTTGTCACGCTCGGATAGGCTGGCCAAATATAACCAGCTGATTCGTATAGAGGAAGATCTGGGTGAGTTGGCTCGTTATGCTGGGCGCTCGGCTTTTTATCAGTTAAAGACATAAGAATGTTATGAAAATTCTGGCTGCTGTATTGGTTACTCTGATTGCACTGGCCCAATACCCTCTGTGGTATGGTAAAGGCGGCTGGCTGGAAGTAACACAGATGAAGCGGCAGGTAGCTGCATTGCAGGAAAGCAATCAGTCATCTCAGCAGGAAAACACCATTTTGGAAGCAGAAGTCGACAATCTAAAAGTGGGGCTGGATGCTATCGAGGAACTTGCCCGCAGTGAATTGGGCATGATCCGTCAAGGTGAATTATTTTTCCGCGTGATGACGCAGGAGACAAAATAGCGGGCGTATAGCTGCAAGGCAATTATTGCGTCGTTATTTCGGACCGACATAGCAGGTAGACAATGATATTGAAATGGATAGCTTTGATTGCGTTGGGAGTGCTGATTTACTGGTTTCTGAAACGGGCTCGACAAATTCAGCAAAAAGATAATAATGACCTCGCTGCAATTGAAGATATGGTTTGCTGCGCCCATTGCGGGGTTCATTTACCGAAAAGTGAGAGTATCGCCAGTCAAGATCAATATTTTTGTAACGCACACCATCTTCAACAATATCGGGATGTTATGAAAGATCTTGATGAATAGGATCGTTTTATAGAGGGATAGCCGTAATAGAAATAAATGCCTCTAAATGATTTCAGTTTGACTTGAGCGTGCGCCAGAGAAGCCAGCGCACTGCTACGCACTAACTAGCCGAACTGAAGATGACGTTTGATAAGCCTTGTTACTGCTTAATGAGTAACAGTAGTGACCTGTTTTTTCACTGTCCACTGCGACAGCTACCCACCCAAGCATCATCAATCTCAATCAGATGGTGCAACGGATAAATACTATCCCGGTGCCTTATTGCAATGCGAATTTCGCACAATATCAGGCAGGCAATGATCCAGGAAAACTTCAATGTGTTTTGGGAGACGTGCTGCAGAAATGCTACCTCTTATCCAAGGCAAGCAGATTGGTGGGGTGAAAGAGGCAATGCAACCCTTCCTGTCTTAAGCAAATAGTAATTCGCGTTGCCGCAGCCCGGGCAGCTGAATCCTTATGGTCAACGGGACGTTCCCAATGCATTCGCACATTCTCATCTGTGCCAAAATTCGTAAGAAATACAAGTAAGGACAAGCCTGTCTGGAATTGGATGCGGTTCACGGTCATGACGGTGTCTCTTTGATGGGTTTGTTTGGGCCAGTATGCGCCTTGTCATAGAAAAAATCGAGCTGGGTTGAACAACCTTTCTAATCAGGATATCTTTTTGCGCTCCCGGTTTCGTCTGTTTGAGAATTAGGGGTGCAATACATATGGCTATTTTGTCGAAAATCTTTACATTTTGATTTGTCTTATTAAGCGTAAATTTTTATCTTTATGATAAATAACAAATAAAAAAAATGGCATGTATTGTGCTAGATATAAAATATAGAGTAATTATGAAGCCAGGTATAAATCTGCTTGATTGCTTGCTCATGGATTGACGTCAACGTTTCATAAATTGCTTCTTTAAGGGGTTATTCAGATGAAATTTGCGGATTCCAAAAAACTTTGATTGAGGAGGTAAGATGATTTATATACCCGATACTGGCAAGATCGATACTGTCGAAAATAATATGAAGATTGAATTGTTTAAGAATCCCTTTCGGCGAAGAGAGAATCCTGGTCGGCGTAGTGCCGATTTAAACGCTGAGCGGTTGCGTGCCGAGCGAGATGCGTTGCTCAAAGAAATTCCAATTGCGATCTTTTATCTTGATACGGATTTACGCTATACCAGTGTCAGCCAGGCGTTTGCCAACAGCGTCGGATTAACGATCAGCAATGTGATAGGTAAAACAGCTTTTGATTTGTTTCCAGAAAATTTAGCGGCAGAATTACAAAAAAAATATCGTTGTGTGCTTCAAACTGGTGAATCTATTGACAATTTAAACTTCAGTGTTACCAATCAGAATGATCAGCAGATTTATTTTTCGACCGCACTCGCTCCGTTTTATGGGAATAATGGCCGGATCTCTGGCTTGGTTGGCGTCAGTAGTGATATCAGCAAGTTGACAGAAGCCAATCTGGATATAGCGAAAACTTCTATGGATAACCATAAGTTGTTGACTGAAAATAGATTGCTGACGCACCGGCTCTATGAAACTCAGGAAAATGAGCGTCGCCATATCGCGCGAGAGCTACACGATGAGTTAGGCCAGTGGTTGACGGCACTGCGTGCTGAATTACAGGTGGTTATTGGTCATGTTGAGCAGGATTCTACTGTTTATGATCGTGTTCAATCGATCAAAGAAATTGCAAACAACATGCATACGGTTGTTCATGACATGCTGCAGGAATTGCGACCCGTCATGCTCGAGAAGCTTGGGTTAGCTGACAGTCTTTGTGAATTACAAAGTGACTGGCGTAAGCATCATCGGCATATCAACTTTGAATTGATGGTGTCGGACGATATTGGTGATCCAGGTGCAGTAGACAAAACGATTTCCATTACGATCTATCGTATGGTTCAGGAATCGCTCAATAATGTTTGCAAGCATGCACAGGCGGGCAAAGTAGTGGTGCAATTGAGCCGTGAAAAGAGTTCATCTTTACTCTCTGACACCTTGTTGTTGAGCGTAGAGGATGACGGAATCGGTTTTGATGTTGATCAAAAATCTGCGGGTTTTGGGTTGCTTGGGATGCGTGAGAGAGCGATTGCCGCTGGTGGGGAGTTTTTATTACAAAGTTCACCAGGCACCGGCGTTCAAATTACTGCCAGGCTGCCGCTTAAGTTGTAAAGTTAACTGACATGAAGACCAAACTGATTACTCTCATTCTGATAGACGATCATCCTGTCGTACGGGCTGGATACCGGTATTTTCTGGAAAGTACCAAGAAGATTATGGTGTTGGCGGAAGCAGGCGATGGCGAAACCGGTTGTGTGCTTTATCAGGAATGTCAACCGGATATGGCGATCATCGATATCAATATGCCGGGTATTGGTGGCTTGGAAACCATTTATCGTATCAAGTCAAAAAACCCGACAGCGAACATACTCGCGCTGAGTATGCATAGCAGTGAAATCATGGTAAAGCGAGTGCTTGATATGGGGGCAACAGGGTACCTTACCAAGCAGTGCAGCCCGGAACAGTTGCTGGAAGCAGTTCACCGGATAAGCCAGGGAGAGCCGTATATCGATGCCAAGTTGGCTTCAAACATGCTGAGCGATAGCGTGCAGGGTAGTGGCGATAAACATCCCTTACATATTCTTTCACAACGAGAATTCCAGATATTTACACTACTCGCAGAAGGGAGTTCAGTTCTGCAAATTGCAGAAATCATTTCCATCAGTCCGAAGACTGTTGGCGTTCATCATGCCAGCATCATGAGGAAACTAGGACTTCAGAATACCGTTCAGCTTGTGCGACTGGCGATTGACTGCGGGTTGATCCGCGTGTAACTCCGCTTTACTTCTTCTTTTTTGCGATTTGCAGTGTTTCCGGAATTCTGGGGGACATTTTAAGTAGCTTGTTAGCTGTCAATTCCTGCTATGCCGTCAGGGCGCCTCGAAAAACCTCGACTCGCCCACTCTTGATAGACTTGGTAAAATTACGCTGTTCTGAAGCCCATTCTTCTCCTGCCGATGAAACCACATAGCGCCATCAAGCTTGACCTGTTCGCCGACGAACACCACCGCAAGAAAATCGACTCGCTGGGTGACCCACTGGTTGAGATCGAGTCGCACATTGACTTTGCTGCCTTGGCGATGGAGGTTGATCGGGTGGCGCCCCGTCCGATGAGTCCGCAGGGCGGACGCCCGCCGTACCCGACGGAGACGATGGTTCGCATTCTTGTTCTGAAGCGTCTGTACAACCTCTCGGATGAACAGACGGAGTACCAGTTGCTCGACCGCATGAGCTACAAACGGTTCTGCGGACTGGCGAACGCGACGAACGTCCCCGACCGCACCACCGTGTGGACCTTCGAGAACCGGATCGGTGAAGCAGGGGCCAAGGCGCTGTTCGACGGCGTCTCCGCGCAGCTGCTCCAACATGGATGCGCGCCACGGCTTTACTTCATCCATCACGCCGTCAGTGACCGTAGAAATAAGCGTAGGCGACACTTCCGCGCCATACATTTCGGTGAGGTGTTGTTGGATTTCACGCACTGTCATGCCACGGGCATACAGCGAGAGGATCTTGTCATCAAACCCCGCCCAGCGGGTTTGATGCTTAGAAATCATTCGCGGCTCGAAACTGCCTTCGCGGTCACGGGGGATCTCGATGGGCAATTCACCGAATTCACCTTTCAGGGTCTTATGACTTTTACCATTTCTGGCATTGCCAGTGGGGTTGGTTACAGTTTCGTGCTTATCGTGACCAAGATGCTCGGTTATCTCTGCTTGTAGGGCACGTTCAACCAGCGCTTTGGTGAGTTGCTTGAGAAGACCATTCTCATTGATTAAATCTTCTGGCTTTTTGTAATCGGCCAACAGGCTATCAATTAAGTCGGTCGGTAGGGATTTTACACAAAATTATTTACACCCCTCGTCGCAGCATTCCTCGGACTCATTGATACACCTCATCAGGCCCTCATTAGATATTGTAAATTCAGACTTATTTTACGAAAAATAAGCATTTCGCCTATTTTTTTTCTAAAAAAAGAAGTCCATAGTAACCACTCTTGATATGGAGTGTATAGTGGACCCCTCCGTCAAGACAATAATATATCGAGTTTAAGAGGGTAACCTTCTTCATGCAGCGGAACGGCGCTGCCCCGGTTTTCGGTTTCTTTTTTTGTTTCTACTTCTGTGTGAGATTTTTCTTTCTCACTATATTTGTCCACAATCCTTGCTCCGCCACCACTCGCTGTACGGTATACCTGATCTGGCGTGTCGTAGCCCAGCGATTGGTGCGGTCTTTCTGTGTTGTAAAGCACAAAGTATTCTGTCAGACCTATCAGCAATTCAGGCATCGTGATGTAACCTTTCAGATACACGTCCTCGTGTTTGACGCTGCGCCAGAGCCGTTCCACAAAGATGTTATCCAGTGCCCGGCCACGCCCGTCCATGCTGATGGCGATTTCTTTTTTTAACAGCACGCCAGTAAAAGCTTCGCTGGTGAACTGGCAGCCCTGATCGGTGTTGAATATCTCGGGCGTTCCATATGTCTGCAATGCCTGCTCCAGGCAGTCCACACAGAATCCGCTATCCAGCGTATTCGATAACCGCCACGACAGCACTTTACGCGAGTACCAGTCGATCACGGCCACCAAGTACACGAACCCGCGTGCCAAGCGGATGTATGTGATGTCCGTACTCCATACCTGATTGGGGCGGATCACATTCACGCCTCTGAGCAGGTACGGATAAACCTTGTGCTGCGGGTGCGGGCGGCTGGTATTCGGCCCCGGCGCCATGCCGGCAAGGCCCAGTATGCCCATCAACCTCTGTACGCGCTTGCGGTTGATCTTGTAACCTAAACCACGCAGATAATGCTTGATCTTGCGGCTGCCGTAAAACGGATGACGTGTGTATTCGGCGTCAATCAGTCCCAGCAGTGCCAATTCCTGCTCGTCCGGTTTTGCGGCCATGTGCGGCGCATAGACCGTGGAGCGGTTAACTCCCGCCAGTTCGCATTGCCGAGTCAGCGCCAGTGGTTCGATGGCGCTGACCCATTGCTTGCGGTTTTCTACTGGCTGATCCCGGACTTTTTTTTGAGCCAGTCCAGTTCCATCTTCAACCGCCCGATCTCGGAATACAGGCGCTCCGGGCTAGCTGACGGGTCGGCAGTCACGAA
>NZ_FMWO01000079.1 GCF_900103035.1 Nitrosomonas mobilis
CAATGGCGATGAATAAAATTCAGTTTCAGGCAGGCCTGTCACTGCATGAATTTCTGCATCAATATGGCACGGAAGCACAATGTGAAGCAGCATTGTTTGCTGCGAGGTGGCCACATGGCTGGAGATGCCTGCGCTGCGATGGGGAGCGATATTCCTGTACCCATAACGGCCGCAAGCTATGGGAATGCCTGGGTTGTGGCTACCAATGTTCTTCAATTGTCGGCACCGTGTTTGAAAATACTAAATTACCGCTAAGAACCTGGTTTCTGGCCATTTACTTGATGACGCAAAGCAAGAATGCGGTCAGTGCATTGGAACTCAAACGTCAGCTGGGGGTAAGTTACAAAACGGCATGGTCGATCAAGCATAAGCTGTTACAGACCATGCTGCTGCGCGAAGAGCAACGCCGTCTGGATGGACGCGTGGAGGTTGACGATGCTTATCTGGGAGGTGAAAGGGCGGAAAAGCGCGGCCGGGGCGCGACAAGTAAGACGCCATTTGTAGCGGCAATACAAACAAACAGCGAGGGGAAGCCACTTTATATACGCTTGACTCCCGTAGCGGGTTTTACATACGAAGCGCTCAAACAGTGGTCGGCTGAATGTCTGTCATCTACTGCACGAGTCGTATCTGATGGTTTGGGGTGTTTCGGGGCGGTTACGCATACAGCCGCGCAGCATGAGCGCCATATTGTGGGAAGTGGCAAATCTGCTGTGCAGCGTGCCGAGTTTCGCTGGGTCAATACGCTTCTTGGCAATCTCAAGACTGCCTTCAGCGGAACCTACCATGCATTCAATCACGCCAAGTATGCACAGCGCTATCTTGCAGAATTCTCCTATCGCTTCAATCGCCGTTTTGATTTGGCTGCCATGGTGCCGCGATTGCTGCGCGCCGCCGCAACGACAGAACCTCTTCCGATCGGTATATTGAGAATTTCTGAGACAGGTAACTAATCAGGATATATTTTGACTTGTTTATCTGATTTATGGATAAGTTATCGGGGAGGAGTGATTGAATCAGTCGCATTGACGTCATGCTGGTGAGTCTGCCAAATGGATGCAGAATCTGCTCAAAACACTCGGCTGCTATAATCGTTGCCCCGACCTTTTTATTCATGCTCCAACCAATCTTCCCCTAAGTCGTGTTGATCGGGATCTACAGTGTTGCTTTTGTTCTGGGCGTCGCGCTGTTGCTGCAACAGCCGTCATTGCCCGAAATGTACTGGTGTGCCTTGCTGCTCTTGATCGGGCTGCCAGCGGGAGTACTTATTCCGGGAGAATCACGGAAAATACAATGGGCGGGCAGGTTGCTGATGTTGGTGGTGGCATTCTGGGCAGGGTTTTTCTGGGCGGCACTCTGGGCGCACGGTAGACTGGTGGATACCTTGCCACTCGCCTGGGAAGGTCAAGATATTGCCGTCATCGGCGTGGTAACAGAGATGCCGCAATCTGGTTCACGGAGTATTCATTTCCGGTTTCATGTCGAGCAGGTCCTGACCCCCGCAGCGATCGTACCAGATAATATATTGCTTTCCTGGTACAGAAACGATCGGCAAGCAGACTTGGCGCCGCCCGATATAACCGCAGGGGAACGCTGGCAATTGACAGTCCGGCTCAAGCGCCCGCATGGCAATCTCAATCCCCATGTTGCCGATTACTCAGCAAAGTTATTCGAGCGGGATATTCGTGCGGTTGGTTATGTGCGGATTGCGGACACCAATCAGCGGATTGAAATATTGGCGCGTGACCCACGTTACTTTTTTGAACGCAAGCGTACCGAGATTCGCGACGCTATGCAGTCCTTTCTTAAAGATGCACCTTATGCCGGGCCGCTCATTGCACTGGCAGTTGGCGATCAGCGCGCCATTCCACAAGCGCAGTGGAATGTTTTTACCCGTACCGGCACCAATCATCTGATGGCAATCTCGGGGCTGCATATCACCTTGGTTTCCGGGTTGGTATTCAGCCTAATTTACTGGCTATGGAGACGTCATTCTGGATTGGCTTTGTGGCTGCCGGCCAGCAAAATCGCCATCGTAGCAGGGCTTGTCGCTGCCTTGATCTATGCGTTGCTGTCAGGATTCGCCGTACCAGCCAGACGCGCCTTCCTGATGCTGGCCATCCTATCGGTTACCTTGTGGTGGGATAGACGTGTCTCGCTGCTGACGGTGCTCGGCTGGGTGTTACTGGTGGTGACACTGCTGGATCCCTGGGCGGTGATTTCACCGGGTTTCTGGTTGTCATTTGCTGCAGTTGGTTTGATTGGTTTGACGGTCTCCGGCCGTATCGGTCAATCCGGCATCGTGATCAGCTGGATTCGTATTCAGTGGGCAATCACGCTGGGGCTGCTGCCATTACTATTGTTTCTGTTTGGACAGGTTTCGCTGGTTTCACCTATTGCCAATGCATTTGCCATCCCGTGGATGACGGTTGCTGTCGTGCCTTTTACCCTGCTCGCGCTTATTCCTGGACTGGAGTTTATGCTGTCGATTGCGCATACTGCCATGCAGGGTCTGATGATCATCCTGCAATGGCTGGCGGAAATGCCGCTGGCAGTGTGGCAACAGCCTGCGCCGAGATTCTGGACAGTCGTCGCGGCAGTCATCGGAATGATCTGGTTGTTGCTGCCGGGTGGATTTGGGTTGGGTGTGGTTGCAGGGTTTCCGGCGCGCTGGTTGGGAATATTAGCCGTTTTTCCACTATTTCTGAACTCACCAGATCGGCCCGCAGAAGGAGAGCTCTGGCTGACCGTACTTGATGTCGGACAGGGACTCGCAGTGGCAGCGCGTACCCGGCAGCATAATTTGCTATTTGATACTGGCCAGAATTACGGTGAAATCGATAGTGGCAAACAGATTATCGTGCCCTATCTGCGTGGCGAAGGAATCACTGCACTCGACCGTATGATCGTCTCGCATGCAGACAGCGATCATAGTGGCGGGGCACTGTCAGTAATGACCAGTCTGTCAACTCAATCGCTGCTTGGGTCGCTGGAAGCAAGCCATCCCATCAAACAGGCGATTGCTGATCATCAGCACTGTCGTGCAGGCGATGACTGGTGGTGGGATGGCGTTCACTTTGCCATTCTGCATCCCGACCAAAGCAAATCGTCAGGCAGTAAACGCAATCGTAATGAATTCAGTTGTGTGTTGAAAATCACGACCCGCCATGGCAGCGTGCTTCTGCCAGCCGATATTGGTCGGACTTCTGAACAGGAATTATTGCAACGTGCACGTGATACCTTGCCAGCTACCGTACTGATCGCGCCACATCATGGCAGCAAATCTTCTTCCTCTGCTGCATTTGTGCGGCAAGTCAATCCAACATATGTCATTTTCCCGGTTGGTTACCGCAATCCCTTTAACCATCCGCATCCAGAGGTCGTCAACCGTTATCGTGAACAAGGCGCCCGCATCCTGCGCAGTGACCACGATGGCGCCATCCTGCTGCGCCTGACTCGCCACGGCATTGCCATCGACACTGCAAGAAAGCTTCAACGCCGTTTCTGGCATGGGACTGTTAATACCACCCCTGCCATGCGCTGATAGGAAGCATATTGTCGATCTGCGTTCGAGTTTTTCAAGTGCTGCAAATGCTGCACTGAAGTACCTGCTTGCTATGGTCATCATGTAAACTTATGAAATATATTGAACTAATCGTACTTATCAGGAAGCTCTAAAGAATATTCCGGAGAAAAATATGAGTCATTGTGAAATGCATAGATCACATCGTGTGGGATGGTTACGCGCGGCTGTTCTTGGTGCGAATGATGGTATCGTTTCGACAGCGAGTCTCGTTATCGGCGTTGCGGCGGCTCATGCTGCGCGTGCGGATATTCTTCTTGCTGGCGTGGCTGGTTTGGTCGCCGGCGCAATGTCCATGGCCGCAGGTGAATATGTGTCAGTAAGTTCTCAATCAGACGCGGAAAAGGCAGATCTTGAGCTTGAGAGAAAATCATTAAACGATGATTATGAACTTGAGTTGCAAGAGCTCGCGGATATCTATGAAAAAAGGGGGCTGGATACGAATTTGGCAAAACAGGTGGCAGAACAACTCATGGCGTATGATGCACTGGGAGCGCATGCAAAGGATGAGCTAGGTTTGACAGAAAATGCCAGAGCTCGCCCAATGCAGGCAGCATTCTTCTCTGCGGGAACGTTTACTATTGGTGCTGCATTACCATTATTAACCGCATGGAATGTGCCAGGCACCCAGCTCATTCCCATCGTTTCGGCTTCGTCACTGATATTTTTGGCCACCTTGGGAGGGCTGGCCGCACACGCGGGAGGGGCGGCGATATCTACTGGCATCATCAGAGTTACATTTTGGGGAGCCCTTGCCATGAGCCTAACTGCGGCAGCGGGGAAATTATTTGGCGTAGCCGCGTGATCAGAAATTGGTTTTTTATGCAGAAGTGCAGCGCGCCTCTTTGACCGTTTTGTTGGGCTTAGAATCGATACAAAGATTTAATGTTGATAAAAAATCAATAAAGTTGACAATTATTTTATGTAAGGTTGATAAAGCTGATTGGTTAGGGAGTGCTGTTTGTGACGGGAATTAGAAGGAAAGGGAAGTAAATAAAGTAATTTGTTCTTGATAGTGTTGAACATCAAAAGATATTTTGATTAGAAAGGTTGCTCAACCAAGCCCGATTTTTTCTATGATACGGCGCATACTGACTCAAACAAACTCCTCGAAGAGGAACTGTCATGACCGTGAACCGTATCCAATTCCAGGCAGGCTTGTTCTTACCTGTACTTCTTGCGAAGCTTGGCACAGATAAACAATGCGCGGATGCATTGAGAACGTCCCGTTGGCCGCAAGGATTCAGCTGCTCAGACTGCGGCAACACGAATTACCGCTTGCTTAAGGCAGAAAAACGCAAAAACTTCCGATGCAGGTGCTGCGGACTGCGGACATCTCGGATCGCAGGCGCCTTGTTCCAACGCATCCACTTGCCGCTAAGCATCTGCTTCCTGGAAATTTATCTGATCAGCCAAGCGAAAATCGGCCTGTTGGCACTCGACCTCAAGCGGCAGCTGGGTGTGAGTTACCCCACGGTTTGGCTGAATTCAACAGAAGCTGATGCAGGCGATGGCCGAATGAGATGCCAGGTACACGCTATGTGGCAATATCAGGGTGGATGATGCTTACCTTGACGGGGAATTAGCTGGCGGCAAGGCAGGCCGGGACTCTAAAAGTAAGGTGCCTTTTGTGGCGGCCATTTCGTTCGGTGCCGAAGGCCGTCCCTGTATGATTAAAATGGCACTGATCTTTGGTTTTACGTGCAAGGTGGTTTTTGACTGGGCTACCGCTGACCTCGCGCCAGGTTGTATAGTTACTTCCGATGGATTGAGTTGTTTTCAACCGGGGTTCCAAGATGGAAGCCGTCTGTTCGTTTCCGCAGACATTATCGGGCCTCGCCCAGCATGTTGGCTACGGCAAGCTGAAGAATCTTTCTAATCAGGAAAAATAATGAATTCTGAGATTGTATCTAACTGCTTAATGCTCGGGTTTGATTGCAAGCGAATCCAGAAAACCATTTCATTATTGGGATTAGATGCGGAACACGGTAAGCACGCGAAGCGTCTTCGGAGAGAATTCATAGAGGGAAAAACCGAGGCATTGGTAAGTTCTTGCTTCGATTCTTTCGCTATCTGTGAAGACGTCTTGCTGATAAAGGAAAATATTGGCATCGAATCCTTTAAGGAGTTTTGGATTGATTACTTATGCGGGTTCGGCCAAAATTTCGATACACCCAAGTATTTTGAAGAGCGATTAGGTGTTGCTGTAGCATGGGCCCACAAAAAAGTTCCTTTGGGAGTTTTGCATTTACAGCTTTGCCTTATACAACAAGCGTTGGTCGATAGCCTCTCGACTCAATGCAAGTCCGATCCAAAGACCCTATGGCCTCTTGTGGACTGTGTTTTTAAAATCACTTCATTAAGCGTGTATCTGACGGTAGAAGGCTACCATCTGGTTGAGGCTGATGAGTTGCAAAAGACGTTCGATAAATTGAGCGAAGAAGCCTTAAAGTTACACCAAAAAGTTGCGATCGATCACCTCACCGGCGTATTGAGTTACAGCAGCCTAATGGATACTCTTGAGCGTCAGGTCAATGAAGCGAAGCAAAATGGCAGTCCCCTATGTGTGATAATGGCGGATCTCGATTTCTTCAAAAGAGTCAACGACACCTATGGCCATCTCGTCGGCGATATCGTGCTCAAGCATACGGCAGAGCGAATCCAAGCGGCAATTCGCGGCTTCGACATGATTGGCCGGTTTGGTGGAGAGGAATTCGTCATTATCTTGGAAAATACCGACTTAGCGCTGGCAAAGATTATCGCGGAACGAATACGTAAAGGGATTGCTGACACTCCTATTCACGCAAAGAAATTTGACATCGATATAACTATTAGCCTTGGAATGGCGATGCTGAGAAAAGACGATCATCCCGAAATATTACTTGAGCGTGCAGACACCGCAATGTATGAAGCGAAGAAAAATGGCCGTAACCGGGTAGTAGTTGCAGGTGATTTGGAATCGGCTCACTAGGTGTTCACTGGTGGGTGGTCATAAATTTGCGTAACCACCTGATTAACCTAAAATCGAGTGGTTACGCAAATCAGTTTCAACAGCTAATCGAGGCGCAGCCTTGATAGTGCCGTGTTATGGATAGCTTGTTCGAGCCCGCTAGTTGAACTTTTATCGAAATTCTTCTACTTAACGTCCAAAACGTGATGCTGTTAGTTCTACATCAGCGTCAGCCCAAGCTTTTTTAAAACGTGCTTCAATAAGCGCTGCTTCAGACGTTTTGTTTTGTGCTTTCAGCGCCAACAACACTCCGTAAAGTGCCCAGCCATTATCTCGGTTTTTTCGTAAATCCTCCCAATATACAGTTTCTGCTTCAACCGGACGTCCAGATTCTAATAAGATTGCACCGAGAGCCAGGCGTGGTGGATAGTGCCATTCCGCCGGCTCTGTATAGACCAAAGCATCCTCGAAGCGAACCGCACGCTCAAGGTGCGTAATGGCGGCATCGAATTGTCCCTGTGCAGCAGCAATTTCACCAGCCAGTACTTCAGGCGCGATTTGTAACACGGTACGTGGTGTGTTTTTTGAGAACAACGCCCCATCCAGTGATGGATCGGTCATAATTTCCCGCAGGATATTTAATTCCTGTTTGGCTGACTGTAATTTTCCCGTTGCGACAAATGCCAAGCCGCGCACATAGTGCCAGCTGCCTTTTAGAAAAGCATTTGTTGATGGTGGCGCAGGTTCGTCAAGAATTTCTTTCCAAAGGCCGAATCGTGCGAATGTCCAATAAGGCACCATGCGAAATACTGCGGTTAGAGGAAATTCCTGTAGCATTTCATCGTCTACTTTACCCGCTACCTTCAACGCAGACTCAATGGCTATCTTACTTTGACCGCTGGCAGTCGCGGCGAACCACAAAAAGTGGATATTATGTGGATAGTACGCCATTGGATATATTCCTTGCGTATGACTCTGTCTGATGTATTGCTCATCAGCTTCAATTGCCAGTTGATTACTTTTCATTGCGTCTGCATAACGCCCAACTCGCTGATATATATGTGATGGCATATGCACCATATGTCCCGCAGCAGGCATCACAGTTAACAAGGTATCTGCAGCCTTTGCGGCACGCTCCGGCGTAGCTGTTGGCTCGATAAGATGAATGTACATGTGCAAAGCGCCAGGGTGGGTTGGGTGCTGCTGCATTACCGCTTCAGTCAGCGCAATAATTTCTGCTGTTCCGGGATATGGATGACCATCAGGCATCCAATAATCCCAAGGACGAAGGTCCATCATCGACTCTACATAAAACATTGTAATATCCGGATCATCTGGGAAACGCTGATGAACCGATCGCATTGCACTCGCATAAGCCTGGTCGTTTGCAGTGCGTTGTTTGTCATTGCCAGAATAACGTTTTTCCAGGGCGTTAATTAGTGCTTGCTCCTTTGCAGAAGCTTGCGTCATGAGTGATTTGGCTTTTTTTACTAGTTCTAAGGCCTGCGGTTCCTCATTAGGTTCCATCATCGCGTTGATGTTAGGGCCTAGTACAAGGGCTTGGCCCCAATACGCCATTGCCAGCGTTGGATCGAGCCTTGCTGCTTCTTGAAACGCTCGACGGGCCTCGGCATGGTTGAACGCGTAAGCAAGATTTATTCCCTGGTTAATATATAGCTGGGCTTCTTTGTTTTGTGTGCTGACGGCAAAAGTATGAGGTCCAAGATCCATAAATTTCGGCGTATGTAGATCGTCTACCTTCGACTGGCTCGCCCTATCGGTGGATTCGTTTTGCTTCCCGGTTTGAGCAAATAAATTCGGAATAACTGCGACCGCCAGCGCAAGCCCTGCCATTACGAGTTTAAGTATCGTGGGTTTCATTAATATCTCCTTGTAAATATGAGCCTGCTGAAAAATAGCCATTTTTGAAAAAAACATCGCTAACATTCTATTTTTACTGAGTAAATATTTTTAAAGCTGTCACTGCTGTTATTATCCGACATAACCTCATTTTAACTAGGTTCCCGCCGTCGTCGGTTCAACAATGAATCTGACACGAGCAAGACGGTTAGCGGGAAGTCCGTCTTGCTCGGCAGCGCTTCAAGATAGAAGCGCTGGTTGAAAAGTAAATAAACGCACCAAGGTAACGGGTTCCGTATTTGGCGAAATCGAATGCATGATAAGCGCCACTCGGCATCAGTAACTCCGGCAAGACAACTCAATGCGTCGGAAGTAACTATACAACCTGGCGCGGGGTCAGCGGTAGTTCAGTCAAAAACCGCTTTGCGCGTAAAGCCAGGGCCCCGTGCCATTTTAATATACAGGGGTTCCGTCGCATTAAGCGAGATCATCAATGCATTCGTATAGAGGTTGACCACTAAAGAGCATGGTAATGCTACATGCTTATTGTAAAAAGTATAGTGGGCCCTAATTTTCGGACAGCAAATTAGGATGGTAACCTGTTGTAAAAGGAGCAGGAGATGAGTGGAACAAAGCGCAAGAATTTTACGGGTAATTTGAAAGCTAAAGCTGTGCTTGAAGCAATCCGCGGTATAAAAACAGTGAATGAATCAGTCATTAATGCCCTGGAAGCACACGGCCTCGACAAATTCTCGGATCATGGTATCGATAGCTTCAAGCGCTACGTTGCTCCGGCGATTGTCGCTCGCAACATCCACCGCATCGGCGATATTCTGTGGCAGCAGGATGTGGAACGTGAACAAAAAACCAACGCGCAACATTCAAAGTACCGGCAGATGGCCTGAGAGACCGCTCTATTCTTGATGAGAACCTGGGTTCTCGGGAAAATAGCGCCTGGTGTCAGACAAAAACCTGGTTTTTGTAATGCTTACCGAAAAATCCAGCCAGAAGCTTTTTACGCCAATCGCTGCATAGAATTTCACTCGCATTGCTTAAAAAGCAGGCAGCTCTCTCGTAAAAAAGTGGGATTTTCTGGCAGGCGCTAAGTACGATGATCTGGCATCGAGTTTTCTGAAGATCCTGATTTTGTACGTATTGATGGCTTTGGGTTTGATGTCGGCAGCTGATTTGTCTACAAGTATAATTTCTTCGAAGACTGGCTTCATGATATTCGAATTGAAACGCTACGTCCTTCATCGCCGCCGTGCAAATCAGTCGTATTACCCTATGGGCAAATATCCCGTGACTACGTTATTTAAAAGGCATCGGCTGGAAAAAGCTTTTAAGCCGATGTTCCAAGCTTGAGACCAACAATACCCGTCACTATAAGTCCAAGGCAAAATAATCTAAAAATATTGGCTGGCTCGTCGAACAAAACAATGCTGAATATTACCGTGCCAACTATACCTATGCCAACCCAAACGGCATATGCAGTTCCTACTGGCAGCGATTTCATTGCTAAACTAAGTAGGATAACGCTCATCACTATTGCGAGCGCAGTCCATAAGGTGGGCCATAATTGAGTGAAACCTTCGGTATATTTAAGTCCAATCGCCCATCCAATTTCGAATAATCCGGCAAAAACAAGAATAACCCAGCTAGAATTCATTGAAACCTCTCTGATTATTGGAGCCGTCTCCGATTGAAATAGAGAAGTGAGGTCGTCCTTACTTCTAAAGGTTCTGTCGCATTAAGCGATTTTCGTCCAAATCGCTCATTGATTTCATAGAAGAAAAATTAACAAAAATTGCTTAATGAGGCGAAATCCAATGAAGAAGCATACCGCTGTTGAACTGACAGGTCCAGATCGGCGTAGTGATTCGTTGACAGAGTTGTTGAGGACGGAAGCCAAACAACTGCTGGAACAAGCTGTTGAAGCTGAATTGGCAGGATTTATGGAGCAATTTTCCGGGAAGCGAAGGGAAATATTCCGGAAGAAGCCTACGACTATGTGGTCAATGGCAAACCTGCGCTCGACTGGGTAGTGGAACGTCAAGGTGTCAAGACTGACAAAAACAGCGGAATTACCAATGATGCCAACGAGACTGGGCAATAGAAGCGATGGGCAATACCAGACACTCGCTTGAACTCTTTCTGCAGGTTATCACTGTTAGTCTTAAAACCCTGGCGATTGTTAACAAACTGCCGAAGCTGACCATCTAAGGAGTCGTTTTGGATCAAGCTTCTCTGTTACAAGAGAAGCGTTTCGCAACAGGTCGCTGACTCAATTTTAAGCAAACCCCGGTGATAAGATTTCTCGCTTTATTTATTATATTTGGTGCCGTTTTCATCTCAGTTACGGTGCAATCGAGTTATCTTCAATGAACAACCTAAATCCAAGTTCATCAAGAGAGCCTTCAGCAAGGGAAAATACAGCTTGTGTTGAATCTTCTTCACTGGCGGTAAACCTGTAGCCGTTGAGTTCGAGGAATAATACGCCAATTACAAATCCTGTCAGTTTGTTCCCATCCACAAAAGGATGATTTTGCAGAATCCCGCTGGTGTAACTAGCGGTCAAGAGGGAATTATCCGGCTGCTGATCGTAGGCAAAAAAATTGAGCGGTCTTGTAAGTGCTGATTTCAGAAGATTCCTATCGCGAATGCCTGATGCACCACCATGCAGAGAAATTAAACGCTCATGGATGGCAAGTGCATCCTGCTCAGTTATCCAGACCGGTGCTGTCACTTCGCCAATGCACGTAGTGTGTTACGGTATCGGTTACATATATCTTCTACTTTTGCCATTTTTTCACCAAATAAAGGATCGTATGGCGTAATAAGATACCTTCCATCAGATGCCTCAGTTAAAAATAGCCGTTGCCCATCCCCGGTACGCAAATGATTAACTACTTCTTTTGGCAAAACAACACCAAGAGAATTGCCAAATTTTCTGACTTTCAATTCAATCATGTTAACCCTAAAGTTATAACTAATGTAATAACACATGATAGCAAAAGTTAATTTCAGTTTGAAAAATTCAATAATCTTGGTGAACTTTACAATCCTTAAAAAGATCCCTGATTAGTTACCTGTCTCAGAAATTCTCAATATACTGATCGAAAGAGGTTCTGTCGTTGCGGCGGCGCTCATGCTGCGCGGCTGTATGCGTAACCGCCCCGAAACACCCCAAACCATCAGATACGACTCGTGCAGTAGATGACAGACATTCAGCCGACCACTGTTTGAGCGCTTTATATGTAAAACCCGCTACGGGAGTCAAGCGTATATAAAGTGGCTTCCTCTCGCTGTTTGTTTGTATTGCCGCTACAAATGGCGTCTTACTTGCCGCGCCCCGCCCGCGCTTTCCCGGCCTTTCACCTCCCAGATAAGCATCGTCAACCTCCACGCGTCCATCCAGACGGCGTTGCTCTTCGCGCAGCAGCATGGTCTGTAACAGCTTATGCTTGATCGACCATGCCGTTTTGTAACTTACCCCCAGCTGACGTTTGAGTTCCAATGCACTGACCGCATTCTTGCTTTGCGTCATCAAGTAAATGGCCAGAAACCAGGTTCTTAGCGGTAATTTAGTATTTTCAAACACGGTGCCGACAATTGAAGAACATTGGTAGCCACAATCCAGGCATTCCCATAGCTTGCGGCCGTTATGGGTACAGGAATATCGCTCCCCATCGCAGCGCAGGCATCTCCAGCCATGTGGCCACCTCGCAGCAAACAATGCTGCTTCACATTGTGCTTCCGTGCCATATTGATGCAGAAATTCATGCAGTGACAG